>NZ_JANKJL010000001.1:0-860925 GCF_041414805.1 Sporosarcina sp. OR05 | reverse complement strand
GCTCCGGTAATTCCCTCATCTTAGCCTCCCCCTCCGTAATTATGCATAAACGAGATTGAATATATTTCCATTATATCATTCATTCAAACTACTTAAAAGTTCATTATTGTAAAAAAAGAGGACAACAAATATCACAGCGCAATGCTGTAATTATTGTTGTCCTCTGCTTGGTCAGAGCGTCGAATTAATTATGAATTTACAATTTTATCCAAAACATATCGGCAATTTATCACATACTGAAGAAGATCGAGTGTTTCAATGGGTTAAACGCTATGTTGAACCTTCTTCATCTGTCGGTGGTAGTCTAATTAATGAAATGAGAGAACCTCGATTCAAAGAAGGATTTGAATACCCTCATTGTATATCGGAACACGTTGTAAGGTTTGGAAAATATAATGGTCGCCAAGTCTATCCTTGTAAGTGTTGTAATAAGACATTTACCGATAAACAAATACTGTTCTTTATCGTACTCGAAAAGGTGATGTATGGATTACGTTTGTTGATTGTATGTTCAAAGGCTATTCCCTGCGAAAATCTGCTGAAAATCTAGGGGTTACTTGGGTTACTCAATATTATTGGAGACATAAATTATTAAGTTCATTAACACGAATGGATTTTAAGCAGTTTGAAAGTATCGTTGAAGTTGACGAGACCTATTTCCTATACTTTCAAAAAGGTCAACGTGGAATCTCAGAAAGGAAACCTCGTAAGCGTGGTGGGAAGTCTAAACTTAGAGGAATAAGCCACAAACAAGTATGTGTTCTTGTTGCCAGAGACCGTACCAAAGCAACAGTCTCAAAAGTTGTTTGTATGGGTCGTATTAATATCATACACTGTACAGATAAGATTTTTATCAAAGTGAAAAGGTTGTATGGTTTGAATTTATTTCCATTTTTCATTACTTATGCTTTTCCGATAACTACTGCGTCAGAAGTTTCAAATAAATTATTTCGCTATTAACGTTAGCTGGTCCTTTTGAGAAATTAAATCAATTCTGTGCCCATCTTTTTCATAAGAAGTAGACGCACCTTCTCTGCCTACATTGCTCCATCCTTTTAATTTGATTATTATCTCATATACAAACGGAATCCCATTCTCTTCTGTGGCTTTTGACCAGTTATACATAGCGACATCTTCTTTATCACTGAGTAACTCGACATTTTTGGGTATCGGAAAGTTAAAGAATTTACTGTTTTCTGCATATGAAAAATATGTGGTGAAAACGAGAATACCACCTATTAATAATATGAATATAATCGCTAAGTTAAATTTATTCTTCATGCTCTCCCTCCATCACTTTACATTTTCACTATACGATAACTTTCATAGACAGTAATTGCATTAAAACTTCTGTCCCAATAATCGCTTGTATGACCGGATAATCTTGACGGTGCCTGTGCCAGAAACATACACGTTAATTCAAACAATAGGAATATTTATATTGTAATCAACTGAAAACCCCGCAACTGATACACAATTGGACTCAACTAAATACTGTAGTGAATTAACTGAATTTGACCCATCCGATGCACCTCCGAAGGATAGCGTCTATTTATTTCTTTTTGATATACACTACTTTCTCTCTTGGTGCGGCAAAAAGAATTTCCCCTTCACTATCATAAAAGAAATACGTATCTTCGGTTATCATGACTTCATCGACATTTCGAATGGTCGGACTTACTGTTCCCTCGGTTCCGTAACTAAGGTATACATCATATTACATGGTAATTCACCTCCACTGGCACTATTCGTCAAGAAGGTGTAAATCCCTTTTTTAAAAATTTGACTGTGCCTACAAAAAAACACCTATGTTAATTCAACTAATTTGATGAATTATACAGTAATCAAATGAAAACCCAGTAACTGATACACTATGCACTCATTTTAATGCAATTGTAGTGAATTAACTGAATTCAAACCTGGCACTGGCACCTGTTTTTCTATATTCACTAACATAATAAAATGGATTTCACACTACTATTAACCCAATATTCACTAAATAATACCGGTATATGATATAATAGAGATAATAAAATGGATTGAAGGAAGGTAATTTTTCTGAATCAAGAGTTAAAGAAGCTCCTTATTCAAATAATCCAGCTTTATAAAGAACATGGTCCCACTGAACATTACCCTCCCTGTCTATAAAAATTGGTACAATTGATTGAGAATAGAATATTGAAAAGAGAGTTATTTCATGGATGAAAAAAATACTTTATCAATCATTTCTTCAACTGAATTAAACCTACTCATCTATTTAGCTGCAATTATTGAAAAAAAGAAATTTCCAGGGATTGAATGTAACGTGGACCAGAAGGTTTACCAAGAGATAAAAAAGAAAATTACAGATACTTGGAATCAAATAATCACAGAGTCCAAACAATTTAATAGTATTGGTCGATATGATGAAATCATAAATTCCATCTTTGGAAGTGTACCTCAGGAGAAAAGGGATGAAATTTCGCATTATTTTAGAGCATGGTGGTTCGAGCAACCTCAAAATGGGTTCGGCTATATAATGGAAAAGCTAGTCTTTCAACTACCACGAAAAGAATTAGAACGGGTTATTGGGAATGAGCATAGTACCATTGTTCTTGTCTTTGATGCTATACCGGAAAGTTGTCAACAACAGAATGAAAAGTATTTTATCATCATCCCGTTATATCGGTTTTGTCCCATTTAGTAAACGATTAGTAAGTGGACATGGTTAGTGCGTTTGTTTTGAGTGTATGGTACTTACCGGCACAATAAACAAAAATAAAAAACCTTCCAATTATACGATTAGAAGGTTCTCGTTGGGTTAAAGTAGGGATAAATGACAAGAGTTCGATTCTTGACTTTTCACCGTATCCCATCAAAACATTGATGTAAAGGGCTATCTAACCTTTTTCGAAACGTCCCAGGCAGGAATCGAACCTGCGACCTACAGCTTAGGAGGCTGTTGCTCTATCCCCTGAGCTACTGAGACAACATAAGTACTTTCCTATTATAATAAATGTTTTTCCGAGGAGCAATCCCTTTGCTTCACTCCCATTATCATTCAACATATTATTCCGACGTATATTTTATAATAACAAACCCATACTACATGCAAAATGACAGTTGGGGTGAAGTTATGGATCGTGTTGAACGCAAAGTAACGAAGCGCAACGAGATTCGGAAGCGTAACAAGATGGCGGCTGAGGCTGCTAACGAGTTTGCGACACTCGGTGATTATCGGGAAGCGCTGAAGGATACGTATCAAAAAGCTGAAGAGCAACGAAAACTGAAAAAGCAAAAATAATAGCCATCCAGCGGACGCATACTTCGCTGGATGGCTATTTCCTTTTTGATTAGAAAGTTGCAAATAGAATCATTGCAGCAATCGATACTATGATTATCGTGATGACTGTAATCGGTATCAAGACGACAAGAACTGCTTTCCAGATCGCCAATTCTTGCAATTCTGCAAGCGCAGCTACTAAAGCCACTACTGACCATACCGCGACTACTGCTGTGATGACGAGCGAAATAATAAGCCATATCGCTTGTAAAACAGAAAACTCTATATTAGAAATGAACATCCCGTTACCGATAATGAGCAGATCAGGTATCCACAAGACACCCAGCATGATGAGAATGACGTTAGAAACCGTTATCGCCATCATGGTTGCACGAAAATCCCCACTACCACGGAACATTTTCGAAAGAAGATGGAAAACACCGCCACCGACGTATAAGGATATTAGCCCTCCTATCGGGCCTAATAGTAGCGACAACAAAAGAATAATACCTATAGACATCGAGTCTCCGACATCATTACCAGAAGCTTGATCTAACGTATTAAAAACACCTGAAATCATTGCAAAAATTAGTGCAAACTTGACTGTCTTGTTTTCATAAAGATAGCGTGCCGTTTGCCGTGGATGCAGCCAAACCGATTTCCATATGTTAAGCGGTTTTTGTTCGTTTCCATTTTGTTGTTCAATTGTAACCATTTTATACCCTCTCTCTTTTGAAACTATATGTACTACTCTATTAGGTTATACGAATAGATCGTAATATAGTTTCATAAAAAACTGAGATTAGTTGTCATCCAGTCCTTTACCCATTCCTCTGAGAAAATCCAATCCGTATTTAATGGACCGATTAATGTGAGGGTCGTTAAGTGCAGTCATTAGCTGAAAGATTGATACTTTATCATTGTTCCCTTCAAATAACTCCGCTTCTTGCACTCCTCTTGATACACTCTTTTTCAATTTCTCAGTCACTTCAGGGTCAATGGCAGTTAAAATGCCGGTCATGTTCATAATATTGTTCAATAGATTCGTAACAGGTTCGCGTGATGCTTGTGACACCGCGATTCCAGCAATATCATCCTTTGCTTTCACCATGGCATTTAACGCATCAAGAACACCCGCTTTGTCCAACTCGGCTGTCAGTTCAAGAATCTTATTCATCGATTCTTGTTGTTCGGCGATAACCGCTTGTAGTTCTTGAATTTTAGCTTGTTGCTGTTCTTCAGGTGTCAGTTCGACCCGCTTGATTTTCGTAATTGGAGCAGCCATTTAACTCACCCTTTCTCCACGTGATCGGTAAGATGCGCATAGCCTGGTCGTGCCCATTTGCGCTCCACTTCTACCCCGTCTTGCGGATGGCGTTTTTTGTTTCGGTGGTTTGTTGCAGGCAATGGATTATCCACTCGTTCTTTCAACACTTCCATTCTCACTTTCGCTTGTTTGAAAGCGGGTGTATTCGTTCGTTGGTCTACTGCTGTCCCCGTCAAGAAATTAATGGCGGATTCTTTTTCAACGGAGTTCATCGGCAAGAATAACTCGTTGTCCTTCACGCGATCTGTAACGAGTGCCGGTAATCGTAATGCGCCATGTGGAGAGATCAGTCGTACCATCGATCCACTGACGACACCTCGTTCTTTTGCAAGTTGCGGTGACACTTCAACGAATATTTCTGGTACTTTTTCTTGAATACCTGCGGATTTATTCGTTAAGTTTCCTTCATGGAAATGTTCTAACAGCCTACCGTTGTTAATATGCAAGTCAAATTCATCGGAATACACGACAGGTTCTACCCAATCGGACAATGCAAAACGCGCTTTTTTATCAGGGAAGTTGAATCCATCTGTATATAAAAGTGGCGTGCTCGCTCCATCATGGCTTCCCCAGAAAAAGCTGTTCCAGTCTTCTAGATTTGTATAGTCCGCTTGGCCGAAAAGCGGCGCCAAACTTGCCATCTCCGCAAAAATGTCTCCTGGATGCGAATAATTCCAGTCAGCACCTAAACGATTGGCCACTTCTTGGATGATCCACCAATCCGCTTTCGCATCCCCTAATTCCGGCAACGCTTTATACAACCGCTGAACCCTTCTTTCCGTATTCGTAAAGGTTCCGTCCTTTTCCAATGACGGAACGGCAGGCAAAATAACATCTGCATAACGCGCTGTCCGTGAGAAAAACAGATCTTGAACGACTAAGAACTCTAACTTGGATAACACATCATGGACATGATTCGCATTTGAATCCACAAGTGCCATATCCTCCCCGACGACGTACATGCCTTTCATAATGCCTTCGTCTACTGCATGCAACATTTGAATGTTATCTTTCCCAGGTCGATCCCCAATTTTCACGCCATATGCACGCTCAAATTTCGCTCGGGCTGTATCGTCTGTGACATGTTGGTAACCTGGCAACCATCCTGGCAGCGTCCCCATATCACAAGCACCTTGCACATTATTATGCCCTCGAAGCGGATAAGCTCCAGCACCTGGTCTACGGTAGTTTCCTGTTGCAAGTAACAAGTTGGAAATGGCAGCAGAAGTATCCGAACCGCCTGTATTTTGCGTGACTCCCATCCCCCACAAAATGCACGTGCCATCTGCATCGCGAATCATTTCGGCTGTTTGGATGAGCTTTTCTTTGGATACCCCAGTTACATGCTCCGCAAAATCGAGCGTGTACTTCTTCAGCACTTCCTTGAATTCACCAAAGTGATTGACGTTCTCTTGAATGAATGCAGCGTCATGCCAGCCTTTGTCAATCATGTATTTCGTTACAGCCATAAGCCATACTTGGTCAGTCCCTTGCTTCGGACTGATGAAAATATCGGAACGATCGGCCATTTCGTGCTTGCGCAAGTCTGCGACAATCAATTTTTGGCCATGCAATTTATGTGCACGTTTCACACGAGTTGCGAGTACAGGATGACCTTCTGCAGGATTCGCACCAATAATGATGACAAGTCCAGCGCTTGCAATATCCTTTATCGTACCGGCATCCCCACCCATTCCAACTGTCCGGAAAAGTCCATCGGTTGCGGGTGACTGACAATAACGTGAACAGTTGTCGACGTTATTCGTTTTAAACACTTGCCTTGCCAGTTTTTGAATGACGTAATTCTCTTCATTCGTAATCTTTGACGAAGAAATAACGCCGATGCTGTCTTCGCCATTCTCTTTATGAATGGTTCCTAATCGTTCAGCTACTAGATCTAACGCTTCTTCCCACGTAGCTTCCACAAACGAATCGCCTTGTCGGATTAACGGTGTCGTAATCCGCTCTTTGCTGTTCACGAAATCCCAACCGAATTTCCCTTTCACACACGTCGAAATGGCGTTAACAGGTGCTTCAGATACAGGCTGTATTTTAAGGATTTTGCGATCTTTCGTCCATACTTCAAATGAACAACCGACACCACAGAACGTACAAACTGTCTTCGTTTTCTTTGTTCGCGTATCACGCATCGCTGCTTCGGCATCAGATATCGCCATGATACCGCTATAGCCAGGTTCTACATCTTTGACAAGTTCAATCATCGGACTCAACACTTCGTCTTTTAGACCAGTCATGAAACCGGCTTCTCCTAACATGGATTTCTCCATTAAGGCATTACACGGACAGACCGTCACACAATGACCGCACCCTACGCAGGATGAATCATTGATTTTCGCGCCGCCATCCCACAGTACGATCGGTCGCTCCCTCTCCCAATCCATACTTAGTGTTTCATTCACCTGTAAATTTTGACAAACCTCTACACATTGCCCACATGCAATGCATTGATTTGGATCGTAACGATAAAACGGATGTGTAAAATCCACACTGTCTTTTGAACACTTCGGCTCATAAGGATACTTCTGTTCCTCAATGCCCATCATGTCGACTGTGTTATGTATTTTACAGTTCCCGTTGTTGTTGTCGCACACCGTACAGTACAACAAATGATTTTCCAAAATACGATCCATCGCTTCCGTTTGTGCAGCTTTCGCTCGTGTTGATGCTAACAACACGTGCATCCCCGGTTCAGCTTTTGTTGAACACGCACGTGTCAAGCTTCCGTTTACTTCGACAATACACGTGTCACATGTTTCGATTGGGTCCACTTCAGGCAAGTAACAAATTTGCGGATGTTCGATTTTCAGCGCATTAATTACTTGTAAGATCGTCATGCCCTCCGTAAACGGATACTTGACGCCATCAATGTTAATGAACACGTTAACGCCTCCTTTGCAAAATAAAAACCACCATGACAAAACACACCTGATAGGCAGGTGGGATTGCGTCATGGTGGAAGAGTCTCCTAGCAGGTCTTGCTAAATAACCGATCCAAATGTAAAGTAATGACATGATAAGGCTACAGCAGGTTCGTACTCTAGCATCATCGTTAGTAGTATTATAGTCCATATAATTTGAAAATACAATGCATTTAACAATTTATTGAGTGAGTATTCTATATTTTAGAAAAGGAGTACGATTCATGTCCAAGCAAGTACATGATTTCAATGCAATCATCCGTAAACTACGAAAAGATTTATTCGGAAAAGGTCCGGATCGCATTCACACCATTTTTGTCGACAATATGGTCATCTCCACATTGTATGGCAATTTGACACCGACGGAAAAATTCATTGCCCGAACAACCGAAGGAAAAGAGATGATCCATATGGCACGAACGAAAATGATTCAAGAAGTCTATTTGGAGTCTCCACCTGAAGGCTTGGAAGACGTTGTAGGTGCTAAATTTGTCCATCTGTTTTCGGACATTAAAATCGAAGATGACATTGCCGTTTCAGTATTTTTATTTGACAGAACGATCGAATGAAGGAGGCAAACCGATGGAAAAGACACATAAACAACAAATATGGCGCTTTACAAATGGCCAGTGGGAAGTGAAAGAAGACACGATTGCGACTGAATTTCCTGTTACAGTAAAGTTGAATGGCAAAGAATTATTGACCATCGTCTGCACCCCTGAGTTTATTGAGGATATGGTCATCGGTTTCCTTGCCTCTGAACGCATCATCATTGATTACAATGACATTCAAGACATTCGTGTGGATGAAGCTCTTGGCATCGTGCATGTAACGACGAGCAAAACCTTTCCCTTCTTCGAACAACTGCAAAACAAGCGGTATATTACCTCTTGCTGCGGCATGAGTCGACAAGGATTTGTATTCGCTAATGATGCGCTAACCGCGAAACAAATGACTGAACAAACAGTGACACTCCAACCTGCACATTGCTTTCAACTCATGAAAACTTTAAATGAACAAGCAGACTTGTTTCATCAAACAGGTGGTGTGCATATTGCAGCGCTATGTGATACAGACGGATTTTCGGTGACACGCATGGACATTGGAAGACATAATGCACTGGATAAGATTTATGGACATTGTATCCAAAATTCAATTTCAGTCCGTAACAAAGTGATCGTCTTCAGCGGCCGCATTTCTTCAGAAATTTTGTTGAAAGTTGCAAAAATCGGCTGCGAGATTGTTTTATCCAAATCCGCACCGACTGAACTTGCAATTCAACTAGCAGAGGAGTTAGGAATTACAGCAGTTGGCTTCATTCGCGGCCAATCATTTAATGTGTATACGCACCCTGAACGAATTCACACACTATAAAAAACTCTCTAAAAATTGTTCGTGACAAATGAGTTTCTTGGTGGTACGATGTCTGAAATGTGACAGAATTATGTCTCCTGTCTACAAGAATTCTACATCAAACTTCATAGAGTATCATTTTTTCATAAAACAAACACTTCAGGAGCGAACGATGTCACATGATTCATTCCGAAGGGAGAGTTAGCAATTGAAAGGTAAAAAAGTGAAGAACAGATGGTTGATCGCCGCATCTGCAGTCGGGATCCACATTTCCATCGGATCGGTGTATGCATGGAGTAATTTTACAAATCCGCTCATTGAACAATTCGGTTGGTCCACAAGTCAAGTGCAGTTGACCTTCAGCTTAGCAATTCTATTTCTAGGCTTGTCTGCAGCATTTCTTGGACATTTTGTGGAGAAGTATGGACCCCGAAAAGCCGGATTGTTTGCGGCGATTTGTTTTGGGATTGGTGTCATGGGTGCAGGTGTTGCAGTTAGCGCAGGCTCGCTCCCGCTACTCTATATTTTTTATGGTGTATTAGGGGGAATCGGCTTAGGGGTCGGTTATATTGCACCTGTTTCAACGCTCGTAAAGTGGTTTCCAGATAGACGCGGACTTGCAACGGGACTAGCTATTATGGGCTTCGGATTTGCCGCGGCAATTAGTAGTCCGATCATGGAAGCACTCATTACTTCTGTAGGACTACAAAATACTTTTTACATTCTCGGTGCATCTTATTTTATCATTATGATTCTCTCCTCATTGTATCTTGAAAAACCGGAAGAAGGTTGGTTGCCAGCAGGATATGATGCAAAACTTAAGAGTGGAAAAGTGGAACCAAAAACCGATTTAGCACAGCTCACAGCAAACGAAGCTGTAAAGACAAAGCGTTTTTATTATTTGTGGCTCATGTTGTTCATTAACGTAACGTGCGGCATTGCCATTTTGTCTGCTGCTAAACCGCTAGCCATCGAAAGTATCGGCATGACAACGATTCAGGCGGCTGCACTTGTTGGGGTGTTGGGACTCTTTAATGGGGCTGGTCGATTAGGTTGGGCGTCTATTTCCGATTATCTTGGTAGGCCGCATACGTATACAACATTTTTTGCCATCCAGATTATTTTGTTTGCTCTATTGCCTTTCACGACAAATGCACTGTTTTTCCAAATCATGCTCGCTGTCATTTACACATGTTACGGCGGAGGATTTGCTTGTATCCCTGCTTACATCGGTGACATATTCGGAACGAAGCAACTCGGAGCAATCCATGGATACATTTTAACCGCATGGTCGGCTGCAGGAATTGCAGGTCCGATGTTTGCAGCTTGGATGAAAGATACGACGGGTAGTTACGAAAGCAGTCTGTTATTTTTTGCCGGGTTGTTTGCAGTCGCGTTAATCATTTCGATTTTAATACAGGTGGATATTAAGAGAGTGAGAGCGAATCAAAAAGAAATCACGGCAAAAGGTATGCAACTTGTTAAGAATCTTTAAGTTCACAACTTTGAACAATCTACTTAAGTAAAAGTGTAAGCGATCACAGGATCATCCCGACCAAACTTTAACGGAATTTGTTGAAGTTTGGTTTATTTTTATCATATGTATTTTTCGCACAAACATGGGCATTCCTAAAGCAAAATTCATAGAGGGAGAACGATATGAAACGTCTATTCTTTTTAGTTTGCTTAACATTAGGCAGCCTCCTCATCTCCTTAACAAGTTTTAAACCGTCTACAACAGAACAACTTACGATTCCTGTCAGTAAAGATCAACAAACCTTACACGAGAAGATAAAAGATTACGCAGAAACACATAATGAACAACCAATTGACGCTGTCATTGATCGCGTATGGAAAGCAATACCTGGTTACAATGGTCTGTTCATCGATGTCGATCAAAGTTTTAAACAAATGGCTTCTGCGAATCAATTCGATAAAGAGTTGCTCATTTATAAAGAAGAACGACCTGCTGTTACACTAGCTGATTTATCGCCCTCCCCCATTTTTAAAGGAAATCCAGAGAAAACGATGGTCGCTTTTTTAATTAACGTCGCATGGGGCAATGAATTTATCCCACCCATCCTGAAAGCACTGGAAACACATGAAGTAAAAGCAACGTTTTTCTTGGACGGGAGTTGGACAAAAAATAATCCTGAAATGGCAACAATGATTTTTGCACAAGGGCACGAAATTGGCAACCATGCTTTCACCCACCCTGATTTAGCTCAATCGTCGCTCGACAAAACAAAAGAAGAACTCCACAAAACGAATGAAGTCATTCAAGAAACAATCGGTGTTAAACCCAAATGGTTCGGTCCACCTAGCGGAAGCTTCAACCAGCAAACAGTCGACGTTGCTCGCCAGTTAGACATGTATACGGTTTTATGGACAATTGATACGGTTGACTGGAAGCAACCTGAAACGGCTCCTATGGTAAATAAAATCGTCAATGGAGTGGAAAATGGCTCCATGGTACTCATGCATCCAACAAAACCGACTGCCGAAGGGATGGATGAAATGATTCGACGCATTAAAGAAAAAGGATTATCCATCGGCACAGTTTCTAATCTACTCAGTGAGCAAAGGATGGAAACACCCGAAACTGCAAACGATTTTATTCCATGAGGATATCGATAAGGTCATTACGTACTCTCAAAATAAAAGGAAAAGTGTGATTGATTCTGTTCAATCCACTTTTCCTTTATTGCTATTCTGCAAACTTACTCACTTTCTTTTTTATAGTTCTCCCAAAATGTTGCATTTTTAATCCCGAGCTTTTTAGGATCAAATACGGGATCCAACCCCAGTTTCTTTTGTTGCTCGTAATCTTTTAATGCTAGCAATGCTGGTCTAGCTAAAATTACAATTGCTATGACGTTCAACCATACCATAATGCCAAGACCAACGTCACCAAGGGCCCATGCTAATTCAGCTGTTCGAACGGTACCCCAAAAAGTTGCGATTAAGATAACAATCTTCAAAATGAACATAACGGATTTTGTATTCTGTTTACGGAACAAGTAAGCGATGTTTGTTTCTGCAATGTAGTAATACGCCATAATCGTTGTAAAGGCAAAAAAGAATAATGCTACGGCTACGAAACCTGCACCAAATCCGGGTAGAATACTGTCGACTGCTGCTTGCGTATAGCCAGGTCCTTGCTCCACACCTTCCAAATTATGCACGATAAAACCTTTCCCATCTTCCGTTTGCGTGTTATACATGCCAGTAAAGAGAATCATGAAAGCGGTTGCAGAACAAACGAAGAGTGTGTCAATATAAACCGAGAATGCTTGCACGAGTCCTTGTTTTGCTGGGTGGGAAACCTCAGCCGCCGCCGCTGCATGTGCACCAGTCCCTTGACCTGCTTCATTCGAAAATACCCCGCGTTTAACTCCCCACATAATCGCCATCCCGATGATTCCACCAAAAGCAGAATCTAACGCAAAAGCACTTTTAAAAATTAATGCAATTACTTCAGGAAGAAGTTGTATATTCATTGCGATTATAACAATCGAAAAAATCATATAGCCAATCGCCATGAAAGGGACAAGTATTTGTGCCGTTGAAGCAATTCGTTTCACGCCACCTAAAATGATAAAACCTAATAACGATATAATGACGATGCCCGTGAGCCATGGTGGTATATTGAATGCATTATCCATTCCTGCAGCGATGGAATTTGATTGCACCCCTGGCATTAGTATTGCCATCGCAATTAAAGCTGCAATGGCAAACAGCATGCCAAACCATTTCCAACCGATGCCACGTTCAATAAAATACGCAGGGCCTCCACGATATTGGCCGTCTTGTTTCACTTTGTAAATTTGCGCAAGCGTAGATTCTACGAACGCACTGGATGCACCGATGAACGCAATTGCCCACATCCAAAAGACCGCTCCTGGTCCTCCATAAAAAATTGCTGTCGCCACACCTGCAATATTCCCTGTACCGACCCGCCCAGATAAGGCGATCGATAACGCTTGGAACGAAGAAACACCTGCTGCAGAACTTTTCCCTTTAAACATGAGCTTAACCATTTCTCGAATATGCCGCACTTGCAAAAATCGAGTCAACACAGAAAATACGAGCCCCACACCGAGAAGAATGTAAATGACAGGCGTACTCCATAAAATTGCATTCAATCCATTGACAATGTTCTCCATTCAATTCCCCCATTTCATGACGTACTGATCTTGCGACTAACTTATGAATCTTATATTGATAATATACAATTATCTGATTATAGTAAAGCGCTATATTTTCCGACTGTAAACGACAAAACTCCCAAGGCTGCACTTTTGCTCGCAAAAACCTTTCTGCTTGAAGGCTTTCCCTGCGGAGTCTCACATTCGTGCTATTCCACCTCAGGACATTGAATATGCTTCCTCTAATAAACACGCACGAAGGAAATGCGCAGCATATTCGAGGAATCAGCTCCTGCACTCCAGCCAACTAGTTTGTTGCGACAACTTATTTTGCTTCTCACTTAGAAAACGCTCATCAGGATTGGAGCAGAAGGCGGCGACTCCTGCGGGAACAGCGCGAGCTGAAGACCCTGGACTGAGCGAAGCGAGGGAAGCGGCTGAAGCCGTGCCCGCGGAACGCGTCCGCCTGGAGCGGAAATCCGGTGTTTATCAAGGAATACAAGAAAATTTGGATGTTCTTATCCTACCAATCGATTAATTAACACTACTAATAATTCACGACCGACTGTAAACGACAAAAACCAAGCACCCCTTTTATCGGAATACTTGGTTTTATATTTCTACTTTTCAACATGCACAATTCATTGCATCGCAGCAAATTCTTTATCCGAACATAATACAAAATGCTCGGGTGCAACTTCCCTAAATTGTACATTTTCGTTTGGACCGTATTGATGGTCTTCAGGATTGTACGATTTTCTCACGCGTGTCCGCTCATAGTTCGGGTCCGGTAGCGGAATCGCCGACAACAATGACTGTGTATAAGGATGTCTTGGGTTTTTATACAACTCTTCAGCAGGTGCCATTTCGACTAACTTTCCGAAATACATAACACCGATTCGATCAGAAATGTATTTTACCATCGACAAGTCATGCGCGATGAATAAATACGTTAAGCCTTTTTCTTTTTGCAAGTCTTTTAACAAATTGACGACTTGTGCTTGAATCGACACATCGAGTGCAGAAATCGGTTCGTCGGCAATAATGAATTCAGGATTCACAGCAAGTGCTCTCGCAATCCCAATCCGCTGACGTTGTCCACCAGAAAATTCATGCGGATAGCGGTCTGCGTGTTCCTTATTCAGACCGACCGTTTCCAATAGTTCAACGACTTTCTGTTTCCGTTCTTTCGCATTTTTCACAAGACCATGAACGTCCAGGCCTTCTGCGATAATATCGAGTACCTTCATACGCGGATTCAAGGATGCATACGGATCTTGGAAAATCATTTGCATTTTTTGATTCAAGGATTTTACTTCTGCTTTAGATTTATTGCCATGAACGCTTACTCCGTCATAGAGAACTTCTCCATCTGTTGCATCGTACAGTCGAATAATCGTTCTTCCAGTTGTCGACTTACCACAACCGGACTCCCCTACTAAACCGAATGTTTCCCCACGACGAATATCAAAACTGATGCCATCAATCGCACGCACTTCAGAAGGCTTCCCTACGTTAAAATACTGTTTCAAGTTTTTCACTTCGAGCAGTTTTTCTGTCATTATGCCTCACCTCCATGCGCTTGTTTGTAATACTTGCTTCCCTTGAACGTTTTCATACGCTCAATAATCGTTGCTGGTGGATCCACTTCAGGTGCATTTGGATGCAACAACCACGTTGCCGCATAATGCGTGTCACTCACTTTAAAGAATGGTGGCGCTTCTTCTAAATCGATTTGCAACGCATATTCGCTTCTTAAAGCAAATGCATCCCCTACTGGCGGGTTCAGCAAATCAGGTGGTGTACCTGGAATGGCATACAATTTCTCTTCAGATAATTCAAGTGAAGGCATGGAACTGAGCAATCCCCACGTATAAGGATGCTGAGGATTATAAAATATCTCATCCACCGTACCGACTTCAACAATTTTCCCACCATACATAACCGCTACACGATCCGCAACGTTCGCCACGACACCTAAATCATGTGTAATGAAAATGATGGACGTGTCGACTTTGTTTTGAATGTCTTTCATTAACTCCAAAATTTGCGCTTGGATTGTTACGTCCAAAGCCGTCGTCGGTTCATCCGCAATGAGCACTTTCGGATTACAAGCAAGTGCAATTGCAATGACGATACGTTGTCTTTGACCGCCGGAAAATTGGTGAGGATACATTTTGAATCGTTCTTCCGGATTAGGAAGTCCCACCATGCGAAGCAAATCGATGACAACTTCTTTCGCTTTTGCTTTGCTCAATTTTTGGTGCTTTAAAATCGGTTCCATCACTTGTTTACCGATTGTCATTGTCGGGTTCAAGGAGGTCATTGGATCTTGGAAAATCATCGAAATGTCTTTTCCGCGGATTTTTTGCATTTCTTTCTCTGACAACTTCGTCAAATCTTTGCCGTCAAACAAGATTTCACCATTTTTAAATTCAGAGCTACTTTCAGGTAACAGCCGCATAATAGATTTCGTCGTAACGGATTTACCCGATCCAGACTCCCCTACAATCGCTAACGTTTCCCCTTTTTTCAATTCGAAGTTGACTCCTCGAATCGCTTTCACTTCACCTGCAAACGTATGGAAGGAAAGCTCCAAGTCTTTTACTTGTAATATCGTTTTCATCTCGGCTTTCCTCCAATCAATCTTTCATTTTCGGATCAAGTGCATCTCGTAATCCATCACCAATTAAGTTGAATGCAATCATTAATATACTAATAACTAACGAAGGGAATAATAGTACATACGGTTGGAATTCCATCACTTTATAGCCGTCGTTAATTAACGTCCCTAATGATGCATCAGGAGGTACTAACCCAATACCGATGAAACTTAGAAATGCTTCAAAGAAAATCGCGCTCGGTATCGTGAACATCGTGTTAATGATGACAATCCCAAGGATATTTGGCAATAAATGCTTCGTAATAATTCGTCCATCACTTGCTCCTAATGTTCTCGAAGCGAGGACAAATTCCTGTCCTTTATACTTAAGGATTTGCGCACGGACGATACGTGACATCCCTATCCAACCTGTTATGGAGATGGCAATAATAATCGCAAGAATACCTGGTTTCATAATGAGGATCATTAAAATTACGACAATTAATGTCGGAATACCAATCAGGATTTCAACGATACGCTGCATCACGTCGTCTACACGACCACCAAAATAACCGGAAATCCCACCATAAGCCACACCAATGACCATATCAATCAATGCAGCGACAAAAGCGATGAGCAAGGAGATTTGCGTACCTTCCCATAGACGAGTAAACAAGTCACGACCAAGTCCATCTGTACCGAACCAATAGTACTCGTCCACTTTTTTCAGTTCATAAAGATCGACTGTTTCTTGACCAAGTTTCCCATGTCCGTCAAAAATTCCGAGATGCTCGATACCAGGAATTTTCGGTGGCAAGTTCGCATGTCGAAGATTTTGTGCGTCCCCTTCATGTCCGCTCACTAACGGACCAACAAACGCCATGGCAATGAGTAAAATCAAAACAAAGATACTGACGACAGCCCCTTTGTTTTTACGCAAACGCAACCAAGCATCTTGCCAAAAGCTTAGACTAGGTTTTGCAATGCGCTCAGCTGAATCGCTGTCAATTGTAATTCTTTCAAACTTTTCCGGCGGTAATTGTTGTAGTTCTTTTTTCATTACCCTTTACCTCCAGACAAACGGATTCGTGGATCGATGATTCCGTAAAGAATATCTACAATGAAAATGATGAAAATCAGTAATGCTGAGAAGAACAGTGTTGTTCCCATGATTGTCGCAAAATCATTCGTCATAATAGATGAAACGAATTGTTCTCCGATACCAGGAATCGCGAAAATCTGTTCAACAACTAACGAACCGGTTACTAATCCAGCTGCTACTGGCCCTAAAACCGTAACAAGCGGAATGAGCGCGTTACGGAAAGCATGTTTGAAAGCAATTTCAAAACCGTTTGCACCTTTCGCTTTTGCTAATGTAATATAGTCAGAACTTAATACTTCAATCATTTCCGTTCGAATGAAACGTGCCGACAAAGCTAACGGCCCCATTGCCAATGAAATTGACGGTAAAATACTCGACTTCCATCCATCTTCCCAAAGTCCAACAGGTAGTAAATGCCATTCAGATGCAACCCAATATTGAAGAAGTGATGCAAATACGAATGACGGAATGGAGATTCCTAGAATCGCCAAAAACGTACTTCCATAATCCCAAAATGTGTTTTGTCTAAGTGCAGCGATCATCCCCAATAAAATTCCCGCTAACGTTCCAAAGACCATCGCTTGTGCACCAAGAATGAATGATGGTTTCACACGAGCTGCTAAAAGTTCGTTTACACTTTTGCCTTTAAATACAAATGACGTGCCAAGATCCCCTTTTGCAAGGTTTTTCATATAGATTGCATACTGAACAGGCTTCGGTTTATCAATTCCATACTTTTTCTCAACGATCTCCCGTTGTTGTTCATTCAGCTTGCTGTAAGAGGCGATTGGTGAGCCTGGTAGCGTTTGCATTAAGAAAAATGTCGTAGTCGCAATGAGGAATAACGTGAGAAACATATAAATGAGTCGCTTTCCAATATACTTAAGCACAGTGCACCTCCAAAAATAGTTTTTATACATATACACGTGAGTTGATTTACTACTTTGCACAGATCGAGTTATTTCAACTTCATTTATCTACAATCGAAAAAAACGATGTATTTTCATAAGTCATTTACTTATTTACTTTCAATCAATTCCCTTTTACTAAAAAGAGAGTATACGAGGTTGCCCATACATATACTCTCTCCTATTTAGTTCAACAAATAGTTTCCTTATTCTTTACCGGAAATATATGCCCACTTGTAGCTATAGTCAGCTCCGAATGGGTGAATCCCTAGATCTTTGAAGTAAGGTTTTTCAAGTTGGATTAATCCACGTTGGAAAATCGGAGCAATTGCTGCTTCTTCTTCCAATAAGATTTTCTCAGCTTTTGCAAACGCTTCAAAACGAGCTTTTGGATCTAAAGCAAGTTCTTCTTTCGACGCTGCAATCAACTCATCGTATTCTGCATTAGAGAATGACATTAAGTTGTTTGTGCTATCCGTTACGAACAAGTCTAAGAATGAAATCGGATCCTGGAAGTCAGGGCTCCAACCTGAAACTTGAATGTCGTAATCTTGGTTTGTATCAAGTTCTAAACGAACACTGAATGGTACTTCTTTAAGTGTGATTTTTAAACCTTCAAGATTTTTCTCTAGTTGCGCTTTGAAGTATTCATCCATTTTCTTAGATAGTTCAGTATCTCCGCCAAGAATTTCTAATTCTAATTCAGAAACACCTAGTTCTTCTAAGCCTTTTTTCCAGTAGCTTTTTGCTTCTTCTACATCGTAGACAAGGTGATCGCCACTCAATTCACGGAAATCTTTTCCGCTTTCATCGTAAGCGAAGTTTTTCGGTACGAAGTAGTTTGCAGCCATTGATCCGTTTGCAAGTACTACATCTGCTAAGTCTTCTTTTTGGAAGGCTTTCGCAATTGCTTTACGGATATTTACGTTCGCAAGAGGCGTCTCTTTGCCGTCACGCTCTTGGTTAAACTTGAAGTAGAACACGCCAGTGTCCGGTTGTAAAACAGCTTCCTCATGGTTTGCATATTGCAACGCTAAGTCGCCTGATACGCCAGCACGATCTTTCTTACCATCGTTGTAAAGCTTCACTGCTGTAGCAGAGTCTTTGACAACGTTTACATTAATTGTTTCAAGAGTAACGTTCTCAGCATCCCAGTAGTGTTCATTCTTTTTGTACACCCAGCTATCGCCAGTTCCATCCCATTCAGTAAGAACGAAAGGACCGTTGTAAAGCAAGCTGTCAGAGTTTGTCGCATACGCATCACCTTTAGCTGTTACGAACTCTTCCTTCTGTGGATAGAAAGTTCCGAATGACATTAAAGATAAAAAGTATGGTACAGGACGTTCAAGTGAAACGACTAATGTTTTGTCGTCTTCGGCTACTACACCAAGTTCTGACTTGTCCATTGTTCCTTCACTAATTGCAGTTGCATTTTTGATAACTCCAGACATCATGAATGGACCATATGGTGACCCTGTAGCTGGATCAATTGCACGTTGCCATGCAAAAACGAAATCATGTGCAGTTACAGGTGTTCCATCCGACCATTTTGCATCGCGGATTTTGAATGTGTACGTTAAACCATCTTCACTAACTTCTGCTTCTTCAGCAGCCATCGCAGGTTCAGCAACATTCTCTAAATTCAATCGATATAAACCTTCGTTAACGTTATTCAATACGTTAAATCCTACTGCGTCTTCTACGATTGCAGAGTCAACAGAAGGGATTGCAGCAGACTCCATCAAGTTTAAAACTTGCTCTGCGTCCGGCTCACTTTTTGTGTCTTGTTCTGTGTTTTTGTTATCATCTGCGCCAGATGAAGCATTGTCTTTCGCTTTATCATCAGAACCACATGCCGCAAGAATGACACTTAGTACGAATGATAATGCTAATAGCAATAACATTTTGTTTCTTTTCATCGCATTGACCTCCTTTTGAAATTGTCTGAAGAATTATCACTTTTTATTATACAACCAAAATGTATGAAGTCAAAGTATTTTTTATGCTTTTTTTCTGAAACAATATAATTATAAAAGAATGTTTTATCAAACAATTTAGGATAAATATGAATAAAGCTTTGAAAACAAAGGTTTTGTTGCTAGGTATTATAAATTCAATATGCTACAATATACAATAATAATGTATAATAAAAGCAAAACAGAAAGAGGCTAAATTATGAAGAGAATCGCAATAAATGTTATTGTAATACAATTATCAATTTTGTTACTTTCACTAATCTTCTACAGTAGAATAACAATTCTCCATTACATTAATATTTCATTTACAATAGGATTGTCGTTCCTATGTATCGGCATTCTTGTGTTAGTGTTACAATCAGGATTTTTCGATTTCTTTACAACTAGTATGAAGAAAGTGTTGTATCGAAAAGAAGTTCAAGATGAATTAAAGACGATGCGCGCTCCATCAGAGGTTGTCTCAGTGAAAGCTGCCTATTTCTTTCAAGTTGGCATTCCCATTATCGTTTTGATGCTCATCGCTTTGTTTTTCTATTCATTCGGAAAGCACTAAATATGTATAGTGAAAGGGTTGGAACATAACTCTACATAGACCGTTCCTCTGCGCTCCAAAAGGCACGCTTTCCGCGGGGCGCGCTTGAGCCAATCGAACAACGAAGAGTTCGATTTGCCGTATTTCTGCGTACTTTGCGGAAATTAAGGCATCCTTGCTCCCAACGCTACGCTTTTGCTCGCAAAAGCCGTTCTAACGTAACGGCTTTTCCTGTGGGGTCTCAACATTCGCGCTACAATCCCGCAGGACATTGACTAAGCTTCTTCGAATAAGCATCGCACGAAGGAAATGCGTCAGCATTTTCGAGGAGTCGGCCTTTTTCCGCTCCGATCCACTTATGAAGATAAAAAAGAAACATTGTAAAAGCAGAAAAAATGCATGCCGGCGAATTTGCCTTCATGCATTTTTTATGTTTTGTCCAGCCTCTTTCAACATTTCTTAGGAAGCTTCTATCCGCTCCCTACCCTCTATACGATTACATATCCCACACTAAGATGAGTAATGTACCTAAGATCGTTACAAGGGCAATTGCAACTGCATAATAGATGTTCATGTAAATCGCATGTTTATCCTCCGTCTCGCCTGCATGCATGAAGACGACGAGTTGTACGCCGGCTTGTACGAATGCAGTGACTAGAAGGACAGTCATTCCGACAGCAAAAGAAAAGTCAAAGAAGTAAACTGTCAGTGCAGCTGCAGTTAATACTAGCGAAAAGACAAAGCCCATTACTTGTTTACGCGGGAATAATTCGCTCATATCACATCATTCCTTTCAGATAGATGAAGCTGAAAATGAAAATCCAGACAACATCTAAGAAATGCCAGTACAAGGAGAAGATGAAGGCTTTGTTCGCCGTTTTAGGCGTCAATCCTTGCTTCTTCACTTGCATAATGATGAACAAGCCCCAGAACAGACCAAGCGTAACGTGCGCTCCATGTGTCCCTAACGTTGTTAACAGAATACCAGTGAACGCACTCACTTGAAGGCCAGCTCCAATATGCGTGTAATGTGTGAATTCATAAATCTCCACACCTAAGAATGCAAGTCCGAGTAATAACGTGACTGCAAAGAAAGACATCATCGCTTTCTTATTTCCAATACGCATTGCATGCACACCTAGACCGATGGTAAAACTACTCGTTAAGAGCAAAATCGTCTCGATCAATACGGGCGTGAGTTCAAAAATCTCTGCACCAGCTGGTCCATTACCTGTACGATGCTCGAGTGTAAAATACGTCGCAAATAACGTCGCAAAAAGCATAACTTCAGCAGCAAGGAAAATCCAAAAACCTAAAATATTTAACTTATTTTGCCCAGTGCTATATTCAAGCGGAAGTGAATTATCTACTTTCATCAACTAACACCTCGCTATTTTTTTCTGTTTCTTCTATTTCTTCTACAGAAATATAGTACCCGTCGTCTTTTTCGAACGAACGGTGCGCTAGACATGCAAAAATCGCAATGGTTGTAATAATTAACGGAATCCACATACTAAAGACGAATGAGAATCCCCACACAAAGAAGATGCTGCTAATAATAAACGGCATACCGCTACTATTCGGCATATGGATTTTCTCGATTTTGTCTTTAAACAAAGATTTTCCGCTTTTCTTGTGATCCCAAAACGCTTCAATTGAATCCACTTCTGGTGTTTTCGCAAAGTTATAATGCGGAACAGGACTATGTGTCGCCCATTCAAGTGTACGAGCGTCCCAAGGATCAGAACTAATA
Organism: Sporosarcina sp. OR05; assembly: GCF_041414805.1. Classification (NCBI taxonomy): domain Bacteria; kingdom Bacillati; phylum Bacillota; class Bacilli; order Caryophanales; family Caryophanaceae; genus Sporosarcina; species Sporosarcina sp. OR05. The sequence continues at coordinate 839,023 of NZ_JANKJL010000001.1, read as the reverse complement.
TTACGTGAAGCGTAACGTGTACTGTAATACACATTGTAGACAAGCGTTGCAAAACCGATTGCCAACACGACCGCACCTGCAAACGAAAGCAAGTTGAGCGGACCAAAACCAGATGCTTCAGAGTACGTATACATACGACGTGCTTGTCCGTCTAATCCAGTGAAGAACATCGGGAAGAATGTTACGTTAAAGCCAATCGCAATGAGCCAGAACGACCATTTACCGATTTTCTCACTAAGCATGTAACCGAACATTTTTGGCCACCAATACGTTAGTCCTGCAAGCATCGCAAAGACTACGCCCGGAATAATTGTATAGTGGAAATGCGCCACTAAGAACATTGTATTATGGTATTGATAATCGGCACTTGCCATCCCTAACATAACACCTGTTACCCCACCAATTACGAAAATCGGAATAAATCCAACTGCATAAAGCATCGGTACAGTAAAACGAATCTTCCCTTTTCGCATTGTCAGTAACCAGTTAAAGATCTTAATACCTGTAGGAATTGCAATGGCCATTGTTGTAATTGAGAAAATACTGTTTGATAGCGGCCCTTGCCCCATTGTAAAGAAATGGTGCATCCAAACTAAGAACGACATGAACGATATGACAACGATTGAAACAACCATTGACTTATACCCGTAAAGATTACGGCTTGAGAACGTTGAAATGATCTCACTATATATACCGAATGCCGGCAAGATAAGGATATATACTTCAGGATGACCCCAAACCCAGAACAAATTAGCCCAGAGCATGTCCATTCCGCCGTTAGTCATCGAGAAGATGTGCGTGCCAAATAGTCGATCCATTGTTCCTAACAACAATGTTACCGTTAAGACTGGGAAAGCAAATACAACGATCGCATTCGTAATAAGAGCCGTCCATGTGAACATTGGCATCTTCATTAGCTTCATACCTGGTGCTCGCATGCTCCAAATTGTCGCCATGAAGTTAATCCCAGAAATCAATGTACCGATACCAGCAATTTGGATCGATAATAGATAGTAGTTTGTTCCGACAGATTGGCTGAAATCATTTCCTGCTAGCGGGAAGTACGACGTCCAACCAGCATCAGGTGATCCACCAATAACGAATGAAATGTTAAAGAGCATCGCACCCATAAAGAACAACCAAAAGCTAAGTGCATTCAAACGTGGAAATGCAACGTCTCGTGCACCAATTTGTAACGGTACAACAAAGTTCATCAATGCATAGATGAACGGCATAGCCATGAAGATGATCATGACAACTCCATGCGTAGTAAAAACTTCATTATAATGCTGCGCATCCAATAGCGTGTTTTCAGGTACAGCTGTTTGCGCACGCATCATCAGGGCATCTACCCCACCTCGGAACAACATAAGCAAGGCAGCAAGAAGGTACATGATACCAATTTTTTTATGGTCAACTGTCGTCAACCACTCTCGCCATAAATACCCCCATTTTTTAAAATAGGTTAACCCGACGAGAATTGCGATCACCGTTAGACCAATGGCCACCATGGATGCATAAATCGCTGGACTTGGATGAGGTATGGCAAATCGATCAAAGTAATCCATACGAATAGAACTCCTTTCAGTTAGATGTTGCGTAATTTTAGTGGCATCTACTTATCATTCTTAAACTCCACAAAGAGTCTGTTTTTTAAAGAATTGAAGCACTGCGTTTACATACATAAGCACTTTTCCAACCATCCTTACGAGATGGAAAAGAATTATTCGTGATGTGTATGGCTTTCTTCATCAGAATCCTTCTCTTCATGCCCATGTCCGTGATGACCTTCAGGAGCAGGAGAGAACTCCAAGTGCGTTCCACTGAACGTCATTCGACCAAGATGTCCAGGCTCTAATAATTCTTCAAATTTCTCTTCAGTGATCGGTTCAGCTGTTGTTTTCACTTCTTCGACCCATTCGTCAAATTCTTTCGGAGACATCGCTTCAACATCAAAAATATTTTCCGCAAACCCTTTTCCGCTGAAGTTTGAGTTTCTTCCCATGTATTCACCAGGCACTTCTGCTGCTAAATGTAATGTGGTTACCATGTCTGACATCGCATATTTTTGTCCACCTAATTGCGGAATCCAGAAGCTTGTAATCGGTCCAAATGAATAAAGTCTAAATTCTAACGGACGGTCAGTCGGGATGTATAAATAGTTTACTGTTTCAATATTTTCCTCTGGATAGCTAAAATGCCATTTCCAATCAGAAGAGGAAGCATATACAACTAGAGGTTCTTGGTCTTCGTAGCCTTTTGGTGTCGCTTCAACTTCATATGTCGATTTAACCGTAACGATTGAAAGGAAAATAATGATGATAATCGGAATACCGACTATCAACCCTTCTACAATCGGATTCCCTTCGATATGAGGCGGTTCATAATTGTCACTCTGTTTCGATGCACGGTATTTCACTAAGATGTACACCAACATTGCGAACACAACAATTACAACAATCGCCATTGTTGCGATCGATATCCAAATAACATTTGCAATTGTGTCGGCTTGCGGTCCCTTCGGATCTAAAACCATTACTGGCTCACAACCTGTTAAAACAGCTAGTAAACCAACTATCAAACCTAAAAAAGTCCATTTCAATTTCATTAGTGTACCCCTTTCTATTGTTTTATAAGTTTTACAAGAATAATGTCTTGTATTTTATATGGCAATTACCATAACACAGGTTACATATTATTATATTAAAATGCTAAAAACAATTATCTGGAGCGCTCGTCACAAAACCTTCACCATTATAAGCATAATTACGACACAAAACGTTCATATGACACATTTTACCTTTCTTTTATAATCAAACATATTGACTAATATACAATATTACGATTATCAAATTTCTTAAATAACAATTCATTTACCCTACTATTCAAGTCATTAACCAAGCAATAAACTATTGTGAAAATAGTATTGGAATCCGAAAAGTTGCTTTTTCTCGATTTCATAGCATTTATCCATAAGGAATCGTTTGTGCTTACGTATGTAGCACACACCCAGTTGAACCATTAAGGTTCTACTACTTACTGTGTTAAACTCTTACACCTGTCATCTTTTGCTATCGCTTACCTACGGGATAGTTTTTCGGTTCGAGGACATCCTAATGGCTGTAGGGAAGCAGAAATTCACCTAACAACATTAGAAGGAGTGAACATATCCATGCGCGAAGAGAAAAACCAAGAGCAGCAAAACCGTCAAAAGCAAAACAACCGCCAAACGAATCAAAATCGTCATAGAAATGATCGCACTGAATTCGGCGAAGAGTTCTTTGGCAGCATTGAAACGCAAAACGATTTCAATCCAACTCCCCAAAAGCAAACAAAACCGAAAAAATAACAAACGCCTCTATAAATCTAAAAAACCCGTATCGCCAATTTCTATGGCAATACGGGTTCAGATTGTAGACAAAAAGGTTGGAAATCCTAGATTCCAACCTTTTTTTGCTTAAACATGTACATTATAACTGATATAACGTTGATCTCCGTTCCGAGCAGACGCTTTCCGGGGGGGCTTGCCCTCAGCCAAGCGAACAGCGAAGGGTTCACTTTGCCGTATTTTTGCGTTCTTTGCGGAAATTAAGGCATTTTTAAAGTTTTCACTTCCCTAACGTGGAGAAGTAAGGAACCACTGTTTGAAAGCTTAAGCCTAGGAAACAGCGATATGCCACGTTAGTATCACTTACCTTGATTGCCTGGCGCAGGGATCGGATCCTTAACCATCACCTCATTCAGTTAATAGAAAACACCTTTGATTGGAGCGGAGAGCGGCGACTCCTGCGGGAACAGCGCGAGCTGAAGACCCAGGACTGAGCGCAGCGAGGGAAGCGGCTGAAGCCGTGCCCGCGGAAAGCGTCCGCTCGTAGCGCAAATCAAAATTGCAGCTATATCTCTATTTTAAAAGAAAAGTTATCGTGGTTTAATTGCGTTCAGATTATCCATATTCCCCTCGCATAGAGAGGCTTCATATGAAACACTACTCTGTTAAGGTTTTTCGCTTAAACCATTTTTAGCAGCGCTTCTTCACCAATCATCCCTTTATGAATACCAAGTTCCTCCGCTTCATGGGTAACGGATTCTAAAGGTGCTTTTAAGAGTTGTTCAATGGTTTTAACCCCAACAGCTCTACCTGAAACAATTTTCCGATCGGCTAATACATTATTTAACAGTCCGACATCTAATGCACCACACATAATATAGCCTACTTCATTCGAAACAGTTAGTAATGTAGTTTTTGGCAATGAAACAGTCACCGCTGTAAACGGATGTCCCTCAATAATAATCGGCGTTAACGTTACCATCCATCTCTCCCCTTTCCATTTATACATATGGGTAAGATTCTTGAAATGTGCATTGCAAGACGATTCTTTTCCCAACTACCCGTTTTACTTGTTCTTTTTGGTATACTACTACTAGACACATAATTGGTAGGAAGTGATGTATCGATGTCAGAAGATGAAAAGGTGACGGCACCTAACACATCGACGGAATCTGTTGAAGAAAGCGAACTGACAGAAGATGAATTCAATGAACTCGTCCTTGAAGCACAACGTGAAGCACTTGCTAAAAAAGAACCAACCCCTAAAAGACAAGTCCCGAAATGGTTCATTTGGTTATTATCCAGTGTATTGGTAATCAGTACATTTGCAGGTTTGTTTCAAGTTTTTTCAATTCCAGCAATCGAATTTTTGCGTACTTCCGCTTCCCTGTCTACTGATCCAGCAGTTTCCAAGATGAAGGAAGCCGTCGTTGTTGTGATCACTGAAGACGGGAAAGGAACGGGCTTCTCAATTGATGATGAAGGATTAATCCTAACGAACTCACACGTAATAGAAGGAAACCGATCCATTTATGTCAAGTTTCCTGAAGCCGGCCGTTTTGAAGCAACGGTCTTAGACGACATTCCTGATATTGATCTTGCAATCTTACAGATCGCTGGAGAAAACTTGCCAAGTTTACCGTTGGCCCAAGTAAGTAACCTATCCAAAAAAGAACACGTAACGTTTATAGGTAATCCGTTAAGCTTTAAAGGGATCGTCAATGAAGGATCCATTATCGAGCCCATTAAATTGGACGATTGGACTGAAGAAGTTTACATGATGGAAGCTCCCGTCTATCGAGGGAATAGTGGAAGTCCGGTGATCAATGAAGAAGGAGAAGTAATTGGCACCGTGTTTGCTACGTTAGATCATGAGGAACACGGAAAAGTCGGTTTGTTCATTCCGATTGACCTTTACTATCAATATACAAATGATTAAAACTCTGGCATAGGCAGTCACCTGTCACCAGAGTTTTACCATTTACGGTTGTATGATTTCATCCAACACGCGGCCATCTGTCTTCCCTAAATCTATCCCTAACAACTTTGCAAATGTTGGCCCCTCATCTACTAAGCTCATCGATTCAATTGTGCCATTGGGAATTATTCCTTTTCCCTTGGCTATAAAAACGGTGTTATAGTTCAATTTGTTTGGGGAATATCCATGGACGGCTTTGCAATATGTTCCTGCAACAACATCTTCTTGTGAAATTTCTACGATTGCTGGTCCATCTATCTCTTCCGTGAAATAAAACCCTTCACGTGCTTCCAGCATAAACGCAACTTCGTTATCAGCTCCTACTTCCAATGCCTTATCACTTGATAAGATGCGTTCAATTCCATTTTCTCGATTCATCTGTAGCGAGTGCAACAACGCACTGATTCGCTCTTTCGTTTGAAGATTCGAAGGGTCTTTTAAATAAATCGATGCCGCCCCATCATTACTTTTACAAAATGCCTGCCAAGAAGAAATCTTCCCTTTGTCATTCACTTGAATGAAACCACTTTCCTTCAAAAGCACATTCAATTTGATGACCCGTGACACATCAAGGGAACTATGATCGCCAAGTACAATGACTGTAGACCTCTCCATCATCCCGCCTTCTTCAAGTGCGTCTAAAATAGCACCAAGTCTTTTATCATGACGCTCAAGCGCTTCAGAAGATTGTTCAGCTGAAAAACCATAACGATGTCTCTGCGCATCAAGATCTACAAGGTGAACTAGCAATAAATCAGGTTTCTTCGTTTTAATCGTGTGAACAGTAGAAGCAGTTACAAAATCATCTAACCACGGTTGCTGAATTCCTTTTCGCAAATGTCCAAATCGAAAGTTCATGTCCAATGTATAGTAGAAACTACCGTTTACTAGCGAAACAGCCGTTTGTGAATGCCATTTCCTGTTCGCAAAAATTTCAGGAATATGGTAGTCAATATTCGCTCTCGCCGTCACAGGCCATAACAATGCACCTGTCTTCATCCCTCGTTTCTTCGCTTCATCGTACAAAGTTGTCCCTTTTATCTCTTTTCTTTTCCAATACCAATCAGGTGAAAGGCGACCAGGTTGAAGTTTTGTGTTATTAACAATGCCATGTTTAGCCGGATAATTTCCTGTAATAATGGACGTATGACATGGATACGTCGTGGATGGATAGATGGTTTTCACTTCGTCGCAAACAGCAGCACCGTTTAAAAAACGTTTGAAATTCGGCAGTTCTCGTAAGCGTGGAACATCTTTTGACGATAAACAATCAAATGACAACACAATTAAATGATCCGTCAGTCGTTGCATATTCCTTCTACCTCCCTCCGTACAATAAATCATGAACTTGGCTGAAACTTATCTAGTCCAACATGCTAGCGTTCTTTTTTCACAGACCACTTCTCATTTTCAATAAAAATCCGTTATCTTCTCTTCATGTTACACGTTTAATTTATCAACATTCAAGTATTAATCTGAACCTGGATGATCGATTTACTTAACCCTGCCGCTAACTATCGGCTCCAAAAATTTCTAATCGGCCAGGACAGATACTTTTTCGTTCCCAAAAAGTCGAATGGTTTTTTTGGAGCGAAATGTGGAACGCTACGTTAAAAGGAGGTGCATTCAAATTGAGTCAACGTATACTATGTGAAGTAAACAATTGTACGTATTGGGGCAGCGGAAACAAGTGTCATGCTGAAGTGATTTACGTTGTTAACCAAACAGGTACAGAGGCCAGTGATAGTGAAGACACAGATTGCAAAACCTTCAAACCTGAAGCCTAAGCCACGCAAAATCCACCACGATTGCTGAAAACGCACTCGAAATTTATACGGTGACTTCCTCATCACCGTATAAATTTGGGTGGTTTAAAGAGAACTCCTCCCCTAACACTCCAAAAGATACTGATCGCTCTCCCACTACTACATAAATTCTACGCATTGGGGATGGATTCTTTCAATTAAATGAAATTACTACTTGAAAATGGTATTCTCTATGATTTATCATAGTAAAATGTTAGAGAAAGCTCTAACAATTATAAAAAGGAGAGTGGTATGATGAGGAATTTTAGTAAAGATGATATCCGTAAATTTGTAAAGGATGAAAACGTTAATTTCATTCGACTTCAGTTTACCGATATTTTCGGGATGATAAAAAACGTGGAGATTCCAGTCAGCCAACTCGAAAAAGCGCTGGATAATAAAATGATGTTTGACGGTTCTTCAATTGATGGATTTGTGCGTATTGAAGAGTCCGATATGTATTTAATTCCAGACTTGAATACATGGATGGTGTTCCCATGGCCATCAGGAAAAGGAAAAGTTGCTCGGTTAATATGCGATGTCTCTCTCGCAGATGGCACACCATTCCCAGGGGATCCTAGAGGAAATCTAAAAAGAATTATTAATGAAATGAAAGAACTTGGCTTTACGGAATTCAACTTAGGGCCTGAACCGGAGTTCTTCTTATTTAAATTGGATGACAATCAACAACCTACTTTAGAATTAAATGATAATGGCGGCTATTTCGACTTAGCACCGTTGGATTTAGGTGAGAATTGCAGACGCGATATCGTATTGGAATTAGAAGAGCTTGGTTTTGAAGTGGAAGCTTCTCATCATGAGTGTGCACCAGGGCAACATGAAATCGATTTTAAATACGCGGATGTGTTAACAGCTTGTGATAACATTCAAACGTTTAAACTTGTTGTTAAAACAATTGCACGAAAACACGGATTGCACGCAACGTTCATGCCTAAACCAATTTTCGGCGTGAGTGGTTCAGGTATGCATTGTAATGTATCCCTATTTAAAGACAAGGAAAACCTATTTTTTGAGGAAAACGGGGAAAGAAAACTAAGTGAAACCGCTTATCAATTCTTAGCGGGTGTGTTGGAACACGTACAAGGATTCACAGCCATTACAAATCCGACAGTAAACTCTTACAAACGTCTCGTCCCAGGTTACGAAGCACCTTGTTACGTCGCTTGGTCTGCTCAAAACCGCAGCCCGCTCATCCGTATACCTGCTTCCCGCGGAATGAGTACACGAATTGAAGTCCGTTCCGTTGACTCATCTGCAAATCCATATCTTGCAATGGCGACTATTTTGGCAGCAGGCTTGGATGGGGTTAAACGTAAGCTCGAGCCACCTAAACCGATTGACCAAAATATTTATGAGATGAAACCCGCTGAGATCGCTGAAAACGGGATTGGTCTATTACCGACAGACTTGGATCATGCCTTAATCGCATTGTCTGAAAACAAAGTCGTACAAGAGGCGCTTGGCAACCATATCTATTCAAATTTCTATGAAGCAAAGAAAGTCGAGTGGGAAAGTTTCCGAACGACCGTCCACTCATGGGAATTGGAACGGTATATGAAGATTTATTGATAGAATTAATTTAACTCAAAAAAGAACACATATGCAAAAGGTACTTTGACAAACACACTGTCAAAGTACCTTTTTTAAAATGATTATGTATGAATGGTCCTTTCTACAAATCGCTCAAATTCTTCTTCCTCTTCTAGAAAAGGATAGTGGTTACTTCTTTCAAAAGACATGAACCGCGCATTTGGCAATAACTTAGCGATTTCCATGCCAAATTTGTGTGGACATTGTGCATCATGAAGACCCGAATAGATGAAGGCAGGAAGCTGAACAGATGGTAATTGTTCACGAAGGTCAAACGTTTTACAATCTACCGTCCTAAAGTAAGTGAGTCGATCTCCAACAGTTTTACCACTGTTCGGTTTTTTGTACGCTGCTTCCATTTTTTCTTCCGAATAAAAAGACATCAAATTCCATTCCCTGCTTATCGCTTGTCTTTCCTCAAGTGGCACATCAGGTGTATCTAGCTTATTCATGATTTCAATAATGCGCTGAAAGTGAGGATTTTCACGACAGTAAATACTTCCCGGGTCGGCACTATATGCAATACTTGCTGCAGCTCCACCTGCAATGATTTTTGTCAATGAATCAGGATAGTTAACAGCATATTTTAATGCCAACATTCCACCGGTTGAATGACCCGCAATTCCCCATTTGTTATGACCTAGCGCAATACGAATTGCTTCCAAGTCTAACACCGTCTCTTCCATACTATATTGCGCATCCGTTTCAGCAGCGACAGAGTGTCCTGCGCCTCTTAGGTTAATTAAATAGACATGATAATGTGCTGTAAATGGATTCGCGAATGCATTTCCTCGCTCATCATACTCGCTATATAAATGCGTGACCGCAAGCGGCTCCCCTTCCCCTTTTTCAAATACTTCAAAGGTTCCTCGTTCCGTGTCAATCAATCGTTGTTTCCACATTTCATTTCCCCCCACCCAAATTATACCTACACTTTTTATAGTAATCGAAGAACGTTCACAAAACTAGTAAGAATTAGTAAAGACTTTAGGAAGCAATTAGGTTTGGGATAAAACAGGTTAATGCCGAAGTGACGTACTACTTTAAATGATCCTGTTCATTCTGATGATGGCCTTGCTCAATTTCAGAAAACAACGTTGCTTGCTCATTTAGTTGGTCTTGGTGTTGCGCTACATATTCTTTTCCAATTCTATCGCGTAATAGAACGTCTAACATGGCACGCAACTGGTCAATATCTTCTTTCGTAGCGAATTTTTTATGTTCTTTGAGTGTATAGCCTAATTGCCCGCTTGGTTCGATTGTTGCCCATTGGACATCCTCAATTCTCTCAATTCCATTTTGACGCAATCTCATCTCAAGTTTATCAACCGTAAGTTTCATCTTTTTAAGGTTTTTTTCATGAAGGACTCCATTTTCAATCACAAGCTGAGAACGACCTGTGAAAAACGTTTCCGTAACATCCCATTTCATTTGCATGTATTCAATTACCTGTAACGTTGCTATCAAAATGCCCGCGATAACAAAAGTAACCCAAAGATTTTTTTCGCTCACAGGTTGAATTAATAACGTCCCAATCGAAATCATGATGACCGTTTGTGAAATGGTCATTTGTGAAATTGAGCGTCTCCCTGAAAAACGAATAAGCAGAATGCCAAAGACGATAATAAGTATCGACTTCCACACTACATTGAAATCCATTGTACCACCGCCAAATAGGTTTACTACTAGGTTGTGTAATGCGCAGATGATTATGTACAATTTGTCATTGTGAAGATTTCATGACGATTGCATGTAACAATCTCTTCTCGAATAATCGTCTGATTACCGTTTAGACGTCAAATCATTTATAATGAATGTACGGCATCAAAAATAATAAGATGCTCAAACAGATGGAGGGAAATGAATTGAAAAAACTAGTATCGGCGCTACTTGCTGTAACACTCATCATGTCACCGATCGGCAACATCATCTTTACAGACGACGTCTCAACCGTTGAAGCGAAAGGCTACAAGTCTGGTAAGAAAAACTTTAATACGACGAATAACTTTAACAAACCACAAGTGGACAAGAAAAAAGAAGATACGTCTTCACTGAATAAATCCACAAATAATACGAGCAATACGGCGAAAAAAGGCGGCTTCTTTTCAGGTGGCCTTATGAAAGGATTGTTTGTCGGTGGACTTGCAGGACTTTTGTTTGGTAGCTTGTTTGCCAATATGGGAATGTTAGGTTCCATTCTTGGATTGATGGTCAATGTATTGGCAATCGTTCTGATCATCGGCGTTGTACGCAAGATTTTTGTAATGATTAAAGAGAAGAAAAAACAAAAAGAGGATATGAATCCATGGCAAACCAGATGATTTCTGAACAAGATATCGTAAATGCAATTTGCATGGAGCAAGGCCACTCTCATAACGTACAACCCGAAACGGTTGAAGTCGAACTAATGTATGACGATGAAGACGGCTTTTCAGCAGAAGTGCATATTGCTGGCCAGGTCCACATTCTCAACTCTTTTCATATGATCCAAGCGATTCGTTTTTGGATTGAACACGTATTGAATGAAGACCCCTACGCAGCAGGCATCAACCTTCTATTAGATCGAGAAGAAGGAATTATTGCAGCTGTTCATTAAATGTGGCTGGGACAAAACTCTAAATAGACCGTTACTCTGCGCTCCAAAAGGCACGCTTTCCGCGGGGCGCGCTTGTGCCAATCGAACAACGAAGAGTTCGATTTGCCGTATTTCTGCGTAGTTTGCAGAAATTAAGGCATCCTTGCTCCCAACGCAAAAGCCGTTCTACGTGACGGCTTTGCCTGCGGGGTCTCAACATTCGCGCTACAATCCCGCAGGACATTGAATAGGCTTCCTCGAATAAGCATCGCACGAAGGAAATGCGTCAGCATTTTCGAGGAGTCGGCCTTTTTCCGCTTCGATTCACTCATGAATTCGAAAAGAAACATTGGAAAAATATAAAAAACTGCCCAACGGCGAATTAGCCATAATGCAGTTTTTTCATGTTATGTCCCAGCCTCTTTGCAATTTTCAAGCGTTTACTCGTTGAATTTTTGCTTATTCATGTATCACTTCTATCTCCTCATTCAAATCCTTCAAATACTCATGTACTTCTTCTGGCACTTTATCCAAGCCTAAAACCTTCAATTTCATTGTACCTGGAGATGTTTCAATGAAATACGTTTCATTTTCATATTCAAACACTGTGAATTGCCTAACTTTCTCTGGAGACAAATCTGTATTTTTCACCTCATTATACAACTCTTCCGATACATTTCCTTCGTATCCTTCTAGCACATGGCCGCTTACTTCGTTGAAATCCTCCGCAAATTTCACCATTTGATACATTTCAAGTGCGTTTTTTGGTTGAATCACGACTTTATAAATGAATGGTACTGCAACAATCATCATACACACCAGAAAAAGCAGAACTCTATTTCGCTTTTCTTTCAATTTCATAGCCACCTCACTCGATTTATTAGTTAACTCAAGTAAACTAAAATGATTTTTCCATTATAATTTCTTCATAGAATAAATTTTCAAGTATACGGTCACCTATTATCTTATATCCCTTTTTTTGATATATTTCAGTTAGATAAGGATGGTTTTTGGCAACTGTTAATCTTACTACATGCTCATTCATTTTAATAAGTTCACCTTCGGAATATTCCATAAGTTTCCTTCCAAAACCTTCTTCTTTATAATTTGTTTTTATAGCTAGTCTTCCAAGTACATAGCATTTCCAGTCTTCACTATATTTCAGTCTTACAGTACCAATTATCTTTTCTGTCTCTACTTCTTTCGCAATTAGTAAAATCGTGCTCTTTATCCATTCCTTTACTTCATTGACGCTCACTTTTGATGCACTTGCTGGAAACCCTAAATTTTCGTTTTCCGAATAAGCATCTCGGTAAATTTGTACTATTATTTCAGCCTCATCTACGTTTGCTCTCTCAATATTTATATACACTAAATACCCTCCAGTTAATGATTATAGAGATTAGCCTATTAATGTCGTTAACACTAACTTAATTTTTAAAATTTTCATCCTACCGCAATCTATTTAACTAAAAAGAATTGCTTATCTAAATTTATTCAGGTACGCTAATGATAACAGTAAACGTTTTCCAAATCTAGTAACTAAGTTAAGAGGGGGGCTTCTTTTGAGAATTATAGTGATCGTTTTCTTTACGCTTCTGCTTTGTGTAGGATGTAGTGTGGAATCTAAAGACTCATCGTCACAGAAGGATGATGTAGCCGTTAAACAATCGATTGGACATGCGAATGTCGAAGGAAATTTAGTGAAAGAACTTTCGTTTGAAGATGGGAAGAGCGGTGGAGGAGAAATTACGGATAACGTCAATATTTATCGTATTACATTAGAACAAGTTGAAAAAGCGGAACATATTCTTATTGATTTTACGCAAAGAAGTGAAGCGACAATCCAAGAACCACAACTCAATGCCCCTCATTTCACTGTAGACGTACAAGAAAACCCTTACACAATGTCCTTCACAATGAGTGGCGTACGAGCATTTGACGCTAGAGATTTTACAGCTTTAAAGGATAGTGAATTGATTGCAGATGCTTATTGGGTAGTCACACACGATGACTCTGCTTGGCGATTTGTGATTGTATTCAACTCCCCTGTGCAATATAAAGTCCGCGAATACGCAGATCCCGCACAAGTTGTTATCAGTGCTCAACCGTTAACTGAAGAAGAAAAAGATCATGCAATTCATACAATAAGAACGGAAGCTTTTTCATTCGGGGGTAAACTGGCCAATATGGAAGAGAATATCTTTGACAAAGCAGACATCCGCTACTTACGTGAAAGTGGCACTCCTTTTAACACAACGGAAAGTAGTTTTTATATGGAATTAGGCCAATACCAGTCAGTTAAAGTTGCAGAAGAAAAAATGGCTCAGCTCCAAAATCTATTGGGCTCTGACGTTAAACTGTTTATAGAGGAAAAATGAACAATCGGCTAGCAAGCTTTTTTAGCTTGTTAGCCGATTGTTTCTCGCCAATCACCAAATGAATACATCACTACCAATTGCATAAGCAAGGACAATAAGCCCGAGCAGAACAGGTTTTAACAACCACCTTTTGGTTGTGATGGTGGCATGTCTAGGCGTCTTTAGTAAAAGGATGATAAAGATCGTGCTAACCGTCATTAAAAGCAGAAGCTGAATGAGCATCCCGGATTGTTCGACGTTTATCATCGCACCTAACATTGCACCCATCATACCACCCATCATGCCAGCCATGAACCCTTCAAGAATTGCTAACAGTCCAAACCAAACACCACAAAGTGAACCTGCAAGCACGCCGATTCCAATCGCTATCATTGTAGAGTGAAACAAATTTCCGTGATAAGCAACACCGAACAACACGCCCACCGTCAAACTAACACTCATGCCAAAAAACATGGAAATGATCATCCCTTGCATCGGAAGTAAAACCTTTCTAAACCGAGCCGCTAACCAAATGATGAGTAAGGTGATAACTGCAAGAGAAACTAACACAAATAGTTGAGGGTTTCCTATCATGACCGCCACCTTTTAATTTTCTGTATACCTTATAAGGGTATGTGATAGGTGTGATTATCATGATTCATTACAATTGATTCAAACGTTTTTTTTAGATGTGTGCAAGAAATCGACCAAGTATTATAAAATGCCCAAGTTTTTTAGTGCATGTTCGATTCCGTCTTCGCTGGACTTTTTTGTTACATAATCAGCAGATGACTGGACTCGTTCATTCCCATTTCCCATAGCAACACCAAACCCCACAAATTCTAACATATCAATATCGTTTTCCCCATCACCAAAGGCAATTGCTTCGGTTTTGTCTAAGCCAAAGTAATCTAGCACTTTTCGAATCGCTATAGATTTTGATACGTCTTCCTGCAAAACATTCACCACATACGGATGCCATCGTAAAAATGTTAAATGAGGAAAATGTGTACGATAAGATTCGACCATTTCATCAGAAGCAAACAAACACATTAGATAAATTTCTTGATGGTAAATGAATTCATCAAAAGCAGGATAATCATGAAGGAATAGTGTTTCCTTTAATGCGTTTAAGATCTGCGGATTTCTCACTCCGTTCATGAAATAATCTTCCGTATAAAAGGACAAACCGTGCTCTCTATCTCTCGCAAAATCATAAACTTGTTGGACAATTTGCTGATCCATCGTCATTTTATGTATAACTTCGGTCGCATGTTTTGCATAACCACCATTAGCTGTAATAAACGTGTCGATCCCTAAGTCTTGAATGCTCTGACACATGGACAATGGTCGACCGGTTGCTGCGACTACCTTAATTCCCTGATCTTTTAATGCTCGTATAGCTTCTTTCGTAGACGTCGGAATCGTACCGTCATCGCAACTCGTAATCGTTCCATCAACATCAAAAAATGCAATTTTATAAGTCATGATCGGCTCCTTGTAATGTATGATGAATACTTCCTACAGTGAAATTCTATTTAGCGTAATTTGAAGATCCCCCAACATCAAGCATACTTTCAATCTATCGAAAAGAATTTCTCCATTCATACAAATAAAAACCCCAATTGGACTCTATTTCCAAGAAAACACGTTCCATTTTGGGGTTTATTGCGTAGACAACAATTGTGTATTAGTACACGAAAATATCAGAGATTTGGTAATAACCTTCTTTATCGATGACAATCGTATATTCCTTTTCCTGCTCGATAAAGCTCGTCGCATTTTGGGCATTTGTCATGTAAAACGTTTCATACGTAGAGACAACAACTTCATCCTCCATGTATTCGATATAGGTGACATCGAACGAATCCAATTCATAATGAAAGCCTTGCTCAGAGAAATTACGAATGTACGTTTTCAATTGGCTATAGATTTCAGATTTAGGTAAAATCATATCTTCAATCCAGAAGAAATCATTCTCATAGAGAGCCATTTCGTAATAGTCCCCGAACTCCATAATAAATTCTGCCAAATATTCATCCGTATAATCGTAATATTCTTCTTCAGTTGTGGAATTGTCTGTATCTGCATACAACTCAAAGTTCTCATAAACAGCAAATACGTCATGAATTTCGTCATCAGTCATCGGTCGACTAATCCAAGAATCGACCAAGTCTATCATGCTATACATCGGAATCGAAAATGCAAAACTGTTTTGATTCGTATACATGAGTGAATTAATGCCAATTACTTTACCAGTTGATGCATCGAGCAATGGACCGCCACTGCTGCCTTGATCAATTTGCGCATCGACTTGGTACAAATTCGTATACGAAAATCCAAACTCAATATCTCTTCCGATGCCAGTGAGGTACCCGATGGAGGCAGAATTTTCAAAGCCTTGAGGACTACCAAGTGCTATGACTTCCAATCCAATATCTGACTCATTCCTATCAATTGATAAGGGTTCAGCATTGTAATAATCAGTCGCTTGAACTAACGCTATATCCGAGTCGACAGATAAGCCAATTACTTTACCAGTTGAATCCTCACCAGCCGAATTCCGAATCACCACTTCCGGATTGCCTGCAACAACATGTGCATTCGTGATAATATATCCGCCCTTTTGGTAAAGGAAACCTGAACCAATACTCTCTTCCGTAAAGATTGTAAACACTTTTGGCATCGCTTCTTTAATAAGAACGGTTTTATCTGTTTTGTCTGTTTCAATTTGCTCAGAATGACCTGTTGTTGACTGCTCGATTTTTTCCACTGTTTCATTACCGATTTCCTGCGCACCGGTAAGAGGTTCAGTAGAACTGAACGTACGCTGAATTAATAAGTACGATCCAAAACAAATACTCAGAAATAAAACAACAGAAGCAGTTAGTCCTACCCATGCCCAAATCCGTTTCTTCGATTTCGGTTCTTCATTTAACGGAGTCCCACAGTTGCTACAGAAATGTCCCTCTTCCTTCTGATGACCACATTTGTTACAGAACATTTCTTCACCTCTCTTCATCCTTTGATTCCTATGCTCAAATGATTCTTGAACAGCAAACTATATCTAGTATACGAATAGAGATGCAACAAGTTTCAAGTATTTTGTTCGTAAAATGTTTTAGTTCATCGTAAGGTTCTAAATAAAATCCAAATAAGCTTCATCTACTCTTTAGGTTGAAACGTTTCACTTGCAAGACTTCAACCTCCTCTTCACACTTAGCCTTGTAAGCATCAAATAGCCCCCACCTTTATATTGATGGGAGCTTGTAATATGAATGGGATTACTTCGTTAAGATTTTGCTTACTATAGTTATTTGAAAATCATTAATAGCATATTTGTTTCGTTTAATAACTTCATTCGCACTTTGTTCTACTTCTAGCTTTGTATTTTCGGTGCTATCAACTGGTAAGTTTATAATCACCTCAACATGTCGAGGTGTAATGGCGTACTCTAAACTAAAAGTTAAATGATTTCTTTTTTTTAGTTCTTGCATTAAATTCCCCATTAAATCATTATAGCTCAATCGTACAGAAGAACGCTCATCATCCGAAGATGTTTCATAATAACTGGATATTTTCAAATGAAATTGATCTGGGTTAAATTCTTTTTCTCGCAAAACATTAGTAACATGATGTTCAATTTCAACTTTTGTTTTAGTTTCAATATCCTCTCTTGGCAATTTTATTAAAATATCTATGGTTTCATCAGGAAGAATTGCATAATCCAAAACGAACTTTACGTGATTTTTTCTCAACTCTTTTGTAATCTCTTGCATTAAATCTGAATATTTTTCAACATAACTAGTAAGATCAGTGGGTTGATCCGATAAGATATTCACTTCTTTGGCATACTTACTATTGACGAGAAGAATAGTAATAAGAGTAAAAAGTAAACATATCGTTATCAATCTGTATCTCACTTGTCTCATTCCCCCCTTATAATTAGATTTTGTAAAACATATGTATTAAGAATTGAATAGATACACAGATCTATGGAGGGGAGTTCTTCGAAGTAAAAGATAGCGGAATATAAACCCGTCCACGCACGAACGTAAATAACTAGTTTGACAAAAAAACAAAACGATCATCATGCTCCCAAACATGCTCATCATCCGCAACATAACCTCTTAACCACAACTCGCCATCTATCTTCCTAAGATAAAAACCTTTTGGAAAATCTTCGTCTTCATAAATACTTTCTGATGCAATTGTAATTGAACCATACGGAGCCCGCATAGTATGTGATGGCTTGCCAATGAATCCTTCCGGCTGATCCACATACATTATTCGAAGATGAGGACCCAGTTCGAGGGGACACAATTGTAAACCAAGCTTATGGGCTGCAGCGTAAATTTGTTGTAATGTAGCTCCGTTTGCAAAGCCAAGCTCGCTCACTGTTAGTTCAACAGCTCTCAGTTCATAGGAATGCTCTGAAGTTGTAAAACTTTTATCAGCAAGCAACCTCTCTCCTAGTTCATTTATACGAATAGAATGTTGTTGCAATTTCTCAAGAAGCTGCGTTTTGGAAAGACCCCCTACTTGAATAACTCGAACAATGGCATTGCAATTAGGATAGACATTGTCTCTCGTCTCACCCATTCGCTTCACTCCTTTCGATTGAAAATCATTCCTAACTTTTTTGTTTGATATGATACAAAACATGCCTTTTTAACGGACTCTCTATCGGAAGTTTAGGATGATCGAAGTATGTATTAAAATCCATTCCAATCTTTCTCATAACATTTTGGAAAGGTGTATTGATTTCAGCTGTAAAACTATAAACATCACGAAACCCTAACTCGGTAAATCCATAATGCAAACAAGCTTCCGCTCCTTCGGTTGCATACCCTTTTCCCCACGCTTCCTTTTTCAGTCTCCAACCGATTTCAATACAAGGTGTAAAATCCGTCTCAAATGTCGCCTCATGAAAACCAATGAAGCCGATAAACTCGTTCCTTTCCTTTTCTTCGACAGCATAAAAACCAAAACCAAAATCATGAAATTTGGCAACGATGGCTTCATAGAACTCATTGGATTCATCGGCTGATAATGTTTTAGGAAAATGCTTCATCACTTCGTTATCTGCATTCATTTCAGCAAAAGAAATAATATCTGTAACTTTCCAATCACGGAATCGCAATCTAGCTGTTTCAAAATAGATCATTCTTACACCTCCAACGAAGTTTGTCTGATATACTTCGTCTACATTTAATCCCTATTGTATTAGAACTTTACAGTTTCTAAAAAATACTCAATGGAACGTTTGTCATTATCAATTAGCTGTTCCGGTAACTGATTCAAAGGAAAATACTCCATCCCCTCTGATTCCTCATAATTAATTACCAAATCACCTCGAATGTCTTCTGTATAAAATATGGCAGTTGCGGAATACAATTCATCCCCATTCGCTACTTTTAAATAACAATCTGCTCCAGAGTTTACACTGAGTAACTTAAGATTCCCAACGACTAATCCGGTTTCCTCAAAAACTTCTCGCTTTGCCACTTCCTCAAAACTCTCCCCTAAATCCATCAAACCACCCGGCAATCCCCAATAGCCATCACGTCTTTTTTGCAATAAAACTTCTTTCTTCTCATTAATCATAATGACGACTGATCCAGGTAATATGATCGGTTGATGACCAACATATTGTCTCAAATATTTGTAGTATTCCAATGCTGTCCCTCCACAGACTAAAGTAATAAGGTAATGTTCTAGTAAATCATCGCAAGATAGTAGATTATAATTAACAGCATAGCAATTATTGATCTGATTATAATTATTTTTTTAGGAACGCCAGCTTTGCTTTCAATATAATTTAATTAAATCATAACGAGAGGAAAACCTATTAAAGCAAGTATAGATCCTAAACTTCTAGTTTCAAAAAATTGTTGAAGTAAACTTAAACCTACTATCATAAGTCCAAGCGTCCCGACGAACATATGTGCATACAAAACACCTTTGTCTTTATCTTTCAATCGCTTCACTCCTATTTTAGCTAAGGGTTTCTAAACTTTTCTAGTATGTATTGCGTCAAATAAATTAGGTTCCTACACTAATTTATTCAAGTAAAAATTCATAACCGACATATTCAAACACTTTTTCAAATCCTAAATTCTCTGCAACTGCAACGGAAGGCTTGTTCATTTCCATGCAATCCCAATAAGGAACTGCATTATTCTTCAAGCATTCATTTACAAAGTGATGAGCAACGAGTTGAGCTAACTTTTTTCCTTGATGAGGCTTTAGTGTCTCAATATTGATACAATGAACATTTCCAACAACAAAACCAGAAAAACAAATACTTACCACTTCATTTTGATGAATTATACAATACCCGATCCCAGTATCTAAAAAGTCCTCAATCGAAGTCCAGAACTCCAGTAATTTTCCTTTTAGAAAATCAATATTCTTGATCAAATCATCTTTAAAGAGACTCTTTTCTATTTTAATCACATCATAATCTACATTAATAACCGGTTCGGAATGCAAATAATAATCGGAACGTTTCAATGTGTAAACCCGTTGAACCCAGCTCCCTAATTGCCTGTGATCAAAAACATGTTTAATAACTTCATTCCATCTTTCATGATTACCAACACCTTCAAACCACTCAAGTTGGACTTTTCTTGCTTCTGGTACGATTACACTGTCTATAAAACCATTAATTTCACGATTAAATTTCTCGTTTTGTTCATCTCCAAAAAAGATAAACCCATCATTATTTCCTAACCAAATAAGCCCCGTTAGCGGATGCTTTTGATCGTCGACAAATATACGTCCCGGATTGATGGATTCAATTACTGCAATGGCTTCTATTTGAACATGCTCATTTACTAATTCTCTACACTTCCAAAATTCTTCTTTTTTCAATTCTACTATCATCTATCTACACCCACCTTAAATTGCAATGAAGACAACATATACAATAAATTATAAAAACACTCTACTTTCTAATGATAACGAAAGTGGCTTGAGCTACTTAGATTTACCCCTTATTTTTCTATCAATAATAAAATCGGTTAACCAAAACAAGCACATTAGAATATAAGCATAAAAGAAACCCTTATTTTGTAATACAGCAATAAGAAAAACACCAGTAATCATGATGAAAGTTATTGTTAGCCAATAAATTTTGAGATTAAATTTTCTCAAGCTACGTCTCCTTTTTAGTTAGTAGTTTTTTCAAAATTGTTAATGCTGCAAGGTCTGTATAAATCGCAAGAAAATTTAATGATGAACTATAAAATGAAGTTTCAACCTAACAGTACTAATCATTACTAGATACTAAATAAGAAAAGAACCAAGCAACCCAGATACCATAAAATTTCTTAATTACCTTTCAACGTTTCAATCTTACACTGTAATAACGCATTGCCCTAAGGCTCCCCTCTACTTCAAAGACTCCCGCTTCAATCAGTTTTTTCAGGCGATATTCTAAAATGAGTCACCTACATATCCTAATACCCCGCCGATTAGTCTAGCTGATTTCACAATGTCATTCGGCATCTTTTTCTATAGTAACTAATTGTTGTTTCGCTTGTTGACTTCAATTGTAATAAACGCCGGCAAATAGCTTGGCGTACAGCCTTTTGCTACTTTTTCATCTTTGTAAAGCCCCGTTTTCTCACCAATTTTCATACACCGTGTACGATACATTTCATCATAAACACCTATCCAGCCTGCAGTGAAATTCATAGCCCATTGAACTTCGGGATCTTCCTGCTCAATCGTAGCTTCTATTGCAGATAACAAGTCTGCCGTGTTATTAGGTGGTGTTTGCCCAGTCCATCTTAATCTCGCTTGATAATACCAATAAGTTCGCCTTTGAAGAGCAGAAGGACTATTTTGCCATGACTGCATCAATGCGATGTTCTTCTTGTCTTTAGTGAGCTGATTCGCCATTAACCAATCCATTAAGTTATTCCGCTCGTCAAATGTGTGTATGTGCATATCCTGGACAAGCCTATTTAGCACATCTTGCGAAAGAAGTTTCTTATCCATAATTAAGATTGCTAATAGCCTAGGCAAAAACATTTCAGTTGACCACAGTTCCATAGCTAGTTCGTGATCTTTTTTAATGTCCTTCGCAATTTTCCGCAAGTCACCTAGCTTCGTGTTTGCATTAATCTGACCGATAATGATTTCTGCTTTTGAAGAGTATTGGTTTTTTGTTGATGCTCTTTGTCCATCCATTTTAAACAGCTCCTATAATTGAGGTTTGCCGCGACTTACATGACTATCTTTTTCCTTCTAACAGTGTCTTTTCATTAATTTTTTTTCCTCTGCCAGTCCTACATCCTATCTTCCTCATAGAAATTTGTCATATTTTATCTCCTTCATAAGATTATACCAAAATCCCACATAAATTATCAGACTCTTTTTAGATGTTTTATTCCTATACGATAAATTCAATTAAACTTCACGTAAAACGACTTCACCACGTAAAAAAAGATCGAAGGGAAATAGGCTATTTACCCAATTCCTTTTCGATCTTTGTAACACTGATTTATTCGTGAAGACTTTTTATGATAAGAAGTGTACAATATTAAATTTATACCCTAACAAATTTCTTTTACTCCACCGTTACACTCTTCGCCAAATTCCTCGGCTTATCAACATCACAACCACGATGTAACGCTGCATAGTAGCTGATGAGTTGCAGTGGGAGCACTGATACTAAAGGTGTCAGCAATTCGTGTACCTTAGGGAGGACAAAACGATCGTCTTCTTCCTCCATTCCTTCCATTGAAAGGATGCAAGGGTTTGCCCCTCTTGCGACGACTTCTTTGACGTTACCACGAATGTTGAGGCTCACTTGATTTTGGGTGACGAGCGTAATGACAGGCGTACCTTCTTCAATTAACGCGATTGTTCCATGTTTCAATTCGCCGCCTGCAAAGCCTTCAGCTTGGATATAAGAAATCTCTTTTAACTTCAACGCACCTTCTAGACTAACGTAATAATCCATGTTACGTCCGATGAAGAAGGCATTACGTGAAGTTGCTAAAAAGTCTCTCGCAATTGTTTCCATTTCTTCTTTTGAATCGACAAGCGTTTGAATAGCGTTTGCTGCGATTGAAAGTTCTTGTTTCAAATCAAATGCTACTGATCTACCAAATGCTTTTGCAACAACGTCTGCTGTAATTGCAAGCACCGCAACTTGTGCTGTGTACGCTTTTGTGGAAGCGACGGCGATTTCAGGACCTGCATGCAGCAAGAGTGTATGGTCTGCTTCACGTGATAATGTGGAGCCAGGGACGTTTGTCATTGTAATGGTCGGATAGCCGAGTGCTTTTATTTTCACGAGCACTTGTCTGCTATCAGCCGTTTCCCCTGATTGGGTAATGAACATGAACAGTGGCTTTTTCGATAACAACGGCATGTTATAACCGAATTCACTTGAAATATGGACTTCAGTCGGTATGCCTGCCACTTTCTCCATGTATTGCTGACCGATTAACCCTGCATGCAAACTCGTACCGGCTGCGATGATATACAGACGATCTGCTTGCTTAAACGCATTGACAATCGCTTCATCAATCGACAATTCACCTTCAGCATTTGTATAGGCCGATATGATATTTCGAATGACACCTGGTTGTTCGTCGATTTCTTTTAACATGTAATGTGGATACGTCCCTTTTTCGATGTCGCTCATATCGAGCATCGCTGTATAAGGCGCACGCTCAATCGTTGTACCGTCTACTGTTTTGATTTCGATTGCTTCTTTTGTAACGATGACGACTTCTTCATCATGCAGCTCAATGAACTGGTCAGTCACTTGCAACATCGCCATTGCATCTGACGCAACGACATTGCAATCTTCACCAACGCCAACTAACAACGGGCTTTTGTTTTTGGCAACGAAAATCGTTTCACGTTCGTTTTCGTCGAGCATTGCAATTGCATAAGATCCATGAAGAAGTGTTAACGTATGACGGAATGCTTCTTCTGTCATCATGCCGTCCAACACAAATTTCTCGATTAGTTGAACAATCACTTCAGTATCTGTGTCAGATTTCATTTGTACATGAGATAAATACTTTCTCTGCAATTGGACATAGTTTTCAATTACGCCATTATGAACAAGTGTAAATCGGCCTGAAGCACTCTGATGCGGATGTGAATTTTTCTTATCCGGTACCCCGTGTGTCGCCCACCGTGTATGACCGATTCCCATTTTTGTTTCGATAGATGAATCAACTGCATTCCGCAAATCCGCAATGCGTCCTTTTTCTTTCACGACGTGAACACCTGTTTCAGTTTGAAGTGCTAAACCAGCTGAGTCATAGCCCCGATATTCTAGTTTTTCAAGCCCTTTTAACAAGATTTCCATCGCGTTTGACGTTCCAATATACCCAACAATTCCACACATAGTGATTCCTCCGATTGAAGCAATGACAAAGCACACCTCGTAAAATTCAGAAGTGTCATTTGTCTGCTTATATGATTTTGCCTTTTTGCTTCTTTGTCCGTCTGATCACTCAAACGTTTTTAAAGCAAAAATTACAATCGGGCAATGTCGATCGGGAGGCATCCGCCGAACAGTTCGATACTCCTCCACCTCGTCTGCTGAAGATGTGTGTCGTCCGATTTCTCCAGCACTGGCGCTATAATTGTTTTCCGTTTACCTATTAACCGGCCCCCTTTTAGTATATGGGTCGGACACTCAATCCGACCCGTTTATCATACAAAACTTCTATTTTTCTTGTCAATCTATTGTATTGTACTACTTAATTTATCGAATCTTTTCTGTATTGTCTCTTTCCAATCTTCGGCGAGTTCAGGAAGGCTTAACAATTTTCGCATGCCGTCGAGATCTTTCGGTCTATGAAAATAGACTTCATTGCCAAATAGGATGGACACGCCTTCTGGATGTCTCTCAATCAATTCAATCTTCGAATCTCTTCTCACGATACCTTCCTCTAAGACACGGCACAGATATCCTGTGTAGCCAGTTTCAACGATCCTCTTTAACAACCCAGGAAGATTTGTCCGTTTCGTAATCGTGCTGCATGGAACTCTACCTTGCGCAATCTGAATGACCGCTTCCCCAATTTGATAGATATCTCCAATATGTACATCCTTCTCTAACATGTTGCCAACTGTAATATTTTCCCCAAAAGTTGCCTCAGGAAGTTTTGTTTGAAATTCTTGTTCCCACAAGACATAATGCTCATAAGGATACATGCAAACTGCACGATCTGGCCCGCCATGGTGTTTAAGGTCTGCTACCCCATCCCCACGGAACCCGTTTTTTGTTAGATACGCTTCAACTACTTGCTCTTTGCAAATCGCTGAAATTGTTTCTTTGTTTTCACCGTGTTTCATCGTTTTTGGTAATCCAATTGCAAACTTTATAATGTTGGCCAAACTTTGCCCATCCCTTCTATTATTTTCTTGCAATTAGTATAACATGGCTTCCAAAGAACAATATACTTTTCCTTGTTCACAAGCAATAGTCGTGTTCTTTCTACAACGAAGAGATGAGACGACCATTTCCTCATCGGATACAACTTTTTTGGGGAATACGATAAAAAACTTGTTACAAACTTGGCTCATTGAAAATGTAGTCAAATTACGTTATATCTAAATTTGTATGGAGAATAACACGTAAAACTTGTAACGCTTGTCTGCCAGCTATATCTTCATCTGACAGCAGCGTCTCTTCTGTTGAGTGATTTGTTTGATTCACGTACGTTTGTCCAACTGCACCGTGTTCAACCAATCTAGCAGCAATCCTAAGTAGCTCCTGTAAATCGGATGCTTGCTTCAATAGACTCTCTCCTCATATATACCTAAGGAAACTTTTGTCTTTCCAAAAAAAGTACATTTTTGAACCCTGGGAAACCTTAAAATTATCAGAAGTTGATAAGTCAAGTTTGGCGGAAAGCTTTCAAATGATTTATTACAAGCGAACTGGAACAATCAATTATGAGATTGATCTTATGAACTACGAAAAAACAAAGCCATTGTAAAAGTATCGGGTTGCTGGGATTAAGAAATACTCGTTAACGAGCCAGTTAGTGGAGTAGGACTTACGAATTTATTAGCAGGTAATTAAGAGACAGAGGTGGTTAGTATGAGAGATAGAGGTTCTGTCGTTCTTATAGAAAATAAAAAAGTAGCATTAATAAAGAGAATAAAGGGCGATTTACTTTACTATGTCTTTCCAGGTGGAGGTATAGAACAAGGTGAAACTCCTGAGCAGGCAACTATTAGAGAAGCATATGAAGAATTAGGAGTTGAAATAGACGTTCATGATTGTATTGCTGAAATTGAGTTTAAGGGTAAGCAATTTTTCTTTTTGGGTAATATTGTAGGTGGCGACTTTGGTACTGGTCAAGGCGAAGAATTTTCCGATGAAAATAGTGAGACCTACATTCCTATGTGGGTCGATATAAGTGATTTGTCCACCATAGATATTAAACCAAAGGAAGTTGCCGAAAAAATACAATCTTTATTCAATTAACGGTCACGATAGTTGAAGATCGAGAGCTGTCATTTTAACTTTGACCAAAAGTGAAACTTGCTGCAGAAGAAAAAACGTGGCAATTGTCAACGATAAATGTCTGACTGACCAACGAGAAGGAAATTAAGGAGCTGACAATTTCACTGCACCCGAACCCTCTTGGCTCGTCAAAAGACAACACTCCTTCCATTCCCGTAGTAGGTGTACATAAACGTCATCATAAAACCCAAATAAAAAACGCCTCACAATATCGTGAGACGCTGATCCTTAAAAATGACTATTCTTCATGTTTGATCGTTCAGCTGTTTTGTAGGCATCATAGATTCCCCATACCCAAACAATCGGATAGGTAATAAAACCAATTAGTAAAAACATCAATAATGCATTCACCATCTGCACACCAATCAAGATAAGCCCTTTTAATATTTGTCCATTGTAGATTTGTCCTACACCTGTCCAAAAAAAGCTTAACACCGCAGCAATTCCAGGATTTTTCATGTCACTTCTCCTTTTCTCTTTCATACGTATTGTTAGTGTATCAAACTCAACGACCATGTACTAGCGTGTTTCGACAATTCATCAATTTATTTGCACCAACGGGTTTCAAGCAACCAATCGAGGGAATGATTGGGTAGATGAATATTTTTCCTTTGCAAGTAGTAATTGTACAAGAACTTTATTGCCACTCGTACGTCTATATATACGGAATAATTATCTTGCCGAATTGCTAGTTAGGTGATATGATAACGCGGGCTTAAGTATACTATAATTATTTTAATAAATGAGGTGGTGATGCACTTGAGCAGACAAGAAATTCGAAAAACGAAAAAACGAAAAAAACTTGGCATTATTATAGGAATTGTGGTTCTGTTACTTGGCGCAGGTGTGTTTTACTGGGTTACCCAATATAACCAAGGGCTTGCATTATCGGATGATGGAACATTAAAAGAACAAAATGAGGACTACGGAATCTTTGACGGTCCTGAGCCAAAATTTGGCGAGATCAATATTCTATTGCTCGGCTCCGACGCGCGAAAAGATGAAGATGGCCGTTCAGACACATTAATGATTGCAAACTACAACCAAGAAACAAAGAAAATGAAACTCGTATCCATCATGCGTGACACCTATGTGGATATCCCTGGTCACGGGATGCATAAAATGAATTCCGCATTTACATTAGGTGGACCTGAGTTAGTCCGTCAGACGATTAAAGAAAACTTTGGTTTAGACACACACTATTACGCAATGGTTGACTTTAAAGGCTTTCCGAAAATCGTGGACATTTTAGCTCCAGATGGCATTGAAGTGGATATTCCTTACACAATGTCTCATGGAATTTACATGACATTGAACCCTGGTGTTCAAACATTGCATGGAGACCAACTATTGGGTTACGTTCGTTTCCGTCATGATAGTCAAAATGATTTCGGCCGCGTAGCCCGCCAACAAGAAGTTATTTCAAAGTTAAAAGACGAAGCAGTCAGCGTGCATAGTTTAACAAAACTACCAAAATTGCTAGGTGCAGCCGATGCCTACATTGACACAAATCTTGATAAGATGAAAATGCTTTCAATCGGGAAAGGCATGCTTGATAATAAATCAGAGAAAATTGAAACACTACGGATTCCTGTCGATAAATCATTTACTGAACGTCGTGTAATTGTCGGGGAAGTATTGGAACTTGATTTCGACAAAAACATTGAAGCATTGAATGCCTTTTTAGATGATAAGAACGATCTAGCAGATACAGAAGAACCAAAAGTGGATTAATCGGTTCTTCTTGTCCGAATTAACACGTAATGTAATTAACCACAGGAATCCAGTATGCTTGGGTTTTTGTGGTTTTTTGCATATCACTCGATTCTCTCTCTATGAACGAGGTCAAAGATACGTAACAATTGCTTCCTCCACTAGTCCTCGTTTAATTTTATAGTGTGTTGCTTGCCAAACGCCTCGACCACCTTTCATAAGAATGACTTGCGGGGATTCGTGTTTTACCCCAAGCTCCTGTGCAATCGTATTTGAAACTATTCTCGCTGATTGCACAACGACTACGTAAACTTGAATATCGCTATCGAGTGATCTCAATTCTTTTACAGCTGAAAGACTACTCAAACATGTTTTACTAAATTTGAACAATAAAATAGGCATCTCTTCAGATTGTTTCCGTACTTCATTCCAATCTGCTAACGTTTGGATCTTTTGCATAATTAACCTCCATTCAACATACCCCCACTAGTATATCACGCATATCGATTTTCACTTACCTTATTGCTTTTCAGTTCACATTTCTTCATATTTCCTATAGCATACTTGTAAGCAATCAATAGGAGCGATTGAAAATAAAGGAGAATAGGTGGGATATATATGCTAAAGTTAGCGTTTCATCCAGTGTGGGAACGAGTTGTGGACGATCAAGAAAAAGACCGTTATAAACGTGCTTTTGAGTTAATGCAACTTGAACAAGCGTCATTTTACATTACGCCAATTCGGATCATCCAAAAGAAAAAAGGCGGTATCTCTGCAACTGTATTTCTCGTGAACAATCGTGAATTCCCTCTCGAACTCCAGCAATTTAACGTACAAATGTTCGATTCAAACGGCAAAGTGATTGCTCGCCAAACTTTTAAAGAGAATCTAACAATTCAAGCGTACCAAGCAATTCCTTGGTCATTTGTATTTAACGCAGCTTCAATGCTGTTAAATGAATTTGATACCGATTTTTGTACGATCCTTCTTAAGAATACGTAGAAAAAGAAGAAGAGTGTAGAAAAAGTGAATTTATGACTTTGTCTACACTCTTTTTAATAAAATTAGTAATGCTTAGGAAGTTCTTCAGCCTGATTGAAAACGCTTGTCAGCCTAGGCGCGAAGACGAGCGAAGACGCGAATAGAACTATAGTTCATGAGCGGACGAGCTAGACGAGCAACAACGGATGCGAGCGTTTGTCAACAGGCTGAGGCAGGAGGCAATTTGTAACATTGCCCCTGCCTTTAACTATCAGGAATTTGGTCAGACCGTCTCGCCTTCTTTTCGAAAGAAACCGAAAATCCCGACTGTCTGAACGATATTCGTAAATGCTTGCGGATCTACTTCATTAATAATTTGCTCTAAATCATAGAGCTCATAACGTGTAATGACCAAATACAACATGTTCTTGTCTTCCTTTGAATAAGCACCTTTCGCAGGAACAATTGTAATACCTCTCACCATTTTGTCATGGATTGCCTGTTGCAGTTCATCCGCCTTATGCGTAATAATCATAGCTGTCACTTTTTCGTGACGTGTATGCAACATATCAATGACAGAAGTGGTGACATATAGCGCAACCATTGTGTAAAGTGCATTTTCCGGTTCATACAAAACACCAGCGAGAACAATGATAATCCCATTCAGTAACAAGAAGTAGACGCCTATCGGCTTATCTTGTAAGCGTGATAACACCATCGCCACAATATCCATACCACCTGTTGACGCTCCTAGCTTCAGCGATAATCCAACCCCTACACCCGCAATCACACCGCCAAACACAGCGTTGAGGATAATATCATCAGACAGCGACAGCACCGGTAACAGTTCAAGGAAAAGCGTTGTGAAAACGACCGAAACAATGCTATAAATCGTAAATCCTCTTCCGACTTTAAACCAGCCAAGAATGAATACGGGAATATTAAAGATGAACAGTAAAATCCCCGTACTCACAAATACTCCTAACTGATCATCTAAAATACTCGAAACAAGCTGCGCTGCCCCGGAAAAACCACTTGCATAGACATTTGCATTTATTAGGAAAAAATTCAATGACACCGCCATTAATAATGCGCCAAAAATGACGACAATAATCCGTTTCGCTTCAATAAAAAACATAAGTACCTCCTACTCTTCTCAATAGCCAGTATTTGATTATACTCGAAATGCCATAATTATTCTTGCCTAAACCATTGAAAAACAAAAGAAAAACACTAGCAATTGTGCTAGTGCTCAAGAATGAATGAACTGTTTTTTATAATTCACATAGAAAAGCGACGTAATACCGAATACAAGTGTAATGGTCAGGAGTCCGATTGCTACTCCTTCCATGTCAAAGCCTTTCCAAAGGGAAATTGCAGACATACTACTAATAGAACCTATAAATAGTGCTAAAATCATAATCCGAAACATCGAGCCCATCCTCTCCATCCCAACTTGCATTTAACTGAGAAGTTTTCTCACAACCATCATACGTCAATTGAGAATATTTATCAATCATAATCAAAAAATTATTTTATCCTAAATACAACTTATCTGTAACTGATTCTGTAACGATATTTTGAAAAAAGCTTGTTTTCTAGTAATAGAGGTATATAATTTTGATTTGAGAAGTAGAAAAATTTTTCAGAAACACGGTGTGCAAATGCGAACATACAATGAAAAGATCAGTATTTATCATGGGATGGCAACTACGATCGCCGTCAATTTCTCAAACAATTTCTTCCCCATTTTTGCAATGACAATATTAGGGGCGACAAATTATCAAGTAGGTCTCATTAATTCCTTACCGCCATTCATGGCGTTAGTAATGACAATTCCCGCTGCAATCTTGTTAAACCGTGCACACTTACAGAAAAAGCTTGTAGCGATGTCTGTATTAATAGCCAGGCTAATGTTTTTACTCATCATCTGTCTTGTGTACGTCCCCTCTCAACCAGCACAAGCTTGGTTATTCCTCATCATCGTAGCACTCATGAATTTGCCGAATACGGTGGCGAATATTGGTTGGCAGACGTTTATTAGTAGCTTAGTAAAAGACTCAAGACGTGGACAATTTTTTAGTGATCGAAACCGATTGCTGACAATTGTCGGATTGATTTCAACACTGAGCATAGGCATCATCATGAAAGATGCTTCCGCCAATGTCGTAGCTTATCAAGTATTGTTCGGTATTGCGTTCTGTTTCGGTTTACTTGAAGTGTATTTATTGCTAAAACATGAGGAAGAGCCTTTTAAAACAGACGGACTCGTTGGGAAAAAGAAAGCAATGGATTGGACGATCTTTAAACATAAAAATTATGTGGCATTCCTGATCGCTGCGCTAGTCTTTAACCTAGGTTGGCAAATGGCATGGGGTATTTTCAACATCTATCATGTACGGGTTGTAGGGGCAACGATCTTTTGGATTAGTATGTTTTCAGTCGGTAGTATGCTCGCGCAATTCATATCGTTTCCATTATGGCGTAAGTGGGCAGAAAAACGGTCCAACACGCTCGTATTTGTTTGGGCTGCGATCGGAATGGCTACAACGCCCTTTCTTACGGTTCTGTCCACTAACCTTTTTTACATAACGCTTATTCAGACGTCATCAGGCTTTTTCTTGGCAGGTATCGTTCTGTTATTGTTCAATTTACTACTCGAGCAGTCGCCTGAAGCGGTAAGGACGTATTGTATTACGACTTACAATGTATTACTCTCTGTTGTGGCCGTGATCGCGCCACAAATTGGTATTCTCTTATTGGACACACTCGGTGTGGACGTCGCTATGTACATAAATTCATCCGTACGATTCTTCAGTGCCCTGTTGTTTTTCATTGTCTATCTGAAGTATGCGAAATCAGTGAAACAGTTGACGTCATAAAGAAAAGAGCGTCTGTCAAAATGTACAGCGCTCTTTTTGTCGTTAGATAAACATTTCGTACAATCCAATGATGATGAGTAAAATTCCAGCGATTGCATCGGAATGACGACCAAACCAAGACCGTCCAAGTTGTTGGCCAAGTTGGACACCGATGACAATTGAAATTACAGAGAACACGCCGATCGATAGCGCAGCAGGAAATGGCGGTACCCCGGTAATCCCTGCACCAAATCCGATTGACAAACAGTTTATGGCGAGGAGAAAACCGAGAAGGATAGCTTCTTTCCAACTAATCGCTATCAATCGATTTGGTTTTTCGTGTTGCGTACCCAACAAGTTTTTATACAAAAGCCAAATGCCAATACAGATTAATAAACTTCCCCCAATCAAATTTGCAAACATGACAGGCAGCGTTTCCGCCAACTCTGCTCCTATCCTTAACGCGACATAAGCAAAGAGAGCCGAAATCGCTGAAATGAATAACGTGTATTTCATTGGGATTTTGTTAAAACGCAACCCATACGATATGCTAATACCGACATTATCCAAGTTCGCAACAATACCAAGTAATAGGATTGTTAGCACAATCATTGTATCCCTCCGCACTCGTCTAGCATCCTTTATGTATATGTCCAGAAGCAACGGAGACGGTAGGCATTGAAACAGGTTTTACATGTTGTTTTCCATAGTAGAATGCATTTTCGTTATTTGATAAGCTATAAAACATATATAACGATAGGAGGAAGAGCCAATGGCAGAACACCAATTTCATTTATCTGCAAGCTGGCCAGGCTTGAGAAATGATGTAGGTACAATTGAAACAGCTAATTTAAAAACACACGTATCCATTCCACCTGAGATGGACGGCCCCGGAGTAGGGACAAACCCGGATGAAATGCTGCTTGGCGCAGCAGCCACTTGTTATATCATTACGCTAGCTGCCATGATGGAAAGAAATCATATTGAGAAAACGAGTTTAACGATGGAATCTGTAGGGATAGTAGATGTAACGAATGGCGTCATTACATACAAAGAGATACTCCATAAACCGCTCGTTGTCTTACCAGCGACTGCTTCTGAAAAAGAGATAGAAAAAGTTGAACGGTTAACGAAAAAAGCGGAATCGTCTTGCATGATTAGCCGTGCTTTGCAAGGAAACGTACTTGTAAACGTAGAAGCAACGATTACTCTGCTATAAGTTTGTGGTTTTTTTGTATAATGACGCGGGGCGCGGTTATTTTACTGCTTGCGCATCGATAAAAGCAGCTTATTGACGCAGGACACGGGTTTTTCACTGCTTGCGCGTCATTAAAAGCTGCTTATTGACGCGGGACTCAGGTTTTTCTCTCCTCGCGCGTCGATAAAAGCCACTTATTGACGCGGGACTCAGGTTTTTCTCTCCTCGCGCGTCGATAAAACCACTTATTGACGCGGGACGCGGTTATTTCTCTGCTCGCGCGTCATTAAAAGCAGCTTATTGACGCGGCACACTGGTTTTTCTCTCCTCGCGCGTCGATAAAAACACTTATTGACGCGCGACGCGGTTTTTTCACCACTCGCGCGTTGATAAAACCACTTATTGACGCGGGACTCAGGTTTTTCACCGCTCCCGCGTCTTTTATAATCCACTCTTCAAACAAGCTCATACCTCTCATAAAATTCAACATCTTCCACATGCATACCTATCGACAAAAAACCCGTGTGAGACATCATGCATTTGTCTCACACGGGTTTATCTCGAATCTATCCAAAATCAACGTAAATTCTTCACAAGGAATCCACCGTTAAACGTAGTGGGTTCATACGAAATGATAAACGCTTTTGGAGCGATTCCAAGTATCATATTCCGGAATTTTTGTTCATCTTTGCGTTTTGCAAGTACTTTCATGACAAGTCGTTTACCGTCTTTGCCATCTGCAAACCAAGAGGTTACGCCATAATTCTTCTCTCGCAATTGTCTACAAATATCCATATCCGTATCATTTACAACAACTTCAAATACGGTATAACCAAGCGCCAGTTTTTTCTCAATTCGACTTCCGACATAAACACCTAATCCCCACCCAAAACAGTATGCTGCAATATTGATAGGCTTGTCGAGGTTATCAAGTACTAACGTAAGACCCATTAAATAGATAAATACTTCAGCCATTGAAACAAAAGAGGCAATCACACGTAATCCTTTAAATGTAAAGAGAACACGCAATGTAAACAATGAGACATATGCCAAGTTAATGACAATTATCGTTAATATCATGGACAGCATACTTTTCCCCTACTCTACGTTTAATTAAAATCGCATACCTTCAAAATCTCGAGCATGTTTGGTAACCGAAAAACTTCCATTGTTCGTTAGTATAACCGTATCTGAATGACGGAATCCACCAACACCTGGGACGTAAATTCCTGGTTCAATTGTATAAACCATTCCTTCTTGCAAGATCAAGTCATTGTCAAACCGTAAATAAGGTTCTTCGTGTTCTGATAAACCAAGGCCGTGTCCGACACGATGTTGAACGTAATCAGCAAGTCCAGCTTTCTTAAAAACATTAAAACAGGCACTATCTACTTCACCTGCAGTGATACCAGGACGAATTAGTTCCATCCCTACTTGCTGTGCTTCAATTGCTAATTTGAGTAGATCTTTTTGTCTTTCAGTTACATTTCCAATTAAAAATGTTCTTTCGTTTTCTGCACGGTAATTGTTAAACCATACTTGACGGCTATGGACAACAACATCTCCATCCTTGAATTTACGTGTACTGGAGTATAGATGCGGCATCTCACTTCGAGGTAAACCAGAACATGTCCAATCAGCATAACCGATTAATTCGTCTGGATAATCCTGTGAAGCCTTTTCGAGAAGAAGTCGGTCTCCATACGAATCAAATTCAAGCTCGCTCATACCAATCCGCACATTTCTCAATGATTCACCAATCGCTAAATCGGACAAATGACCCGCCACTTTTAACAGTTCAATTTCATGAGCATCCTTGATGGAGCGCATTTCTGTTATTTTAGCTCCAATATCAACGAGCAGGAAACCCATATTTTGCACAAACAAATAAACGGATGCTGGTAACACACCGACCTCTACACCAATTTTTGTATTCCGCGGATACTGTTGCAAAATGTTTGTTAGATGTTCAATGTACGTCAACACTTGTTCTCGCAAGCCATATTGCTCATAGTAAACATGGATCCGATCCACGTTCGCTTTTTCATCGGCATGCGCTTCTTCTAGACCTGGAATAATTAACTGCACTACATTCTCTTCTAGCAAAGTGACAATCGGGCGTGAGTAGGAGATGGCTCGAAAACCCGTCAAATAAAATTGATTATCTGGCTCCCACACAATGGAAAGCTTCACTTCATTTGCGTCCAT
The DNA here is from genome assembly GCF_041414805.1 of Sporosarcina sp. OR05. Taxonomy (NCBI): domain Bacteria; kingdom Bacillati; phylum Bacillota; class Bacilli; order Caryophanales; family Caryophanaceae; genus Sporosarcina; species Sporosarcina sp. OR05. The sequence continues at coordinate 803,888 of NZ_JANKJL010000001.1, read as the reverse complement.
AAACTTTCTAATTTGATTGACTCGCTTTTGAATGACCACGATTAAACCCTCACTTCACATTGATTATATACTAATCATGATTAGTAACCTATAAAAAATTTATCCAGTGAAAAGGAGACGAATTATCGCCTCCTTCAATCATGTCTTCCTTTAAACAAATTCTCTTGGGATTGCAGTATTCCACGTACGATCGAATACTACCTCGTCCCCTTCATATGCAATTAACTGATTGACTAAATAGAAATTCTTTTCATCGGCTGTCATGACACTTGAAGTTTCGAGGCTTGTTTGCCAATCATCTCGACCGACTGTTAATGTCCAATCACATTGTACTTTAGCAGATAGCGGATCATTTTCTTTAATTGTGTAGATATTGCGATTCGTACTTCCGTATTCAGTGCCATTACTATGCAGTTTCCTTGCTCCTTCATCTGAAAAATCATCGAGCGTCCACGTATTTGTGACCACATCATGTATGATTTCCCTAGTTCGATTTGCTTCGCGTAAAATGTCCTTCTCAAGAACTGGTGCTGTTTCAGGATGCTGGAATGGTGTTAATTTGAAATCTAACGGTTTTGGTTCACGTACAGGCAATGACAAGTACGTTTTTTCGTTAGAAGAGACCGTCAATGTCACTTCTTCTGGTGAAGGCCAAGCATGCGGCCAGTACGTTGGAGAAATCGCTAACTCCCACCGATGACCTTCAGCTAATGTGTGACCGATTGCATTCATCATCACAGCTATTTCATAGGTTTTTCCTGGCTCTAATAATTCAGGGAATTCATGGCTATTCCGATGTGTTAAGTTTAATAATCCCCACGTAACTCTCGTTGATGAACCATCAGGCGCGACATCATTCAACCGCACTGACAATAATGCGTTCGGTTGGTTGGATGAGAGTTCAACATGAAACGTAGGATGTCCTAAAATATGAACCTTCTCTTTTGTCGGTTCCGTTGTAAATACAACTGCATAGCCGTTTTCATTCCGTTGGTCACCAGGTAAATCTCCCGGTTGACCAAACGGGCAAAATACACCTGCATGAAGTCCATGTTGTTGGACACTCCCGACAAGAATCTCCTCTTCTGCTCCTACTTCACACTGTAGTTTAGACCCGTTGAGATAGTATTTCTTTTCAATCAAATCTGCCGGTGGCCATTGCTCTTCAGCAACCCAGTGTCCTGGACGGACGAAATAATCTGTTTGTGGAGGAACACTGTCCTGCATCCATGCTCTAAGCTTCGGCTCGTCCATGATGCCCGTGTCAATTCCCTTTAACCAGTGATCGTACCATCGAAGACACTCTTGCAGGAATCCAATTTGCGGTCCAGGAACCGCCATTTCTGGGTATTCATGTGCCCATGGTCCAATTAAGCCTTTAGAGGGTCCTTTGAGTCCTTCCAATAACCGAGGGATGGCGTTTGTATACCCATCTGCCCAGCCCCCTACTGCAAATACAGGGATGTCAATGTCATCATAATTCTCACAAACTGACCCGTGCTTCCAATAGTCATCACGACGCTGATGTTTTACCCATTCTTCTACATACGGCGGGGTCTTTTCTAATCGATCAAGCCAATTTTGACGCCAACTCTCACCCACAACAGCCGGATCTGCAGGTCTTGCATTATAAGCAAACATTGTCGATGCCCACCAAAGCATGTCAGAGGCAAGCATTGCTCCTCCTTTATAGTGAACATCATCTGCATACCGATCATCTGTTGAACAAAGGGTAATCACTGCTTTTAAAGCAGGATGGCGTCTTGCAGCAACTTGTAAGCCATTAAAGCCACCCCACGATTTTCCAATCATCCCTACGCCTCCTGTAAACCAAGGCTGTTGTGAAATCCACGTGAGGACTTCAAGGGCATCATCTTGTTCTTGTTTTAAGTATTCATCGTATAAAATCCCATCTGAATTTCCCGCACCTCTAATATCGACACGTATACTTGCATAGCCGTGACCCGCAAAATAAGGATGACGCAACGAGTCGCGAAGAGCGGTAAAATCATCTTTTCGGTAAGGGATATACTCTAAAATTGCTGGCACTGGATGTTGTTCTGCATCTTCCGGTAACCAGATACTTGCAGAAAGACGAGTGCCATCAGACATCGGAATCCAAATGTTCTTAATTTCCTTTACCTTTCTCGGAAACTCTTCCCGAATAATGCGATTTGATTCACGTACGTTGAAAACCATTACGATTACCTCCAAAAATTGAGATTTTCCTTATTACTTTGGAAAGTCCTGTTTTAACCATTTTAATAGTGAAACAATAAGTAACAAATAGAATACATATATTGGGATGGATACGACAACTGCTGATGTTTGAATAACGCGTAATCCACCTATTAAGAGTAGAGAGAGTGAAATTGCTGCCAAAATTATGCCCCAAACCATTCGGTGCCATCTTGCTGGCTCTTGACCTTCATTCAATTCTTTCGTAGCAATCGCAGAAAGAATATATGTTGCTGAGTCCATTGATGTTGAAAGGAAAATTACGGCTAAGACAACAAAAAACACTAGTACAATTGCACTTAACGGTAAGGATTGTAAAATCGCTACAACCGCTGCTGGACCGCCACTGTCTGCCAAGATGTCTTTCACTGGTACGATATTTTCCAATTGCAAGTTCATCGTATATCCGCCGAATACCATGAAGTATAGCCAACCACCGATAGATCCCCACAATAGCATATGGGTGATAAGTTGACGTAGCGTTCTCCCTTTTGAAATGCGCGCTACAAATAAGCCCATGAAAGGAGCTGTAGCAGCAAACCATGCCCAATAAAAGACCGTCCAACCTTGAGGGAAGCCACCCTGACTAATTGGATCTGTATAGAAGCTCATCATTGCGAAGTTTTGAATCATCATACCAAAACTATTCGTAAAGTACGTTAAAATAAATAACGTTGGCCCTGCGATAAATACAAAAATAGCTAGCGCTAGTGCTAAATAGACATTAAGGTCACTTAAGCGTCTAATCCCTTTATGCAGCCCCAAATAAGCACTCGCAGAGTAAATAATCGTAATACAAATTACGATAATAGCATCCAACGTTAAGGATTGTTCAAGTCCAAATATCGCTCCGACTTCTGCAGAAACCATTGGAACACCTAATCCTAGTGACGTTCCTAGTCCACCAACGAGACTCCAGATGACCAATATGTCAATTAGCTTACCTACCCAACCATCCGCATACTTACCAAGCGCCCCACTTAGTGCAACACTCATTTTCAATGAAGGTCGCTTTTTGATGAAATATGAATACGCGATGACAACAGTTGGAAATGCATAAAGTGACCATGCGGAAATCCCCCAATGAAATAACCCATACGTCAATGCCCATTCAGCTGCTTCGTTACTCTCAGGTTCTATCCCAAAAGGAGGGCCCGTGAAATAATAGAGTGGTTCCATCATTGACCAGTACATAATACTTGTTCCCATACCTGCAGTGAACAACATTGTTCCCCAGCTGAAAGTTGAGAATTCTGGTTTTCCATCCCCTAACTTAATCGCACCATATCTACTAAAAGCCAACCAAATCAGTAAAATAAACAAACCAATTGTTAAAAACTGAAATGCCCAATCCATTTTATAAGTAATGGCCGTCATTACATTATCCAATATGGGTTGTGCTGTAGATTTGTTTAGTACTAGTAACACGGTTACAGCTACGATAACTACGATAGACGCCCAGAAAATTGTTGAATCAATACGTGCTTTTTTCATGTCCTCACCCCTATTTTGACAGTTAATTGATTGCAAAGGCTTTCATCATGTTTGACAACGCTTACAAAACTACCTCACGGACGCTAGAAGTAGCTTTACAATAAACATCGAAAGCATCATTGCAACAATAATCACAATCAGATAAGATAAACTAATCATGATTATTTATTAATATCGATTATTCTACCACAGTCAAAATTGAAGAACAATCTAAAATTCTAATAAACTGATTTGTAATTATTGTATACTGAATGATAAAGTGGTTTAAATTGATTACTAGAAGATGCGGGGTGTATGAATGAGCAACAAGACGATACAAATGAGTAGAATGTGGAAATATTTCATTGAAGCTACCGTGGAAATTATTCAAGAAGACGGTATTGAGCAAGTGACCATTCGGAAAGTAGCTGATCGAGCGGGTTACAACAGCGCAACGATTTACAATTATTTCGGTGAGGTTTCTCATTTAATATTTTTTGCTTCCATGAAGCTCTTACAAGATTACGTGGAGGAAGTGAGCAATTATATTAAAAACGGACAAACGCCATTAGAAAAGTATTGGCTCTCCTGGGAATGCTTTTGCAAGCACTCTTTTAAACAACCGAGCATTTTTCATGCCGTGTTCATTATGAACTTAGGGGATCATCCGGAAAAATTGATTGAAGATTACTATGAGATGTACCCTGCTGAATTAATTAACGTTCCCGATGAATTAAAACCTATTTTATTCGAAAGACGCATTACAATGCGTGGCAAATCGCTATTGCAACAAGCTGCTCAACAAAAGCAAATCGCAGAAGATCACATCGAATCGCTCAACGATATGACAATTCTTGTTTGGCAAGGAATGCTGACAAACATCTTAAATAATCGTCTCGATTATGATTTAGCTACAGCAGAGAAAAAAACGCTCGATTATATTCATCAACTCGTGGAAATGGCAAAAGTTCACTGATTCCAATAAGTACCTAATCATGTATTTTACGAACAAAAACCGATAGACATTGCTCCAATGCTGGAGAAAGTCGATCGGTTTTTGTTTATGCGTTTTGCCATCTTTCAACAAAGAAAGCAACTGTGTTGCGGAGGTTTGGAGTTCGATGGCTTTTCTTTAATGCAAAGTAAAATGTTTTCATGAACTGGAGACTGTTAGTGCGTGCATGATAAAACGAACGGTCATACCCGTCTACTCTTGTCTTTTGTTCGAGGCGATCAAAAACTTGTTCCACCCACTCGATCAGAACTTCCTCTTCATATTCGGCAGTTACCAAAGTCATTAAAACTGCGACTAATCGTTCGTCTTCATCATCAACGTACACGCGACCTTTCCAAAAACAAGAAGTGATTCCTTCCAACACAACAGGAATTAATTTCTTCTCTATAAGTGGATGATCGACAATCATAGCAGCTAAGTCCGCACCATGCGCAATACTATGTGCCCAACCTTTATCCTCCACAAAACCACGTGTATCGCGTTCCTTTAGCAAGTAAGTCGCACATCTTTCAAACGCATCATTTCGCATTGGTTGTTCTAGAAATGGCTTCTGTTTGTCGATCCAAAAAAGGCCCGTCAGCCATAACGTGGAAAATGATCTTGTGAACACTTCATCCGATTCTCCATCTTCAATCCCACGCATTAAATATTCGTCACTAATTATCAATCGGAAGGCCTGTGCCAACTGTTCTTCACGTAGCAAGTCATACGTAATTAATTTACAAAATGCCTGGTAGATGAGTTGATCTCGTAATTCACTATCGATCGTTCCTAAATGAGTAAGCATGTATGGAAATAGCGTATCGCCATGCCTCTCCATGTAATTTTGGAGTTCCGCTTTCTCCATCTTTACGAGGTTTAGTAATTGCTGTTTCATTTTTTATCACCCAGTCCCTCTACCCTTATGCTTTATTCGTTGAATTCAGGTTCCAACCTTTTCATGAATTCTTCAACTGCGCTGTAACCTTGTTGCTTCAAATACCAATTATTCGCGGCTGCTTCGATCAAACCTGCCACATCACGCCCTGGCTGCAATTGAATTTGAATATGTGGGATTGGGACGTCCATATACGTCTTGAACTTCGTGTCCAATTCCAACTCGTTGTTCAATGCGTTATCTTGCCATTCAGTCAGTTCAATATCGAGTGCGATTCTACTTTCCTCTTGAAAAGCCGCTCTTCCGTATAGCCGAACAACATTCAGTAGACCGATACTTCGAAGCGCTAAAAATTCCTTATTTTTTTCATCATGCGTACCGAGAAGCGTTTGGGGACTCAGTTTTTTTAACACAACAATATCATCTGCAATGAGTCTGTGTCCCCTACCGATTAACGTATGTGCCGTTTCACTTTTGCCTACACCCGATTTCCCACGCAAAAGAATACCAATGCCCGAGACATTGACACACACACCGTGGACGGCAATTTCCGGCGCCATCTCTTTTGTGACAAATGCATCCAATTTCGCACTCATTTCACTTGTTGAATCAGGGGTGCGCAATACTGGGATATGTTCTTCCATACAATATTGTCTTAACCCGAGAGGCTCTTCCTGGTTAGATGTGATGACAATACAAGGCGGATCGTATTGTACGATATTTGCTATTCGCAATTTGCATTCTTCATCAGTCAGTGTATGTAAGTAATTGATTTCGTTTTTGCCAAGAATTTGAACGTGTTCCGTTGCAATGAAATCGAATTTGTCCATGAATTCCAAGCCGGGTCTACGCACTTTTGTCTTTTTTAATTGGCGATGTAATTCGTGATGTCCGACCAACACTTCCATTTTAAATCGCTTGACGATGTTTTCGATTGTAACAACCTTCAATCCATCACACCTCCTAATAAATTTATTTATTTTTCAGGCCTGTTAATTAAAAGCTTATTTACAGTTAGATTTCTTCGAACCCGTTGGCTTGCGTTCCGGCACACGCTTTCCGCGGGGCACGGGTGAGCCTCCTCGTCCGCTTCGCTCCCTCCGGGGTCTCACCATTCGTGCTATCCCCCCGCAGGAGTCGGCGCCTGCACTCCAGCCAACTAGTTTGTGCCGTCAACTTATTTGCCTCTCAACTTATAAACGCTTATCAGGATTGGAGCGACAAATTGGTTAATTTACAGACCTGTTATTTCTTAAAAGAAGCTCGACTTAGTATAACATGGAAACGAGCAGCTCTATTCTAAATTGAATCTAAAAGAGGATATTTGCAACAAGAGTCTCCCTCCCTTCATTTCAAAAATTAGTTTCACCAATCATTATAGTCCTTTCAACACTTAAGTAACCCACTAATTACCATTAAACATTTAATTGATGCTTATAAAGTTCTTTATCCAAAATTAGACACCATTCCGTTTATAGGCAATGTTATTATACATTGGTGAATATTTCTAATTTCTAAAAGGGAGAGAATTAATGATGTTCAAAAGATTATTAGGGGTTATTTCATTACTAGCACTTCTCCTACTCGCAGCATGTGGATCGGGTGATGCAAAGAAAAGCGACAATGAGACATCCGCACCAAAAATAGAGGACGAATCATCTGAAAAAGTTGATACGGAAAGTAAAGGAGTCGAAGAGAACGATGCTGAGGAAGCGGAAGAAAAAGAACCTGTTAGCGCAACAAACGACAAGATGTTGAATACTTATCTTGAAGAAGAAACAGGTGGCGATATCGAAATCGTTTTTACGAATAACGAATCTGCCATGAAACACAATTACAAAGAAGACGTATCAATTGAAATTAACAAGTATCAAATTGTTCACGTTACAAACATGAACGAATCTGCAAAATCCAGTTTTGAAGATGCAGACGAAGGCTATGTTATGACGTATCAAATGACCATTCACAATAATTCTGATGAAGACGTCTATTATACGGGTGGCATGACTTTTCTTACAGACGATGGAAATGATTACATAATGAAGCGGACGCATTTTGTAGATCGAGATGAATGGCTAAAAGATTACGATGCCGAAGGCCATTCACAGTTTTCTAAAGGAAAAGCCGTTACTGGCCTTGTAGCTTTCATGATAACGAATGAGCAATTTGAGAAGATGCATACACCAATCCTTAAAATCGATAAATTTTTCCTAGAAGATGATACGAGTAAAACATTTGGGGAAGAAGCAGTCTTTACAATTCCGATGAATGAAGCAAGTATGGATAAAGCAGCATCAGTAGCTAATCTTTATCCTGATAAGATGGTGACAGATACAATTGCGGATAAAGAAATCTTTTATGCTGAAGAAAACATCGATGAAACAAAAGAAATAGATGGCGTCAAAATTACTTTAAACGGTGTACAATATGCGAATATTACACCAACGGATGCACACAAAGAACGATTTAAAAACTTTGGAGATGGGCCACTCGTTGCTTTAACAACAAAAACGACAATTCAAAATGGGAGCGAATTCCCGATTCCTAAATTTTTCATGGAAACAAGACTGCACATTGACGATAACCGTGGCACCATGTTGTCGCAAGGAATGCTAGAACCGACACCAAGAGGCAACATTGAACCTGGTGATTCTGCTGAGATCTATCATGTGTACTTATTCCGTGAAGATGAATTCCAAATCTACAAGAAGTTAGATTTCCAAGTAGGTCCTTTTAAAGATGAAGATGTAAAACCATTGTTTAAAGAAAAAACGGTTACGTTCACTTTGCCTAAACAATAAGCAAGAGACGATTTCCATCATAAAAAGCATGATCCTTTTAGCGGGATCATGCTTTTTACCATTTCCCCTCTAAATTACTTCCAATATAGACAATCTGAACGTAAGTTTATGTCTTGATGGACGAATAAAACGCTATTTCTTCATAAAGTACTTTCTTCCTAGCTTCTCCACAAGCGTAGGGGCAAGTCCGTACAGTTTACTCGTAAAGCCCATAATTCCCGGAAGGTTCACGTCCCTTTTTGGAGTTGAAATCGTCTCTTGAATACAATCTGCCACTTCATCGATCGTCAATAAATGTTTTCCAAGGGAAGCCCGATAAGTGCCCGTCGTGTCTGCCCGATCTATGAATGGCGTGTCAATTGGGCCCGGGTTTACAACGGATACTTGTATATTGAATGCTGCCACTTCCATTCGTAGAGCATTTGTATAGCCGAGTAAAGCATGCTTGGAAGCTGCGTAAACAGAAGCTTTTGGCGTAGCGACTTTTCCAGCTTGAGAACCGACATACAGGAGATGACCACTGCGTCGGTCCATCATTGCAGGCAACACGCGTTTCGTCAGCGCAATCGGGGCAAGGACATTCGTTTCCATCATGTCTCGACTCGCATCGTCCGGTAATAGATGCGCTGCTTGAAACAAGCCCACACCTGCACAAAATAGAACGATTTGTGGAGAGGGACAATTGTTGACTAGCCGGTCCATGTCCGCTGGATTTGTCAGATCGGCTTCGATTGCGACTGCTCCTAATTTGGTAAGAGCCGCCAACTTTTCAATCGATCTACCCGTAACGAATACCTCAAAATTCTCCTTTTCGTTTAGCAACCGTTGCGCAACAGCATACCCAACACCACTTGTTGCACCTGTAATTAACACTGTCTTACGCTTGTTCATAATGCAAAATGCCTTCTTCGTTCCTAGTTTGTCGAATGAATCCTTCTGCGAGCAAATAGTCTGTTTGACCGATTGTCTCGGATAATGTAAGACCTAATTCTTTTTCATACACTGTTGGGAACAATTCCTGCGTCAATTGGAAAATTGATTTCGGTCGATCAGCTAGCATTCCGTGTACTTTCATCGCACGTTCATGTTGTTGGGTCAATCTTCTCTCAATGAGCGGGTGAACGTCTTTTACTTCATTGCCATGGCCACTGTAAATGAGTGAGACAGGTAAATCGAGTAGTCTTTTTAACGAGTCGTTATATTGCAGTAAAGATTTTGGTCGATCATCCTGTTGGTTGTACGGTGGTTCGACAAGTGGATTGGAGGACACTTTTTCAAGTACTAAGTCTCCGCCGATCATTTCACCCGTCTTTTCATTGAATAAAACAAGGTGACTTTGTGCATGGCCTAATGTTTCCATTATTGACCAGCCAGGATGACCGCTCCACTCCTCCCCTTCGCCCACTTCCCTGTCTAGCGTTCGTTCGCCCATTAGCTTTATCGGTCGTTTCATCTTTTCAACCCAATGAAAATACGTTTCAGGAACCCCTTCTTCTTTTAGACGGTCAAGGTAAAACTGATCGTGAAAAGCCATAAAAGCTGGATCCCTTTTTAACCAGATGTCTGTGTAAGGATGACCGAGGATTTCAGCGCGATCAAATGCATCCATCCAACCCGCATGATCTGGATGATGGTGCGTAAGAAATACTTGTTCAATGTCCTTGAATGAATAACCGAGTTCTTTTAGCCCCCGCTTTAAGGCTTCATAGGCTTCAGGCGTTTTGGGTCCCGCGTCAACAAGGGATAATGCATCCCCTTTAACGACGTATGCATTGACATCCCCTACCGCAAACGGCGTGGGAATTGTAAGTTTATGGATCATCTCATTACTCCTTCAAAACAATTTTCAATTAAGTTTATGAATCGTCATTCATTCTATTGTACCGTTTTTTGGCATGAACGTCACTTTTTCATTCTCATTTCTTGAAACCTTTGGGACTTACATACGTATGCTATACTACTTGTAAAGAGGTAGAGGGGGATGACAATGGGTATTTTCAATTTTTTTAAAAGCCAATTCATTGAAGTCATTGAATGGACAGACCAAAATACGGATACAATGGTGTACCGTTTTCCGGTACAAAATAATGAAATAAAAATGGGTGCGAGCTTAATTGTACGAGAATCTCAAGTAGCCATTTTCGTCAATGAAGGTGAAATTGCAGATGTATTTTTACCGGGTAATCATCTTTTATATACGCAAAACTTACCCGTCCTAACGAAACTAAAATCATGGAAAACGGGTTTTAACTCGCCGTTTAAAGCGGAAGTCTATTTTGTTAACACGAAACAATTCATTAATCAAAAATGGGGAACGTCGAACCCGATTATGATGCGTGATGCTGAATTCGGCATGATTCGATTACGTGGGTACGGCATTTATTCGTATCGAGTAGCAGATCCCGTTGTATTTTTGAAAGAGTTGTTTGGTACAAATGGATCTTTTGATACGAAGAGTGTAGAAGAGCATTTGAAAAAAATGATACTTTCCGGTTTGACGGATTTATTTGCAGAATCCAGAATTCCCGCTCTCGACCTTGCAATGTATTACGACGAATTAAGCACACAAGGGAAACAGAAGATGGAAGAACGGTTCGCTGCGTTCGGGTTTGAGATTACTTCACTGTATATCGAGAACTTGTCGTTACCTAAAGAAGTTGAACAAGCGATGGATAAACGCACTTCCATGGGTGTTTTAGGAAACATGCAAACGTATACACAATACCAAGCCGCAGAAGCGATTCGAGAAGCTGCGCGCAATGAAGGCGGAGGAATGGCAGCAACTGGCGCAGGTATTGGCGCCGGAGCAGCGATTGGTAATGCGATGGCAAGTGCATTCAATTCGAACAATGCCCAGCCAGCACCAGTGGCCAAAGAAGAAACCAAGCAGTCTTGTCCGCATTGCCAATCATCCATTAGGGCATCCGCTAAATTTTGTCCAGATTGTGGGCAAGCCGTTCAACAATTGAAAGTGCCATGCATTAATTGTAAAACATTGATCAAAGAAGGGTCGAAGTTTTGCGGAGATTGCGGGACCCAACAAGTAACGGAGAAACAATGCACAGCTTGTGGAGCTGTGAACAGCGTTTCTGCAAAATTTTGTGGCGAATGTGGCGAAGGGCTTTCGGGCCAATCGTAATGAGGTGAAGCGATGACGAACATTGAGAAGGATTCAACTGAAAATGGATTCGTTGAAAAAACAGAAGTGAATCAGTGTGCATCTTGTGGCGGTAATGCCTTGTATGATCCGGCGACAAAAGGATTGAAATGCCCATTTTGCGGTACTGAAACAACGATAGAAACGACACAACATAATACGACTGAACATGACTTTCTTGAAGCACTTGAAGGATCGTCTCATAGTTGGACCGAAGAGAAGCGTGTATTCAAATGTGAGAATTGTGGCGCGGAATCGGTATTGGATAAAGATAAAATTGCTGATTTTTGCGCCTTCTGTGGTTCTTCGCATATTGCTGTCACCAATCATGATGCGGGCATTCAACCGGCACTACTCATTCCCTTCCATGTGGCAAAAGAAGAGGCTGTTCAAAAGTTCAAATTGTGGATTCGTAAACGCTACTTTGCCCCCAATAAACTAAAACATGATTACGAGTTGCAAAAAATCAGTGGAGCGTACATCCCCTACTGGACATTTGACGCTCAAACTCACTCTGCTTATATTGTCAAAATCGGAACGTATTATTATGTAACCGAAACGAGAACAGTCCATCGAGATGGAAAAACCGAACAAGTAACGGAGCAAGTTCGTAAAATTAGATGGCGTACACAAAGTGGTACGTACCAAAAATTTTATGATGATGTTCTCATTAAAGCTTCTAAAAATGTCGCATCCACTTTAATTGACAAAGTAGAGCCCTTCCAATTAAATCATTTAGTCGACTATCGGATGGAGTATTTATCGGGTTTCTTGGCTGAACGCTATTCCATTCCGTTGAAAGACGGATGGACAGATGCGAAGGATATAATTGATAACCGTATACGTAATGGAATCTTCCAGAAAGAGATTGGAGATGAAGTGCGTATTGTGAGCGTCGATACGAATTACGATGCCATCACTTTCAAGCATTTATTACTCCCGATTTGGGTATCCTCTTTCCAATTTAACAACAAAGTTTATCGCTTTCTCGTCAATGGACAAACAGGGAAAGTAAGCGGACAAGCACCCATTAGCATTTGGAAAGTATCGATCTTAAGCGCCATCATTCTTTTCATCATCGGCATCATTTATCTTTTTCAAGAAGGCTTTTGACGATTGACAAGTTGTCTAACAAGTGCAATAATCGTTAGTAATCAAAAAAGAGCGTTGAGGAAGACGAGTATGGATAGTGAAGGAAATCAGGAAGTGCGGTCATCGACTGAAAGCCGCATATCCCTCTCCTATCTTGAACCTACTTCTGAGCTGCTATGAAAACATAGCCGGGTGCTTTCACGTTATGAAAGGTTCAAGTTGTGCTGACAACGAGCAGCAAATTTAGGTGGTACCGCGGAAACATGCGTTTTCGTCCTGATGATTCAGGATGAAAACGCATTTTTTTATGGAGAAAGGAAGGATATAATGGGAAAAGTCGTATTTGTAGGTGCAGGATCGATGGCAGAAGCAATCATTGCAGGGATTGTTCATCAGCGTGTCATGCCTGCAACAGACGTGTTTGTCATGAATAAATCGGATGAAGAACGATTAATAAATTTACAACAAACATATGGAGTATCGATCGTACGTCCAGATCGACGTGAATTGGCACAAGCAGAGTTAGTCATCTTGGCAACGAAACCAAAGGACGTCCAACAAGCGATGCAAGATATCTCGCACTTATTGCAGGATAACACAGCAGTTTTATCTGTCATCGCAGGGGTGTCTATCTCGACAATTGAAAAAGGTGTGGGTAGTCGAGCAATTGCACGGTCCATGCCGAATACTTCGGCAACAATCGGTCTGTCTGCTACAGGAATTGCGTATAATTCTTCAGTTTCGCTGGATATGAAACAGCGTATCACAAATTTATTATCCGCCATCGGCATTGTTGAAGAGGTAGAAGAAGATGCTTTACATCTCGTTACAGCCCTTTCTGGGAGTGGACCTGCATATGTGTATTACATGGCTGAGGCACTTGAGGAAGCAGCGTTAGCGAAGGGCCTGTCAAAAGAAATTGCGCGCGAACTAATTATCCAAACATTGCTCGGTGCAGCAACGATGTTAAAAGAAACACAAAATGAGCCATGCGAACTGCGACGTAATGTAACGAGTCCAGGGGGTACAACCGAAGCGGGCGTCAATACATTGGCGGCTCAACGATTTAAAGAAAGCATTGCAGCTTGTATTGACAGTGCTGAAAATCGCTCACGTGAACTTGGCGCACTGACCGATACGATTTCAAACTAGTGGTAATCGTTTTAGCTAACGAATACACGCTCTTTTGTTATAATTTGCATATATGAAGGAGGTCATATTATGGCAATGCTTTTTTCTCCGTTAACAATTCGCGGAGTGGAATTCAAAAATCGAATTGTAATGGCACCGATGTGTATGTATTCATGTGAGCAGAAGGATGGTCAAGTGGAAGATTGGCACAAAATCCACTATGCTTCAAGAGCAGTCGGGCAAGTCGGTCTCATTCTCGTTGAAGCAACAGCTGTACAGCCGGAGGGACGGATTTCAGATAAAGATCTCGGGATTTGGTCAGACGATCACATTGATGGCTTGTCAGAGGTTGTCCGTCTGATGCAACAACACGGTGCAAAAGCTGGTATTCAACTTGCACATGCCGGAAGGAAATCGACTGTGGAGGGTACGATTCATGCGCCAAGTGCCCTACGGTTCAATGAACAATATAAGACACCTGTGGAAATGACGATTAGTGCTATTCAAACAACTGTACATGCGTTTAAAGAGGCAGCGATCCGCTCCAAAAAAGCAGGTTTCGATGTCATCGAGTTGCACGGTGCCCACGGGTATTTAATTAATGAGTTCTTATCGCCATTAACGAATAAACGGGACGACCAATACGGCGGTTCTTCTGAAAACAGATACCGGTTTTTACGAGAAATTATTGATGCCGTTCGTTCTGTTTGGGATGGTCCTCTCTTTGTCCGGATTTCAGCAGAAGACTATGCTGAGAATGGAATGAACACTTCCCAATACGTCGAAATGGCACGTTGGATGAAAAGTCAAGGTGTCGATTTAATTGACGTCAGTTCGGGTGGTGTCGTGCCGGCCAAGATTGACACATATCCGGGTTACCAAGTGAACTTTGCAGAGCAGTTAAAGAAAGAAGCGCAAATTCCAACAGGCGCTGTTGGTTTACTAACGTCCGGTTTGCAGGCTGAAGAACTACTTAAAAACGGTCGAGCAGATGTCGTCTTACTCGCACGTGAACTGCTTCGTAACCCGTATTGGGCGTATTCAGCAGCTAAAGAATTAGGGTATAACATTGAAGCGCCCACACAATATGACCGTGGATGGATTTAATCCCTTATGAAAAGAAGCTGTCGCAGTCGATTCGACATTGCGACAGCTTCATTTTGACTCAAGAAAGCCATTTTTCCATTCATAATGCGAAAAGTCTTCAGCTATCAGCAATTCAGGGAAAATTGCTTGACCTTGCTCCTTCAACTTCGCTAAATCACTTGGCATGAAACGAGCACTGATGTGATTGGCAATTAACACATCAACATTTGCTTCTTTTGCAGTTTGCGCCGCATGCCCGATCGTTGAATGCCCGTACTCCTTCGCCAAATCTCCCGTTTCCATATCAAATGTCGCCTCATGCACAAGAATGTTAGCATCTTGTGCCAATTCCTTCGCCGCAGAACAAATTCGAGTATCCCCTAAAATGGCAACCGTGAATCCTTTTTGCGCTTCTCCAGTCACATCTTTACTGTAGACGATTGTACCATCGTCTAAACGGACGTCCTCTCCCTCTTTCAAACGTTTTAATAATGGACCTTTCGGAACACCTGCTTCAAACGCTTTTTCAATAAATAATTTGCCAGAAAGCGGTTTTTGCTCAATCCGGAACCCAAAACATTGAATGACGTGTTGCAACTCTTTAGTCGTCACTGTAAAATGCTCATTTTCAAATAAAACGCCACCTTCTTTCACCTCAATGATGTCAAGAGGATAGGTCAAATGCGTCCTTGTAATGTGCATTGTTACTTCGATCCATTGCTTTATACCGACCGGCCCATAAATCGTCAATTTTTCTTCTCCACCTAGAAAAGACCGGGAACCTAAAAATCCAGGTAAACCGAATAGATGATCACCATGAAGATGTGTGATAAAGATTTTATTGATTTTCCTTGGTTTAATAGACGTTTTCAGTAGTTGGTGTTGTGTCGCTTCCCCACAGTCGAACATCCAATAGCCTTCTTTTTCTGCTGATAAATTCAACACAACAGAAGATGTATTTCGTTGTTTGGAAGGCATTCCTGCACCTGTCCCTAAAAAAATCAATTCCATTTGATTGCCTACCTTTCTCGAAAACCTCTCTTGACAGCATTCGGACCAAACTTCTTCTCTAAACGTGAAACAAGTTGCTCCATCTGATCCTCTTTTGCATAGTGCTCAAAACTGTCAATGGATAATTGCACATGTAATTCACTCATTGGGATAACGTTTGAAACGGTTATTCCCAACAAACGAATCGGATCTCCTTCCCAATGCCGCTGAAACAGATCTTTCGCTTCCTCATAAATAGCGTGTTCCTTATGGATTGGATTCATGACTGTCCGGCTTCTCGACTGATTCTTCCAGTCAGACGTCCGCATTTGAATCATAATGACTTGGCCGGCCAATTGCTGTTTTTCCAATCGTTTCGCCACTTTGGCTGCCAGACGAGCTAATACTGCCAAACAAGGTTGCAATTCAGTTTCATCAATCGGCAATGTAGTGGAACTGCCAACACTTTTTCGTTCTGCTGCGGCTTCTGGATCCACAGGTCGATTATCAATCCCATTCGCCCTTTCGCGAAGACGCTGACCATTCTTCCCGAGTTTCACCTTAATGAGATGTTCATCCACCGTCGCCAATTGACCAATTGTTGTAATGCCAAGCTCTTTTAGTCTTTGCTCCGTACTCTCCCCTACACCATGCATCTCGATAACTGGCCGAGGCCATAACACGTCTTGGATTTGCCGTTTTCGTAAGACGGTTATTCCCATCGGTTTTTTCATATCTGATGCCGTCTTAGCGAGAAACTTATTTGGCGCAATCCCGATAGAACAAGGCAAGTCCAATTCCCGTAAGATTCGCTGTTGCATTTGCATTGCAATGTTCATCGCATCCGTTAACCCGCCGATCTCCGTAATGTCAATATACGCTTCGTCGATCGACACGGGTTCCACAAGATCGGTATACGTTCGAAGTATAGCAAACACTGCATTCGAAGCGACCCGGTATTTTTCATGATCGGGTGGCACGATTACAAGTTCAGGACAAATGCGCTTTGCTTCGCCAACAGACATTGTTGTATAGATGCCTAATGCTCGTGCTTCATACGAACACGTAACAAGAATGCCACGCCTTTCTTTCGGATTGCCAGCAACAGCCATTGGTATCCCTTTCAACTTTGGGTCGTGCGCTTGTTCGACTGAAGCAAAAAAGCTATTCATATCTAGATGTAAAATAACACGTGCCTTTGAATGCGTGAAGTTTGGCATGGACTCCACCTCCATTTGTAGAAGAAAAACCGGATGAAAACCACCCGGTCAATTCGTTACATTTCTTTAGATTTTTGTGCCTCGACGTAGTCACCAATTGCATCCATTCCTGCTAATGTGCGTGACAAAATATGTGGGTCGACAATCGTAATGACGCGATCTTCCAAATTTGCAACTGTCGTAAAGTACGGAGTGCGTGAGTAAGCCATAAGGCCTGAAGAGGTCAATCGATCGCCAGGGATGTCTAGTATTTCTTTAGCATCGAGGACTAACAACCCCATGACAATGTTTTCAGTCTCAACGACGACGACTCTCGCCTGTTCATCATTTTTCGCCGAGTTGCCATACAGAATCTGTTGAAAGTCCAGAACTGGTACTAACTCTCCTCGGTTTTTCATTAAACCAAGCATGTATTCCGGTAAATGAGGAATTGGATTTACGTGCTCTAATTTCTCAATTGAAATGACTGTCTCCACAGGCAATGCATATTCTTCCTGTCCGCATTGGATAATAACCGCTTTAAAATCGTTCATCATGAAGCCCCTTTCGTCGCAACAACCCGAACAATCTCAAGCAAAAGTTCGGTCAACTTATTCAATTCTTCTCTTGGCATCCGTTCGTTCTTCGTATGGATCTCTTCATAACCTACAGACAATGTCACCGTTGGAACGCCAGCGCCGTTAAATACATTACCGTCACTGCCACCGCCACTTGTCATTAATTTTGGTGTCCTTCCAATATTGCTAATTGCATGCATTGCCGTCTGGACGACTTCATCATCTTCACTAAAACTGAAACCAGGGTACATCAATTGAAGATCCGTTTCTGCGTGTCCACCCATTGCAGCTGCAGTCTTCTCGAACGTTTCCATCATATGTGCAGTCTGTTTGTTCAATTTTGTCTCATTAATCGAACGCGCTTCTGCGAGAATTTTTACTTCATCACAGACGATATTCGTCGCTTGCCCACCTTCGAATCTGCCTATGTTTGCTGTAGTCTCACTGTCAATTCGACCTAATGACATCGCTGCGACGGACTTGGCAGCAATCGTAATTGCTGAAACGCCTTTTTCGGGCGCGACACCTGCATGAGCAGTCTTGCCATGAATGGTCGTCCAAAGTTTAGCTTGATATGGAGCGGCCGTCACAATCCCTCCAACTTTCCCATCGCTGTCCACTGCATAGCCATACTTCGCTTTCAGTAACGATGCATCCATCGCTTTTGCACCGACGAGACCACTTTCTTCGCCTGCCGTAATAATGAATTGGATATCGCCATGCGGCATGCCGCTTTCTTTCAGGACTTTTGCCATTTCGAACAACGCAGCGATACCGGCTTTATCATCTGCCCCTAGAATTGTTGTGCCGTCGGAATAAATATACCCGTCTTCACGTAACTCGGGTTTGATTCCTTTCCCAGGGACGACTGTATCCATATGACAAGTAAAGTAGATTGGATCTGCCTCCTCAACAGTACCTTTCAGCGTTGCAATAAGGTTCCCTGCACCATGTCCTGTCACTTCTTTCGTCTCATCTTCAATCACATCGAATCCGAGTGCTTCCATCTTCTCTTTTAAGATTGTCACAATTGTTCCTTCGTGTTTCGTCTCTGAATCAATTTGAACGAGTTCAAAAAATTCATCGAGTAGTCGTTGTTCATTCAAACCCTATCACTCCTTGCCTTCAAATTTTTATAACGGGATATTTCCATGTTTCTTTTTCGGTCGAGTCTCTTGTTTGTTGCGCATCATCTCAAGTGCTTGCAGCAGTTTAATGCGCGTCTCACGTGGATCAATGACATCATCGACCATCCCGTGTGATGCTGCAACATACGGATTCGCAAACTTCGTCCGGTATTCTTCAATTTTTTCGTTTCGTGTCTGTTCAGGCGTATCACTATTTGCTATTTCTTTTGCAAAAATGATATTCGCAGCCCCTTCTGCACCCATCACCGCGATTTCAGCATTTGGCCATGCATACACAAGGTCTGCCCCGATCGCTTTGGAATTCAAAGCGACATACGCACCCCCAAAAGCTTTGCGTAAAATGACTGTAATTTTTGGCACTGTCGCTTCAGAATAAGCATACAAGATTTTTGCCCCGTGACGAATGATTCCGCCATGTTCTTGCTTCACGCCCGGGAAGAAGCCTGTCACGTCTTCAAATGTAATAATCGGTATGTTGAACGAGTCACACGTTCGTATGAAACGAGCAATTTTGTCAGATGAATTAATATCGAGACCGCCCGCCATCACTCTCGGTTGGTTACAAATTAAGCCGACCGATTCTCCTTTCATGCGTGCAAAGCCGACAACCGCATTTTTTGCAAATTCTGCTTGTACTTCCATGAATGAATGGGCATCCACGACTTGATCAATCACATTACGGACGTCGTATGGACGAATCGTTTCAAATGGCACAACATCCGCTAAATCCTTGCGATAGTCCTCTTCATCTTCTATCGGCAAAATCGGTGTCTTTTCTTCATTGTTTTGTGGAAGATACGACAGTAATTTTCGTACTTGAGCTAGAACCGTCTTCTCATCTTTTCCTCGGAAATGTGCATTTCCACTAATTTGATTATGTACTTTCGATCCACCTAAATCTTCTGAAGTAATCTTCTCCCCAGTAACCGTCTCAATAACTTTTGGACCCGTAATGAACATTTGGCTCGTCTCATCCGTCATGAAAACAAAATCTGTAATCGCAGGGGAATACACTGCACCACCAGCGCAAGGGCCTAAGATAACGGAAATTTGAGGAATGACACCTGAATAGATCGCATTCCGATAAAAGATTTCTCCATAACCATCCAATGACACGACACCTTCTTGGATACGTGCGCCTCCTGAATCATTTAAACCGATAAACGGTGCACCATTTTTAGCGGCTAGATCCATGACGTTCGCAATTTTCATCGCATGCATCTCCCCTAATGCACCTCCGAAAACCGTAAAATCTTGTGAAAACAGATAAATTGGACGGCCATCGATCTTGCCATAGCCCGTAACAACGCCATCGCCTGGCCCCACTTGCTTGTCCATTCCGAAATCGCGTGTGCGATGGATAACAAATGGATTTAACTCGACAAATGTGCCTGCATCCACCAATAACTCAATGCGTTCACGAGCGGTCAATTTTCCTTTTTCGTGTTGCTTTTCAATCCGCTCATCGCCGCCCCCTAATTCAATTTCTCGTTTTTTATCATATAACTCATTAATTTTGTCGTATATATCCATTCTTATTTCTCCCCCTTGTCGCATAGTTCATATAAGACACCAAAAGATGCTTTAGGATGCATAAACGCCACAGCTGCTCCACCAGCTCCTTGTTTTGGCTGATCTTGCAGTAGCTGAACACCTTTCGCTTTTAACTCTTCCATCCTCTCCTGGATAGAACTGACGCCAAACGCGATGTGGTGCATGCCTTCCCCACGCTTTTCAATGAATTTTGCAACTGCCCCTTCTTCTCCTATCGGCTCCAATAGCTCAAGTTTAATGTTTCCCGCATCAAGAAATGCGACCGTAACATTTTGACTTGAAACTTCTTCTATCCCTAGTAATGGCAACTGTAAAACTTCCGTATAGTAGGGTAATGCAAGTTGCAAATCCTTTACCGCAATGCCGATATGATCTACCTTTTTCATTCATACGCCCCCTTTTTTCTATTGTAACGTTTTCTAAACCAATGTGCTACATCTTGAGAATTTCAGTAAATCTGTTAAAATGGAACTATCTATAAGCGTAAGGAGATTTGCCAAATGAGCAATAAAAAAGTCCAAAAGGTTGTCGTCTACTTAATGGTTGCTGCCATGGTCGCTTCAAGTGTTATGATCGGATTAAGTATGATTCTTTAATAAAAGGACTGTCCTGAAGTGTGCGAATGCAAACTTTACAGGACAGTCTTTTTCTATAGAGAGGATGTGCCCGATCTTCATCAATTTGGTGTTATCACTGAATCTTGAGCGGTTATCACCGATTCGGGAGGGTTTATCACCGGTTTGACCGACTTTATCACCGATTCTCTGCATGTTATCACCGATTCACACGACTTTATCACCGTCTCACCAAGTTAAAGCGGGTTATGAGACAACACTCGCACGCCCCCTCTTTCATCCACTATAAAAAGCAGATGAAGAAAAACAATCCGTTTTTCTCCATCTGCTTTTATAAAAAATTACTCAACTTAAATCTCTTCACAATGTTCTTCAAAGTGGCCTTGCAAGTTTACGACGACCGACATTGGATCGTGGCCTTCGATTTCATAACGACCTACTTCAGCTACTAACTTTCCATCTTTCATCAATGCAAATGATGGAGAAGACGGCAGGTGATCTTCACCGAAAAGCATACGTGCATAAGCTGTTGCTTCTTTATCTTGTCCAGCAAATACTGTCACGAGGTGATCCGGGCGTTTATCATAATGGATGGCGTGTGCTGCAGCTGGGCGAGCAATGCCTCCTGCACAACCACATACAGAGTTAATCATAACAAGCGTCGTACCCGGGCGTTTAAATGCTGCTTCCACTTCTTCCGGTGTCGTCAATTGTTCGTAGCCGCTTGCTTCCATTTCAGACCGCGCTTGTTTCGTTATATCTTCCATGTAGAAATTAAAATCCATTGTCATTTCATTGTCCCCTTTCTATATGCTTTCATCATAGCAGGAGAATCGGGTACTTGCAAAAAAGTATGTCTGCCAATAAGCGTTCAAAACCCTTTGTCCGAAACTAACAGATCTACCGCGCTTGCCACTGTCAATTCTCCTACAAGCAATTCTTTTTCGAGTGTAGTGACAAGTTCTTTCTTGCCTGCCTGTGCAAAAAAATTGTCGATGAGTCGGTCCCTGATCATCGCATGGAACCAATCCTTCGTCTGCTTTTGTCTACGGAGCTGCCATTCCCCGCTTTCTTCCATCGTGGATTGAAATGAAAGGACCGTTTCCCAAAAGACATCAAGACCTGTATTATGCAACGATGATACCGGAATTGCGGTCGTTGTCCAACCGGGTGATGCCGGTTGAAGAAAATGCAAGATTTGCCGGTATTCTCGTACCGTCTTTTTGGCAAGTCTTTCATTATCCCCATCAGCTTTATGGACAACGATTGCGTCTGCCAACTCCATAATGCCTTTTTTCATCCCTTGCAATTCATCGCCTGCACCCGTCAAGACTAGCAATGCAAAGAAATCGACCATTCCGCGGACGACCGTTTCACTTTGTCCAACACCGACCGTTTCAATCAGAATGATGTCATACCCCGTAGCTTCGCACAGTAACATCGTTTCTCGCGTCTTTTTATGCACACCACCTAATGTTCCTGAAGAGGGTGAAGGGCGGATGAAAGCGTTCGGATGACGAGCAAGTGCTTCCATCCTTGTCTTGTCGCCTAAAATGCTTCCACCATTCACTGTAGAACTCGGATCGATGGCAAGCACCGCCACTTTGTAGCCCTTCTCAGCAAGCATGAGTCCAAACGTTTCAATGAACGTACTTTTACCGGCACCCGGCACCCCGGTTATACCAATGCGAATACTCGAACCGGTTTTAGGCAGCAGCTTTTTCAGTAACGCTTGCCCTGCCTTCTTGTCCTCTTCATGGATACTTTCTAAGAGTGTAATCGCTTTTGATAAATGCAATCTCGATCCTTCACAAATCTTGGCATACACTTCATCCACATCAATGACACGCTGTTTTTTCGCAAACCGCTTTCGACGAGAAGGGACCATTCCGTCGTGCTGGGATTCAATGCCATTCTTCACATGTAACGCACTCTCTCGATTTGTATCGTCTATCCGACTCACTCGATCACTTCCTCGTACCCGAGCGCACGATAAATGTCTTCAATTACCTTTTGAGCGGCGACTGGGATAACAGTTCCCGGTCCGAAAATTGCGGTCGCCCCGTTTTCTCTTAAAAAGTCGTAGTCTTGAGCAGGAATCACCCCACCTACGACGATTAGAATATCTTGACGACCGATTTTGGCCAATTCATCCCTCAAAGACGGCACAAGTGTCTTATGCCCTGCAGCAAGTGAACTTACACCGATAACGTGTACATCGTTTTCAGCCGCCTGCAAAGCTGTCTCTTCAGGGGTTTGGAACAACGGCCCGATATCTACGTCAAAGCCTAAGTCCGCGAACGATGAAGCGATGACTTTTGCGCCACGATCATGTCCGTCCTGCCCCATTTTGGCAATTAAAATCCGCGGACGGCGACCTTCATTTTCCATAAATTCTTCCGTCATCTGTTTTACTTCTTCAATTTCCTCTGCATTTGAAAAATTGGAACTGTATACGCCACTGACCGAGCGGATGACCGCTTTGTGCCTTCCACATACTTTTTCAATTGCATCCGAAATTTCTCCGATTGTCGCACGCACACGGGCTGCATCTACTGACAATGCCAATAAATTACCCGTTCCATTCCTAGCAGCATCCGTCAAAGCAGCAAGTGCTTTCTTTACCGCTTCTTCATCACGTGAAGCCTTCATCGCATGAATCCGTTCAATCTGTTTCTGTCGGACAAGCGTATTATCGATGTCTAATATATCAATCGCTTCTTCTTTGTCGAGTCGGTATTTATTCACACCAATAATCGTTTCTGTCCGTGAATCAATTTTCGCTTGACGTTTTGCCGCTGCTTCTTCGATCTTCATTTTCGGTAAGCCCGTCTCGATCGCCTTTGCCATTCCGCCAAGTTCTTCGATTTCCTCAATTAATCCCCATGCTTTTTCCATCAACTCAGCAGTCAGTTTTTCAACGTAGTACGATCCTCCCCACGGATCGATCGTCTTCGTCATGTAGGTTTCTTCCTGCAAGAAGAGTTGTGTATTTCTCGCAATCCTTGCAGAAAAGTCGGTTGGCAAAGCAATCGCTTCATCGAGCGCATTCGTATGCAGCGATTGTGTATGCCCCATTGCTGCGGCATTCGCTTCAATTAATGTACGCGTCACATTATTGAATGGATCTTGTTCTGTCAAACTCCACCCAGACGTTTGCGAATGCGTTCGTAATGCCAATGATTTTGGATTTTTTGGAGAGAAGCTCGCCATCATTTGCGCCCAAATTTTACGGGCTGCTCGCATTTTTGCAATTTCCATGAAATAATTCATGCCAATCGCCCAGAAAAATGAAAGACGCGGAGCAAAAGCATCAATATCAATTCCAGCTTGCAAGCCAGTCCGTACATATTCGAGTCCGTCTGCCAATGTGTACGCCAGTTCGATATCTGCCGTTGCACCTGCTTCCTGCATGTGATAACCGGAAATGGAGATGGAGTTGAATTTCGGCATATTCGCAGACGTGTATTGAAAAATATCTGCAATGATCCTCATTGACATGTCAGGCGGGAAAATATACGTGTTCCGTACCATATACTCTTTTAAAATATCATTTTGAATCGTCCCAGCTAATTTGTCTGGAGAAACCCCTTGTTCTTCGGCTGCAATAATATAAAAAGCCATAATCGGCAATACGGCACCGTTCATCGTCATCGATACAGACATTTGGTCAAGAGGGATGCCGTCGAATAGGATTTTCATATCTTCTACGGAGTCGATTGCAACGCCGGCTTTTCCGACATCGCCTGTCACTCGTGGATGATCCGAGTCGTATCCTCGATGTGTCGCTAAGTCAAACGCAACCGATAGACCTTTTTGTCCCATCGCTAAGTTTCTTCGATAAAATGCGTTACTCTCTTCTGCAGTTGAGAAACCGGCATATTGCCTTACTGTCCATGGACGGGATACATACATCGTTGGGTAAGGTCCACGTGTATTAGGTGCAATACCAGGTAAATCTTGTAAGTGTGTGAGTCCTTCTGTATCTTTCGCTGAATAAGCGGATTGAATTTCAATCTCTTCATTGCTAACAAAAGGTTGTCCTTGAATGCCTTGTTTCTGTTCAACGAGGAGAGATGCAATGTCGACTTTACTAAAATTCGGTTTCTTCATTTGTCATCCACTCCTTTCCAAGCCGCATAGATGCTTTGCAATTTAGCAATTTTGTCTTGACCGTTCAGTATGAATCCATTTAAGCCTTTTTCTTTCCACCGTTGGGCACTTGGCTCATCTACTTTCCCTGCAACGTCGACAAGGCAATTTGCCGGAATTCGTTTGAGCAGTTCGTCCATGATAGCGTGTAATTGATCATCTTGCGCACAAACGACGATGTACTCCGGTTGTTCGTGTTGCATCCATTCAATTGCTTCCTCTACACGTTGAAAAGCTGGACTCCACGTTGTTTTCACACCACATGCAGACAAGTAACTCGTCACAAAATCTGCGCGTGGTTTAAATTCTTTCAGTAAACCGAATGTTAGAATCACTGTCTTTGGCTGTTGGACACTAAATTGCTTTCGCATAGTTTCAAAAGGAATCGCCAACCGTTGAAAAGCTTCAATTCCTTCCCAGTCATGAAAGTTTGTATCCGTCAACTCGGCATAAGCATTCGTGCCAATTAATGCTTTTTTCCCTTTTGCTACTTCTCCTTGGCGTTCTTGGCAAATACCTGCCAGTCGCCTGTCAATAAATTGATTCATATCTTCTTCCTCTTCCAGTTGCAAGAAAAGCGCCCATGCTTTTTCAACTAGCTCGTTCGTCAACTGTTCGATAAAGTAAGACCCCCCTGCAGGATCAATAACTTTATCAACATGCGTCTCCTCTTTTAACACTAATTGGATGTTTCGAGCGTATCGAATAGAGCTGGCATCTGGTTCTGTGAGAACCGTATGCGGGTGTGTTGTAATGATATCCGCTCCACCTAAAATAGCAGCAAATGTTTCATTGCCAGCTCTTAGGAGATTTACATAAGGATCCAACTTCGAATACGATCGGACAGATGTAACCGCCATGACAGGAATCTCCGGCACTTCAGTCTGTTCAAATGCTGTTGAAAACGCTTTCCATAATAGGCGGAAAGCACGAAGCTTGGCGATTTCCATAAAGAAGTGCGTGTCCACGGCAAAACGGACGAAAAACTGATTCGAAAATGCCTCAAATGAAGTTGATTGTGTCATAAGTTGAGATGCTTCCGCCAATGTAAATGCGAGTTCTGTCACAGCGTCAGCACCTTGATGGTGAATATTCCATGTGTCTACACCTATCGTCCGTAAGTTGTCATAACCGACAGGAGCTGTCCAGTCGTGGCAATCCACTATGCCATTGACGGAAGATCGTACTTCATGGGAGACACGGTCAAACGCTGCTAGTGCGGGATCAGATTTATCGATATTCAAGAAAATTACAGGGTAATCAGAAAAATAGGAAGACAATTCATCTAAATCCGTAGCTGTCCAATCAATTTTCAACATACCATCGTAGACGATTGCTTCATTCCCTCTCTCAAGTGAATGGCGTAATTGTTGAATGAACGTAGCACCGTCTTTTGCAATTGTTTGCTGCGCAATTGTCCATCCTGACTCACCTTTCATCTGTTGAATATGCGAAGCATTATTCGTTGGCGTTTCTCCAATATAAAGCGGTTGAAGTTCAATTCCTTCGAAAGTCTTTGTCAACAACGTCTCATAAGGTTTACCTTTGAGTGATTGTTCAATGAGATCTTTCCATTGTTGGAAATCTACTTTGTCAAATGAAGTATTTTTCATTTGTTCGATCGACATAGCTGTTGCTCCTTTCTTCCTTTGGAGTCGTGAGATAATGAGAAACGGTGTGTCGCGTCTCACTTTTTAGCACATACCCTACCCTTTGCAATAAGTGAATGCTCTGGCGGATGAATGCTAGATAACTACCTATGTACTTCTATTACTAGTGTAACTGACAATTTCACACTTTTAAAGTCAAATTGTTAGGCAAGTCAAATAGCTGAGGATAATTCTAAGGAGTTATAATTAATAGGTTACAAGACTATACGAGTTCCTTATATTATTATATAAAATCGGATTTCCGTTCCAGGCGGACGCTTTCCGCGGGCACGGCTTCAGCCAAGCGAACAGCGAAGGGTGAGCTTTGCCGTATTTCTGCGATTTGTGCAGAAATTAAGGCAGCCTCGGTGAACCGCTGCTCCTAACGCTACGCTTTTACTCGCAAAAGCTGTTCTGCGTGACAGCTTTCGCCGCCTTCCTCTCCAATCCTAATGAGCATTTCTTATAGTGAAAAGTATCTTAAGATTGTTTCCAAATTCTAATATGCGGTAGTGCAAGCGCTGACTATGAGCAAAAGCGTAGCATTTAAAGAGCAAATGCGTTAACTTTTGCAAAGTACACTAAAATTTAGATAAATCAGACTCTTCATTGTTCGATTGGCTCATCCATACCCCTTGGAAAGCATGCATCGAAACGTAATCCCATGGGTCCAAATTTTTTTGTGAATAAGTGTTTAATCAGTATACCTAGTTACTTCAATCTTTTTAAAAAAGAGCTGTCACGGAAAATCAGTGTTCACTGACTTTCTGGACAGCTCTTCTTGTAGTCATTAATAAATAGACGTATTCGCAGGCGTGATGTTTTCGAGGATCTCTTTTACGCGAGCTAAGAAACGGCCAGCTACGAGACCATCCAATACACGGTGATCCAGTGACAAACAAAGGTTTACCATATCACGTGCAGCAATCATGCCACCATCCATAATAACAGGACGTTTCACGATCGATTCCACTTGTAGAATTGCTGCTTGTGGATAATTGATGATCCCCATTGATTGTACGGAGCCAAATGATCCCGTATTGTTTACGGTAAATGTGCCACCTTGCATTTCTTCGGATTTCAACTTGCCGGAACGGACTTTTGAAGCGAGGTCATTAATATCGCGTCCAATTCCTTTAATTGTCTTTTCATCCGCATGCTTAATAACAGGTACATAGAGTGCATCTTCCGTAGCAACTGCAATGGAGATATTGATGTCTTTCTTTTGAATGATTTTGTCGCCAGCCCACATGGAATTCATCATCGGGAACTCTTTTAACGCTTGTGAAACTGCTTTGACAAAGAACGCAAAGTACGTCAAGTTGAAGCCTTCACGTTGTTTGAATTCAGTTTTCAAGGAATCCCGGTATTGAACGAGATTTGTCACATCGACTTCAATCATTGTCCAAGCATGTGGCGCTTCGTGTTTAGAGCGTAGCATATTGGACGCGATTGCACGACGGACTCCAGTCACTGGAATTTCAATATCGCCGGCTGCAGTAGGTATAGTCGGCTGCTCAACAGGCTTACTTGTCGGTTGTGGAGAAGCTTGTGTCTGTTGCTGTTCAGCAGGAGCTGCAGACGTCACTTCCGCAGGAGCAGTTGGAATTTCACCTGATGCAATGATTGCTTGCAAGTCTTTACGTGTAATACGGCCTTCTTTCCCTGACCCTTGCACGAGCGATAAATCAATTCCATGTTCTTGAGCTAAGCGCATGACCGCTGGTGAATAGCGCGCCGCCCCAGCTCCTTTCGCAACTGGAGTAGCGGGTTTTGTACTACGTGCTGCAGGCATCTCATTAGCAGGTTCTTCTTTTGCAGGAGCTGCCACTTCGTTGTCTGTCGCAACTGACGGCGTTTCTCCTCCACCTGCCGTCTCGATTGTACAGACGACGACACCTACCTCAACAGTTTCACCTTCTTGGACGATAATCTCTTTAATCGTCCCTTCAAAAGATGACGGAATTTCAGCTGTTACTTTATCTGTATTCACTTCCGCCAACGGATCGTATTTATTAACAGTGTCCCCCGGCTTAACGAGCCATTTTTCAATGGTTCCTTCAGTGACACTTTCACCTAATTTAGGCATTTCAATTTTTTCAATTGCCAAAACGACAACCTCCTGTCAATTAAAACTCCGCAAGTTCACGTGCTGCTTTTTCAACTTTGTCCGGATTAACCATGAAGAATTTCTCCATTGTCGGCGCATATGGCATCGCCGGAATATCCGGTCCTGCTAAACGTTTAATCGGTGCATCAAGCTCGAACAAGCAATTTTCTGCGATAATAGCAGACACTTCACTCATAATGCTGCCTTCCAAGTTGTCTTCTGTTACTAATAATACTTTGCCCGTTTTAGAAGCAGCTTCAATGATCGCTTCTTTATCCAACGGGTAAACAGTTCGTAAATCTAGAATGTGCGCTGAGATGCCGTCTTCAGCAAGTCTTTCTGCCGCTTGTAACGCGAAATGGACACAAAGACCATATGTGATAATCGTTAGATCGTCACCTTCACGTTTAACATCTGCTTTTCCGATTGGCAACACATACTCTTCTTCAGGCACTTCCCCTTTAATTAACCGATACGCACGTTTATGTTCAAAGAAAAGAACAGGATCGTCGTCACGGATTGCTGCTTTTAACAACCCTTTCGCATCATACGGTGTAGATGGGATGACAATTTTCAGACCCGGTGTACTCGCAAACATCGATTCAACGGATTGGGAGTGATAAAGCGCACCGTGAATCCCACCGCCAAACGGCGCACGGATTACAATCGGACATGACCAGTCATTGTTCGAACGATAACGGATTTTCGCAGCTTCCGAAACGATTTGGTTCACAGCAGGCATGATGAAATCAGCGAATTGCATTTCAGCGATTGGACGCATGCCATACATCGCAGCTCCAATACCGACTCCAGCAATCGCAGACTCTGCTAACGGAGTATCGAGTGCACGGTATTCGCCGAACTGATCGTATAAGCCAGTAGTCGCCTTAAAGACGCCACCTTTGCGACCGACGTCTTCTCCAAGAACGAAGACATTTTCATCACGTTCCATTTCTTCTTTCATCGCAAGTGTAATTGCATCGATGTACGATAAAACAGCCATTATTCGTTCCCCCCATCCTCTTTATACACATGACGGAGTGCATATTCCGGCTCTGCGTAAGGAGCTTTCTCTGCATATTCAGTCGCTTCGTTGACGATGGACATAATACGTTTTTCTAATTCAGTTTCATATGCCTCATCCATGAGTCCTGCTTCTTTTAAGTACGCTGCAAATTTAGGGATTGGGTCCAGTTTCTTTTCGGTTTCCAATTCCTCTGCATCGCGGTATAAACGATGATCATCATCCGAAGAGTGTGCTGTCAATCGGTAGCAAACTGCTTCGACGAGACTCGGCCCTTCACCGCTACGCGCACGATCAGCTGCCTCTTTTACAACTCGATATACTTCAAGTGGGTCTGTTCCATCTACTGTGACGCCCGGCATACCATAGCCGACTGCGCGATCAGAAACGTTTTCACATGCCAACTGTTTCTCTAGTGGTACGGAAATTGCATATTTATTGTTCTCTACCATGACGACTGTCGGTAACTTGTGAACACCTGCAAAGTTCATTCCTTCATGGAAATCCCCTTGGTTGGAAGACCCTTCACCTAATGTGACGAATGTGATGAAATCTTCTTTCTTCATCTTCGCCGCCAGTGCCACACCAACTGCATGCGGTAATTGTGTCGTTACAGGAGAAGAACCCGTCAAAATCCGATTTTTCCGTTGACCGAAATGCCCTGGCATTTGTCGACCACCTGAGTTTGGATCTTCTGCTTTCGCAAAAGCCGATAACATTAAATCTCTCGGTGTCATTCCAAAATGTAAAACAACGCCCATATCACGGTAATACGGTGCAATCCAATCTTTTTCTTTATTTAACGCATAAGCAGCTCCGGCTTGAGCCGCTTCTTGACCTTGACAGGAAATAACGAACGGAATTTTCCCAGCACGGTTTAACAACCACATACGCTCATCCAATCGACGCGCCATAACCATTGTTTCATAAATTTCTAATACGTCCTCTTTCGTCAATCCTAGTTCTTCGTGACGCAGATTTGCCATTATAGAATCCCCCTTCTACTCTTAAATTCAATTGTTCATATGCTTTCGGATTACATGTGAATGGCTTTACCGTCAACCGCTAAGGACGCTTCACCAATGACTTCAGATAAGGATGGATGCGGGTGAATAGTAGACGCCACTTCCCAAGGCGTTGCGTCTAGCACCATTGCAAGACCAGCTTCGGAAATTAAATCCGTTACGTGTGCACCAATCATATGAACACCTAACAAGTCATCCGATTGTTTATCGGCAATCACTTTTACAAACCCATCAGCATTCCCATTTACAAGCGCTTTACCGATTGCAGCAAACGGGAATTTTGCTACTTTCACGTCATATCCTTGCTCTTTCGCTTGTTTTTCTGTCAAACCAACGCTTGAAGCTTCTGGACTTGAATAGATACAACGCGCGATAGTTGTATAATTTATCGGTTCAACGTTATTACCTGCAATATGTTCCACAGCAGTAATTCCTTCGTGGGAGGCGACGTGTGCTAATTGCAGACCACCGATACAGTCACCAATTGCATAAATGTGACTCTCTTTCGTCTGGAAAGTCGTTTTCGTCTGGATATAGCCATTTTCGATTTGAATCTCCGTATTTTCAATGCCAATTCCTTCTGTGTTTGCCTGTCTTCCAACAGAAACTAACATTTTTTCTGCTGTAAATTGTGTTGTTTCACCAGATACATCTGCAGCAATGGAAATGGAATCCTTGGACTTTTCCAATGAATCCGGCAACACTTTTGCACTTGTTACGAATGTAATTCCTTTTTTACTCAATAGCTTCTTCATTTCCTTAGAAATGTCTTCATCCTCTGTTGGGAGAATGCGGTCTGCGTATTCAACGACTGTTACTTCTACACCGAAATCATTTAACATGGATGCCCATTCAATTCCAATGACGCCGCCACCAACAATGAGCATTGACGTAGGCAACTCGGTCATTCGTAACGCTCCATCAGATGAAAGGATTTGTTGTTCATCCAACTCAAGACCGGGTAGTGTACGTGGTCTTGAACCTGTCGCGATAATCAAGTTTTTCAAAATAAGCATTTCATTTTCTTCGCCATTATTCATTTCCACTGAAATGGTTCCTGGCATTGGTGAAAAGATTGACGGTCCTAGCATTCTTCCATGTCCTTCATAGACATCAATTTTACCTTTTTTCATAAGGGCTGTAACGCCTTTATGTAACTGGCTGACAATCTCGTCTTTCCTAGCTTGCACTCTTGAGAAGTTCAACGTCGTCCCCGTTGTATCTACGCCAAAATGCGTTGCTTCGTTTTTTGTCATTTGATAGACTTCAGCGCTTTTCAGTAATGCTTTACTAGGAATGCATCCTCTATGCAAGCAAGTGCCTCCAAGTAGATCTTTTTCAACTAGTGCTGTTTTTAAGCCTAATTGGGCTGCACGGATGGCGGCAACATAACCACCAGTCCCTCCGCCTAATATCACTACATCGTATTCTTGTGCCATTCTTTACACGGCCTCCTTCAACTATCCTTTTACCCAGGATACGTTTTTGCGTTTTCTTCACCTTGCAATACTCGTAAAGCACCTTCAGCTAATGCTTTTAGTTCATCTTCTCCAGGGTACACCGTAACATCCGCAATCCACTGAACTTTGGATGCAATCATTTCGACATATTGTTTTCCGTATGCAAGACCACCCGTCAAGATGATTCCATCGACTTTTCCGCCCAGTACGACTGCAGCACTACCGATTTCCTTCGCAACTTGGTACGCCATCGCTTCGTAAATAAGCGCAGCGTCTTCGTCACCTTTCTCGATACGCTTTTCAACTGTGACGGCATCATTCGTCCCTAAATAGCCGACAAGACCACCTTGACCAACTAATTTTGCCATAATTTCATGGCGATAATACTTACCGGAATAACACAGTTCTACTAATTCTCCTGCTGGAACCGTTCCAGCACGCTCAGGACTGAAAGGACCATCCCCATGCAAACCATTGTTCACATCAATCACTTTCCCACCGGAATGGGCACCTACTGTGATTCCACCACCCATATGTGTAACGATGAGATTTAACTGATCATAGTTTTTACCAACTTGTTTCGCATATCTTCTCGCAACTGCTTTTTGATTCAATGCATGAAATATCGATTTCCTTTGGATGAGGGAGAAGCCGGACACCCTTGCGACTGCCTGCAATTCATCGACGACGACAGGATCGACGATAAAAGCTTGAACACCTAGAGATGAAGCGATTTCACTTGCCAGGATGCCGCCTAAATTAGAGGCATGTTGCCCAGCGTACCCTTTCTTCAAGTCAGTGAGCATCGCCTCATTCACTTCATACGTTCCTCCTGAGATTGGACGGAGCAGTCCACCTCGCCCACAAACAGCTTGCAAATCCGTTAATACAACCCCACCCTCTTGTAAGCTTCGGAGAATTGCATCTTTACGGAAACTATATTGGTCAATAATTGAAGCATATTGTGCAAGTTCCTCGTTAGTGTGTCTGATGGTCTGTTCAAGTACTAATTGTTCGTTGTTGTAGACACCTATTTTCGTTGATGTTGAGCCTGGATTGATGACAAGGATTGTATAACTGTTTTCTTGCACAATAATTCCCCCAATGATGTTAGCGTTGCTATTATTTCTTTTGAGTCAAAACACTTTTTTCATTTTGTAAAAACTGGCTACGTGACTTCGCTACCCGAGCAATTCGTTCCTCAGCTAAACGATCCGCTGCAACATAAGATGGGATATTGTCTCGTTTTGAAATCGCGAAGATTTTTTCAATCGTATCGTAAATTCCAGCAACACGTTTTAGCGCACGTTCACTATTGTAACCCGCTAGCTCATCTGCGACATTAATAACACCACCAGAGTTAATAACATAATCAGGCGCATAGACGATGCCCATTTCGTGAATCAAATCTCCATGTTCCGGGTTTTTCAATTGGTTATTTGCTGAACCTGCAATGACTTTCGCTTTTAATTGTGGAATCGTTTCGTCATTAATAATTGCACCTAATGCACATGGTGCAAAAATGTCTGCATCTTGCGAATAAATTTCGTCTGTTTCAACTGCAGTTGCGCCAAACGCATCTACTGCACGTTGCACAGCTTCCTTGTTAATATCCGTTACGATCAATTTTGCGCCTGCTTCATGCAAATACTCACAGAGTGTATAAGCTACATTTCCTACACCTTGAACAGCAACGACTTTACCTTCAAGAGAATCTGTTCCGAATGCTTCTTTTGCAGCTGCTTGCATGCCTTTAAATACTCCGAATGCAGTTACAGGGGATGGGTTGCCTGAAGAACCGAATTCAGCTGATACGCCTGTTACATAATCTGTTTCCAAATGGATTAAATCCATGTCCGCTTCTGTTGTCCCAACATCTTCAGCAGTAATATAGCGTCCGTTCAACCCTTCAATGAAGCGGCCGAATGCACGGAACATTTCATCGTTCTTATCGGTTCTCGGATCTCCAATAATAACCGTCTTTCCACCACCAAGATTTAGACCAGCTGCAGCATTTTTATACGTCATACCTTTCGCAAGACGAAGTGCATCTTCAATCGCTTCTTCTTCACTTGCATATGTCCACATGCGGGTACCACCTAAAGCAGGTCCTAATGTCGTATCGTGAATGGCAATAATCGCCTTTAATCCCGATGTTTTATCTTGACAGATGACTAATTGTTCGTAATCGTGTTTCTCCATATAGTTGAAAATTTCCATGAGTAATATCCTCCTTCGGTTTGCCCGATGTTATTGTTTTGATGTTTGGATTGCAAGTGCTAACGAATACAATTTACTTTCCGCACTGTCCGATCTGGACGTGAGGACAATTGGCGCTTTAGCACCTTGTATGATACCGCCTACTTTTGCGTTGGCGAAATACATCAATGATTTATACAAAATATTCCCTGCTTCGATTGAAGGCACAAGCAAGATGTCCGCCTTACCTGCCGTATCGCTTGTTATGCCTTTATGTTTTGCAGAGTCGATGGACACTGCATTATCGAGAGCTAACGGTCCATCCACGATGCAATCCGTTATTTGGCCACGATTGTTCATCACGACGAGTGCAGCGGCATCCATCGTCGGCGTCATTTTTGGATTGACTGTTTCAATTGCAGCTAAAGGTGCTACAATTGGCAAGGTTACGCCACAAGCACGTGCTGCAACGACAGCATTTTGAATGATTTGTGCTTTCTCTTCTAACGTAGGAGCAATGTTCATGCCTGCATCTGTCACGAACAATAACCGCTCATACCCTGTCACTTCAAAAGCAGCTACATGTGACAATACTTTACCGGTCCGCAGCCCGTAGTCACCATTCAATACAGCTTTCAACAGTGTAGCAGTCGGTACGTTCCCTTTCATTAACACATGTGCTTGCCCGCTCGATACAGCTCGCACTGCTTTTTCCGCAGCGTCTTTCTTCGAGTTGCTATGAACGATCTGAATGGCTGGATGACGGACAAGTTCAGGAAATTCCTTGTTGATCATCGTATGTAAATGGTCTTCGTCATCTATTAAGATAAACGAAGCAATCCCTCTCATCATCGCCATCTCAACAGCAGCAAGTACTTCCTTATCTGCTGCACATGCTACGGATACAATGCGTGTACCGGATGTAGCTGTTTCATCGACTAACGCTTCAAGTGTTTTCATCAGTTGCCTCCTTGTCATTAGATGAGTTTGTATTTCTCTAGTTTGTAGTATAAGGAACGCAACGAGATTCCTAAACGATTTGCTGTCAGTGATTTATTGCCATCATGTTCTTCCAATGCCTTCTCCAAAACGGATCGTTCGTATTCATCCATTATGGATGCGAGCGTGCTCTTCTCAGGTAATACAGGCTCTCCCGTTTTCTCACCATTAGTGGAAAGTGATCTTTTAATGTCTGTGTCATGGATTTTTGTTGTGCCGGGTTTCATATAAATCATCGCTCGACTAAGAACATTTTCCAATTCACGTACATTTCCTGGCCAATCGTATTGTTGTAAACTGTCCAAGGCTTCTTCCGTTAATGTCTCCACATTCATGCCAAACTCTTGGTTCAACTTGACTAGCAAGTGTTTTGCAATAGCGGGAATATCAGACTTTCTCGTACGAAGAGGTGGTATTTGGATGG
Organism: Sporosarcina sp. OR05; assembly: GCF_041414805.1. Classification (NCBI taxonomy): domain Bacteria; kingdom Bacillati; phylum Bacillota; class Bacilli; order Caryophanales; family Caryophanaceae; genus Sporosarcina; species Sporosarcina sp. OR05. Next base: position 767,932 of record NZ_JANKJL010000001.1, on the reverse strand, counting down.
ATAGACGATTTAAAAAATAATAGAGCTCCATGTTAAAGGTTCCATCATTTATGGCCTTTTCCAAATTCTTTGAAGTTGCGACAATGATTCGTGCTTTCTTCGTTCCCGTCATTTCCTCGGGTGATAAAGGAATACTCGTTTCTTGTAAGTAGTCAAGCAGTTTTGTTTGGGTACTGATCGGCAAATCAGTCACTTCATCTAGAAAAAGCGTCCCGTCAGCTGCTTCCTCCAACAATCCAATTCGTCGGTTTTTCAAACTTTCATGCTGCGCTTCCCCGAACAGTTCTCTTTCCATAATGGAAGGATCGATTGCACTGCAATTCAGTCGAATGAATTTGTGTGCTTTCCGCTCACTGCCACTATGAATTGCATTTGCAAACAATTCTTTGCCAGTACCCGGTTCCCCCCTCAACATGACAGGAATAACCGTTTTTGCTGCTATTTCAGCTTGGTCGATCGCTATTGAAATATTCATCGACGTGCCTCGGATATCCGAAAATGAATACGTCGCCTCCAACTTACGGATGATTTGACGAGCCCAGTCCAATTCTTTCATCAAGCTCCGCATTTCTGTAATATCGTGGATGACACCGATACTTCCCTTCATTTGCTTGTCAACGATAATCGGTGCGACATTGACGATAACATCTCGGTTGTCTTCTCCAATGCGCATATTGACACCACGAACCGGTTGCTGCGTTTGGAGTACCTTCATATGGATACTTTCGCCTTCATTAATATCCACAGTCGCCGGTTTACCGATCACTTCGTCTTCTGTAAGTCCTGTAATTCGTGTATACGCAGGGTTGACCATAATGCCATTGCCTTTTTCGTCTACGACAGAAATGGCATCGTCACTTGAATGGATAATCGCTTCAAGCATCGTTTTAATGGATTTCAAATCGGTAATTTCTTCGGCCAACTGAACAACTTCCGACACATCTTTAAACACCGCAAAAGCTCCGAATGCTTCTCCCTCGGCAGTTAACAATGGGTACCGAGAACTGACAATTTCCAGCCCATTCGGCAGCACGAGTTCAATGTTTAGCTCAGGCTTACCTGTTTTGAAAACTTTCGGCAAATTACTTTCAGGGATAATCGTGTGAATAGGCTTTCCTAATGCATAACTATCAGAAACTTCTAACATCATGCAAGCGCTTTCATTAATAAAATCAATTGTCCCGTGACGATCGATCCCGATCATCCCTTCATCGATTGAATTAAAAATAAGGCGTTGGCGATCCATTTGCGTTTGCATACTTCTAATGAACCGATCATTTTCGTTTAACAAACCAACCAAAAGATTTGCAACTGACCCCGGGATAAGTAAAGTGCTTGGTTGAACACTTGCTAATAACGCATTGAAAACCGCATCATCCCCTGTAACATCAAAAACGATGTCAATGTCATCTACCATGAATTCTTTCCAATCCGTGCCGTATGCAATTCCTTTTTCTTTTGCAATAAGCAGACCAGGTGCTTGCTCGTCTTTGTCAATAATTGCTTTTACTTTCATGAAATCTAAATTCAAGAGGAGATTCAGAATGATTGTACCACCAGAACCCGCTCCTACGATGAGAACATTTTGCAAGGATATTCAATCTCCTTTTTGCAGCATGCAATCTTTTGCAAATCTATTTCTATCATACACGACTGCGCCTGTCTTGACAATATTTCATGAGCAGGTAAAATTAAAAACAATAAGGAGATTGATAATATGGCACGTATGGCAGCGTTTATTGTTCTTTTAATCCCTATATTGATCACGGCTGGTGGCATTAAATTAATGCGTGATTCCATATTTGGCATTCAATTTAGTCTGTTCCCTTTCATTTGGCTTCAGTTTACGGTAGGTTTTCTGATGTTTGGTGCAGGGCTATGGTTTTTTGCAGGATTTCTATTACGCAGAGATCGTAGAAAAGGCCGGGTACAAGAACGATTGAAATAAAACTTTTCTTCATAGGTAAAGGGCTATCGGATATTCCGATAGCCCTTTACCTATGGCCTCAAGAAAATCGTTGCGGGAAATCTGTAATCCATCCAACAACTGCTGCAGAGGGAGAGTGTACAAATGGCTCGTTCCCCGTTACACCATAAACCCGTAAGCGCTTTCCACTCGCTTCCAGCTTACTCAAATAAGGTTCCTTGTACAATCTTTTATGAAAATGAAAGCCATCTGCAAACGTATACCTGTGTAATGAATCCCAATCTGTCGTTTTCTTTCGAAGGAGTAACGCGGTCTCCATTTGAGGATGCAGTGTCTTAATTTGTTGAATGAGTGTTACGTCAAACGAAGAAATATGTACGTTATCCAACAAACTCGACATGTCAATGATCTCCTCTAAAATCGAACAATTCTCTGCAACAGAGGCTTTCAGCTCAATATTGAGTGCCAATTGATTGATAGCACAAAAAGAGATTGCTTCCCGTAATGTTGGAATTGGATGCCCGAATAGAGAGCGGATAAATCGCTTTCCGACTCGAATGTTTTGCAATTCACTCGCGTACATGTCGGAAACTTTACGTCGAATACCCGCAACACGTACCAAATCCTCATCGTGTACAACAACCGGGATACCGTCTGCTGTCACTTGCACATCGAGTTCGATTCCATCTGCACGTTGTTGCACTGCTGCACTAAACGCAGATAACGTGTTTTCAAATCGGCTACCTGAGGCTCCTCTATGTGCAAACACAAGCCGTCTAGACATGTAACACCTGGTCAATCACTTCAAATGTTCCCATAGTCGTTGACGTAATTGTTCTTGACAGTTGACCGATTTGAATGACGACACCCGCGTGAGCCTCTTTAGCTATATGAATTCGTGGTGGTTCTGCGACCTTTATTTTACGAAGTCCCATTTGAATGTCTTGGTCTAGTTCAAACATTTTACTTCTACTTGCATCAAGCGTTGCTCTTAACTTTGCATAGACAGTTGCCTGCTCACCAAGTAACTGGTTTCTGCCAAGCTGTTCGATTTTGGCCAATTGTTCTTCGAGAGTTGAAACAGTTGTCTGTATATCTTTCAATTCTTGCGCAATCTGTTGGATGTCTTCGTAAATTCGATCTTTGTCAATCCCTTTTGCAATTAAGTGCGTCAAGCGTTCATGTACATTTCCGGCATATGCGGATTCGATACTAAAAAGTGCTTCGATTCGGCCACCAATGATTTTCCCACGATTTTTATCCACAAAAACGTGATCAGCGACTACTTCCGAACCGAGTATATATAAACCTACGTACAGATTTTTTGCATAGATTTTGCAATTGTTTGCGTGCTTAATGAACAAGTCACCACTTGCTTCGATTAAGGACATGTCGCCACCGAACGCGCCGCCTTTAATATAAATATCACCTTCTGACGAACAAATTTCTTTTGCATTCGTTACGCCTTCGTTTCCTTCAATCGAAATATCACCTGATGCTTTAACTGAGTAGCCCGCTAAAACTGTTCCAGATATTGTGACAGCACCTTCAAAGGTGATCGAACCGGTTTCTGGACCTACATCCCCATTGATGATCAGCTCGCGACTGACACTCACAACATCGTCATCTGTGAATTCTAGTGCGCCCCCGAACATTGCACGAAGAACAGTTTTACCATCCTCGTCTACTTCAATGGCAGCTTTCCGATCATATTGTAATTTTGCGTCCGTTCCTCTTAACGCTGCAATTTCCACACCGAAAATATCTCTTCCTGGTATTCCTTCTTGTGGAGGAATTTTTTCACCTAACCAATCCCCTTCTTGCACATGCGTCACAAAGTTCATTTCATAATAATCCGCTATCCCATCTTCACGAATGACCGGCTTTCTTTCAGGTCGCGCAATATAGGTAATTTTCGCATCTTGCCCTTTAACAGGGTCTTGCCCGACAGCTGCAACAATAGGTGTGCAAGGGTAAATAGCAGATTCGGCTAAATTCGTTCTTCCAAAAACGATTCCATATTCATCAAGTGCTTTCTCGGCTTGGCTAATTAAACGCGCCTTCTCATTTTCCAACTGACTAGACGTCACATTAAAGAGTACGTCCGCACGCATTTTGTTTTGGCTTACTTGAATATCTATAATCGGTAAATAGTAACCGATTTTATGTTTTTCCCCTACTTCCATAAGCGCTTTGCGCAATTCTGGGAACGAACTGATTTTTATTCGTGGATGCTGATTTGTTATCAATTCAAAAGACTTTAACGGGAATCCGATTTTTTGTAAGTCAATGAACACTTCTTCTCCCTCGATATATAAAGTGAAAAAATCATTTTCAACTAACATAGTTGGACACCTCTTTAATTCAAGCTATTCTAACCATTATAGTACGTTGGGGCATGTTTTAATAGTTGATAAATGAAAATTTTCGTCATTACACTGCAAAACAAAAAACGCCCCCTTCTACTTTCGTAAAAGAATGCGTGGATTGTACTAAAATCGATTTGTATGAATGCAAGAATAATTGTTTAAGAAAATTAGCTTACTAGATGTTCCAATCGTATTTTGTCAGCAATCATTGCAATGAATTCACTGTTGGTAGGTTTGCTTTTCAGGTGATGGACAGTATAACCAAATGTTTTAGAAATCACGTCATAATTTCCTCTGTTCCAAGCCACTTCAATTGCATGACGAATTGCTCGTTCTACACGAGATGGCGTAGTTTTATATTTATCGGCAATATCGGGATAGAGCACTTTTGTAACTGAACCGAGTAATTCAACATCCATGTAAACCATTTGAATGGCTTCCCGCAAAAACGCGTACCCTTTAATATGAGCTGGAACACCAATCTCCTTAATGATGGAAGTGATTGTTGTATCTAAAGCACGTTGTGTTAATGCAGGGTCTTGTTCACTCGGTTGTTGAAGAGTTGGTTTCACTTGCTTTTGCGCGCCGACGACTTGGAATATTTGAGAAACTAGCCGATCGAACTCAAATGGCTTCAACATGAAGTAAGAAGCACCGAGTCCTCCAGCTTGTGCCATTACGTCTTCTTGACCGAATGCAGTTAGCATAATGATATGCATATCAGCAAAATCAGGATTTCCTTTAATGGTGTCTAGAACTGCGATTCCATCAAGGTGAGGCATAATAATATCGAGAAGCAGGACATCCGGCTTTTTGTCCTCGAGCATCGTTAAACAGACCTTCCCATTATGTGCATTCCAAATCACTTCAAGCTCTTCATGTTGATCAAAATAGACATTCATCGTTTTTACAAGTTCCTTATTGTCATCCGCTATTGCAACTTTCAATTTGCCCATCCCATTTTCCCCCTACTCATTTTTCATCCATGGCAAAACGTCTTGTTCCATTATTTGCATGAATTTAGTTTGCTGTAAAGGAAAAGTTCGACAAACAAACAGATTATCCTCTTAATTCTTTAAAAATAGACCTTCCGTACGATGGTTTCGCTAATTTTCGACGGAAATTTATAAAAAAGGCCAATCCATGCAGGATTGACCTTTTTTGTAGCCATTGTTCATGTAACACTTACTTATTTTTTTCCCCACTTCTCATCGTTACTAAAAACAACCCTGCACCTTTCGTCGGTTCATCCACAAACATGTGTGTCACTGCACCGACAAATTTTCCTTCTTGGATAACTGGACTTCCACTCATCCCTTGTAAAATGCCACCCGTTGTTTTCAGCAATTCGGGGTCCGTTAATACAAAATGAAATTGTTCGTCTTCAATTTGTGTAATCCGGATGGAGAACGTTTCGACTTCGGTCCCTTTTACAGTTGTAAAAATCTCTGCGTCCCCTGTTTGTAATTCGGATGGTTGCATAATATCGAGTGGTTTCGCTAACACTTTCTTATAAGCATCATTCCAGATGCCGAAAATCCCATAAATCCCATTCGTTTGAATGGTGCCTAAATAGTCTTCATCAGCAATGATGGTGGAAATTTTATAACCCGGGGTTCCTGGAGTACTTTTCTTAATTTGTTCAATTTCAGAGAGGTAAATTGCGCCGTGTCTAAAGGTAGGTGGAGATTTCAAAGAACTGTCCACGATTTGATGGCCAAGCGCACCGTACGTCCCTTTTTTCGGATCGACGTAAGTTAACGTACCTGTCCCTTCTGTCCGGTCTTTCAAGAAGGGTAAGAGGCGTTTTACGGCTTCTTGGTCTGCTGAAATTTCAAGTGTCGAATCGTGTCGCTTCACTTTCAACACATTTTGCTTTGATGTAGCTGTTGCCATAACGGATTCAAAATCCTTCAGATTACTTATGACAGCATCATCAATTTGTTCGACAGCATCTCCGGCCCGTAACCAATTATCGCCATTCAATAGCACATCGTTCGTGACAAACACACCCGACAATTCCATTTGAATCCCTATGGAATGCCCCATCGGTATCACTTGTTCACTTGCCAATGCTGATGTTTCATGATGGAACGGGAGAAAAAACAAAATCGCAGCGAACGAAACGGACAACTTGACTCGTTTACTCCATCCCATGGTTCACCTCCTCGGCTGAAAGATACTATTGGTATGTCCTTTCAAACCGAACTTATGAAAGGTTAAATAAAGAAAAAACGCATACAAAAGTATGCGCCACCGATTCCAGTTAATCCGTTAACGAAATTGCTCTTTTCTATCTTCTGCCATTGTCAATAACTCTTCGGCATGTTGAAGTGTAAGCGCAGTAATTTCTGCACCAGAAAGCATTCTTGACAGCTCTTTCGTCCTGTCAAGATCCACAATTTCGGTTACAGCTGTCGTTGTACGGTTACCTTTTACATCTTTGGAAATGAAGAAATGATGATCTGCCATCGCCGCAACTTGTGGTAAATGGGAAATGCACAATACTTGCGAATGTGTAGCAATCATTGCGATTTTGTCCGCAATTGCTTGTGCGACTCGACCACTCACACCTGTATCCACTTCATCAAAAATGATGGAAGTAATACCTTGATGTTTTGAAAAGATTGTTTTTAACGCTAACATAATCCTTGAAAGTTCGCCACCTGAAGCTATTCGCACTAACGGTTTTAGCGGTTCCCCGACATTTGTAGAGATGAGAAATGCAATATCATCAAAACCACTCGCATCAAAATTGCCCGCACTTTTTTGTTCAATGGAAACATGAAAAGTCGATTTGGCCATATGCAATTCGGTCAGCTGTGTCATAATTGCTTCCTCTAATCGCACTGCCGCTTCTCGTCGAATCATCGATAGCTCATTCGCTTCAACTTCCAAATCCTTCTTTAACTGTTCTAATTTTTCTTCCTCTGCATGTATCCGTTCGTCACGATTCAACAACTGATCAAGCTCATCCGCAATTTTTTCACGATAAATCACAATGTCTTCGATTGTCTTGCCGTATTTTCTTTTTAATGCATTAAGCATTGCTAATCTATTTTCCACTTCATCCAAGCGTAAAGGGTCGAATTCCATTTCATCAATTAGACTCTTAATCTCGTGTGCAGTATCTTGCAATGCATAGAAACTAGTAGAAACCGTTTCTGCGTGAGCAGCAAGTTGTTTATCAATCGAAGCGGCATCTTCCAAATCACTCATTGCAGAGCCAACCCAATCCAGCGCATGATTGTCTCCACTTATTGACTCGTATGCTGTATGTAACCTTTCGAACAACCGATTAAAATGTTGCAGTTTCAACTTCTCTTCTTCCAACTCTTCTTCTTCATCAATTCTTAACGAAGCAGCATCAATTTCTTGCAACTGGAAAGAATACAAGTCAATACGCTGGGCAATTTGTTGTTCGTTTTGAGAAGTTGCTGCCAGCTTCTTTTTTAATCTACTGTACCGATTGAAAACATCCATGTAGTTCGCATGTGCTTCGGCAAGTGGTTGTCCGGCGAATTGATCAAGTAAATGGATATGTCGTTTTTCCTGCATTAGTTCTTGATTATCATGTTGCCCATGAATGTCAATTAATTGTGAACCAATTTCACGTAATGTCGCGATTGTGACAAGTTTACCATTTACTCTGCAAGTCGTTTTTCCGTTTGAATTTATATCCCGTCGTAAAATAATGCTCCCGTCTTCTGCGTCAATCCCAAACTCCCTCATCTTTTCAAAAACAGGGTGATCTTCCGCTTCCACGGTGAACATTCCTTCCAACTCCGCTTTTTTTGCACCATGCCGTATGAATTCTTGAGAGCCTCTGCCACCTGCGAGAAGTTGCACAGCGTCAATGATAATTGACTTACCTGCACCTGTTTCACCTGTCAAAACCGTAAGCCCTTCATCAAAAGGGACTTCAAGATGTTCGATGATGGCAAAGTTATGGATGGCAATTTCATTTAGCATTTAGGATGCATCTCCTTTGTCGAAAGTACCGTTAAAGTAACGCTAATAGTCTTGATTTGACCTCTTCTGTAAGTGCTTCTTCCCGACAGATGATCATACATGTATCATCTCCGCAAATCGTCCCAAGCATTTCTTCCCAACCGAGATTATCGACAAGTGAACCTACAGCGTGTGCGTTACCCGGGAGTGTTTTTAAGATGATAAAATGACTTGCACTATCCACACTAACAAAAGCATCTGTCAGCATGCGCCGAAGTTTCTCTTCTGTATTGTATTTTTGGACGGTCGGCAAACTATATTTGTATCTTCCATCTTGAACAGGCACCTTAATGAGGTGCAATTCCTTTATATCCCTAGAGACTGTCGCTTGCGTCACGTCAACGCCTGCACGTTTTAGTTTATCGACAAGTTGATCTTGCGTTTCAATTTCTTCGTTAGAAATTATGTCACGAATTCTTAGATGCCTCTGCCCCTTGTTCATGAATATCACTCCAATGCAAAGTTGTTTATGTTAGGTGGTTATAAGCTTCATGCAATAACTTTTCAAAATCGTCGGTCGTGAATCCATTCACAGGGGTGGATTCAGATATCAAGTGATAGAGGAACTCAATATTCCCTTCTCCCCCTGTAACAGGGGAAAAAGAAATACCGGTTAAGGAAAATCCATTCGCGATTGCAGCATCGGCTATTTTTTGCAATACTTCCAAATGCACAGACTTTTCCCTGACAATGCCCTTTTTCCCTACTTTTTCTTTTCCTGCTTCAAACTGAGGCTTCACGAGCGCAACCACATCTCCACCGGGTAGTAGAATCGTTTTTAATGGTGGAAGTATTAGAGTCAATGATATGAAAGAAACGTCGATTGTCGCAACATGTGGCAAACCGTTCGTAAACAATGCGGGTGTCGCATGTCTAAAGTTCGTTTTTTCCATAACAGTGACCCGTTCGTCACTCCTGATTTTCCAAGCGAGCTGGTTCGTTCCTACATCAAGTGCATAGCAATGCTCCGCACCGTTCTGTAATGCACAATCGGTAAATCCGCCTGTAGAAGAGCCGATGTCCAATACTATTTTGCCTGCCACGTCCAATTCGAAGACTTCTAATGCTTTCTCAAGTTTTAAACCACCACGACTCACATATTTCAAAGCGGAACCTTTCACATGCAATGGCGCATCCACTTTAACCTTTTCTCCTGGTTTGTCCATACGTGTTTCAGCCGAGTATACAAGGCCAGCCATGATAGACCGTTTCGCTTGCTCTCTCGTTTCAACGAGTCCTCTTTGGACAAGTAAAATATCAACTCGTTCTTTTTGTTGCCCGTTCGTCATATCTTTTCCCTTTTTCTCACAAGCGTATTTTCCACAGCTTTTTCCATCGTCGCTACGATCGCTTCCGCAGTAACGTCAATTTCCTCTAACAGTTTATCTACACTTCCGTGTTCAATATATTCATCAGGAATTCCAATGCGATCGATGGAACCAGTTGTTGCCTTCGTATCGTGGGCATATTCAATGACCGAACTGCCAAATCCACCAGCTAACACTGCCTCTTCGACCGTCACAATTGGTTTACCTGCCACAAACAAAAGATCCAACATATCCGTATCTAGCGGTTTAATGAAACGAGCATTTACAACTTTCACAGAGATTCCTTTGCTAGAGAGCGTTTCAGCTGCTTCCAACGCCATCGGAATAGTCGTTCCAAAAGTTAAGATTGTTCCATCGGTACCTTCACTCAAAACTTCCCACGTACCAATTGGAATCGGTTTAAGCTGTTCATCCATTTTAACGCCTAATCCATTCCCTCTTGGATAACGCATTGCAATCGGCCCTTCATTGTAGTCAAAAGCCGTTTTCACCATATGTTGGCCTTCATTTTCATCTTTAGGCATCATGATCACAAGATTCGGCAAGTGTCTTAAAAATGCAATATCGAATACACCTTGATGTGTCTCACCATCTGCACCGACAAGCCCAGCACGATCGATGCCAATGAATACATTTAACTTTTGCCTCGTAATATCATGAAGCATTTGATCGTATGCGCGTTGAAGGAACGTTGAGTAAATCGCTAAAAACGGTTTCATCCCTTGCGTCGCTAAGCCACCTGCCATCGTAGCAGCATGTTGCTCAGCAATCCCGACATCAAAGAAGCGTTCAGGAAATTCTTCAGCAAAGGACTCCAGTTTCGAACCAACCGGCATTGCAGGTGTAATTGCCGCAATCCGTTTGTCCTCTCTCGCTAATTTCCTTACCGTTTCTGCAACTAGTCCACTCCAAGACGGCGCTGTTGTTGGCGATTTCACAAAATCACCCGTTTCGATCTTGTAAGGTCCAGTTCCATGCCAAGTTCCCTTCTTATCTTCTTCAGCAGGTTGGTAACCTTTCCCCTTTTTCGTGATGACATGAAGCAACACTGGCCCTTCCATCTTTTTCGCATATAAAAGGTTACGTTCAAGATCTGCGAAATCATGTCCATCAATTGGCCCTAAATACGTAAATCCGAGCTCCTCAAAAAACACCCCTGATACGAGCAAGTACTTTAAACTGTCTTTCACTCGCTCAGCAGCAGCCGCTACTTTTCCACCAACCGCAGGGATTTTCTTCAGAATATATTCCAACTCGTCTTTTGCACTGTTGTATTTGCCTGCAGTACGCAATTTGCCTAGAACTGTATGCAAAGCTCCTACGTTTGGCGCAATTGACATCTCATTATCATTTAACACAACGATCATATTCGTTTTCAAATGGCCAATATGATTGAGTGCTTCTAATGCCATACCACCCGTTAAGGCACCGTCGCCAATTACCGGAATGACATAATTGGATTTGCCTTGCATATCTCTTGCAGCAGCCATTCCCATCGCAGCTGAAAGAGATGTCGAACTGTGTCCGGTTTCCCACACATCGTGTTCACTTTCAGCCATTTTAGGGAATCCGCTCAACCCTTTATATTGTCGAAGTGTCCCAAACTGGTTTGCTCTGCCTGTTAGGATTTTATGCACATACGCTTGATGACCGACGTCCCATATAAATTTGTCTTCAGGGCTATGAAACAGTTTGTGCATCATGATTGTCAGTTCGACTACACCTAGATTCGGTCCAATGTGCCCACCTGTCGAAGCTAGGTTTTCAATTAGAAACTTTCGTATTTCCTTCGCTAATTCCGTCAATTGCTCTTTATTCATCTTTTTCAAAAAGGACGGATTGGTTATTTGATTCAGATCCATAACGATCACACACCTTTGTAAATTGATTGCCTCTGTTAGTAAGTAATTGTATTCATTATAACAAGAAGGCCTTCCAATAGAAACTTTCAACATTGTTCTGATTGAGCGACGTAGACGTTTCTCCCAATTCTGAGCAATTACCTTTGCAAATTAAACCTAATTACAGTTCCCTTTGAACAATATAATCTGCGAAAAGCGCTAAGTAAGATTTATCACTCGGTAAGAACGAAAGACATTCAATTGCATTCGTATGGTATTTTTCCAGTTGTAGACGGGCACCTTCTAATCCAAGTAAGGATGGATAGGTCGATTTTTCACTATCGGTATCACTGTTCGCTGGCTTGCCTAGTTGTTCGGTCGTTGCGGTTACATCTAGAATATCGTCCTTTATTTGAAAAGCAAGGCCGATGTTACGCGCGTAACTGCGTAATTGAGCGATTTGGTTTTCATTTGCCCCTGCAAGGATTGCACCTGCTTCTATACAAAATGATAATAAGGCACCTGTTTTATGCAAATGCACTTCTTCTAGCTGTTCGAGTGATAGGGATGCTTTTTCCCCTTCCATATCAAGGATTTGACCACCGACCATTCCTTTTGCACCTGAAGCTTCCGCTAACAATCGAACTAATGCAAGCGCTTTTTCTGCTGAGGTATGTTCTAATGATGCCAATGCATTGAAAGCAGCCGTTTGAAGTGCATCACCCGCTAATACTGCAGTCGCTTCACCGAAAACTTTGTGATTTGTCAATTGACCTCTTCGATAATCATCGTCATCCATGCAAGGCAAATCATCATGTATGAGTGAGTATGTATGTATCAATTCCACCGCGCTAGCGACTTTCAGTGCATCCGCAGACTGTACACCAAAATCCTCTAATACCGCTAAAACGAGAAGAGGACGAATTCGTTTGCCGCCTGCTTTGACAGAATAGAGCATGGATTCCCTCAAAGAGATTGGTGAATAGCCTCCTGTTAATAACTGCTGTAGTTGCTCATCAATCATAGGTATGTGTTTTGTCATGAACATCTCTAACTGTTTATCCATTCGTGTCCTGTCCTTTCGAAGGGTCAAATGAGCTCGATTGACCATCTTTATCAATTATTGTAATGAGTTGCTTTTCTGCATCTTGCAGTTTCCCATGACAATAAGCTGACAATTCCATTCCTTCTTTGTATAAAGTGATCGCATCTTCCAATGGCACATCACCTGATTCCAATTTTTGAACGATGCTTTCCAGCTTACTCATTGCTTCTTCAAAACGAAGCGTCTCCTTGCTCATTTGTCTTCCTCCTTTTCCTTCAACTGTATTGACTGAATTTCAGTTTGTAAAGTTCCATCTTGTAATTGAACGGTTAGTTGATCGCCTACTGTCAATGTATTGACAGATTTTGCGACATTCCCTTCTTTATACACAATCGAAAAGCCCCTGTCCATCACTTCCAATGGATTTAGCGCTTTTAACATCCGAAGAGTAGCAGTGAAATGATCTGTTTTATTGCGAAGTTCGATTTGCATTGCTCTCGTCAATCTTTCTGTCAACAACGTTGTGGAGCGACTTTCTTCTTTAATGCGCACATTGGGTGAATAAAAAGCCAACATCTTAGCTAATCGTGCATGTTCTGCAACTCTTGTAGCAGTCAACTCATGTCGACTACGCACGAGTCGATCGTCTAGAGCGCTCATTTTCTCAATAAATGGTCGATACAATCGTTCTGGGTATTGGAGAGGATACGATTGTTGAACGTTTACCAACCTTTTTCTTTCCGTTTTAATTTGATTGGAAAAAGAGCGATAAATTGACCGCTTCCTTTGCAATATCCTGTCAAACAACTCTTCTTTTGAAGGTACTGCTAATTCTGCTGCTGCTGTTGGAGTAGGTGCACGCATATCCGCTACAAAATCTGCAATTGTCGTGTCCGTTTCATGGCCGACTGCACTAATAATCGGGATTTTACATGAAAAAATGGCCCGTGCAACAGATTCTTCATTAAATGCCCATAAGTCTTCAATTGATCCGCCACCGCGACCAACGATAATGACATCGATATCACCGTATTGTTCCGCTTGAATGAGCGCTTGGTTAATAGACGGTGCTGCTTGAGGTCCTTGTACAACAGCCGGAAACAACACAATTTCAGTTAACGGGTATCGACGTTGGATTGTCGAACAAATATCTCGAATCGCAGCTCCAGACTGCGCTGTAATGACACCAACCTTTTTAGGTAAAGTAGGGATTTGTTGCTTCCATCGTTGATCGAATAAACCCTCACTCGCTAATTGTCTTTTCAATTGTTCAAATGCCAAGTATAATGCGCCCACACCATCAGGTTGCATGGACTGGACATATAGTTGATATTGTCCACTTGCTTCAAAGACATTTACATCCCCATTGATAAGAACGTTCATCCCTTCTTCTGGTTTGAACTTTAACTGATTGGCTGCACCTTTGAACATCGCTGATTGGATACGGCTCATATCGTCTTTGAGTGTAAAGTAGATATGGCCACTTGGGTGAATTTTCACATTGGATAACTCCCCTTTTACAAAGACGTTCCGTAAGTGGGGATCAGCTTCAAATTTGCGTTTTATGTATTTTGTAAGTGATTGTACAGTCAGATATAGATTTTGACTCATCCTTCATACCCCCAAGTCGCTTACGTATAGAAACGCTGTCTTTCTTTTGAAAAACAGCGCTGTTTTGAAATGCTATTGACATCTGACACAGTTAAGTTAACTGTGTTTGCTTACGCTTGTTGCTTGCATCGGCCTTCTTGCAGTGCCGTTTCAGCACTTAACACTGTATTTTTTAACAGCATTGTAATGGTCATTGGCCCTACACCGCCAGGAACAGGAGTGATTGCGGAAGCCACTTCTTTCACCGTATTAAAATCTACATCTCCACACAATTTGCCGTTTTCATCCCGATTCATACCGACATCGATTACGACGGCACCTTCTTTTACAAAATCCACAGTCACAAATTTAGCTCTACCAATCGCTACAATTAAAATATCTGCTTGCTTTGTAAAAGATGGAAGATCTTTTGTCCGAGAATGACAATATGTAACAGTAGCATCTTTTTGAAGTAGTAATTGCCCCATCGGCTTGCCAACAATGTTGCTTCGCCCGATAATGACAGCGTGCTTTCCAGCTACTGAAATTCCACTACGTTCCAACATCTCCATAATGCCATATGGGGTACAAGGTAGAAAGCCCTCTTGGCCAATAATCATTTTTCCGACATTCTGTGGATGGAATCCGTCAACGTCTTTATTCGGGTCAATGGATCGGATGACCAAATCTTCATTAATGTGCTTCGGCAATGGTAATTGAACTAAGATTCCATGGATGCTATCATCACTGTTTAACTCTTCGATATGTCCTAACAGTTCTTGTTCTGAAACTGTGTCGGGAAGTTTTATCAATTGTGATTTCATACCAACTTCAATACTGGATTTCTCTTTGTTTTTCACATAAGTTTGAGAAGCCGGATTTTCACCGACAAGAATGACCGCTAGACCAGGTTGGCAACCCTCTGTTGTCAAATCAAGTACACTCGTCGCAATCTCTTCTCTTATTTCTTTTCCAATCGTCACACCACTAATCAATTTTGCAGTCATCTACTTTCCCTCCACACAACCCGTTTTTTATTTCTCTTCGAATTTAGAGAGGACGCCATTTACGAAGCGGCCTGATTTTTCGTCTCCAAATTGCTTGCAGAGTTCGATCGCTTCGTTCAAAATGACACGATGCGGAACGTCTTCATTATGCAGTAGCTCATAAACAGCTAATCGGAGTACCGTTCTTTCAATTTTAGGTAATCGGTCGAGTGACCAATTTTCTAATTTGTCTTTTAACACAGCGTCAATTTCTTGTCGGTTTTCAATCGTCCCTTTAACGAGCGATTCATAAAATGCGTTGACCGGTGAGTCTGTAATATAAGCAATGGCTTCATCCACAGTCATTTCAGTGTTGTCTAATTGAAAAAGGGTTTGTACCGCTTTTTCACGTGCTTCTCTTCGTTTCATTGTTTCGTCTCCTTCATTCCTATATCTCTTGGGCTTTATCATAGCATACTCAGTTGATGAAGATATAGTAGGACAAGTTGAAAAGCACCATCCTATGGACGATGCTTTTTAACTTCATTCTGTGTCAGCCAATGATTCAAATGCGATTCCTGTAATATGAACGTTCACTTCTTTCGTTTGGAGTGAAGTCATATTGTAAACGGTTTGGCGAATTTGCTTTTGGATGTCGGTTGCAACGTTCGGGATCGAATAGCCGTACCGAACGACACAATACACATCGATTACAAGTTTGTCGTCAACCCACTCCGTTTTAACGCCTTTTCCGTGGAATACTTTCCCGAACTTCTCAGCCACTCCTGTTGCAAAGCTACCTTTCGTCGTCGCTACACCCTCGACTTCGTTTGTAGCAATACCGATAATGACTTCGAGCACTTCAGGAGCAAGCTGGACTCGACCTAATATTGCGTCACCTTTTGAACTCATTCCAACGAACGAAGGATTTGTTTTTTCAGCCATTCACTGTTCCTCCCTTACTATCGTGTACGGTCCTATAAAAGCATGCATTACTTCATTACTTGGTATTTCTCCAGGAATTTCGTATCGAAATCACCCGATTTAAATACTTCATGATCCATTAAATTCACATGGAATGGAACGGTCGTATGAACACCTTCAATGATAAATTCTTCCAGTGCTCTTTTCATTCTTGCGACAGCTTCTTCCCGTGTATCAGCATGTACAATGAGTTTTGCCACCATAGAATCATAGAATGGCGGAATCGAATAACCTGGATATACTGCAGAATCGACCCTTACGCCGAAGCCGCCTGGTGGCATATACATTTTCACTTCACCAGGAGAAGGCATGAAATTCTTCGATGGATTTTCTGCATTTATGCGACATTCGATTGACACACCCGTAAACGTAATGTCTTCTTGGCGATACTGCAATTTTTCACCCGCAGCAACACGCAATTGTTGTTTAATCAAATCGATGCCAGTAATCATTTCAGTAACCGGATGCTCAACTTGAATCCGTGTGTTCATTTCCATGAAATAGAATTTCTCATTTACATGGTCGAAGATGAACTCAACAGTCCCTGCACCTCGATAATTAACAGCTTGTGCAGCTTTAACAGCCGCTTCACCCATTTGCTCACGCAATGTAGCCGTTAACGCTGGAGATGGTGCTTCTTCAACGAGTTTTTGCATTCGTCTTTGAATGGAACAATCGCGTTCCCCGAGGTGAATTGTATTACCGTGCTTATCTGCCAACACTTGCACTTCAACATGGCGGAATTCTTCAATGAACTTCTCCAAATAGACGCCAGGGTTACCAAAAGCAGCAGCCGCTTCTTTTTGTGTAATCTTAATCCCTTTGACAAGCTCTTCTTCGTTCATTGCGACACGGATTCCTTTACCGCCTCCACCTGCTGTCGCCTTGATGATGACTGGGAAACCAATTTCTTTTGCAACAGCCAATCCTTCCACTTCATCAGCAACAATGCCTTCTGAGCCTGGAACAATCGGGACACCCGCTTGCTTCATCGTTTCTCTTGCGACGTCTTTTGTACCCATTTTTGAAATGGCATCTGCAGTAGGACCAATGAATTCAATATTCACTTCTTCACATAATTCAGCAAAGCTTGCGTTCTCTGCAAGGAAGCCGTAACCCGGATGGATTCCATCACATCCAGTTAACTTTGCAATGCTAATAATGTTTGAGAAGTTTAAATAACTATCTTTTGACAGTTTAGGGCCGATGCAGTAGGCTTCGTCAGCAAGTTCAACGTGAAGGGCTTCACGATCCGCTTCGGAATACACCGCAACCGTTTCAATATCCATTTCTTTGCACGCACGGATAATACGTACCGCAATCTCTCCACGGTTTGCTATTAACACTTTTTTCATCTTTACATTCCTCCTCAGTTTTGTTTGACGAGGAAGAGAGGTTGACCGTATTCAACAAGTTGTCCATCTTCCACGAGAATCTCCACAATTTCACCGGATACTTCTGCTTCGATTTCGTTGAAGAGCTTCATTGCTTCTACGATGCAGACGATTGTATCCGCTTTGACGGAATCTCCTTTTTGGACGTAAGCTGGTGCGTCCGGTGCGGAAGATTTGTAGAACGTTCCTACCATTGGTGAAGGTATTTTGTGCAAGGATGCATCGTCAACAGACTTTTTGCTTTCCGCTGCTGGCGATTCTTCCACTTTTTCAGCAACTTCCTGTTTCGGCTCCTCTTTCTTCACTTCTACAGCAGCAGGCGCCGCTTGCTGAACCGGTTGCTCACTTTGTGGTTGAGCGACCATTTGATGTGTTGCTCCTTCATTCTTTTTCTCGAGTTTAATTTTTGTACCATCTGATTCAAAAGTGAATTTGTCAATGGATGATTGATCAATTAATTTAATTATTTCGCGAATTTCTTGAATTTTCAACATTAGCGATTCTCCTGACTCATTAATATTTATTGGGTTCAAACCTATTTTAGACGTTTTTCGTACATTTTGAAACAGATAACATGTTTTTTGTTTCAAAAACCTTTCAACCAAAAGAAAAAGACCCTTTTCGGGCCTCTAACAAGTTTTATTGATTCATAAAATCGACTTGGACAGTTCGTGCATCGTCCCAGCTCGTCATGACATATTGTGTAATTTCAGCAGCCATCTTCGAGGAATGACCACCATCTTCGGAAATGACAGTAATCGTCACTTTACCATTGTCCTTCTTGACGAACGCTTCAGGGTAGCCAAGTGCTCGAATTTGCATCTCCATCATTTCTTCAGCAGATGACGTTTTTGTCAATTCCGCAATTGCGTCATATGCAGCACTTTTTTCTTCTGCTGTCGAGTCCGCTGACGTCATCTTGTCCGTCAACTGACTTTTCAAGTTGCTGCGCTCATTTTGAACGGTCATTCGCATTTCTTCAAGCAACATTGAATCCGCATACACGGGCTTTTTAGCACTGTCCGCATCTCCCGGCTTTGATACAGTGACCTTATCAGCATCTCCGAATATCGCCATTGCATCCAAATCCATTGGTGCTTCCTTTTTTAAATAGTAGATTGAGATAACCGCTACGAGACTTAGTAAAGTTAAAAACCACACAGTACGTTTATTCGCTTTCAAGTTGTATCCCCCTTTTTTCATGTTCAACGATGACAATTCGATGTTCTGGCAATTGGAGCACTGCCGATAGAATGCGTGTCAATTCATTTTTCTTCTTACTATTTTCTACACCTTCCGCTACAACTAAAATCCCTTGTAATGAACTAGCTTTTTTCGGAGATGAGCCACTAACCGATAACATATCCGCGAGCGAACTCGACGTGTCGACGTGCTCATAGTGGAAGTAGATAAACACTTCCCCGATTCCTTCCATCTTCATCAGCGCCGTTTCAAGCGCTGCCACTTCCCGGTTCTCTTCCCCCTTCTTTTTCTCCCCTCCAATCGAACCAAAAGTCGTATTGATGAAAATGATGAAGAGCGCGAGCAGTGTACCGATGAAGAGCATATGGATTTTTCGTTTTGGTTTTTGCATTTGATCACCACTTCATCCCTTCGAGCCGGATCTGGTTCGTGTCATCTATGATGCATAATATGCTTGTTCAAAAGAGGGTATGACCAAAAATTCGCGTGATTGAATGAATGATCCAAATTCCTATTGCTATTTTGACAAGTGGAAGGAAATCCGACTCCGATTCCTCTGGTAGCAGCAACAATAGGCTAGTAGACAATAAAATAATGAGCATAAGGCCATTCAAAAACTCAAGCATGCCACCCCTCATTTCACTGCGGTTATTAATTTGATTAGAATGACGGTGAACAATGCTGAATAAATAAATGCGAATGCGACAAGAAATGAAACTGCGCATAAGACAAACAATGTTTTACCGATATCATCTAGTACGCCAGTGATTTCCTCATGTGCGAATGGTTCAATCAGTGCAGCCGTCCATCGGTAAAGAAACCCTGTCAGTAAAGTTTTAAGCGTCGGCAAAAGAGCGACCGTCCAAATCGTAATAATAAGCCACGCCCCAACAAACACGCTAGCACCAGAAGAATATCTTCCGATCGCCCCCATACTATCTGTTAGAAATGATCCAATGAGTGGAACATTTTGACGAACGAGTTCTTTAATCGGTTCACTCGTAACACCCGTCAGTGCCCAAGATAGTGTGCCACCAGCCGTGATGAAAATGGAATAAGCGGCAACAAGTGCTGAAACGACACCTAATAATGTCGTTCGAAGCAAGTCTGACATCTTCGAAAAAGAGACATCAGGGAGAATCCTTGTCAAAATATCCAATAAGATTGCAGCCGCCAACATCGGTATTAATACTTTATCCGCTAGAAGAACTGCGCCATTGGCAAACAGCAGCATGGCAGGTTGGAAGTTCAACATACTAAAAGAGCCACCCGATGCAATGATACTAGCTGTTAACAATGGATATATTGAAATGAAAATCGTTGCAATCGATTGCGTAATCGTACGAATCATTTGGAGGTGTTCAAAAGCTGGTTGCAATACGATTGTCAATATAATGAAGAACAAAAAGAGCCTCGTCCATCTTTTAAAGGACGGAAAAAGGAAATCGACGATAAGTGCCATGAATGATGTAAGGATTACAATGAGGAAACTGGAGAGTACTGTTCCAACAACAGATTGCAGCATATTGAGCATGAATGTAACATCCAATCATTTAATGATTAATTTGGAGAGCGTGTCGATAAGAGTTGAAAGTTGTGGCAACCACAATGACAAAATGGCAATTTTAATAGCAACTTGCGCAACAGAAGCAATTGATTCGTATCCTGCTTCGGCAATATGTTTGCAAATTAATTCTGCTAAATAATAGAGAACGACACTTCCGATTAATAACTTTGCAAAAGGGGTAGGCAGTGGGTCGAATAATTGCATGAATGTTTTTCCAAACGGCACGATAATCGTCATACTGACATACGCCAGAAAAATGAAAAAGACTGCCGCATAGAGAACAGGTTGTAGGCTTTTTGATGTAAACGACAACATGATCAGTAGTAAATAGACGACAATTAATTGGAACAGTATACTCATTAGAACGCCATGGACAGCCATTGGAAGAATTCAGCGATTTCCGAGAAGAAAATCCGCAGGAAGCGAAGCATTTCTGCAGCGATATAAATGTATGCTACAAAAAAGAGAAAAAAAGAAAATTCCTTCTTGCCGGTCTGCTCAAAAAAGACATGAAGAAAACCAATCACCAAGCCAATGCCTGCAATACGCAATAGATCATTTAATTCCATTCGGGTGCCCCCTTCATGTAACACCTTATGAGGACGGCTGAGGGAATATGAAGATTTGTTCAACCGAAACTTCATACAGATGCAAAAAAACAAACACTCCATTTCTCTTTTGTCGAGAAATGGAGTGTTTGTTATATACAATGTATTAAGCTCTTGAAACGTATGCGCCTTCTTCAGTATTGATAATGAGTTTGTCTCCGATGTTAACGAAGAATGGTACTTGGACGACTAATCCTGTTTCCAGCGTTGCAGGCTTAGAGCCACCACTCGCTGTATCGCCTTTAATGCCTGGTTCAGTCGCTGTTACTTCCAAAGTAACGGTTGAAGGAAGTTCTACGCCGAGAATCTCATCTTTGTAGGAAATGATATGCACTTCCATGTTTTCACGTAAGTAGTTCAATTCTTCCTCAATTTGTGCGGAAGGTAATTCAATTTGTTCGTAGGATTCGTTATCCATAAATACGTGATCGTCAGCGTTTGCATACAAGTATTGCATGCGACGGTTATCGATTTGGGCTTTTTCTACTTTTTCGCCTGCACGGAATGTTTTTTCATTGACGTTACCAGAACGAAGGTTACGTAATTTTGAACGTACAAATGCTGCACCTTTACCTGGTTTCACGTGTTGAAAATCAATTACACGCCAAATGTCTCCGTCAACCTCTATTGTCAAACCTGTTTTAAATTCGTTTACTGAAATCATGCATGTTCCTCCATTATGTCGTTATAGGATTATTAATTCTTTTGGTGAGTGCGTCAAACGGACATTACCTTCTTCGGTAATGATGATGTCATCTTCGATTCGAACGCCACCTACTCCTGGTACATAAATACCTGGTTCTACTGTTACAGACATATTCGGTACAAGTACTGTCTCTGAACGGAAAGACAAAGCTGGACCTTCATGCACTTCTAACCCAATACCGTGCCCTGTCGAGTGTCCAAAGGCTTCACCGTACCCTTTTGACTTAATATAGTCACGAGCAATTGCATCCGCTTCTATTCCAGTCATACCCGGTTTAATCTCTTCTAAAGCTTTTTGTTGAGCAGCACGGGTAATTTCGTAGATTTCTCTCATTTGCTCCGAAGGCTCACCTACAGCGACTGTTCGTGTAATATCGGAAATGTACCCATTATAAAGAGCTCCGAAATCCAAAGTGACCAATTCGCCTGATTGAATGATTTTAGCAGAAGCTACACCATGTGGCAATGCGCCTCTTTCACCTGAAGCAACAATGATATCGAATGAAGATGAAGTCGCTCCCTGCTTCCGCATGAACATTTCTAATTCGTTTGACACTTCAAGCTCAGAAACGCCTGGTTTAATGAATGTGCAAATATGTGCAAATGCGTCATCGGCAATCTTTGCTGCATCTTTTAGGATTTCAATTTCTTCAGCAGATTTGATCATTCTTAGCTTTTCAATGATTCCCGAAACAGGTTTTAATTCCGCTTGCACCTTTTCATTATACAGTTCGTACATGCCGAATGTCACATCGTCTTTTTCAAAACCGAGCGTTTGAATATTCATTTCTTGCACTTGCGCAGCAACTTCTTCAATGATCGTCCGTTCGTGCTTAACGATTCGGAAACCTTTCACTTGTTCAGCTGCTTGTTCAGTGTATCTGAAATCCGTAATGAAAACTGCATCATTTGCGGAAATAACTGCAACACCTGAACTACCTGTGAAACCAGTGATGTAGCGACGATTATACGAATTGGTTACGAGAATTGCATCTAAGGCATTTTCTTTAAGTGCTTCACGTAATGTTACAAGATTCATAGCTCTACCCCTTTTCTGCGGAGAAGGAAAGCTTGAACTGCTAATTCATACCCATGTGCCCCAAAACCGGAAAGCTGCCCAATGCAGACGGGTGCAATGACTGAATGTTGTCTGAAAGACTCCCGACTATGTATATTGGAAATGTGGATTTCAATGACAGGTACATTTACCGATGACACTGCATCCCGCAAAGCGATACTCGTATGTGTATACGCTCCCGGATTGAAAACGATACCATCGTACCCATCGTCTTCGGCTTCATGTATTTTGTCAATGAGAGCTCCTTCATGATTCGATTGATAAAAGGAAATGTCCACAAAGTTTTCAGAAGCAACTTTTCTTAGATGGTTTTCAATATCTTCCAAAGTTTCCGCTCCATAGATGCCAGGTTCCCTTTTGCCTAATCGATTTAAATTCGGTCCATTCAGAACGAGCAGTTTCACAGCTACATCATTCCCCTCACCTTTTTCTTTCCCATTTTATCACACTGTCCAATAGTCGCAACCTATTTTATCGTGCTTAGCGGAAAGATTTCTTCATATACACAGCGGTTCCAGTTACAAACCTGCTTACAATTGCAAGAATTGAAAAGAATGGGATGGAAAGTGTTTTGAACCCTTCTGTTACGGAAGTAGGTGCATGGATGAGCCACTCAATCGTCACAGCAGCAATCGCACTGATACACAAAGCTGTTACAGACGGTGGAATGCGGGATGTCCGTACAGCTACTTGATAAAATATACCGAAAATGATGAACAGGACAATAAAGAGAACACTCCATTTCCACCATTCATGCGTAGAGCCAAAGAGTAACCATTTCTTCGCCCATCCAATCGGCGACCATTTAATAAAATTAAAATAATGCAACATCTTAAGTGATGCAGTCGTGAACAATGCTGCTACAACAGTTGTCCATATCATTGTTTTTGTCATTGTGCAATTCCCTCCTCACTCGAAGTGTAGGAATGCGACGCAATTTTTAAACCTTTATGGTGGAGTAGCTCTTCGTTTTTTTGTACAATAGAAAGATATAAGATTTGCTATATGAATGGTATACAACGAACTACAGGCAATTACAGTAGCGTGGCATACCAATAAATAGATGAAGGTCAATTGAAAAGAGAAGGTGTTGGAAAATCCATGAGTAAAAAACAACAAGCCCCCACATACGGTGGTCAAGCTTTAATTGAAGGCGTCATGTTCGGAAGTAGGAATCATACAGTTACAGCGATTCGGAGAAAAGACGATTCCCTTGACTACTATTACGTGCCCAAAGAGCAAAAACCACTTGCTGCGAAGCTGAAAAAGATTCCTTTCGTGCGTGGTATTGTTGCACTAATTGAATCTGCTGGCATCGGTTCCAAGCATCTTACTTTTGCAAACGAACGTTATGATGTTATGCCTGGAGAAGAAGTCGACCACACTGAAGAAGAATCATCAAAACTCGCAATGGTACTCGGTGTAGCAGCTGTCGGTGTTTTATCATTCATTTTTGGTAAATTCGTATTTACGCTAGTACCTGTGTTTCTTGCGCAAATGCTTGAATTCATCGCACCCGGTAAAACAGCTCAAATCCTACTCGAAAGCTTCTTTAAACTCGCGCTTTTATTGACGTATATTTCGTTGATCTCGATGACACCTCTCATTAAACGTGTATTTAAGTATCACGGTGCAGAGCACAAAGTAATCAATGCTTACGAGAGTGGCCTTCCTCTCACCGTAGAAAACGTCCAAGCGTCTTCTCGCTTGCACTATCGTTGCGGCAGTAGTTTTCTATTGTTTACGGTCATCGTCGGGATGTTCATTTATTTCCTCGTACCAACCGATCCTTTTTGGCTTCGTATTGTGAACCGCATTCTGTTAATACCTGTTGTCATCGGTGTTTCTTTTGAGGTGTTGCAATTTACAAATAGCCTTCGGAATATCCCCGTCTTGAAGTTTCTAGGGTATCCTGGACTCTGGTTGCAATTGTTGACAACAAAAGAGCCTGACGACAAACAAGTGGAAGTCGCAATTGCTTCGTTCAACAAGTTATTAGAGATTGAAGAAAAAGGCATTGAAAACATCGACATCTTAAAGTCCACAACTGAAAAAACAGTGAATACAACTGTTGCTGCGAACTAAAAAGGAAGTGCCGCTAGTGGCACTCCCTTTATTTTTTGTTCAATAATTTACAAACCACATTTCAACTGTGCGTTACAGTTTGTGCACGTGTTACAGCCACCCATTTCTTCTACTGTCCCTTTTCTACATACCGGACATGTGTTACCGACTTCCGAGCCAATAGTCACATTTGTAGAACGTAAATCGTGAACAGTATTCACAAGAACGACTTTGCGTTGTTCAATGACTTCTTCCGTCATTTCATTGTTGTCCATGACATTCTCTTCAGCTTTTAGCGTCAACACTTGTGAATCACGGCTTCCGTCTACATAAACAGTACCGCCCTTTGCTCCGCCTTTGTAGAGACGCTCGTACACACTTTCCACTTGTTCAACTGTATAGCCCCGTGGTGCATTGACTGTTTTAGAAATCGAGCTGTCAATCCAACGTTGGATGATGCATTGGACGTCAGCGTGCGCTTCAGGAGATAAGCTCATTGACGAAACAAACCAGTTTGGCAACTCATTTGGATCCGCTTCAGGATGACGTGTTAAATATTCTTCAACAATTCCCGCTTTCACTTCAATGAACTTCCCTAATCGACCACTACGGTAATACGTGAATGAGAAATACGGTTCCAATCCCGTACTAACACCTACCATTGTGCCAGTCGATCCTGTTGGCGCGACCGTTAATAAGTGCGAATTTCGAATGCCGTGTTCCAAAACGCCATTTCTGATATCTTTCGGCATTTTCTTCATGAACCCTGTTTGGATGAATGCATGACGCAATGCAGCCGTTTCATCATCATTTTTACCGATTAAGAATGGGAAGCTCCCTTTCTCTTTAGCGAGTTCAATAGACGTCCGGTAAGCGGTCGTAGCGATCGTTTCAAACACTTGTTCAACGAGTTCGTTCCCTTCCGGTGAACCGTACTCTTTTTCACAATAAATCAGCAGGTCGGCTAAGCCCATTACACCTAGTCCTACACGTCGTTCACCAAGTGCTTGCTTTTTATTCTCTTCAAGGAAATAAGGGGTTGCATCAATTACGTTATCTTGCATACGCACACCGACGCTTACGGTTTCTTTCAATTTCTCGAAATCTACAGTCTTCGCTTCTTTATCCGCAAACTCTGCTAGATTCACTGCTGCAAGGTTACAAACGGAATAGGGTGCTAACGGCTGCTCACCGCATGGATTCGTTGCAACAACTTGTTGCCCGTATGCTTTTGCATTCGTTTCCTTGTTCGCATTATCAATAAAGAAGATACCCGGTTCCGCTGAATACGTAGCACAGATATTGATGAGATCCCATAATGCTCTTGCTTTAATTGTACGGTAGACACGCACTTCATGTCCTAAACGTTCCCATTCACGGACGTCTCCAACTTTGTGCCATTGTTCGTTATAGACATTCATTTGTTCTGCTGTATACTTTTCAACTGCTGGAAAACGAAGCTCATACGCCTCGTCGTTTTCTACAGCTTTCATGAAATCGTCCGTTAACGTTACGGAAATGTTTGCACCCGTTAAGAATTCAGGGTTGTGGACAGAATACGTACCGCCATCTTTTAACTTCATTTCTGCATCACGGATAATTGCTTCATTGAAACCACCCATGCCAGGAATCGTTCGGTAGTTCAGAATCCCTTGATACATCGCTTCCTCTTGTTGAGTTAGAGGTGTGAATTTCAATTTTTCATTCGCTAGCTTTTTAATCAATTCCTCTTCTGTGTTTTCCAAAAGAAATCGGAGAATTCTCGGGTTCTGCATTTTCGAAATGATAAATTCACAAATATCCGGATGCCAGTTCGCAAGCATGATCATCTGTGCACCGCGGCGGCTTCCGCCTTGTTCTACTAGATGCGTCAATTTTGCAATGTCATCTAGCCAAGAAACAGATCCAGAAGACTTCCCGTTCACACCTCTTGCCAGCGTGTTGCGGGGACGTAGTGTTGAGCCGTTTGTCCCGACTCCACCGCCACGACTCATAATTTCCATCACTTGTTTACGATGATCTGAAATACCTTCACGCGAATCCGCTACGAACGGCATCACGTAACAGTTAAAGAATGTCACTTCCGTTTCAGAACCAGCCCCATATAGAACACGACCTGCCGGGATGAAGTTCAAGCGTGCCAGTTGATCGTAGAACAGTTCAAAGGATTGTTGACGCTTGTCCTCCGTCGATTCAACGGAAGCTAGACCTGTTGCATTTCTTTTAGCGATTTGCTCGTAAAATACTTCCAGCGGTTTCTCAATGACATCTAGCGGCCGAGTGATAACTCCGTTTTCTTGCTCATCCACATTGTCGATAGACGTCCGGTATTCAGGTTCAATCCAGATAGAAGCAGTGCCTTTTTCCATGTCAATGGATTTGATAAAACCTAGTCCTCGTGCAGGAAATTTCGGATCCTCTTTCACTGTCAGAACGACAAAGTCACCTGCTTTTAAAGTCTTTTTCTCTGTGTCCTTGAAAGAGTAGCGATCAATCATGACGAGACGAGATACACCACTATGTACAATCTTCATGTCATCCGTGATTGGATGTACCTGTGGAAACACCGCAATATCCTCATTTAATTGCGCAATGTCCAACACAGGATTTTGTCCACTTGAAACTACAACCATCTTACATTCTCCTTCACGGAATATATTACACACCACATCTAGTGTGTTAACTAGTAAATAATCTACTACATATTGACACACGCTTCAACTTGTAGTATTTTACACATTTTAACAAATCGCATACCTACTCGATTTCATTCATGAAAAATAGAACAAAAGATATAGTGTTCACTTACGGTATGTCCATTCATCGTTTGCGTACTTCTTTTTCTCTATTTCATGCACAAACTGCTTTTGTTCAATCGACAGCTCCAATGGTTGTAATTGTATAGATAGCGCTTTTTCAAATCCTTTCGAAAACGCATCAATACAAGCATCAATAGAAATTTCTTTATCTGTCAATCGATCGATGGCAACCGCTTTGTTCGGAAGGCTTTCAAGCATACGTTTACGCGATTCCTCGCTATCGAATTTAAACAATGACACTAACTTTTCCTCGTCTAAACTAAGTAAAATAGCGCCATGTTGCAAAATCACACCTTTTTGACGTGTTTGAGCACTTCCCGCCACCTTTTTCCCTTCGACGACTAATTCATACCAGCTCGGTGCATCAAAACAAACTGCACTTTTCGGACGCTTTAAATCATCACTTTGTTTCTTTGTTTCAGGAACGGAAAATTCAGCGTTCAAGCCTAAGTTCCGGAATCCTTCCAGTAAACCTCCTGAGATCACCCGATAGGCTTCAGTTACAGTCTCAGGCATGTTAGGATACTCTTCCGTCACAATGACACTATAAGTAAGTTCATGTTCATGCAATACACCCCGTCCACCTGTCGGCCGACGTACAAACCCTAATTGATGTGCCTCTACGGCTGCCATATCAATTTCCTTTTCAACACGTTGAAAATAACCGATCGATAATGTTGCAGGCTCCCACTCATAAAACCGCAGAACCGGTCCGATTTCGCCTTGGCTATGCCACTCCATTAACGCTTCATCAAGCGCCATATTGTAAGACGGTGAACACTTTCCTGAATTGATGAAATGCCATACTGTTTTTGACATAACGTTTCCCCCTATTAACTGCAATGCATTTCATTTTATCATTCTCATTGAACATGTGCTACTCATTCTTTATAATGAATGTATAGATAGAAAGGGGAAAATTGATTGTGAGCAGCTTATATATTCTTATTGCACTTCTCGTTGCCATCGTAGTGTATTTCGTTATTACGATGTTGCGTGTGCGTAAATCAGTTACAAATTTAACACAAGAACAATTCATTGAAGGGTATCGCAAAGCACAACTAATCGATGTGCGCGAACCAAAAGAATTCGAATCGGGGCATATTTTAGGAGCACGCAATATTCCGTATTCACAATTCAGACAACGTTTTAAAGAGATTCGTCCAGACAAACCTGTCTATCTATACGATCAAAACGGCGGTAAAAGTTCTCGTGCTGCAATGTTTTTAAAGAAAAAAGATTATGCACACTTGTACCAATTGCAAGGTGGATTCCGTACGTGGACCGGTAAAGTAAAAAGCAAGTAATCATCTCTAATCACGAAGTAAAAAAAAGTTCTTCCAATTAGGAGGAACTTTTTTACTATTTTATGCTTATAAACAAAATCGGAACGAACAGCTAAAAGGAGATCCGTGAAGAGGGATCTCCTTTTGCAATTCATTTATTAAACATTCACAAGCTCTTGTTCTTTCGTGTATCGTAATACTGGTTGACGTGCCGCTTTTGTTTCGTCAAGACGGCTAATGACCGTCGTATGAGGTGCTTCTTGAACGATTTCAGGGTTCTCTTCAACTTCTTTTGCAATTTGAATCATTGCATCGATGAAAGAATCCAATGTCTCTTTTGACTCTGTTTCTGTTGGTTCAATCATCATTCC
The DNA here is from genome assembly GCF_041414805.1 of Sporosarcina sp. OR05. NCBI lineage: Bacteria > Bacillati > Bacillota > Bacilli > Caryophanales > Caryophanaceae > Sporosarcina > Sporosarcina sp. OR05. The sequence goes on along the minus strand of NZ_JANKJL010000001.1, from coordinate 738,756 downwards.
CTCTTCAACATTTAGCGGGAAGTAAATTGTTGGTGGATGGAATCCGAAATCGAGCAAGCGTTTTGCCATATCCAATGTACGTACACCCAATTTCTTTTGGCGACGTCCGGATAAAACAAATTCATGTTTACAATGTTGTGTATATGGAAGATCGAAATAAGGCTCCAGTCTTCGCATCATATAGTTCGCGTTTAACACAGCATATTCGGTAACGGCTTTCAAACCATCTGGACCCATTGAACGGATATACGTATACGCACGTAAATAAATTCCGAAGTTTCCGTAGAACGGCTTCACTCGACCGATAGATTGAGGACGATCATATTCAAACGTATAGCGATCTTCTTTTTTCACTAATACTGGTTTTGGCAAGAACGCTGCTAAGTCTTTCTTGACACCAACTGGACCTGATCCTGGTCCACCACCGCCATGCGGTCCTGTAAATGTTTTATGCAAGTTCAAATGCACCGCATCGAAGCCCATGTCTCCTGGACGTGCTTTCGACATAACAGCATTTAAGTTCGCGCCGTCATAATACAACTTGCCGCCAACCCCATGTACAATCTCAGCCATTGTAAGAATTTCCTCTTCAAATAAGCCTAGTGTATTCGGGTTTGTAAGCATTAATGCTGCAGTATCTGGTCCTACTTTAGATTTCAAATCTTCAATGTCGACGAGTCCTAGCTCGTTAGACTTCACCGTAACAGTATCAAAACCTGCAACTGTTGCAGAAGCAGGATTTGTTCCGTGCGCAGAATCCGGAACAAGTACTTTCGTACGGTTGAATTCTCCATTTGCTTCATGGAATGCACGGATCATCATGAGTGCTGTCCATTCTCCATGAGCACCTGCCGCCGGTTGAAGCGTCACTTCATCCATTCCTGTAATTTCTGATAAATGCTCCTGAAGGTCATACATGATTTCCATCGCGCCTTGAACCGTAGATTCATCTTGCAATGGATGGATATGCGCAAAGCCTGCATAACGAGCTACCGCTTCGTTAATTTTCGGGTTGTATTTCATCGTACAAGAACCTAGTGGATAAAAACCAGTATCTACACCATGGTTACGGTTTGACAACGCAGTATAGTGACGCATAATATCAAGCTCTGAAACTTCTGGTAGTTCAGCACTTTCTTCACGTAAAAATCCACTAGGCAAGTGACTGGAAAGATCGATTTCCGGCACATCAAGTGCAGGTAAACTGTAGCCTACACGACCTTCTTTTGTCATTTCAAAAATAAGCGGTTGGTTTTCCTTATGCATGAAGAGCCTCCAATTCCTGCACGAGTGCATCGATTTCTTCTTTCGTACGTTGCTCAGTTACTGCAATGAGCGCATGATTTGCAAGTTCTGGATAAGTTAACGCCAGATCGTATCCGCCAATGAATCCTTTGGCAAGCAATTTTTCATTCACTTCTTTGACGGGTTGTTGTAAATCTACAACAATTTCATTAAAGTGCGCACCCTTGAATGTTACAGTGAAGCCCGCTTGTTCAAATGCTTGTTTTGCATAAGCGGTTTTTGCGATGTTTTGATAAGCCATTTCCTTGACGCCGACTTTTCCAAGAGCTGTCATCGCTACGGACGCAGCGAGTGCATTCAATGCTTGGTTGGAACAAATATTAGACGTTGCTTTATCACGACGAATATGTTGTTCGCGCGCTTGAAGCGTCAATACATACCCTCTTCTACCTTGGTCATCAGTTGTTTCCCCTACTAATCTACCAGGTACTTTACGCATTAATTTCTTCGTTGTTGCAAAGAATCCACAATGTGGACCGCCAAATTGCTCTGAAATACCAAATGGTTGCGCATCCCCAACCGTAATATCTGCCCCCAGTTTACCTGGTGGTGTAAGGACACCTAATGCTAATGGGTTGGACGAAACGACGACCAATGCGCCTTTTTCATGCGTTAGCGTACTAACAGTTTGAAGATCCTCGATTTGACCGAAGAAGTTCGGGTATTGAACAAGAACTGCAGCTGTCTCCTCATCGACTAATTCCGCAAGTTTCTCCATGTCTGTCACGCCATTCTTTTGAGGAACCGTCACGACATCAATGAATTGACCCGAAGCATAAGCTTTCACAACATCTCTTGACTCAGGATGAACAGTTTCAGAAACGAGAATCTTCTTTCGCTTTGTATGACCTGCTGCCAAATTTCCAGCTTCCGCTAATGCTGTCCCTCCGTCATACATCGACGAGTTCGCTAAATCCATACCTGTCAATTCACAAATCATCGTTTGGAATTCAAAAATGGCTTGCAACTCACCTTGTGAAATTTCGGGTTGATAAGGTGTATACGCTGTGTAAAACTCTGAACGCGAAATGACATGATCGACAATGATTGGCTTGTAATGATCATATACACCAGCCCCTAGAAAAGATGCATATGTACGTGCATCTGCGTTTTTAGCAGCAATTTGTGCTAACTCTTTCGTTAACGCTGATTCGGATTTTGCAGGTTTAATGTTTAGTTCACCTTTAAATCGAACTTTTTCAGGAATATCTTCGAAAAGTTCATCAATTGTTGCAATACCAATTGCAGCTAGCATTTCATCCCGATCTGTTTCGGTCATAGGAAGATAACGATGCTTCATATCAACACTTCTCCTCTACTATCAATTATCGTTTATAAAATGGCGTGGAAATTACAACTGCCTTTAGTCTCTTATTACGAATCTCCACTTCGACTTCTGTTCCTTCTGCGGCATGCTCCGTGTTCAGCAGCGCAAAACCAATATTCTTCTTCAGGGTAGGCGATTGGGTACCAGTCGTTACTTCTCCAACTTCTTGCTCACCGATGAATACTTTATAACCCGTCCGTGGAATACCTTTATCAATCATTTCAAGACCAATCAGTTTTCGAGGGACGCCATTCTCTTTCTGAGCAGCTAGTGCAGCTTTTCCGTTAAAATCAGCCTCTTTGTTCAACTTCACCACAAAGCCGATGCCTGCTTCCAATGGTGTAATATCCTTAGACAATTCTTGTCCATAAAGCGGTAATCCTGCCTCAAACCGAAGCGTGTCACGCGCACCTAATCCAGCAGGTACGACGCCTTCTTCAGAACCTGCTTCTAAAATCGTAGACCACAAGGCGACAATCGCTTCATGGTTTCCATAGATTTCAAAACCGTCTTCACCTGTATAACCAGTGCGTGAAACGAGGACTTGGTGCCCTGCAACATCTATATTTTCTTTAAAACGGAAAAATTTAATGTCTTCAAGTGGTTCTTTTGTGAGTTTTTGCAAAACTTGCTGCGCTTTTGGCCCTTGAATAGCGATGAGTCCGTATTCATCTGAACGATCAGTAATTGTGACATCTTCTGTTACATGTTCATTCATCCATGCAACGTCCTTTTCAATGTTCGAAGCGTTCACGACAAGTAAATAGTCGTTTTCTTTTCTTTTATAAATGAGAAGATCGTCAACTGTACCACCATCGGGATAGCACATTGCTGTGTATTGCGCTTGACCGTCTTTCAATTTTGAAACATCATTTGTCACTAACTTTTGTAAAAATGGAAGCGCCCCTTCACCTTCTACAAACACTTCACCCATATGGGATACATCAAATAAGCCCGCATTCGTTCTTACAGCCTCGTGCTCAGCCTTGATGCTAGAGAATTGAACAGGCAATTCCCATCCACCAAAATCAATTGTTTTCCCGCCAAATTGTTGATACGTATCAAAAAGAGCGGTTCGTTTCAATGTTTCTGTCACAGACGTCATCCTCCTTAATTTGAATAAAAAAAGACAGAGATCCCCTTATCGCTAAGAGAACCTCTGTCCGTGTACCTGAAAGTTTGACCTTACGGCTTTCCTCGTTGGTGGCCGATCTTCTCGGCACTCTCCAGAGATGCGTCCTGAATGAGTCTTTTTGCCTGAGAGATTCATAACTTCCGTTACTTGCTCCTTCGGCGACGCCTATGCGTGCTCTCCCCATCCAATCATCCGCCCATATTTACGTTCCAATGAAAATGTTTAAGATTCGGACAACAACATATGCTTTCGCCTTATATCTTAACATTTCAAAAACGTAAGCGCAATCCTTTTTCAAGTAATGTTTAAAACACGAACATTATTAACGATAAAATATTTATCGTTCGTTAATGAAGGGGAGGAACATATTTTTATGTGCTAATTGAACTTCCTCTTTTTTGTTAGGTTGATCACTAGAAAACATTCTGACGTATGCGGCTGTTAACAGCCATTCTTCCATCTACACCTTTCAGCCATTCTTCAATCTCAACACTTGGAACCCAATATATTGAGTAATATCATTGAGAGACCGATTCGTCGTTTCTACTCGTATGTGAGCACTTTGTAAATAAAGCGGCTTCCTTTTTAGAAAGAGCGCTTCTAAGTCTCCGCGAGAAGACCGTTGTACAATCGGTCTATTCGTATCGGTCGACACACGCCGCCAAATATCTCGAAATGTTGAATTCAAGTAAAAGACTAATCCAGTTTGCCGCATGATTTCCCTGTTTTCCGCACGCATAGCCACTCCACCACCCGTCGCGATAATGCAGAATTCATCAGGAAATTCACGAAGGAATTCTGTCTCCATTTCCCTGAACTTTGGTTCACCATACGTTTCAAAAATTTGGGGGATTGTCATTCCGGTCCTTGTAACGATTTCTGCATCCATATCATAGAAAGGGATATCTAACAACGTACTGAGCCGCTTACCGATTGCACTTTTACCACTACCCATGAATCCTACTAAATAGACCTTGTTCATAGAATTACCTTCCTAACTTAATCGTCTCTGTTGCCTGCTTATCGTAATAGATTTCAATCGAATCAAAAGTTCTATATATATTACTATGCCACGACACGAGTGTAAATAGAAAAAGGCTCACTGCAACTAGTAAAAGTAACGCAGCAGCCAATACTGTACCTCTTTCATTCCTGACGGAGTCCAATTGCAAATCTCCTCTCCCGTATGCGTCCATCCAACATGGTCACTTCCATATGCAACTCTTCATCGTGGCGGGAAAAGATGACTTGAGCAACATTCGTATACATTGGAACATACCCTTGTTGATTTACCGTCTTCCGAATGACAGCCCCCCTCTGACCGATTTCGATATCTCCTCTATTCGTTTTTAATACAATCTCTCGGTCACCGACCAACACATTAAACGTTGAAACTTCTGCTAGCATCTCTTGTAACTCAATGGCGAACAACTCCCATTCAGTCGCATAGTAATCAGCCATCTTACTCTCTACAGGCGCTTTCCACAAAAAGAAAAGAACGATAAAATGAACAAATATACAAAATATGACTAATTGAAAAATCGATTCTATGAGTGAATAGCCGGACTCCTGCCTCAATGTTAACCATCTAAACACTTCAAAAATTCCTTTTGAGCATCTACGTACGAAACGCAAATTGCATCCTCCGTAACACGCCAATTAAACGTAACGTCTGCAATCGCTACGATCCCGTGCGTCATTCCATACGCCCGGTATAGAATTGCTGCATGATAAGCAGCTTCAGAAGCGTGCATCTCTTTCTTTTTACGCTCTAACTGTGCAGACATATTTGCGTACAGCGGGAGAAGCGTGCCGAAAATTACTACAACGATGACAAAGGCTAGGATTGATTCCGACCACGAATATCCATCTTCATTCCTCATAAACAAACACCCTTCCATGTTCCAATTGCAATGTTAGCCGTATATTTCCCGTCGATGTCCGCAAAATAATTGTTCCAGGTTTCGCAATCCGTCCGTTCGATTGGAATTCTATGGCGCTAATTCTATTCCCCCCTGCCACCCATTTCATATCAGCGGGAAAATCCGTTGTCGAATATGTCGTTGTATATGGGGTAAATAAACTATAGGACTTTCCAGAATTCCTAAATCTTACTGCAGTAGCAGTTTCATGGCCGATTGCATAGGCCTGTGCGTGGTGGATGGTGGCAATAAAAGCATCTACAGCTTCCTTTTCACTTTGTTCAGTAAACCAACGATTACCAACATAAAGAATCGTCATGGATACAATACCTACCACGCTAAGGACGAGTAACAACTCAAGGAAGGTAAAACCTTTCTCATTAGTTGTTTCCATTTCCTGCATTTGGTGCAGCAACTACTTTTCCATCCTCAATTGCAACACTTGTACCATCTGGGCATTTATTGTCAGGCAAATAACCATTTGTTACAAGTACAGAAATATCATTGATAGGATCTTTATGGTCAAGCAAATAAGCTTGTAACTGCCCTTGTGCCATCTTAATAAAAGCTTCGCACCCCTTCTGATCAATTGTACTGGAGTGCTTTGTGACGTTCGGAATGGCAATTAACACTAAAACTGAAATAATGAGCAAGACGATCATCATTTCAATTAACGTAAAACCTTTTTGTGATTTTATCGTAAACATTGGTTTCCTCCCTTAAAAAGTGTTAAATAAATCGTATACGGGTAATAGTAGCGCTAAATAAGCAGCTAAAATACAAAGCGCTAAAATCGTAAAAAGGGAAGGCTGTAACAAGGACAGCCACTTTGTTAACTCCTCTTCTATCGTTTGATGCAGGTGGTCACTGTAGATCAGCAACTCTTTCCCTAAGTGTCCTGTATCTGCACCATGTTTCGCATAAGCACTTAATTCTTTACGTAAACCGTTCGTCAAACGAATTGCTTGATCTAACGGTTCTCCATAAATGACATAGCCTTTCAATACTTTAGCCATTTCACTTACTAACACATCGACTTCTTGATTGGCGAGTATTGCGAGTGCATCTTGCATGGAAATGCCGGAGTCTAGAAGACTACCTATTTCACCCGCAAAGTCCCTCGTCTTAATTTTAGAGATTAGCGAACCGATAATAGGTAGTTTCATGATGAAGAGTAGCTGCTTCGCTGGCGACATTCGGCGATAAAAGACCAACACGACACAAACGATGAAAATTGTAGTGATACTACTCGCAATAACAATATCCGGCAGTTTCGAAACTATGATGGGTAATACTGAAACGAGTCCAGTTGCATCATCATTTCGAGTCATGGACAACAGTTGCATGTTCGGCAAGAAGTAATTTCTAAAAGCTACTAACAACACCGCCATGAAAAAGAAGAGGACGAGTGGATACAAAAGAATGCTTTTGAGTTTTTTCCTTCGTTGCTCTACCATTTGCAACCGAACTGCAATGCCTTCCAGCGCTTCCGCTAATCTTCCGTCTACTTCTGAAATGACGATTGGCAAAAGGATACTTTTCGAAAACCCTAAACGGGAAAGAATAGTAGAAACTTCCGCTCCTTCTTTTAAGTCGTTTTCAATTGAACGAAGCAATTCATCGTATTCTTTATGGTGGTGTGGGATTAACAAAATTAGACCTTCATGAAACGTGTAACCTTCCTTCAGCAAGCTGGCTAAACGTTTCAGAAAAGCTGATTGATTGATAATTTGTTTAGACGGTTGGCTGATTCGTCTAAGTACGTGTTTATTCATAGAAGTCCCGCTTGTCTGTTAAGTATTTTTTCATGACGGCTTCCAATCTGATTTCAGGAGGAACAGCTACCTTTTCTCCGTTCACAATACTATCAGCCATTTTTTCTAACAATGCTCCTTGTACAATTTCAAAGATTGCTTTCGTTTGGCCATTCGGTTGTTGAATTAAACGCTGCGAAGAAATACAGACAATTGTTTGCCTCAATTCTTCCGCCGTAATGCCGAAGTCCATTAAACGAAAAAAACAGCCTTCAGGATCTTTCGCATGCACTGTCGTTAGCACGAGATGACCTGTCAGAGACGCTCCAACTGCCGTTTTTGCGGTTTCAGCATCTCGGATTTCACCAATCATAATGACATCTGGAGAATGTCTTAAGATTGCTTTTAGTCCTGCCGCATACGTCATGCCAGATTGCTCGTTCACTTGAATTTGCAACAAGTGGGAATGATTATTCTCAACGGGATCCTCCAATGTGATAACGTGTCTCTCCAATTGATTGACACAATGTGCAGTCAAAGAATAGATGGTTGTCGTCTTTCCGCTTCCTGTAGGACCCGTCACTAAAATAAGCCCTTGTCTTTTTTGAATGGCTGTTAGCAGATGTTGGGCCCAAATCGGATCCAAACATAACTCATCTAAACCGACAATATTGTCGTGTTTCTGTAGTCGTATGACCACACTTTCTCTAAGGTGTACTGAGGGAATGGTTGACACGCGAAAAGAATAATTTTGTCCATGAATTTTTTTATGAAATGAGCCACTTTGAGGTTTTCGTTTATCACTTATATCGAGAGAGGAAAGGAATTTGTAAAAGGAGATCATCCGTGCTGCTAAATGCGGGGGATATGTGTCAAATTGGTGTAGTTTGGAATTCTTCTTGAAACATACATCATAGTAGTCTTGCATAGGAACAAGGTGGATGTCGGTTGCTTCATTATGAATGGCTTTTTCCAATAAGGTAAAGCACTTGTCCTCAATGAAGTTATCTTTCTTTTCCATTGAACACCCCTCTTTCTATAGATGTTAGGCCGCATAACACCTTAAATTGAGTATACGGACAAACAACGAAAAAGTGAATAGTTTGACGTAAGTTCAATTTTTGGAGGCTAAAATGCAGGCAAATTCCGTTATTGATGACTGCTAATGTGTTGTGTTGATTATTCGCAATCCATTGTTTTGTCACAATGTCGATTTGATAAGAGTTTACTTTTGCCGTTCCTATCCATTATAATAAATGAGAGAAGTTTGTATTGTTTGATGGTAAGGAGGGACGCACTTATGGATAACATGTTCAAGCTATGTGGTTTTTGGACTGGTATTTTCGCTGTCATGTTTTTTGTCGGTGGGATGATACCAGCTTCCGTCATCTTCATCGCTAGCACTATTTTCTTCCTGTTACTTGGATTCTTGAATCTGACTGAGCGTATGTATATGTACATGTTCGGTGCTTACTTGATGATTTTCATGGTAGGATTCAGCTACTATGCAACATTCATTCACGTACCAGGTGCAGGACACTAATGCTCTAAGCAAAAAACAGCCCTCCGGCTGTTTTTTTAATTCTTTAAAATCCATTCAAAAAGGGATTTTGATCCTTTTCTTCCCCTGGAGTCGTCGGTAGTCCGTGACCGGGGTAAATGATCACTTCATCATCCAGTGATAATAGCTTTTCGTGGATAGAGTGAAGCAGTAATTGTGTATCTCCTCCCGGCAAATCCGTTCGACCGATACTTTGTTTAAAAAGCGTGTCTCCCACAACCGCAATTTGGGCATCATGAAAAATGAAAGAAACGCTTCCCGGGGAATGTCCTGGAGTGTGGCGCACCTCAAAACGAAATGGACCGATTTCCATTTCCCCTTCTTCCAAGAAATAATCTGCTTTTTCGTTACGAACAAGCGGCAAACCAGGGTATCTTGAAGAACCGTTCAAAGCAGGCTCCATTAGCCAATCCTTTTCCGCTTCATGAATGTACACCGGAATTTGGTAAGTGCGTCGAATGTCTTCTACAGCACCAATGTGATCGAAATGTGCATGAGTTAAAAGGATCGCCAAAGGTTTTCCTTGCAACTTTTCCAATTCAGTTCGTATTTTTTGCCCTTCCTCGCCAGGATCGACAATTAAGTATTCTCCTTTATCATTTCCTACAAAATAACAATTTGTTTGAATAGGTCCAAGTGGATAAGTCTTTATTTCCAACATCCTATAACACCTCCTATAAATGATAGTAATGAATTAATACGCCATTTTCAAACAATCGTCACTTATAAACCTCGACAAATTGTTTAGGAAACAGTACAATGGAAGAGGAATAATTGCTAATTCGGCATTCATTTTTTCTATGTTGAAAGGAGTGTCTTCCGCATGAACTTATTAATGGTGATTTTTGGGCTCGTTGCGATCCTATCTGTTATCGGTACAATCCAAGGATTCAAAGAGCGAAACGTACTTAGTATCGTGTTCAATGTTGCTTCTGCTGTCATATTTGGCGGCTTTACAATTGCAACAATCGTATTCCAAGGATATCCACCAGTGCTCGTACATTGATGAGCCAAGCATAAAAACATCCTCTGTCACATTTCTACAGAGGATGTTTTTATTTTGTAAACTCAATCCATCGGTAACGCTTGCTTGTCTCCATATCTACAAGCTCTTCTGACGTATGATCTATTAAACATTTATTTCCTGAAGGTGAACATTTCAACGGTGCATTATCGAGATCATGTAACTTCTTTTGTAACTGACCTTCAGTGATCAAATAAAGGCTATACTGTCCAGCCAAGTCATCTAGTTGGCCTTCTTTTTCGCTCCCCGTTAGCACGACAGTCGTTTCATTAATCCATTCAATTTCAGGAACTACCCACTCTGAATAATTGCTTACTGCAGGCATTTTCCATTCTGTAAAATCAGTCCGATTTGCCGACTGCAGTTTATACGTATAGAAGCCGTCAACCGGTGCTTCGACAAAAAGAATGGAGTCCTTAAATGTATCCATATAAACAATATGGTTTTCACTAAGCATTTCTCTTTCGCCAGTTTCTACATGAACCCTTTCCACACGCGCTCCATCCAGTGGATGATCATTCAACTTGGCTGCAACAATATGTTTTTCACCAAACCACTTCGGAAAAGGATCCTCCACATTGACAATCTTTAAATCTTCAAGATGTCCGTCAAATGCAAATATATCAAAGGACCAATCTTCATGGAAAGCTGTAAAAAGGATTTTTTGAGGGTCTATCGAATTCCATTGTACTTCTAACTCTGTCGACGCAATTTCAATTTCATGGAGCACTCGACCATCCAACGACAGCATCTTTACAATTGCAGCATCATACTGATCACTCGTATGAATTAACAAATATTCCTGCGATGGGTGAACCCAAACATTTATGACAAATGCGTCATCTTCAAAGATAACTTTACGTTGTCCCGACTCAATATTGAAGCTCTTCACTTCGTATTTTCCTTCATTTTTTTCAACATACAAAATTTCGGTATCGGTAAGCCAATCAGCAATAAAATGAAAAACGGAAGGATCTGCTTGCAATCGCTGTTCTGCGACTTCATTAATAATTTCTTTATCCTGTTCAATTTTTTCATCTTCGGTTATCTTTTCATCTAAGTTGTCGGTTGTCTTAGAACACCCAGCAAGTAGTACGCATAATAAAAAACAGATAGATGCATATTGTTTCACAGCGACCCTCCTCCGAATTCAATTTTTCATTGCTTAATTAGTATGTACCATCAAATCTACAACACGTGTGCAATTCATTACAAAAAAATAGCCTGCACGGGAAAAGAACCCGTGCAGAACTTCATCAATACAACCTATTATTGATCTTCCTCAGTAAATCTGAGTAAGTCGCCATTGATAATCAAGTCTGAATAGCCAAGTTCAGTTGTAGCACGTTCAATATAAGGCTCACACGCACCACTATCAGTTGGTTCTCCTGTCTTCTTATCATAACACACTTCATGTGCATAAATCGTATTTTCCGTCACAAATCTTCCATCTCTAAAAATAACGAATGGTTCATGATCCGGAGAGAAAATATCAGATCCCATTTGCATATCTTCTTTTGTATCAATGCCGAGTAAGTGCAAGACAGTTGGTTTAACATCCATTTGACCTGCTAGCTCATCTGACACTTCACCTTTTCCATAACCTGGAATATGAATGAATAGAGGAACTTTTTGCAGTTCAACATTATCAAATGGTGTAATTTCCTTCTCTAAATACATACCCATCGCTTTATTATGGTTTTCGGATATTCCATAGTGGTCTCCATACATGACAATGATTGAATTGTCATAAAGACCGCTCTCTTTCAGATTGTTAAACAGGACTTTAATCGATTCGTCCATGTATCGGACAGTTTGGAAATATTGGTTCAAAGTACGTGAATTTGAATCATAAGCTGGAATCATCATATCTTCTTCATCCAATGTAAATGGGTGATGGTTTGTCAATGTAATCAAACGTGTTGAAAACGGTTGTGGCATTTCTTTCATCATCTCTACAGACTGCTCCACAAAAGGAATATCTTTCATACCCCAGTTAACAGCATCACCTTCACCGATTTCATAACTCTCTACATCATAGAATTTGTCGATTTTAAGCGCCTGATACATAATATCACGGTTCCAGAAGCTTCGGTTATTCGCATGCATCACACTTGTGAAATAGCCGTTATCACCTAGTTTTTCAGACATTGAATTGTACGTGTTACCACTGTTCGTAAAGAATACCGCGCCACCATTGCGTCCATACAAAGAGTTTTCAACAATGAACTCCGAATCAGAAGTTTTTCCTAGACCCGTTTGGTGATAAAAATTATTGAAGTAAAAAGTATCCGGATCTTTTGTCAATGAATTGAGGAAAGGGGTAATTTCGTGACCTTTCATATCATTGTTAATAACAAAACTTTGAAGTGATTCGAGTGAAACAAAAATGACATTCCGACCTTTCGCAGCACCAAACATTTCTGGATTCGGCTCAGCATAGTTCGCATTAATATAGTTCGCCACTTCCGTTAACTCACTGCCATCTGCCAACGCACGTTGTGCATGCGTCTTTGACTGGATGAACAAATCATAAATATGATAGTTGTACGTACCAATATTTTTAACAAGCAATTCCCGATCGAAACTTCTTGTTAGCAATTGCGGTCTTTGTGCTTCTGATAACCCCAAGTTGACCATTAAGATTGTCGCAGCTACGACAAAGTAGAGCTTACGTCCAATTTTACGCTGGCTTGTTGAAGTTTGTGCTTCATTCACGAATTTAATCGCCAATCCGACAATTACAACATCCGTAAAGAAGAAAATATCTGTAACATGCATATTTGCAAAGACAGACGATGATAAATCCCCAAAATTACTTGTTTGAAATAATACTGGCAACGTGATGAAATCACTGAAAAAACGATAGAACACAGCATTACTAAACATAATAATTGATGTAATCAAGCTGACTGAAAACAAGTAGATATTCCGTTTTTTTGTCGTCTTAATAAATAATGTAGCGCCATAAACAAACAACAAAAAGCTAAGTGGGTTCATGAACAATATAAATTCTTGCATCACATTATCGATTTTCAAGCTGAAACTAGTCTTATAACCAATATAAGTTGTTAGCCAAGTTGCAATGATGGCAATCACAAGTATGGCATGTTTTGGCCAATTTATTTTTTTCATTTTTGTTCTCTTCCTTTCGTAAATCAATCAAAACAGCTTACCATTCTATTTAACGTTCTTTTGCAAAAGAGTATTGCTGCGCCTTTTTTTGACCAGCATGAATGAACCGTTTTTGAGTTCCCTGTCCATGTTGGACGCGTCATTTACTGACATGCCATCAGCGGGAAATCCCTATCCAGTCTATTATGTTAATGCAAGGACTGTTTGTACGTATGACAAATTTGTTTTCCAGCATCTCGTCTTGCACTACATATAATAGACGGATTTGGGACAAGAAAGTTTCATTTTTTAATATGAGAATTTCTGTAAATCCTACGATAAACCTATCAAGAATTAATTTTACCCAGCTCATTCCGTAAGATAAGAATCGCTTGTAAGTAGTCTTCTTTCATCAGTAGGCCACTTTCATGCAACTCTTTCACTTCCGCCATCATAAGCTCTATATCTGTCTTCTTTTCACCTGTATAAATGTGAATGCCAAACCGTTTTAGTAGTTGCAATACAGTCAAGTAGTTAGTCATTCTCTTCACGCACCGCTTCACAATCTATAATAGCTGTTTCGGTAATAATTTTTCCCACAGGTTGATCATATGTTTCAATCGGTATTTTTTCGACTACTTGCAAATCAAAAGCTAATGAAAGCGTGTTACCATGAAAAGTACATAGATAACGATCGTAATACCCGCCACCATAGCCGATACGATAACCATCCTTTGTAAATACGACCCCCGGAACAACTTGCAAGTCAATTTCGTCCGGTCTAACCGATACCGACCGATCAATAATTGGTTCCTGTAAATTCATATATACAATTTCAAGGTCATCGTACGAGTTGATGATTCTGAAGTCCATCTCTTTTGTGGATGGATTGCATCGAGGTACAGCAACTCGTTTTCCTAAAGCCCACGCATGTTCAATAATCGTTCTTGTATCAACTTCAGGATATCTGGAAATCGTAATACCGACTGTTGAAGCCGCCTTAAAACCTTCTGTTAAACACAGTTGTTCAGAAATTTTTCTTGATTGATCGGCATGTGCCAATCTATCTATATCATTCATAACTTCTAGTATTTGTGTACGCGTAAATTGTTTCCCCATTTAGTATTCCCCCATTTTGAAATAAAAAACCAAAACCGGTAAAGGTTTTGGCATGAGCGATTATTTTGTTTCACGGTGCAAAGTTTGTTTCTTTTCACGTGAGCAATATTTTTTCATTTCAAGACGTTCCGGATTGTTACGCTTGTTTTTCTTTGTAATATAATTACGCTCTCCACAATCTGTGCAAGCAAGTGTAATATTTACGCGCATTGTTGTCCCTCCCACTCATTGGCAATTAGATAAATTAAATATGAGCATGATTTATACGACTTATTTATTGTATCATAACATACGTGTATGTAAAGAAGAAAGTTTCAAATTACATTCAGGTGCTCCTTATGATACTATGGGAAAAAGCAATCTATTTTCGGAGGCGTATTGAAGTGAATGTTACAGAAATTTTACTAATCATCGGAATCATATGTATTATCGTTTCCTTCTTCTTTAAAAATTCGCGTAAACAAGCAGATGAATTAGAAGATATCTCAATTAGTCTACATCAAGAAACAAATCAATTGAAAAAAAGACTGCGAGCAGTTGAAGAGGAATTGCTCATTGACGTCAATCCTATCAGCCCTTCAAAACAACTCAAAACAAAGCCAATACACGAAATTATCGTTAACCAGATCCTTTCCCTTCATGCACAAGGTTATTCTATATCCGATATTGCGAAACGCTCTTCGTTAACCAATGAAGAAGTTATGCATGTACTGCAGACACGAGGTGTATCATCACGATGAAAGACGTATTCAGAAGTATTGGCATCGGTTGTATCCTCGCTGCGGGTATCCTTTATTTTACACAGGATGCATCTACACAAGCGGACGATTCATCTTACAAAGACAATTTAAAAGCAGTTACGGCTGAATTGGAACGGGTAAAAAAAGAGTTAGCGATTGCTCAAACCAACTCTATGGCAGATCAACAGCAAAGCAAAGCATCCACAAACAAGAAGGACGATTCGAAGCCAAATGATCCAGTGCAACAAATTACGAAAACAATTTTAACGATCGAACAAGGCTCTACTTCCACGAGTGTCGCAAACAAACTTGTGCGTGCTGGCATTATTGAAAACAAGAACGAGTTGGAACATTATTTAAATCAAAACAAACTATCCGGTCGGATACAAATCGGGGAATACGAAGTCGATTCATCGATGGACATCCCACAAATTGCAAAGTTAATAACAAATTAGTCTCCTTGCGAGCTGCTAAAAAGGCTGTCCAGAAGCCAGTAACAACTGAACTTCTGTGACAGCCTTTTTTCATGTCAATAAATTGATAAATCAACTTCCCATCAATCCAAGCCAACGAGTCTACTCGTCAGCCCCCTCTTTTTCCATAACACGCTCAATTTGTGGCGTTGTCGATTCAATCGGGTTTTCCTTCATACGCTTCTCTTTCAACTCAAAATACGTATCGACCGAACTTCTAACGAACAATTTCATTGCATCGCTGGCGTAACGATAATCATCACGTTGGGTGGATCCGTAAGGAATAACAACCGCATAGGCAACTTCAGGATTTTCCGCAGGAGCAAAGCCGACATGCGTTAAATTGACAGAAGGCGTCCCATATTTGCTACGGTCATCTCCGTAATAAAACGATTGGGCTGTTCCGGTCTTACCTGCTGCCTTGTACGATGCGCCGTCAAAAATACCACGTCCCGTACCATTCGGACCATAATAGACGTATTCCATCCCTTTTTTGACTTGCTCAATTTCTTCAGCTGTATTGTTAATGCGATTTAGGACATTTGCTTCCGTTTCTTGTAACAACACACCTAATGTCTTTCCATCTTGAGACGGTTCACGGATTTCCTTGAGCACTTTGGGTGCAACTCGATAACCACCATTTGCAATAGTAGAGACATATTGTGCAAGTTGCAACGGTGTATACGTATCAAATTGACCAATCGCGAAGTCTAACAACTTTCCTGATTCAGTGACAGTTTCTCGGCCTGTAACCCCCGTATACTCTCCAGGCAAATCAATTCCAGTCTTTACGCCCAGACCGAATGAAGCATAGTAGTTCCTTAATTTATCGAACCCTTCCATGTCAATCGGTAACGGCATATGCGGTCGATAGACTGCGTTTCCTAAAGACATCGCAATACGGAACATATACACGTTTGAAGACCGACCAATGGCCACAACATCATTCAGTTGAACACGTCCGTTCTGATTGAATAGCGAACGTTTTGTCGACCCTCTTAAATAAATCGGCTCATCGATTTTTGTCTCATTAATTGAGAGAACACCCTCACTATACCCCGTTAATACAGTTGCCAACTTTATAGTAGAACCTACTTCGTAAGCAGACGTGAATGTACCATAGGCATAATCGCGTACTTCCCATTTGCCGGTGTCTTCATCCTTCACTAACCGTTTCCCAACCAACGACAGGACTTCACCGTTATTCGGATCCATCATCACTACAAATGCCCGGTCCAACAAACCAGCTTTCGGGTCTTTTTTCATCTCAAGAAGTTTAGTTGACACTACTTCCTCTACTGACTCTTGCAATTCACTGTCCATCGACAACACAAGGTCCTTACCTGGTTCCCCTTCGCGTACAGTTTTCGTTTCAATGACAGTACCCGTTCGATCCTTCACGTTTTTCACGATTTTTTTCTCGCCATTTAGCAGTTCTTCATAATACTGTTCAAAATAACTTCTACCTACCCGGTCATTCCTGGAATAATCCCTTGCCAAATAGTAATCCAAATGGGACCTCGGTATGCCTTCGATTGGGCTTGTTGTTGTACCAAGAATTGTACTATCGGAGAATTTCACACGTTCCCAGTCAGTTGTCGTATTCACACCTTTAAACTCATCAAGTCGTTCTGAGACGGCTGCAAACTCTTCTGGTGTCACATTCCCGCTCTTAATGATTTGCGGTGAATACGCGTAACCTGACATCATTTCTCGATAGATCGCCAATACTTCCAATTCATGATCCGTAAAAGAATTTAACTCTTCGTCTGTAATTCGTTCGCGTGTAAGGCGATTAATCTCTCGTTGGATTTCTTTTTTCGATACACCGTCTTCACTAATTTGCTCAATCTCTTTACGACTTACTTTCGCCTCCGCTTCTTCACTGTGCAATAAAATCCAGAAATCCCGCTTATCACCGAGTGTGACCCTTTTCGTATCTTGCTCAATTAATTGTGAAAGCTTTTCAGCGATTTGGTACATTTCCTTTGCTGTTGTGGAAGAGGTTTTTGTATATGTAATGGCATTCATCGGATGATTATCCACTAAGACTTTACCTGTACGGTCATAAATTCTTCCTCTAGGTACACTCGTGTTCACTGATATCTCTTCTTTTTGTTCTAAGCCTCTTCTATAGTCATCCCCTTTGACAATCTGTAAATAGCCAAGTCGGAAAATGAGCAATGAAAATAGGACGAATATCGAAAAGAACAATAGATTCATCCTGAAAGCAATATGTTTACGTTGTCGGATTTTTGCTTGATCCGTTTTGCGCATCGACTTCTTCATTGGTAATCCCCTTACATAATAAGTTCATTATGAATTATAGCATTCAAAATATAAAAAAGCATACATCCTGACGAAAAGGATGTATGCTTGGTTGCCGATTAACAATTATTTTTGATAGTTTTTCGCGACTTCATCCCAGTTTACAACGTTCCAGAACGCTGAAACATAATCAGGACGACGGTTTTGATAGTTTAGGTAGTAAGCATGCTCCCAAACATCCAATCCAAGAATTGGCGTTTTTCCTTCCATTAACGGAGAATCTTGGTTTGGTGTTGACATGATTTCAAGTTCTCCATTGTTGGAAACAAGCCATGCCCATCCTGAACCGAAGCGCGTTGCAGCAGCTTTTGCAAATTCTTCTTTAAATGCATCAAAACTACCGAATTTCTTGTCAATTGCTTCTGCAAGTTCACCAGTTGGCGCACCGCCACCATTTGGAGATAGAATTTTCCAGAAGAATGAGTGGTTTGCATGACCGCCACCATTGTTGCGGACAGCTGTACGAATGTTTTCAGGCACTGCATCCATATTCGAAATGAGTTCTTCAACAGATTTAGATGCTAAATCTGCATGTCCTTCCAATGCATTGTTCACATTCGTTACATACGTATTGTGGTGTTTCGTGTGGTGAATGTTCATTGTTTCTTTGTCGATATGAGGCTCTAATGCATCATATGCGTATGGTAGCTCAGGTAATTGGTAAGCCATTTGTCCATTCCTCCTCGATAGATTGGTTTTTATCCTACAATGTTAACGATAGCAAAATTTCTAAAGCCATTCAATTCAAATGAATTATATGGCAACAAAGAAGATAAAAATCCCAATCATTAGGAGCATAATCGCACCTTTCGTGACAAAAGATGTTAAAAAGCCAACCAATGAGCCAATCCCTGTTAGGAGTGATTGTTTCAGTCCAGACCTCGAAACAATCAGTTCAGCAAGTACAGCACCGATAAAAGGACCAATTAGGATTCCAGCAACCGGTATGACAAATGGGCCGACGAGCAAACCAATCGTGCTTCCCCACATCCCTGCCTTCGACCCACCGAACTTTTTAACACCGACAAGATTCGCAAGTGTGTCTGCGCCAAAAAGTAAGATGACAAATAGAATTTGAATCACCCAAAACAACCAAGTAAGTTCTTCAAACGATACAATCCATCCGTATAATAGAAATCCAGCGATGATGAAAATTACGGATGGAATGATTGGATAGACTAATCCCGCAAATGCAACGATAAACATAACGATCGTAACAATCCAGCCGATCACTTCCATTGTCGTTTACACTCGCTTTCCTAAAATTGCTTCCGCAATGTTAACGGCATGGTCTCCGATACGCTCCAAATTGGAAACGATATCGACAAATACAATACCAGCCTGCGCAGAACAATTTCCACCATTCAAACGGACAATATGATTTTTTCTAAATTTGCGTTCCATCTTATCGATCAAGTCTTCTTGTTCAGCAACGGTCTTCGCAAGTTCAACATCATTCATATCGAGTGAACGAATCGCTTTGTCCACAGTTTCAATTGTCAATGTAAACATCTCTGTTAAATCTTCTAATGCATCCGGCGTCAATTTAACACGGTTCACTTCACGGAAATCAATCAGTTCAATAATATTTTCAAAATGATCACCAATTCGTTCAATGTCACGTACCGTATCCATGAGCATAACGTGGCGTGCTGATTCAATTGGTGAAATATTCACAGCTGAAATATCAACGAGATAATCCGTTATTTTTCGATCTAAATTGTTAATGGCATCTTCTATTTGATAAGCCGTTTCTGCATGTCTTTTATTGCTTGTCTTTAAATATTCAAATGTCTCTTGCATTCCTTGGACCGCAAAATCACCCATTCGGATAATCTCTTCTTTCGCTTGTCCAATCGCAACAGAAGGTGATTGGTTGATGAAGTTCGGATCTAGATGCTTCGGTTTGTATTCGATCGTTACATCTTTACCTGGAATAATTTTTGTTACAAATAAAGCCCACGCTCCAATTAATGGAAATTGGATTAATGTGTTAATGACGTTGAATGTTCCATGTGCAAATGCAATTTGCATTTTACTTTCCAAGTTTAATACGCCTGAAATCCATTCGATATACAATGTGAACGGATGAAGTAGCAACAGGAAAATAATCGCGCCGACAACGTTGAATAGTACGTGTGTAGCAGCTGCTCTTCTTGCAGCTACGGATGCTCCGATAGCAGCTAAAATTGCAGTTATCGTTGTCCCGATATTATCTCCGAACAAAATTGGAAGTGCAGCCTTCATATCGACAAGGTTTTCTGCGTATAAGCCTTGTAAAATACCAACAGTAGCGCTTGAACTTTGGACAATTAAAGTAAACACTGTCCCTGCAACAACTCCGAGTATAGAATGCTCACTCATTGCAAGTGTAAAGTCTGTGAACACTTCAAGTGAACGAAGTGGTTTCATCCCTGCACTCATCAGTTCGAGACCGAGGAATAGTCCACCGAATCCAAAAATGACTTCCCCCAAGTTTTTAATGCTGTTCTTTTTAATGAAGAAGATGAGAAATGCACCAACTGCCATGATTGGCAATGCATATGCGCCTACATCCAACCCAATGATAAATGCAGTTACAGTCGTACCGATATTGGCACCCATTATGACACCAATCGCTTGTCGTAATGTCATGAAACCAGCACTTACAAGACCTACAGTAATTACGGTCGTTCCAGAACTAGACTGGATTAAGATTGTTACAATGATCCCCACAAGTACGCCCATGAACGGATTCGTTGTAAAGCGATCCAAAATAGATCGTAATCTGTCTCCAGCAGCCTTTTGTAGACCGTCTCCCATATATTTTATGGCGAATAGGAAAATCCCAAGACCTCCTACAAATTGAAACAGCATTTCTTGCCAATTCACTTCCATCAAACTGTCAACCTCCATCATGCTTAATAATACGCACCCTTATTATGTTGATATTATTAACGAATTGTAAATAGTCGTGCGCAAATCTTTACATTCCCTTAACATTCGACTCAGAAATTGTCATCATTCTGTCGAATCTGCCAGCCAACAAACGAGTTGCTGAAGGTGGTAAACTGATAGTAAACAGAAGGAGGTAGCACCATTGTGACATTTCGACATTTGTTCCTTGCAGGCGTGTCTGCACCAAAGAAATTAGCAGCTTTCCGTCTGCTTCCAATTGGCCGTGTAATTCGGTATATTTTTTATTTCATTTTTACGATGACGCTGATCTCTTTTATACGATACTTGCTCGGAGATGGTGGTTTATTTGAAGCATCGCCTGAATTGGAAGCATACAGTCAAACGATCGGTAGTTTGCTTTATCCAATTGCGATTGTGTTTCAGTTCGTCATCGCGACTTTTTATGTATTTGTCAGAATTAGTCTGTTCGCCGCATTCGGCATGTTGCTTGGGATGTTGTTTCGCAGGAGAGTGGAATATCGTTTCATATGGCGAACGACTGCCATAGCCATTACCCTTCCCATTTTACTGACAATGATTCTTGATTTCTTTCCAATGACCGAAACTTTTAGTGCATGGCTAACGTCCATCATTCATATAAGTTATATCGCCTTTGCACTCAAGTATTATCCAAAAACAGTAAAATGAATACTTCCCTCTTTGACGCATATAGTGTAAAAGGAGGGATGTTCATGCGTACATTTGGCATTGCTGTCGTGTTGTTTATTATTTTTCACATTATACGTGTTGATTTGTTTGATGGGACAATCACTCTCGCTTCCTTTTTTGGCGATGAAGTACCGTGTCAAGAAACAACCGTAGACTATATTCCCGTCAAGACAATTGAAGGTGATACAATTGAGACCCTCTTTGCGATGTACCCAGATGGCGACGTATCTTTTGTTGAAAGGTTATCAATTTTCTATTCCCTTAATCCGCATTTACAAAACCAAGATCTTGTAGGTGGTTTATCCATTAAGCTCCCACTTACAGAAACACACCTTACAAATTGCAAATAATGGGCATTGAGCGGTCTCTCTTGTCTTTTCAACACATTGATTGGTAAAATAGATTCTAGTATTATCGTTTTTTTAAGGAGAGAATGTTGATGAATGAAATGATACACAGATCGAAGACCCGTCCAGTCCGTGTTGGTAATTTGACAATCGGTGGCAGTGACGAGCTTTTTATTCAAAGTATGGCGACGACAAAAACACATGATGTCGACGCAACGGTTGAAGAAATCTTACGCCTCGAAGAAGCAGGTTGCCAAGTTGTTCGTGTCGCTTGTCCTGACGAGCGTGCTGCATACTCAATCGGAGCAATTAAAGCGCGCATTAACATCCCTCTTGTAGTGGATATCCATTTTGACTACAAATTAGCGTTAATTGCAATTGAACAAGGTGCTGATAAAATCCGCATTAATCCCGGCAACATCGGCCGAAAAGAAAAAGTGGAAGCGGTCGTTCAAGCTGCAAAAGAAAAAGGAATCCCAATACGTATCGGTGTAAATGCAGGATCCCTTGAGAAACATATTTTGAAGAAATACGGCTATCCAACAGCGGACGGTATGGTGGAAAGTGCTTTGCATCACATTAAGATACTAGAAGATCTTGATTTCCACGATATTATCGTATCTTTGAAAGCTTCTGACGTGAATTTGGCAGTCGAAGCCTATAAAAAAGCGGCGGCTGCTTTTGATTATCCGCTCCACTTAGGCATCACTGAGTCAGGAACGTTATTTGCTGGATCAATTAAAAGTGCTGCCGGGCTCGGAACATTATTATCTGCAGGTATTGGGAACACACTCCGCGTATCATTAAGTGCGGATCCAGTCCAAGAAGTTAAAGTTGCCCGTGAGTTGTTGAAAGTATTCGGTCTCTCTTCCAACGCAGCAACACTTATTTCATGTCCAACGTGCGGTCGAATTGAAATCGATTTAATTTCCATTGCAAATGAAGTCGAAGAGTACATTTCAACGATTAAAGCACCACTTAAAGTAGCGGTACTCGGTTGCGCAGTTAATGGACCAGGAGAAGCACGAGAAGCGGATATCGGCATTGCAGGCGCACGTGGGGAAGGTTTACTTTTCATGAAAGGGAAAACTGTTCGGAAAGTGCCTGAAGAAACAATGGTTGAAGAACTGAAGATGGAAATCGATAAGCTAGCAGAGGAATACTTTGAAAAGAAACGACAAGAAGAGCTACTTCTACAAAGCGGAGCAACTGAATGAGGAAATTTCGTTTCGGCATTGATATTGACGGAACTGTCACGTGCCCGACTTCCCTGTTACCGCATATCAATGAGCAATTCGGCTGTAATCTTGTGTTAGACGATATCGTTGAATATGATTTAACAAAAGCTTTTCCTATCACAGAAGAAGAATTCTATACGTGGTACAAGCAAGCGGAATCTACCATCTATGCGACATCACCTGCTCAGGAGTATGCAAAGATGATATTAACCGACTGGCAACAGCATTACGAGTTGTATTATATATCTGCTCGCGGTGAAAATGTCATGGACTGCACACATAACTGGTTTGAACAGCAAGCGATTCCTTTCGATCACATCGAACTCATTGGCAGTCATCACAAAGTCGAGACGGCGAAAAAGTTCAACGTGGAAGCATTCTTCGAAGATAAGCACGATAATGCCGTAGATATCCACGAGGCACTATCGATTCCGGTGTTGCTTTTCGATACACCTTATAACCGTCAACCGATTCCTGAAGGTGTCATTCGAGTACACAGCTGGCAAGAAGCAGATGAATGGATTAAAAAGCACTTTCCAACCGAACAACTTATGAACAAATAAAAAAAGTAGAGGGCGGCGTAATTGTCCGTTCTCTACTTTTTATTGTTCACATACTATGCTTCTATACATAATGGGCATTTTCCGTAAATCTCGAATTTATGCCCTTCAACTGAATAACCAGGTAGATTGACAGAGATCTCTTCCATCGGACAATGTGGAATACTTCTCGTTTTTCCACAATCCGTACAAATGAAGTGATGATGATGGACACCGTGATCGCATTGCATACGAAAGTGCCGCTCGCCGTTCAATTCCGTCTCCTCCAAAATGCCAAGTTCCGCAAAAGTCGTCAAGTTTCGATAAATCGTGTCATAACTAATTCCAGGATTATCGATTGCCATAAAATTCCGAACTTCCATCGCTGTCAAATAGCGATCTTTATCCGCAAAAAATTCTAAGATCGTTTCCCGATTTTTCGTTCGTTTAAATTGGTTTGCTTGTAAAATTCTCCATGCCTCATCAAGTGTCATACAAATTCCCCTCTCACTTTCCGAGTTGGCTTCTTCCCTTTGAATTTATTCCAACCCAGCACTAGTAATAATAGCACAATGGAGGTGACTACAATCGTTCCTCCTGGTGCAATGTCCAGATGATAGGCTGCAAAAAGGCCGATTAAAACAGATAACTCTCCAATCACGATGGAATACAACATAGCCCCTTTGAAACTTTTCGCTAATTGAATCGCTGCGGCAACTGGCAATGTCATTAGTGAAGAAACAAGTAAAATCCCGACTATTCTCATTGAAGCGCCAATGACAAGCGCCACAATTATCATAAACACCGTTTGAATCACTTTTCCATTCACGCCCGAGACACGCGCATACTCCTTATCAAAAGATAATGCAAACAATTCTTTGTAAAAGATTGAAATAAAAGCGATTACGACAACTGCAATAATTAGAACGATCCCTAAATCTTGTCGACTCACTGCCGAAACGGATCCAAATAAATAACCGACTAAATCAGAGCCGAACCCTTTAGCCAGTGAAATAAAGATTGCGCCGAACCCAATGCCCGCTGAAAGGATAATCGGAATTGCAAGTTCTTCAAAGTTTTTATAAGCCCCTCTTAACCTTTCGATTAACAAAGAGCCTCCTACCGCTGTAGCCATTCCTAAATAAATTGGATTCAATGGAGCAAAGAACAGCACCGTCTGACTTAAATAAAGGCTACCTGCAATACCCGCCAGCGCAACATGACTTAATGCATCCGCAATGAGCGCAAGTCTTCTGACGACGATGAACAAGCCTAAAAGTGGTGCAATCACCCCAATAATTAGCCCAGACAAGAAAGCATTTTGCAAAAACTCATAGGATAATATAGCTGAAAGCATCGTCAAGCCTCCTTCTTCGACGAATGAACACGACGAACTGGATGCCCATACCAATTTGAAATTTCTCGGTTATCCATCTGCTGATAAGCCGCTTGAGGACCATGAAAATGAATTGTTCGATTGAGGCATGCAACATGGGAAGCAAGCTCTGTCACTAAGTCAATTTCATGTGTCACGAGTAGGATTGCAATACCGTGTTCACGGTTTAAGTCATTGAGCATAGAATAGAACGAAGCAACATTTTTTTGATCGATACCAACAGTTGGTTCATCCATAATGAGTAATTCAGGATTGCCGACTAATGCACGTGCGATGAAAACTCGCTGCTGCTGCCCACCGGACAATTCGCCGATATTTGATGCAGCGTAGGCATCCATCTTAACAATTTTCAAGGCTTCCAATGCCTGCTTTTCGTCTGCCTTCGTGAAGTTTTTAAACAAACCTACTTTACGCGTAAGGCCACTCTTGACGACTTCAAGTACTGTCGCTGGAAAACCAGCATTAAAAGAATTGGATTTTTGGGAGACATAACCAATCTTTTCACGCTGTCTAAAAGAAGCGGCATCTTCCCCATACAGTGTTACACGCCCTTGATCCGGTTGTAATAACCCTAAAATGATTTTGATTAAGGTAGATTTTCCCGAACCATTTGGACCGATGAGCGCCCAAAACTCCCCTTCGTTCACTTTCAAGGAAATAGAATCGAGAACTGTAGATTGTTCATAGGTAAAACTAATATTTGAGCATTCAATAATTGTGTTGGTCATGCGATAACCCTCTCTATCTTACTCCTCATTTAACGCAATTCGCTCGAATCACGTAACAGCTTGCTAGTAAACAGGAACGATTACTATTACTTGTAAAAGTATAAACGAAGTTTCTTATGTATACAAATATTTGAGAAGGAATGATGGATGTTGGACTATTTGCAATTTGTAAATGAAATTAAAATGAAAAGTGATGCAGAGGCAAAACAGTTAGCAGATCGATATGGTATTGATTTATCGATCAGAGAAATACAAGCTTTACGGCCATTGCTAGACGAAATTTCTTTTCATTGGTTGTTTACTGGCGTTCCGGAGAGCTTCATCTCAAAAGTGAAGGCTGCTGTCGGAGATAAAAAAGGCGAGGAATTGTTCAGGCAATATTTAGACAGGATTTGAACTACTAGTCGAATGTAAATTGGATTGACACCTCACGGAACGAGTGAGGTGTCAATCCATAAACATTAAACGAGTAGAAGTTCCCGTAATTCCGGTTGGAACTTTTTCGCTTTGAGCATAGCGATTTCCTGTTCATATGGAGCACGTTTGTTTTTTGCATCCGTACCGACAAATGGTGTTTCCAGGATCTTCGGTATGTGCTTGAAATCTGGATGATGGACAATATACGATAACGGTTCAAAACCGATATACCCATGTCCTATATTTTCATGTCGGTCTTTCATGGCACCACGTTCATTTTTACTGTCGTTGACATGGATGACCGAAATACGATCTTTACCAACTATCTCATCAAATTGTGCAAGTACACCTTCGAAGTCATTGACAATATCATAGCCAGCATCATGGACGTGGCACGTGTCAAAACAGACAGACAAGCGTTCGTTATGCGTTACACCATCGATAATTTTTGCAATCTCATCGAAGCTTCTACCACATTCGCTGCCCTTACCTGCCATCGTCTCCAAAGCAATTCGAACGTTTGCATCTTCCGACAGCACTTCGTTTAACCCTTCGATAATTTTAACAATACCTGCATCAGCACCCGCTCCGACATGTGCACCTGGGTGAAGGACGATTTGATCTGCGCCAAGTGCAGCTGTTCGTCTAATTTCTTCTTGTAAGAAATCCACACCCAATCGGAAAGTTTCGGGTTTCGTCGTATTGCCAATATTGATAATGTAAGGAGCATGCACGACGATATTGGCCATGCCATTTTCCTGCATATGACGCAAGCCTGCATCAATATTCAGTTCATCAATTGGTTTTCTTCTTGTATTTTGCGGAGCACCCGTATAAATCATAAATGTGGATGCCCCATAACCGAGTGCCTCTTCACTTGAACCAAGCAACATTTTTTTGCCACTCATTGAAACATGTGATCCTAACAGTAGCGGTTGATCATTTCCCATTTTTCCGTTTCAATCTCCTTTCCCTCTTCTTAAATTTCTCCATCTCTTTTGTCATTTTCTTTTTATAGCCCGGCTTTACTTTGTCAGGTTTACGTACATAAGATGCAGCTTTACGGTCCAATTCGTCTGTTTCTTTGACACGCTTTTTACGAGCATTGCGTTCTTTCACTTCAAACCACTCGCCGTTTTTGACATCTTCATGCACAAACGGTATGCCGAGTTTTTCAATTTGAACGATTTTATCATCCTCGGATGGCTCATAAAGTGTGATGGCATTGCCTTCCAATCCTGCACGTGCAGTACGCCCTACGCGGTGAATGAAAAATTCCAAGTCATCGGGTAATTCGTAGTTAATGACATGGCTGACGCCCGGGATATCGATTCCACGAGCAGCAAGGTCAGTCGCCACAATAAATTGATAGTCGAGATCACGGACTTGTTTCATCATCCGTGTCCGTTCACGAGGTGATAAATCACCGTGAATTCTACCTGCCTTAATGCCTTGATCGGCCAAATAATCGGCAAGTTGATCAGCGTTTTGTTTTGTGTTCGTAAATATAATCGCCAAATAGGGATTAATCGACTGAACGATATGCAACAGTTTCTTTTTTCGATCCATACTTCTCACGGGAACGAGTGAGTAGTGCATTCCTTCTGTTAAAGGTTTTTTATCGCCTATTTGTACATGCACTGGGCTTTCCATATATTTTGAGAGGAAAGGTTTTAGTTTTTCTGGAATCGTCGCAGAAAACACATACATTTCTAAATCAGTCGGCATTTTCGAAGCAAATTGATCGATATCTTCGATGAATCCCATGTCAAAAGCTAGGTCTGCTTCATCGATGACAAGAATGGAAGCCGTATGAATCGCTAATGCTTTATTTTCAGCCATATCACGGATACGTCCTGGTGTACCGACAATAATATGCGGATTTGACTTTAACTTATCCATTGCACGTTGCTTATCCGTGCCACCAATCAAAAGCGAACTTTTAATAGCAGTCTTAGCAATCATCTTATTCAATTCCTCAAATAACTGCATTGCCAGTTCTCTTGTAGGTGCAGTGATAACCGCCTGTAATTCATCTTTCTGTTCATCCAGCCGTTCTACGATTGGTATGAGAAAACTGTGAGATTTTCCTGTTCCGGTATGGGCTTGTCCAATTGCATTCGTGCCTTTTAGGATCAATGGAATCATTTCTTTTTGTATCGGTGTAGGGGATGTGAAACCTAATTGTTCAATTGCTTCACGTAAAAACGGTTTAAATTGATAATCTGTAAATTTAGACATTGTATGCCTCCTAACGTTTTCTTATTGTATCATGATTCCGTTCCGTCGTATGCGATTTTGGCATAGTATATATTGTGAAAGATCACAATGACGAATAGAAAGGGGTTACCTATGAGATACGAATCTTTTTATCCATTTGCTTCAAATCAGTCTCCTCCCGTTGCGATGAGGCAAACCATTCCGTACGGACCACAGCCTATCCAAAATTACGACATGCCGCAAAGACAATTCTATGGGGCTCCAACTGGAAACCAGTTTGGCCCGCCTTCACAAAATGCCGGTCAAAAGAATACAAACAAAATGGAAATGTACATGCAAACGGCCAATCAGTTCTTAAACACTGCCCAACAATTCGCACCTCTCGTCCAACAAATGGCGCCAATGGTTCAAAACTTGCCGGCAATGTGGCGATTGTACAAAGGCTTCCAGTCATTACCGAACGCAGGCGCTACACCAGCTAGTGGGACGCCAAGCAGTGCATCAGCGGCAGGATCTGCATTAAGTAATCTGGCAGGCGGTTCGGGCCCTCGCATTTTTCAGCCACCTAATTAATAACTTTGAATCAGTTCCTCAACTCCGCTATAATGGAGACAGATCCCTGTTGAGGAGTGTGGAATAAATGAAAGTAATGAAGATTTCCCCGCGCGGCTATTGTTACGGGGTTGTCGATGCAATGGTCATTGCAAGAAATGCGGCACTCGACAAAACGTTGCCGAGACCTATTTATATACTAGGCATGATTGTTCATAATAAACATGTAACAGACGCTTTTGAAGAAGATGGAATCATTACACTCGATGGTCCAAACCGATTAGAAATTCTTGAAAAAGTGGAGACAGGTACTGTTATTTTCACGGCACATGGCGTCTCACCTGAAGTCCGTGAACTCGCTCGGCGAAAAGGACTCGTTTCTATCGATGCGACGTGCCCTGACGTAACGGTTACACATGATCTGATTAGAGAAAAAACCGCAGAAGGTTATCATATCATTTATATCGGAAAAAAACTCCATCCTGAACCTGAAGGCGCGATTGGTGTTGCACCACACGCAGTCCATCTCATTGAGACGATGGAAGACGTTGAGCAACTAAATCTCCACAATGAGAAACTCCTCGTTACGAATCAAACAACGATGAGTCAATGGGATGTTGAGCACATCATGGATGCGTTAAAAGAGAAATTCCCACACATTGAAGTGCACAAAGAGATCTGTCTCGCCACGCAAGTTCGACAAGAAGCCGTTGCTGAACAAGCAGGAGCATCAGATCTGCTCATCGTAGTTGGCGATCCGAAGAGTAATAACTCGAACCGGTTAACACAAGTTTCTGTTGAAATTGCGAATACACCATCCTATCGAATTTCGGATGTCTCCGAGATTGATATTGCCTGGTTAGAAGGAGTAGAAACTGTTTCTGTCACTGCTGGGGCTTCTACACCGACACTCATCGTGCGTGAAGTGATTAATTTCCTTGAACAATTTGACCCGGCAGATCCAGCGACACATATTCCAGAAAGAAAATTCACTTTGAATCGGATTTTACCAAAAATCAAAAATCCTGAACCTGTCAAACGAATTGAACCTTATGTATCAAATGAATGATACAGAAGAGCTGTCCCTACGGTGAAATACCGACGGGACAGCTCGTTTTTATGATTACGTAACAACGTCATGTCATTCCATATCGTTCCAATGAAACGAGTTCATCAGTTTAGAAAGATTTACTGAAGGAATGTAAAAGGTTCAGTATCGATGGCTGATTGGATGAACGTAACGTCAAATTCTTTATCAGTGCATTCCTTTTGCATTCTCTTTGCGACACCTTCAATCATTACTTTTTCTACGTGGTGGCCTGGATCGATAATTCCTAAGTCCATTAATTCGGCATCTTGTGCGCTGTGAAAATCGATATCACCCGATACGAAAACATCCGCGCCTTTCCTTTTAGCAGCTCGAATATATTTACTTCCACTGCCCCCTAATACGGCCACTTTCCTCACTTGTTTGTCTGGATCACCAACAAGCCGGATCGCTGGAACATCTAGTACACTTTTCACATAGCTCCCGAACTCTTTAAGGCTCATTGTTTCCTCCAATACACCGACCCTGCCTAAACCTAGTTGCTCTGTTCGTTGATCGAGCACGAAGAAGTCGTAGGCAGGTTCTTCGTAAGGATGTGCAGCTAGCATTGCTTGTAATACTTTGTTTCTTATTGGTCCAGGAAGTATGACTTCAATTCGTTCTTCCGGAACACTTTCACTTTTACCAACTTTCCCAATGAATGGATCTGCACCGGTGATCGGTGTAAATCGACCTATACCTGTCGAACTGAAGCTGCAACCAGCATAATCTCCTAATGCGCCCGCACCGGCATTCCCCAACGCTTCCCGCAAATCATCCGCATAATCCGCTGGACAAAAAACGGCTAATTTGTACAAGGGATCTGATACGGTCGGCTTCATCACCTCTAACTGGCGTAATTGGAGCTTATGCGCCAACAAATCATTGACCCCACCAGGTGCAACATCCAAATTTGTATGTGCTGCATAAACAGATAGATCGTTTTTTATACATTTTTCGATTAATCGACCTTGGGGTGTGTCTGTCCAAATATGCTTTAGCGGCTGAAAAATTGGTGGATGGTGTGCAATGATAAGATTTGCCCCTTGTTCGATCGCTTCATCAACGACTGCTTCATTGACATCTAACGTTACTAATACTTTCTGAACAGTTCTGTTTAACTGTCCAATATGTAAACCAACAGGATCCCAGTCTTCTGCATACCGTTTTGGCGACCATTGCTCAAAGAGAGAAATGATTTCATGCCCATTCACTTTTTTCATCGTGACAGTACACTCCTCACCAAGTCAATTTTAGTTTGTAGTTCGCGCTTTTTCATTAAAATGTTGGAGCTTTCTCCAGCTTGTTGTAATTCTTGAACGATTCGTTGCCACTCCACTAGTTCCCGTTCCCATTTTTCCAAAAAGACAGATGATCTTTTTTTCGCTAGAAATGGCCCTACAAGCATTTCTGCCTCATTATAGGAAGCCTCACCTCGTTCAAGGACAAGCACTTCATAGATTTTATGATCTTCCTTAATAATTTCCTCATCAACAAGCTGCCAGTTGTTTTTTATTGCCCATTGACGAATCGCCAACGCATGAATATTTGGTTGTGCAATAATTCGGGAGACCGTTTGCAATTGGGAAGAGCCTTCCTCTAAAATCGAAGCGATTAAAGGACCACCCATACCAGCAATCGTCACTGTGTCAACAGCGTCCGCCTCTTGAATTACATGCAAACCATTTGCTAGACGAACGGTAATTGCATTGTCCAAACCGTTTTTCTTCACATTTTTCACAGCGGATTCATAGGGACCTTTTACAACTTCACCCGCTATTGCTTTATTGATTTTGCAGGCATTCACCAAAAAACATGGCAAATATGCGTGATCGCTTCCAATATCTGCGACAATCGCTCCCGATTCGACGAATGATGCAACTACCATCAATCGATTTGATAACTTTTCGGAATTCAAATGATCCCCACCTTTCCAATGCTCTTATTGTAAGGCATATAGCTGTGTAATGCCAGAAATGAAAAAGCTAGCGGGACTGAATGGAATTCCAGTCCTGCTAGCTCTTACATAGGCTTATTTAAGTGTTAGGATATACTCAGCCAATTGGTCGATTTGCTCGTCCGAGATTTTATCTCCAAACGCCGGCATACTACCTTCACCGTTTTTAATGATTGCATGAATGTCTTCTTTGGAATCTGACAGTCCGACTAGGCTAGGACCAAAACCACCAGCTAAATCGTTACCGTGACAGCTGATACATTGTCCTTGTACGAAGGTTTCAGGATCAAAATCTTCAGAAGCTGCTGCATCATCGTTCGTTTCTTCAGTTTTGCCTTCTTCATCTGCTCCAGCGATCTCTTCTTTCTGCTCGATACCATAAAGGGACATGAAGAAAATTAGGCCCAATCCTAGTGCGAAAATTAGGATATAAGGTACAACAGGATTGTTTTTCATCGAATTACCCTCCTTTTTCAGGATTTATTCTGTAAAAGTATACAGTGCACATCTAACATTGTACTGTATAGTGAGAAAAACTGAAAGAGTTATCACTGTACATTTAATTGTTTGTGACAATTTGGACAAACTTTTTCCTTAACAACCAATTTGTCGAGCAATTACCATACGTTGCACTTCTGACGTTCCTTCACCAATCTCTAATAATTTGGCGTCACGCATATAGCGTTCCACTTCATATTCCTTCATATACCCATAGCCACCATGTATTTGAATGGCTTCGTCTGCGACTTCCATTGCAATTTCGGAAGCATACAGCTTACACATCGCTGCTTCTTTCGTGAATGGGCGGCCTTGATCTTTTAACCAAGCCGCTTTATAGACCATATTTCGAGCCAATTCGATTTTCATCGCCATATCTGCAAGTTTAAATTGCGTCACTTGGAATTCCGACAACGTCTTTCCAAATTGTTTCCGTTCCTTCGAGTAGCGGAGCGCACGTTCATAAGCAGCTTGAGCAATTCCTACAGCCATAGCGCCTATTCCAATCCTGCCGCCATCTAATGTAACGAGGAATTGTCTAAATCCATGACCCCGTGTACCTAATAAGTTCTTTTTCGGTACACGTACATTGTCTAACACTAATTCAGTTGTATTGGATGCATTCAAGCCCATTTTTTCATAGTTATCAATAACCGTGAAACCTTCTGCATCCGTCGGTACAATAATGGCACTGATTTCTTTTTTACCGTTGGTGTTGTCAGTGATCGCAGTAATTGCTAAATGTTTGGCGTAACTCGCGTTTGTAATATAGACTTTTGAGCCATTAATGACGAAATCATCGCCATCTTCTTTAGCAGTCGTCTGTGTCCCCCCCGCATCAGACCCAGCATTCGGTTCAGTCAATCCAAAAGCTCCAAATGATTCACCTTTACAAATTGGCGCCAAGTACTCCTGTTTCTGTTCTTCCGTGCCAAACAAGTGAAGAGGCGCACCACCTAAAGATATATGCGCAGAATACGTAATGCCAGTTGAAGCACAGGCTCTACTCAATTCTTCTGTGACAATTGCGAAACTTGTTGTATCCGCACCGCCTCCCCCATATTTTTCAGGAAACGGAAGTCCCATCATCCCCATTTTAGACAACTCTTTAAAAATATCGACAGGAAAATGTTTCGTTTTATCCCGTTCGATGGCCCCCGGAGCAACTACTTCGTCTGAAAACTCCCTCATCATCTTTTTAATCATGAGCTGTTCATCTGTCAAATCGAAATTCATCGTACAGACCCCCTATTTGTTAACGCTTACATTTCTATTATACCGAAAATTGCAAGTGATTCACAATCATTCTTTCGAACGACCGGAACACTTGCCTATTTACAGTAGTTTCATAACATAAAATCCGACAATGAATGCTAATCCAACAGTGCCCGAAAGTGTAAAATAGACTAATCTAAAAAATTTTCCTGCTAGAAGCCAAAGCACACAATTTAAACTTAACAAAATGATTAACAAGACGTTTTGCCCCTCAAAAAACAATAACCAAATTTTCACCGAAACGCCTAATACCAATAAAGCGGATAATATGTATACAATTGATCGATTGATAGATTGATGTTGAAATAGCCTCTTTGCCACCATAAGCAATACAATCGTCGATAAAATGGCTACGCTTATCGTAACGAGTGGAATCGTATTTAGAAAGAACAAGCTTGCACCTATGAGACTTACAAAAAAAACAATCCCTAGCAAACTTGCCGTCTCACTCTTTTTTTCTTTCACGAGAATCGCATCATTGACATCGACTACTTGTTCTTCCCCTTGTGTATACAACGTAAGCAAAAAGTCACAATAGTGTTCAGGTAATAACTTGTTTTGTTTCCAATAATGGATTTCAGCCATGATGATCTTTTTCCGTTGAGCATTCATGTTTTCACTCGCTCCTACTCATGATAACTGCACGAATAATGAAGAAAACATCGGCATAGTCAGTATGCCGATGCCCAGTTTTACTCTAAGAAATCTTTTAGACGTTTGCTTCTTGAAGGATGTCTTAACTTACGAAGTGCTTTTGCTTCAATTTGACGAATTCGTTCACGTGTGACACCAAACACTTTACCTACTTCTTCAAGTGTTCTTGTTCTACCATCATCTAAACCGAAACGAAGACGTAACACATTTTCCTCACGGTCTGTCAATGTATCTAATACATCTTCAAGCTGCTCTTTTAACAATTCATATGCAGCGTGGTCCGATGGGGATTGCGCTTCGGAGTCTTCAATGAAGTCTCCTAGATGAGAATCATCCTCTTCCCCAATTGGTGTTTCAAGTGAAACAGGTTCTTGAGCAATTTTCAAGATTTCACGGACCTTTTCAGCAGTCAAGTCCATCTCTTCTCCGATTTCTTCTGGAGAAGGTTCACGACCTAGGTCTTGTAACAATTGACGTTGAACACGAATCAGTTTATTGATGGTCTCCACCATATGCACAGGGATACGGATTGTACGGGCTTGGTCCGCAATCGCTCGCGTAATGGCTTGACGAATCCACCAAGTCGCATACGTACTGAATTTAAAGCCTTTCGTATGATCGAACTTTTCGACCGCCTTAATAAGCCCCATATTTCCTTCTTGAATTAAATCCAAGAAGAGCATGCCACGACCAACATATCTTTTCGCAATGCTGACGACAAGACGAAGGTTCGCTTCAGCAAGACGTTTTTTTGCGTGCTCCCCTTTATCAACAATTTCCAGTAATTCCGGATCAGGAGTTTGCATTTCTGCAAGTTTCTCTTCAGCGGCTACGCCATCTTTAATAGCAATCGCCAACTTCACTTCTTGATCACCTGTCAACAAGTCGACACGTCCGATTTCTTTCAAATACATCCGGACAGGGTCATTAATTTTCACACCTGGGGGAACACTTAAATCATTCAAATCAAATTGCTCTTCATCTTTACCTGCTTCTTCGTCTTCTTTTCTTTCCATTTCGATGCCGGCTGCTTCAAGTTGATCCAAAAATTCCTCAAAATGATCCGGTTCCATTTCAAATACGGAAAGCTTTTCCGCCACTTCGTCCTGTGATAATTCTCCCGCTTTTTTACCCGCTTCCAATAAACTTGCTTTCACTTCTTCTAATGTCATCTCGTTCTCCATCTCTCCAGCTTGCTCATTTTTAGTCATAATACCCGTTCCTCCTTAATTCACCGGAATACGGCTTACATCGCCGATAATGATTTCCGGAGCTGTATGATTTCCCTGGCCAGCTCCAGTGCCCGGGTATAATCGTTCATCTTTTCCGCTTCTTTTGATTCATGCATCATCTGATTGATTTGCTTGATAATTCGATGTCTCTCAAGATGATGAATGCAGTCATGGATTTCCTGTTCGGCATATTCAGGATCTCTCTCCAGCATCGCCGCTTCCATGACCGTTTTACGGAGTCCTCGATCTTCCAAGGATTCTGCAAATCTGTGGAAGTCTGGTGTCCCATGTTGTTCATAAAAACCTGCCAACTTGACGAAAATAGCCGTATAGTCATCACCGTCAAATACTTGTGAATGGGATTCACGTATCCTGTCAAACAACTGGCCATCATTCAACAAGTGACATAAGAGTAACCGCTCTGCCCTTTCGATACTGGACAGGTTTCGGTTTTGCATCTTCGGTAAGGAAGGCGGTGCTTGTCCAGTAAACACTTCAGCTTTTTCCTGTTTTGCAAACTCGCCAACCTTTTTAATGAATTGCTCTTGAAGTGCCTGTGCAGAAACACCCGTCTCCGTAGACAATTGACGGATCATAAGATCTCGTTCAATCGGGGAAACTTTCTGGGCAAGCTCTTCTAGCACTTCATGAATATATTGGAGCACATCGTTTTCATGTGTTAAGTTTTTTGACCTTTTGTAAAAAGCCAGAATAAACGACATATACGTATGTGGGTTGCCGATCACTTTCTCAACGAATGATTCACCACCATACGTGGAAATGTATTCGTCGGGATCTAACTTTGAAGGAAGTAACGCAATTTGTGCGTCTAGTCCTTTTTGAGCAGTAAGATTAGCAAATCGCTTAGCCGCTTCCCAACCTGCGTTGTCACCATCACAACAGATGATCACTTGGTTCGCAATTCTTTTTAATTTCGTAATATGTGTGTCAGACAAGGATGTACCCATAACTGCTACACTATTCATAATTCCAGCTCTTTCTGCTGCAATTGTATCCATAAAACCTTCGAACAATATTACTTTACCCGTTTTACGAACATTAAGACGTGCGTTATGAAAATTATAAAGCAATCGGCTCTTTTCAAATATGGGTGTTTCTGGACTATTTAAATACTTCGCTTCGTCTTTGGACGTCGATAACGTCCTACCTGAAAAACCGACTACATTGCCATTATCGTCATGCAGCGGAAACATAATACGTCCTCGAAACCTGTCAAAGTAGCCTGTACCATCATTTTTCATGATGCAAAGACCGGCACGCTCCATCTCCTTCATATCATATTTCTTACGTTGGAGAAGTTGACTTAACACTTCCCGATCGTCAAGTGACCACCCTATACCATACTTTTCGATATGCTCACGCGAAAATCCTCTTTGTTCCAAATATTGTAATGCTTTTTCACCCTCCACTGTATTCAGTAATAAATGACTATAAAAATTAGCCGCAAGTTCATGCGCTTCCCTCATCTGTTGGAACTCACCAGACTTCGAATGGCTTGCACTTTCTGTTAGAGAGATATCCAATTCGATACCAGCGCGTCCGGCCAATTTTGAGACCGCCTCTGTAAATGGGCTATTATCAATATCCATGACAAATGTAATAGCGTTACCACTCGCTCCACAACCGAAGCAATGAAACAATTGCTTATCCTCTGACACAGAAAACGAAGGGGTACTTTCACCATGGAATGGGCATAATCCAAACCAATTTCTCCCTCGCTTTGTCAATTGGACGTACTCTCCGATCAAATCGACAATATCCGTTTTCGACCTGACTGCCTCAATTGTCTCTTCTGGAATTTTAGTCATTCTATCACCATTTTCTTCTCACATACTTGAATTCTAGATAGTTTTCATAAATCCTGCTTATTCGACAAAAAAATTTCGTGACATTATAAAAAAACCGTGTATGTAATCTAGAAGATTATAGAACGGCGACAATTCACTATTGTACACAATCTAAATAGAAGAACCAACCCTTTTTTATCGGACGGTCCTTCTCCTTATTAATTCATAGGAATCGACTAGCTAATTTGGTGAGGATGACATTCGCTGTTTCTTCAACTGCTCGATTTGAAACATCAATCACTTGACAGCCAATTTTAGAAACAACAGTTTCAAAATGCCGCAATTCCTCTTGAATCCGCTCGATTTGTGCATAATTCGCATCATCTTTCAAACCAAGAGCTAGTAATCTCTCTTTGCGGATGGAATTTAATACACCTGGTGAGATGACTAGACCGAAACATTTAGCTGAATCAATTTGATACAGCTCTTCTGGCGGCTCCACTTCTGGAACAAGGGGAACATTTGCAACTTTAAATCCTCTGTGAGCCAAATATTGAGATAACGGTGTCTTCGACGTTCTAGATACACCGACTAAAACAATATCCGCTTTAAGGACACCACGAGGATCCCGGCCATCATCGTACTTGACCGCAAATTCGATCGCTTCGATTTTCTTGAAATAATCTTCATCCAGTTGTCTAACGAGCCCCGGTTCTTCATAAGGTTTCTCGTTTACCAAGTTGCTGATTTCAAGGAGGAGAGGGCCTAGCAAATCGACACATTGCAAATCATTCGCCCGACACTCCTCTTTCAATTTTTCACGCATGCAGCTTTTCACAAGTGTATAAATGAGAATTGCATTCTGACGTTTGGCTAGAAAAGCAATCTCTCGGAGTTGCGATTCATCTTCGACATGCGAAAACCGTTTGATTGAAACTGCTTCCAGGTCATGTCTGAACTGGCTTGCTGCCGCCTTCGCTACTAAGTCGGCCGTTTCCCCTACTGAATCGGAAACGATGAACAATGTCAATTTCGTCATAGGAACACTCCTTTGTCATTTTATCAGAGGTCAACTTTATAGATCATGTTCTTCAGCAAGTGAAAGAAAAGCAGCAGTAATGTTCGTTTTCGTAATCCTCCCGACGACTTCAAGCCCATCTTCTGTCGCTGAAACGACTGGTAGCGAATCAATTTGTTGCAACATCATCTTTTTTGCAACTTGGATGAGGGAATCCTGTTTTTTGCAATACGTGATGTTCGGCATCCGTGTCATGATTACATGTACCGGTATTTTGTCTAGCTCGGTATTCCCAAGACTTGTTCGCAATAAATCTTTTCGTGATAAAACACCTGTTAAGAATGAGGATTTATCCACAACAAACAGCGTTCCTACGTCATCAAGGAACATCTGACAAATCGCATCATAAACTGTTACATTTTCGTTCACAACTACCGGAATCGATTGGAAGTCCCCAACTTTCATACCAATCATGCCATCTGCAATGGATGGTGCCGGTTTTTTCCCTGAATAGAAGTAACCTACGCGTGGCCTAGCATCTAAATAACCCGCCATAGTGAGAATTGCTAGATCAGGTCTTATCGTCGCTCTAGCTAAACTTAATCTTTCAGCAATCTGTTCACCTGTTATAGGACCATCCACTTTCACAATTTCAAGGATTTCGGTCTGGCGCTTATTCAATTCCAAGTGAATCACCGCCTTAATCGTTCGATAATATATCCTTGAATAGTATAGCATTTTGCTATCAGATTTCCTAACCCAATGGCTTTTGTCACTTGGCTAGGATGATTGAGGCTGATTTAAGAATAAGATACAAGCTGTGATAAAACGAACGATAATCGACTTATGTGCTTCAACATGCACCTTATCACTAAATACAATTGAACCAATAAAACAAGCAAAGTTCAATCTGTATTCATTTTAGTCTTTCATCGAATGGTACTAATAGAGTGCCACTGCTTTTAGTAGACAATTCATGCTAGAATGAAGACAGATGAAACTATAAAACACCTTACGTCTGAATAGGATGAAATGAAAGAAAAACGTTAGAAAGGAGCATGTTTTTATGCAATCAATACTTCCTCACCTCATTACGAGTGGAATATGTGTCTTATTTATAACCATTTTTCTTTCCTACCTTTATCGGCGGACACCTAAGATTGATAAAGGATTTGAATTAATTTATTTTAAATTGTCTTATAGACGAAAGTTAATCCGTTGCTTTACATCACTTCCTTTATTCATTGCAGGAATTGCTTTCATCATTCTTTTTTCAGACCTGAGTGAAGTGGCCACATTCTGGTTAATCCTTTCATTCATACTTATCGCAGTTATACAAATCATTTACAACATTTATAGGTGGAGGACGACAGAAACGTAACGCGGGGAATCAGTTACTTTCATCTTTTTTACTTCTTCACAACTATCCGTCAATCCTTTACACATACAAATTTAATAAATTGCAGAGATTCAAGAACCATGCTACACTATGTACAGAATTCAATAGGCGATGAGAGGTCTATAAGTAATGTCTTGGTAGCGAACGGGGATAGTGAAAGCCCGTAACGACATGAAACGGCAACCTTGAGCTAGCATGCATTCAAGTGGGTTGTTATTGCAACCAATCGAGGTGGAACCGCGGGTCATTATGCACTCGTCCTCGGACTTTATGTCCGGGGATGGGTGCTTATTTTAATTGGAGGGATTAGTTATGATGACAATGGAACAAATTGTGAATGTATCGAAGCAGCGTGGATTTGTGTTTCCTGGCTCTGAAATTTACGGAGGTTTGGCGAATACTTGGGATTATGGTCCGCTAGGAATTGCCTTAAAAAACAACATTAAAAAAGCTTGGTGGCAAAAATTTGTCCAAGAGTCCCCTTACAATGAAGGACTTGACGCTGCCATTTTAATGAACCCAAAAGTTTGGGCAGCTTCCGGACATATCGGTAATTTCAATGATCCGATGATTGACTGCAAAAAGTGTAA
This sequence comes from Sporosarcina sp. OR05, assembly GCF_041414805.1. NCBI lineage: Bacteria > Bacillati > Bacillota > Bacilli > Caryophanales > Caryophanaceae > Sporosarcina > Sporosarcina sp. OR05. The sequence goes on along the minus strand of NZ_JANKJL010000001.1, from coordinate 698,393 downwards.
AACGCGTCATCGTGCAGATAAATTGATTGAAGATGCATTAGACGCGAAAGGCATTGAATTAGTCGTGGACGGTATGCCATTTGAGAAAATGGAAGCGTTAATCAGTGAACACGAAATTGTTTGTCCGAGTTGTGGGGCGATGGACTATACAGGTATCCGTCAATTCAATTTAATGTTCAAAACCTCTCAAGGGGTTACGGATTCATCTGCAAACGAAATTTACTTACGTCCTGAAACGGCTCAAGGAATTTTCGTCAACTTTAAAAACGTTCAACGCTCAATGCGTAAAAAAATGCCATTTGGGATTGCCCAAATCGGTAAAAGCTTCAGAAATGAAATCACACCTGGAAACTTCACTTTCCGTACACGTGAATTCGAGCAAATGGAGTTGGAATTCTTCTGCAAACCAGGAGAAGACATGAAATGGTATGAATTTTGGAGAGACTTCTCCGAGAAGTGGCTATTGGACCTTGGTTTGTCAGTTGAAAACATTCGCTTACGTGAACATAGCGATGAAGAACTTTCTCACTACTCAAAAGGGACAGTCGATATCGAATATAAATTCCCGTTTGGTTGGGGCGAGCTATGGGGTATTGCAAACCGTACAGATTTCGACTTATCGCGCCATATGGAACATTCTGGTGAAGACTTCCATTACCAAGACCCTGTAACGAATGAGAAATATGTCCCGTATTGCATCGAGCCTTCCGTTGGTGCGGACCGCGTTACACTCGCATTCCTTTGTGATGCATTTGACGAGGAAGAGCTTGAAGGCGATGACAAACGTACAGTTATGCGTTTCCACCCTGCTCTTGCGCCAATTAAAGCAGCAGTCCTACCATTATCGAAAAAGCTTGCTGAAGGGGCAGATGAAGTGTACGCAGAACTTCGTAAACACTTCCCAGTCCAATACGATGATTCACAATCAATCGGTCGTCGTTACCGTCGTCAAGATGAAATCGGTACACCATTCTGTATTACGTATGACTTCGACTCTGAAGAAGATCGACAAGTGACTGTTCGTCACCGTGATTCAATGGAGCAAGTTCGTATGCCAATCGCAGATGTAAAAGCTTATATCGAAAAACATCTTACATTCTAATAAATTGAGAAAAAGAAAAACCGAGGAAGAGGTCATTCGCCGTCTTCCTGCGGTTTTTCTTTTTGTGGTAATAATTGTGGCGTACGCTCCAACTGGTCGAGAAACGCTCTCGATTTCAAGCGAACACCCACCTGTTCATCATAAACCGTCCTTACAATTTTTCGCATGAATTGTTTTGTCGCTTTTTTTAAAGTTAACGAACCAACTTGCTGGATGGGAACCGTAAAAAATGTCCTGATCAAACGCAGTTGCGTTGGTGTAATACGCACAATATAGGGATCAATCTGGAAACAGCGATGACACAAGAAACCAATCATCTGAAACGAAAAAGCGAATTCCCCTTCTGTAGCTCTACAATGTGCACATTGATGCAAAACAGGATGGATACCTGCCACCGGAAGCATCTTCCATTCAACGAAAAGCGCTATTGCTTCCGGGTCATACCCTTCATTCATTGCATGTAACGCGTCTTGTAACAGCGCAAATACATTCGGTCCTTGCCCTTTGTCTTCCGTCAATCGGTCAATCAATTCAACAACAAAGCTTGCATAAGCGGTCGCTTCAAGATCTTCGCGAATATGACGCATCGAATTGACTGGCTCACCTTGTTCCAACGTCCCCATCCCTCGTCCTGCGTGAAGCAGAAAGAAGCCATGGGTGAACGTTTGAGTAACAGCAGCTAAACGGCTTGCAGGCTTTTTCGCACCTCTCGCCATCGCGGTCATCTTCCCTGCTTCCCGTGTGTATAGTGTCACGATTTTATTCGATTCACCGTATGGCATGCTCTTTAGAATGATGCCTTCCCATTTATTCAACAAGGACATCACTCCTTTTCAAGTTGACTGCTCAATACTCATCGTCACGGAAACCGAATTCACGAAGATGACCCGGTTTGTTCCGCCAATCCTTTTGCACTTTCACCCAAAGTTCCAGAAATACTTTGGAACCAAGTAACATTTCAATATCACGACGTGCCTTCGTTCCAATTTCCTTTAACAGTGCACCTTTTTTACCGATGACAATCCCTTTTTGGGAATCACGATCGACAATAATTGTAGCTGCCACATCGACCATGTCCCGTTCTTCATCCCGAGCAATTTTTTCAATGACGACCGCAACGGAATGAGGAATCTCTTCACGTGTTAAATGAAGCACTTTTTCTCGAATCAATTCCGAAATGATGAACCGTTCAGGATGATCGGTCACTTGATCATCCGGATAGTATTTTGGCCCTTCCGGTAAATATTTTGTTAATGTTTCCATCAATCGTTCAACATTGTTACCATTTAGAGCGGAAAGTGGGACGATTTCTGCAAAATCGTATTCTTTCGTATACGACGTAATCGTTGTCAGCAAATCATCCGGGTGAACTAAGTCAATTTTATTGATGACTAGAAACACTGGTGTCTCAGTATTTTGCAAGAGGTCGATGATGAACTTGTCTCCCCCACCAATCGGTTCATTCGCATTCACCATAAACATGATGACGTCCACTTCTTTTAACGTGTTACGTGCTGATTTCACCATGAAATCACCGAGCTTATGCTTCGGTTTATGAATTCCCGGTGTATCGATAAAAACCATTTGTGAATTGTCTGTAGTAACAACGCCTTGCACTTTGTTTCGAGTTGTTTGTGGTTTGTCACTCATAATAGCGATTTTTTGTCCTACAACTCGATTTAAAAACGTCGATTTGCCGACATTCGGTCGACCGATAATGCTAATGAATCCTGATGTAAATTTACTGCTTTCCTTCTGCATACTGAAGATCCTCCTTGGAAAATGCACCTGGCAATAACTGCTCTACTGTCGTCTCTTCGACGTCTCCTTTTAAGTTCGTCAAGTAGACCGGCATCGAGCCTTCGCAAAACTCTGCAATGACTTGTCGGCATGCACCACATGGCGAGACTGGACCTTCAGTGTCTCCGATGACCGCGAGTGCTTTGAATGTCGTGACACCTTCTGATACCGCTTTAAAGAATGCGGTTCGTTCCGCACAATTTGTCATACTGTACGCTGAATTTTCGATGTTGCAACCATGATAGACGTTTCCATCTGTATCTATCAGTGCTGCGCCAACAGGGAATTTCGAATACGGGACATACGCTTTCTCCCGTGCCATTTTTGCTTCATTCATTAAATTTTGCTTTTCCATGACTACACCTCTACCAAAGTTTTTATCCGAACCATTTTGGGATGAAAATAATTAAACCGATGACGGCACTTGCAATTGCAAACAGCAACACAGCACCTGCCGCCACGTCTTTCGCCTGTTTTGCTAAAGGATGGATATCCTTTGTCACCAAATCAACTGTTCTTTCAATAGCGGTATTCATGAGCTCCAAAGCCATCATACCACCAATCAGCAAGATGATAATCATCCATTCAGTTGTCGATAAGCCTGTAAGAGCACCAGCTAGACAGACAATGATTGCGGCTAGCAGATGAAACTGCATATTTCTTTCAAAACGAAAACCATGCAACACACCATTTATTGCATAGTAAAAAGATTTAAAAAAACGAACCATACAATTCTTACCTTTCCAGGCCAAGTGATGAAAGAATTTCTCGTTGTCTTCCAAACATTTTTTCCTCGTCCTGCTCCGTCAAGTGATCGTACCCAAGCAGATGCAAGAAGCCATGGAGTGCAAGGAATCCAATCTCTCTTCTTTCATCATGCCCATATTCACTTGCTTGTCGTTTTGCAGTCTCAATGGAAATGACGATATCTCCAAGCAACACAGGCATATCATCCGTTTGAACGATGGGGACTTCTCCTTCTGTCATTTCTTCCAAAGCAAACGAAATGACATCGGTAGGTTTGTCCTTTCCTCGATATTCGGCGTTGATGGCTTGAATTTCTTTATCATTCATGAATGTAACGGACACTTCAAGATTGCCTGTTAAGTTTTCCATTTCCGCAGCATGTTCTAACACTTGTTGCACAAGCTTCATACTATCTTCCGTTACTTTAGCCGTTTCATCTTCAAAATAGATCGCGAGCATTACAACTCCCTCTTTCCTCATTATTCAGGGTACTCGATCCGACTGTGGTAAAAGCCGTTTAACGTCTCACAAATAACGCGTTCGACCTTTCGCAATTCCTTCATCGATAATTCACACTCGTCAAATTGACCATCGTTCAACTTGCTCGTAATAATCGAATTCACCAGTTTTGCAATCTTGTCAGGTGTCGGTTCTTTAATCGTTCGGACAGCCGCTTCCACACTATCCGCAATGGAAATAATCGCAATTTCCTTCGTCTGCGGTTTAGGGCCAGGATAACGGAAGTCGTCCTCTATGACATCTTGCCCTAACTCCTTCGCCTTTACAAAAAAGAATTTTAAAAAACTTGTTCCATGGTGCTGACGTGCAATATCGATGATTTCACGCGGCATTTTATGTTTCGTTAATAGCTCCGCCCCATCAGTCGCATGGGCAATAATAATATCACGGCTTTTTTCTGGTGGCAATTCATCATGCGGATTTAAATTACCATGCTGGTTTTCTATAAAGAAATTCGGACGTACAGTTTTACCAATGTCATGATAATAGCTTCCGACACGTGCCAGTAATCCATTTGCACCAACCGATTCACAAGCCGCATCCGCTAGATTCGCAACCATGACACTGTGGTGGTAGGTTCCAGGCGTTTCTGTAAGGACTTTTTTAAGGAGCGGGTGATTCGGGTTCGACAATTCTATTAACCGCATATCCGATAGAATCCCAAAAAACGATTCAAAAAATGGCATAAGCCCAATCGTCAATGCACCAGACAAAATACCAGAAGCAAAAGCAGCAATTAAATAGAATGATAGTTCCGAAAGATTATACGTCGATTGTGTCATTTGTAAATAAAAAGCTACAAATAGAATATTAGAGACAGAAACGATAAGGCTCGTCCGTAAAATGTTTGATCTTCGCCCATTGTTCCCTAACAAATAAATACTAATAACTCCACCAAAGAGGATGTATAAGGCAATTTCCATCTGCATAATTGCTGAAAAGCCTTCTAACAACATAATACCAGCAGTCGCAGCCGTTACAATCGTCATCATATATGCTAGCCGTTCATTTAATAATAGCTTTACAAGCAATGGAGCTAGTGCTGTAGGGAATAAAAAAGCAACTTGCACATCAAATTCTTTGTCAATCAAACTTAATAGTTTCATAATAATGACAAGAATAAAAAATACTGCGATAGCGATTAATAATGATTTCTTTTTTTGATAATTATCTGTTCGCCATGTTGCAAAATGCAAATAAATAATTGCCGAGACGAACAAAACATACAAAATAAGACCGATCATCGGTTTGTAGGAGGATTGATTCGTTAATAGTCCAGTCAATTCCAATTGACGGTAAATTTCAGAGTCGATGAATTGACCTTCCCTCACAATGACTTGTCCTTGGAGAATACGGGTAGGCTCAACAGCATTTTTCTCTTCTTCAATGCGTTTGTCGGTCAATTCCTTATTGATTGTTTCTGTTTCAACGACAAGCGATCTACCAAGTGTAATCATTGTTTGTAATTCAGCTGGTGGAACGGCTTCGGATGATCGAAGTTTTCTCTCCACTTCATATCTGACTGCAGAAAGATCTTCAGACCTGACAGGTTTGGACAACTCTTCCCCTATAATCGAAACAATCTCCTGCTTCATTTTCGTTAAATCTGACACTTCAGCAGTTAATAGACTCGCAATCGCTTCGTCCGTAAGCCGTAGTCCGGGTTCCTCTTTTTCAAGCTTTTTAAATTTGTTTCGCACTTCTTCAATTTGTTCGGAACGAGATTTAACAAGCTTATCAGGATTTTCAGGATCCGGGATATTTGCTTTTTTCTCTTCAATGATGAAATCGAAGAGATTTGCTGCAATCGCTTGTCGCGTTTTGGAGACTTCCTCGTCAAATTGATAAAAAGGCGTCACTTCGTTTTCAATCCTGCGTTTTTCTTGCTCGGTTTTTACAGTATCCTCAATGGTTTTCAAGGAGCGGATTGTTTTAGGAGAAATTTTGAATTCATGGAGCTCATACGTCTCTTGTTTCACACTGTCGTACATGAATGAAAAAAGCCCAATGGCTACGAGACTAATGATAAACAGGGAAAAGTAGTTGAATTTTAATGACGTAAACAATTTTTTAGCTGTCTTAAACACAATGATAACCCCACCTATTCTCTAGAACTTCCTAACGTAGCATAAAATGATGAAAAAGCAGTCAGTTTTATGACTGCTCGTTTTCATACGCTTCAATGATTTTCGCGACAATTGGATGGCGGACTACATCACCTTGCTCTAAATACTGAAAATGGATTTCCGATACTTTTTTCAGTATGGATTCTGAAGCGTTCAAACCTGATTCTACACCACGCGGCAAATCGATTTGCGTCTTATCACCCGTAATGACCATTTTGGAACCAAATCCTAATCGTGTCAGAAACATTTTCATTTGCGCTTTCGTTGTGTTTTGTGCTTCATCAAGAATGACGAATGCATCATCGAGCGTACGCCCTCTCATATAGGCGAGAGGCGCGATTTCAATTGTCCCCCTCTCCATGAGTCGTTCTGTATGTTCTGCTCCTAGAACGTCATGTAACGCATCATACAAAGGGCGTAAATACGGGTCTACTTTCTCTTTCAAGTCACCTGGAAGAAACCCTAAGCTTTCCCCTGCTTCCACAGCTGGTCTTGTTAGAATAATTCGTTTCACTGATCCCGTCTTCATTGCTTGCACAGCAAGTACAACTGCCAAATAGGTCTTTCCTGTTCCTGCGGGTCCGATACAGAAGACGAGATCCTTGTTTCGAATCGCATGGATATATTCACGCTGTCCGATTGTCTTAGCCCGAATTGCTTTTCCTTTAGCAGTTCTTGCAACTTCCTCATCATAGAGTTCAGCAAAGTATTCAATCGTTTCGTTTTTCACCATTTCTAACGCAGTGGAAATATCACGCAAGTTTATATTGATTCCTTTACGGATCACTTTCAATAGTTGTTCTAATAAATATTTTCCCGATACAATTGCCTGCTCGTCACCAACTAGAGAAATTGTATCGCCTCGTGTAATAATTGAAACTTGTAACGCTTCTTCAATCAATTTCATGTTTTGATCGGAAATACCAAGAAGCATTACCGCCTCATTCGGCTCTTCAATATGAAGTTGAATTTGTTGTTCGCTCAATAGTTTCAGTCTCCTTGGGGTATGGGTCTTTTTGTCGCTATATTTTCATTCATTAAAAATAATATGGTCCCTCTAACTGTATCATCTTGGAACGTCAGGTGTAAAATGTTTTCATCCTTTATAATTAATTCTGAAGATGATTCTGTCATGATTTTGTATTTTATTAACGGAATGATAACCGTTTCCTCCATCCCTTCAGCCAATTCAAACTGTCCCTTGCGATCATTCCTTTGCCATTCGGTTTCAAGAAACGAACGAAAAGAAGGAAAATCATTGCCTGAATTCCAAGTGATAGGAGATTGCCATATCAAACGAATATTCTCTTCTCCTAACAATGCATAATCGATTTTCTTCGGTATGGTAAATGTATACTTGGACCAATAATCTGCATAAACCTTCCCTGCAGCACCAACTACAGTCTTTTTACCGCCTTGTTCTAAAATGCCTGTCGCTAGAATGTCTCCTTTTTCAACCGTTTGGTGAAGTCGTGCCACTCTTTCACCTCTACTTAATTGAAAGCCAGTGATGACACCACTCGTCCGTGCAACAAGATCAGCAGGAGGTCCATCGTCTTTGACGGGATCATTCAGTTTCGGTGAGAGCATCGGTGTAATCGTCATTGTACTACCCGATCTTGTAAAACGCACCCATGAAAGAGAAGGGTCATTTTGCATGAGCACTCTTCTTATCTCTCCTTCGTCAGGCAGTTTGGAGAGCGGCCGATATTTTTTAATAGAGACCTTCTCCAATTGCTTAACAATGCGTTCATTCACTTCAGGCACTTCAGATTCAATCGTAATGTCCCATAAAAACAGTGATGCGACTAAGGGTATGACACATGCAATGAGGAACCGGTACGCTGTAAACAACCTTCTTTCAAGCGAACGCTCCTCATTGCGTCTAATTTCCACTTTCACCCGATAGTTCCTACGGTGTTTTCGGATGAAAGCAACTCCTTTTTTATCGGTGTGGAAATGGATGACAGAACCCGATTCTGTTAAGCCAATCACTTTAACACCAGAGGAAGCTAGAAAGCTCAAGAATCTCGACGGATGTACTTTACCTGTCATTGTGATGTTATACCGATTATGAATCATAAGCATCCTGTCCATCTTTCAATTCTTTTACAGACATTGATGTAATCAGTTCAAACGATAGGACAGCTACTTCTTCAGATAACGTTTCTACAATAAGGTCTTCACCGGTTGCTTCAATTACATGATTACCACTTCGGATAGCTGCGTAATCAGGTCCAAGTTTTAGAAGTGAATACGGCCCTGTAATTCGGATTGTTACAAATTCATCAATTGTGACAGATGAGTTCATTTTAAATAATTTTTTCAAGATAAAACCCCCTATCCAAGCCTATGATTTGGATAGGGGGTAGATGATTATTGTTTTGCTTTTGGTGGTCCTAAAATTTCAGAGAAGATGATTCCTTTAATAAGGTCTTGCTCGTCCTTAGGAATCATGTCAGGTTGTTTAAATTGTTCATTCCACACATGTTTTCCTTGATGTGCGGATAACCTTCCTCGAGAACTTTCCCGTGGTACATTCCGGTCAAAAACGGGTCGTTCCTTCGGCAACATCTGTTCACTTTTCACAGGCTTAGGAATGACTGGCTTAGGAGCAGCCGGTGTCTCCTGACGGATGGGAGGTGTTTGTCGACTTGGCGGTTCATCCACTTCTGTCTGAAACTCCCTTTGCAACTCTTTGACCATCTCTTGTGAAAGGTCTTTCAGTTTACGCATCGTATCCGGTCTGTTCGGTTGTGAAGAAGGTTGCCGTGGCGCTGGTTTCTCGTTCTTCTCAGGTTGCTTCCCTTTAAAGAGCATACCAAGAATCGTAATGACCACAAAAATAATTAATGATTCCATCCGTGCATCCCCTTTCCGGGAATTAAGTGCTCAAACGTCATTCTTTCGTCGTGTCAGGCTTTTGTTGGTCTCCACCGATTTTGCTGATGGAATCACGCATGCCCGTATCAGCTTGGATGTTTTTATAGTTCATATAATCCATAATTCCGATATTACCTGTACGTAGCGCTTCTGCCATCGCGAGTGGAACTTCCGCCTCTGCTCCGACAACTTTCGCACGCATCTCTTGAACTTTTGCTTTCATTTCCTGTTCGTTTGCAACAGCCATTGCACGACGCTCTTCAGCTTTTGCTTGTGCAATATTTTTGTCAGCCATCGCTTGTTCAGTTTGAAGTTCCGCACCAATGTTTTTACCGATATCAACATCCGCGATATCAATGGACAGGATTTCAAACGCTGTTCCAGAGTCAAGCCCTTTTGCCAATACTGTCTGTGAAATCAAATCAGGATTTTCCAATACTTTTGCATGGTCCACAGAAGAACCAATCGTGGAAACAATCCCTTCACCGACACGGGCAACAACCGTTTCTTCACCCGCACCACCGACGAGTCGATCGATGTTCGCTCGAACCGTAATTCTTGCTTTCGCTTTCACTTCAATACCGTTCATCGCAACACCAGCGATAAATGGCGTTTCAATGACTTTTGGATTTACGGACATTTGAACCGCTTCCAACACGTCACGGCCAGCTAGGTCGATCGCTGCTGCACGCTCAAACGATAACTCGATATTCGCACGATGTGCTGCAATTAACGCATTAACAACGCGGTCGACATTACCACCTGCCAAATAGTGACTTTCCAATTGGTTAATCGCAACATTTAATCCTGCTTTATGTGCCTTAATCAACGGATTAACAACACGACTTGGGATAACGCGACGTAAGCGCATACCGATTAATGTGAAAATGCTTACACGTACACCTGCAGCTAACGCTGAAATCCATAGCGTTACTGGTACAAGCGTAAAGAATACCGACAAAATGATGATGATTCCGATAATGATTAAAATCGGAACGAAAACACCACCTAAACCTAATAACTCACCCATTATTCATTGTCCCCCTTTTCTTTTGATTCCCTTACAACGATACGGGAACCTTCAACCCTTACTATCGTAACATGTTTCCCTCTGTCAATGTAACTACCTTGGGAAACTACATCAATCCGTTCGCCATCCAATTCAATCGTTCCTGAAGGACGAAGTGGTGTAATCGCTAATCCTTGCTTCCCTAACAATTCTACCCGATTGACGTTCGACACATACCCGCTTTCCGTGTCTGTCGCATCCATTAACACCATCTTATTAAGAAGATGCAGTTTTTTTCCGAAGAATTTCATTAAGATCACCATCCCGCTCATAGCGACGGCAATTGCGATAAGGACAGAATACGCCATATACACAGGGTTGCCACCCGCCAAAATAATACTTGCAATGATAGCAATCGCACCTAACGCTCCGGCTATCCCTCCTGCTAAGAAAAACTCTAATATGACGAGTATGACACCAATTATAAACAAAATCATTGTCTCATAACCTGCCAAACCTGCAACGAGATGGCCGAATAAGAATAGCAGTAAAGATGTGATTGCCATCGTACCCGGAACACCAAACCCTGGTGAATAGAGCTCCACAACTAGGCCTAAACCTGCTATTGACAGTAAGATCGGGACAACGATAGGATGCGTAAAGAGACGTGCTAAACTTTCAGTGAAGGTAAGATTTGTCTGGATGATTTCAGATTTATCTAGACCTTTCAAATCAATCAATTCTTTGAATGAAGACACTGTGCCTTCGCTGTAATCCACTTCCTCAGCCTCTTTAGCCGTGAGTGTTAGCAATTGCCCTATACCAGCACGGTATTTCGGTAAATCAACCGAATCGTCCGCCATCGCTAATGCAAACTTCGGGTCTCTATTTGACGAATTGGCAGCACTGACCATTTCTGCTTTCCAAAAACTATCCGACTTCTCTTGTGCTGCGTTCCCTGCACCATCAACGGCCTGTGCAGCACCAATTTTGGCATTCGGTGACATATAGATTTCATCGGCATGTAGTGCAATGTAAGCACCAGCGGAAATCGCACGGTCATTGACATAAGCGATGATCTCGACTTCCGTCTCATCCATAAGCTTACCAATTTGTCCCGCAGCATCGATTAATCCACCAAGTGTATTAATTTCTAAAATGATCGCCTTCGCATTCGCTTCTTCCGCTTCGCCGAAAACCCTCTTTAAATAAGCATGAAGCCCTCTTTCCACAGACTCATCCAGTTTCACGTGATAAACAGGATTGCCTCCCGCATTCACTGCACTTGTAAATGGAACGGAAAGGACTGAAGCAAATAGAAGGAAAAGGAGAAACTTGCCAATCATTTTACGCATGTAGACGTTCACCTCTTTCTATATATGTAATTATACCTTTAATACGATTAAGATGGCGAAAAGATTCACTTGAATGCAAGAATTTTTTTAATGTAAAAAACCGGAGAATCGCAATGGATTCTCCGGTTTCATGCATAACATGCTTAGTTTTTATTTCATATGGACAGCTATTAGAATTTACGCTTACGAGCAGCCTCAGACTTCTTTTTACGTTTGACACTTGGTTTCTCGTAGAACTCACGCTTTCTTACCTCTTGTATTGTACCAGATTTTGATACAGTACGTTTGAAGCGGCGAAGAGCATCTTCAAGCGATTCATTTTTGCGAACGACAGTTTTCGTCATATCTCTTGTCCCTCCCTCCGAGCACACTTCGAAACAAGGTGTTACTCCTTGTACTAAAAAATTATATCGCACAATGCCTAGATGGTCAATAAAAAACTTTCAAAATATCGATGCGAAATAGGAACTTATTTTTTAGTGCCATTCATGTGACTTAATAATCAGAATCGCTTTGCAGACCTTGCATAATTTGCACACCAGAGCTTGCTCCGATTCTCGTTGCCCCAGCCTCCATCATCTTTTTCATATCCTCAAAGCTACGAACGCCACCTGATGCTTTCACGCCCATTTCAGGTCCGACAACTCCACGCATCAATTTAACATCTTCTGCAGTTGCTCCGCCTGTAGAAAAACCTGTAGACGTTTTAACGAAGTCCGCACCTGCTTCTTTTGCAAGCTCACACGCTGTTCTTTTTTCTGCATCGGTTAGCAAGGAAGTTTCAATGATTACTTTAACAATTGCTTTTCCTTTCGCCTCGGTTACGACAGCTTCAATGTCTTCTTTAACAAGCTGCTCCTGCCCGCTTCGCAAGGCACCAATATTAATAACCATGTCAATTTCAGTTGCGCCATTTGCAAGAGCATCTTTCGTTTCAAAACGTTTCACTTCTGAAGTCGAAGCCCCTAAAGGGAAGCCGATGACCGTGCATGTTTTAACCGGTGAACCTTTCAATTGTTCACTCGCAGTTTTCACCCATGTTGGATTGACACAAACGGACGCAAAGGAGTATTCCCTAGCTTCATCACATAATGTAACAATTTCTTCTTTCGTCGTGTCAGCTTTTAATAATGTATGATCGATAAACGCTGCGTAATCTTTGTTCAATGCAATACCCTCCTTAAGATGTATGTACCTCTTACATCATAGCAAACCTTTGTCGCAAACGCATTAAAACAGTCCACCCGATATAGAGTGGACTGTGTTTGTTTCTTTTAAACAAGCGTGGCTTCGGCTTCTATTGTCCGGACGAATTGACCTTCATTATATGGATAGCCTGCTTTTGTAATTTTGACTTTGACAATTTTACCGACCATTGATTCATCTGCCGGGAAAACGACTTTCAAGTAATTGTCTGTGTAGCCTTCATACAAGCCGCTCGCTGGATCGAGCTTGTATTTCTCTTCAGGAATGACTTCCAATACTTCTTCTTCGAAATCAGCTGCATATTGTTTCGCAAGCTGGTCGTTTAACTCAATTAATCGATGAACGCGCTCATTTTTTACGTCTTCATCAATTTGATCTTCCATTCTTGCTGCAGGTGTACCGGTACGCTTTGAATACGGGAAGACATGTAATTCAGAAAAACGATGATCTCTAATGAAATTATACGTCTCCATGAATTCCTCTTCTGTCTCTCCCGGAAAACCAACGATGACATCTGATGTAATCGCTAAATGAGGTAATGCCTCACGTAAACGATCCAAACGTTCTGCAAAAAATTCCATCGTATATTTTCTTCTCATTCGCTTAAGAACCGTGTTGGATCCTGATTGGATCGGAATGTGCAAATGACGCACAATCGTAGAGGATTGACGAAGCACTTCAATGACTTCATCGGTTAGTTGGCTCGCTTCGATTGAACTGATGCGAAGTCTTTTCAGGCCTTTTACTTTTGTTTCTAGGTCCCTTAAAAGGCGAGCCAAGTTATAATCCTTCAAATCTTCTCCGTAACCACCCGTATGGATACCCGTCAAGACGATTTCCAAATAACCCGCGTCTACAAGTTGTTGAGCTTGGCGTATTACTTCTTCTGGATCTCTTGAACGCATTAACCCGCGCGCCCAAGGAATGATGCAGAATGTACAGAAGTTATTACACCCTTCTTGGATTTTAAGTGAAGCCCTAGTTCTATCCGTGAACGCTGGAACATCCAATTCTTCATACACTCTGTTCTTCATAATGTTACGGACAGCGTTAATCGGTTGTCGCTCAACACGGTATTCATCGATAAGCCCAAGCAATTTTGTACGGTCCTGGGTGCCGACAACGATATCGACTCCTGGGATTGCCATAATTTCTGCCGGAGATGTTTGGGCATAGCAACCCGTCACACAGATGACCGCATCCGGATTTCTTCGGATTGCTCTCCGTATGACTTGACGGCTCTTTTTATCTCCTGTATTTGTAACTGTGCAAGTATTAATAACATATACATCAGCATTTTTCTCGAAATCGGCGCGTTCATATCCAGCATCTTTGAAAAGTTGCCAAATCGCTTCCGTTTCGTAATGGTTCACTTTGCAGCCTAATGTATGGAAAGCGACAGAAGACACTAGCTGCTCACCTCTTTCATTCAAATTCGTAAGACATAGCGGACAATACGTATAATGGAGCTGTTTCGGTGCGTAAAATACGTGGTCCTAATGAAACAGAAAGAAATCCTGCAGTCGACATTGAAGCCGTCTCTTTTCTGGACAGGCCACCTTCCGGACCAAAAACAACTAATACTGATTGTTTATCATACACGTTTTTCAGTCTCTCTGCAATCTTGTTCGGACGATCACTTTTGGCATCTTCTTCATCTGCATAAAGACAAACATCGTATTGAGAGGAAACTTGGATTAACTGTTTGAACGACAAGGGTTCACTAACATTCGGAATAACCGTCCTGTGACATTGTTCGGCTGCTTCCTTTGCGATTTTACGTAAACGTTCTACTTTTTTATCGCCTTTCTTTGCGTCCCATTTGACAATCGACCGTTCTGCTTCAAATGGTATAACAGCATGCATCCCAAGTTCAGTACCTTTTTGAACGATCAAATCCAATTTATCGCCTTTCGGCAAACCACACGCGATCGTCACCTTGACTGGCATCTCGTTTAAGGGAAGAGAACCTTCCTGCCGTTGAATGGTTACCCCATCAGGTTGAGTCTGAATAATGCTCGCGACGCACGCTTCACCTTCTGATACAGCAATCAGTGTATCGCCGACCGTCATTCGCATTACTTTTACGATATGCTTACTATCTTCTCCGGTAATTGTTGCATTTCCTTCATTACTAAATGGAGTATCTAGAAAATAGCGTTGCATCGTTACGCACTCCTTTTGGAAGCAACAATTGCAACCCACTCTTCCATTAAAACGGATTCTACAATCTCAAATCCTTTTGCAATCAAATCTTCTTTTACCAAGTCTCTCTTTTGCGCAATAATGCCAGATACGATGAAAAGGCCTTCATTTGGCAATATGTCAAATGCATCCTGGGAGAATGTCATGATTACTTCTGCTAGAATGTTTGCAACGATGATAGATGCCGGGTCTTTGACAGAGTCCAATAAGTTTCCGTGTGTTACTTGAATCGTTTCATGCACTTTGTTCAAATGAATGTTTTCTTTTGCAGCCGTGACTGCGACTTCATCGAGATCCAATGCATGAACATGAGATGCCCCAAGGAGTGCAGCACCAATTGCTAAAACACCAGAACCTGTACCTACATCAATGACACGATCGCCCTTTTTCACATACTTCTCCAGTGCTTGTAAACACATGACCGTTGTAGGATGCGTCCCCGTTCCGAAAGCCATGCCGGGATCAAGTTCAATAATTAATTCATCTGAAGCCACCGGAGTGTAGGTTTCCCAAGTGGGCACAATTGTAAAACGTTCTGAAATTTTAACTGGGTGGTAATACTTTTTCCATGCTGTTGCCCAATCTTCTTCATCCACTTCGTTCGTTTTTACAATATTCATACCAATGTCAAGTCCGTAATCTGCTAAATCATTAACAGATTCACTAATTTCCTTCACTGTTTCGATTAGAAAACTGTTGACTGGCAAATAGGCTTTTACAATGACCCCTTCTGCTGGGAAGTCATCTTTGTTCAATTCGTAAATTTCTCCGAATCGATCTTCATGAATTTTATCAGGCTCATGGGAATCTTCAATGATCACCCCACTCGCACCTGCTTCATGTAAAATGTTTGCAACGGCTTCAGTTGCTTCGTGTGTCGTATGGATGGAGATTTCAGACCACTTCAACAGCATTCATCCCTTTCAATCGCCTTTTATCGTCCGCTTGATTTTATCAAATAAAGAACTTGAGAACTCGTCTGGTGAACTTCCTTCAATTGAAGCAAATTCACGTAGCAATTCCTTTTGTTTTTCAGTCATTTTCTTAGGTGTTACCACTTTAATGATGACATGTTGATCACCAATCCCATGCCCGTGGACATTTTTTATCCCTTTGCCTCTTAAACGGAAGTTCGTTCCAGTTTGTGTACCTGCAGGTATTTTCAATTTAACATTCCCATGGACTGTTGGCACTTCGATTTCGTCTCCTAATGCAACTTGCGGGAAGGTCATTGGTACTTCTAAATAGATGTCGTCATCTTCACGAACAAAGCGCTCATGATCTCTGACGCGGAAGACGATATATAAATCGCCGGATGGTCCACCATTTATGCCTGCTTCACCTTGACCGCTCACACGCAATTGTTGACCGTTGTCAACGCCTGCAGGGATAGTTACTTTAATTTTTTTACGTTTTATTACGCGACCTGCACCATGGCAAGTGTTACATTTTTCTGGGATGATTTTTCCTGTTCCTTGACAATGTGGACATGTCCGTCTGTTTACCATTTGACCAAGTGGTGTATTTTGAGTCACTGAAATTTGACCGGAACCACCACAGTGTGAACATGTATTGACTGGTGTACCTTTTTTCGCACCTGTGCCAGAACATGTGTCACAAGCTTCTTCACGCGGTACTTCAATTTCAGTTTCTTTACCGAACACTGCTTCCATGAAATCAATTGTCATTGTATATTGGAGATCGTCACCTTTTCGTGGCGCGTTTGGATCACGGCGTCGTGAACCACCACCACCGAAAAACGAACTAAAAATATCTTCAAAACCGAATCCGTCTGCAGCGCCACCACCAAAGCCACCAAAGCCTTGATTTGGACCAGCGTGACCGAATTGATCATATTGTGCTCGTTTATTTTCATCGCTTAAGTTTTCGAATGCTTCTGTCACTTCTTTAAATTTCTGTTCAGCACCAGCTTCTTTGTTCAAATCAGGATGGTATTGTTTAGAAAGTTTTCGATAGGCTTTTCTGATTTCTTCTTTTGTAGCTGTTTTAGGCACGCCAAGCACTTCGTAATAATCTCGCTTACTCATCATTCCACTCTCCCATGAATCATTGACTGCTTATTCAAATGAATGAGCAGTAGACTCCTGCATCCATACAATTCAATAGATGCATATTGGAACCCAACTGCCCGTAAATTTTCCCGTTACCAACCATCAACAGGTTGGAGACTCGCTTCATTGTAACACGCTAAGAAAAAAGAGACAAAAGTGCGGTCATTTCTCCACTTCTTTCTTTTATCTTTCAAAAAGAAAAAGTCAAAGCCGGAATATCGGACTTTGACTTTTCCGTCAATCGGTCGATCAATTAGTTTTTCTTGTCATCTTCTACTTCTTCGAAATCAGCATCTACTACACCATCATCTTTCGATTGGTTGCCTGCTTCGCCGTTTTCACCTTGCGCTTGTGCTTCTGCAGCAGCTTGTTCATAGAGCTTCATTGTCATTTGTTGAACGATTTCTTCAAGCGCTTCTTTCTTCGCACGCATGTCTTCTAACTTGCCTGCTTCAATTGCAGCTTTCAACGCTTCTTTCGCTTCTTCAACATTTTTCACTTCTTCTTCAGAAACTTTGCCTTCCAAGTCTTTGACTGTTTTTTCAGCCATGAATACGAGTTGGTCCGCATCGTTTTTCAAGTCTGCTTCTTCTTTACGCTTTTTATCTTCTTCTGCATTTGCTTCAGCGTCTTTTACCATGCGATCAATTTCATCATCAGAAAGACCTGAGCTAGATTGAATTGTAATGTTTTGTTCTTTTTGCGTTCCAAGATCTTTCGCCTTAACAGTTACAATACCATTTTTATCGATATCAAATGTTACTTCGATTTGTGGAACGCCACGTGGTGCTGGTGGAATATCTGTCAATTGGAAACGACCAAGTGTTTTGTTGTCTGCTGCCATTGGACGCTCACCTTGTAACACGTGAATGTCTACTGCTGGTTGGTTATCAGCTGCTGTCGAGAATACTTGTGATTTACTTGTAGGAATTGTCGTATTCCGTTCAATCAATTTTGTAAACACGCTGCCCATTGTTTCAATACCAAGGGAAAGTGGCGTTACATCCAATAAGACGACGTCTTTCACGTCTCCACGGATGATGGATCCTTGAACCGCTGCACCCATTGCAACTACTTCATCAGGGTTTACGCCTTTAAAAGGCTCTTTACCTGTTTCTTTCTTAATTGCTTCTTGAACTGCCGGGATACGTGTAGAACCACCAACAAGGATGACACGGTCAATTTCAGATGGAGACAAACCAGCATCTTTCATCGCTTGACGAGTTGGCACCATTGAACGCTCTACTAGGTTCGCAGTCAGTTCATCAAACTTCGCACGGCTTAGAGAAATTTCCAAGTGAAGAGGACCTGCTTCTCCAGCAGTGATGAATGGTAATGAGATTTGCGTTGATGTTACACCAGAAAGGTCTTTTTTCGCTTTTTCTGCCGCATCTTTCAAACGTTGCATCGCCATTTTGTCTTTTGACAAGTCAATGCCGTTCTCTTTGCGGAACTCTTGTACAAGGTAGTCGATAATGACATCATCAAAGTCATCTCCACCTAATTTGTTGTCTCCCGCCGTTGCACGGACTTGGAATACACCGTCACCAAGTTCAAGGATAGATACGTCGAACGTCCCGCCACCTAAGTCATAGACGAGGATTGTTTCATCTTCTTCTGTTTTATCTAAACCATATGCTAATGCTGCAGCTGTTGGTTCGTTAATGATACGCTCAACTTCTAAACCAGCAATCGTACCAGCATCTTTTGTCGCTTGACGTTGTGCATCATTGAAATAAGCCGGCACAGTAATAACTGCTTTCGTTACTTTTTCGCCTAAATATTCTTCTGCATACCCTTTCATATATTGAAGGATCATTGCAGAAACTTCTTGTGGCGTGTACTCTTTATCTTCAACTTTTACTTTGTAATCTGTACCCATATGTCTTTTGACGGACATAATCGTATTTGGATTTGTAATGGATTGACGTTTAGCGACTTCACCAACTTGTCTTTCACCATTTTTAAATGCTACAACAGATGGCGTTGTGCGGTTGCCTTCCGGATTCGGAATTACTTTTGCTTCTCCACCTTCATAGACTGCTACTACTGAGTTTGTAGTCCCTAAGTCAATACCAATAATTTTGCTCATTCTAAATTCCTCCTAAATAAATGCGTCTCAACAAGTAATTATTATTCGTTAACTTTAACCATTGTTGGTCGAAGAACACGATCTTTTAACATATACCCTTTTTGGAGCTCCTGAAGCACAATACCTGAGGCTTTGTCAGGGTCACTGTCTGTCATGACGGCCTGATGGAAATTCGGATCAAATTCCTGGTCTTGCGCTTCGATTTCTATTAATCCTTCACCTTTCAGTGAATCCATCAGATTTCGATAAATCATCTCCATACCCGTAAGTAGAGATTGTGTTTCTTCCGCTTTGACTTCTACAGCAAGCGCGCGTTCGAAATTGTCCAATACTGGCAAGAGGTTTGTCAGAAGACTTTGCGCTTTGTATTTGTTTAACGCTTCCTTATCAAGAGTTGCTCTTCTTTTGGCATTCTCAAAGTCTGCTAAAACACGCAGCAACTTATTTTCTTGCTCTTGGAGTTTTGTTTCCAATTCACGAATGCGTTCCTCTTTCTCGTCAACTTCTTCAGGTTCACCAGCTAGTTGGTCCTCACCTTCATCAGTTCCATTCGTAGGTTGCTGATCTTCTTCTAGTTGAACTTCGTGTTCAGCCTCTTCAGGAACCTGTTGTTGTGAAACGGTTTCCTCTGTTTCTTTCTTAGTCACTTCAGCCATCAATCTTTCCTCCTGTCCAATCCGTCGCCGCCTATTGACAATTTTCCAAGTGCTTTAGATAAATCACCACTTAAAATATCCAACATCGTAATGACTCTACCATAATCCATCCGTTTTGGTCCGATAATTGCAATTGCACCTGTTACGTTACTACCTGCAGCGTATTTAGCGGTGATGACACTACAGTCTTCAATTGCATTATTGTTGTTCTCAGAACCAATTCGTACATGAATTCCTTGTTTGTCATCTTGGAAAAAAGTCATAGCAGGCATGCCATTTTCCATCATTTCAAAAAACAATTTCATCTTTTGAAAATCATGGAATTCCGGTTGCTTCATCATGTTCATTTTACCGCCAAAATATAAACGTTCTTCAGGCTTGATTGTCATAGCCCGTTGGAACGAAGCAAACAAGTCACCAGCTTGGTGTACATGTTGGTCAAAAATCATTTTCACTTCACGGGCAAGCTTGTTTTGAAGAAAGCTTAACGGGGTTCCTACTAGACGTTCATTTAAAATATTGACCATTTTTTCAATATCGGATGCGCGCATACCATTTGGCACGTCAAAAACCCGATTTTCAACATGCCCATTGTCGGTAACGATAATTGCGACCGCTTTTGTTTCATCCAACGGAACGATGGAGAACCTTTTCACGGAGTGCATGGACATGTCTGGCCCTAATAATACTGCTGTGTAATTCGTCAATTCAGAAATAATCTTCGCGGAATTACGAATGAGTTCTTCTGTTTCTACAACGCGGTCCTGAAAAATGGAACGCAATTGGACACTGTCTTCCACTGTCAATTTTTCTGGTGTCAGTAAATGATCGACATAAAAACGGTATCCTTTGTCAGAAGGGATTCTTCCTGAAGAAGTATGGGTTTTTTCAAGATAACCCAGTTCTTCCAGATCAGCCATTTCATTCCGAATCGTTGCAGGACTGAAAGGCGCTTCCGGTTTTTTAGATAACTGCCTTGACCCGACAGGTTGTGCGGACTCGATGAAATCGTTAACCGTCAGTTGCAAAATAAGCAATTGTCTGTTTGTCAACATGATCATCACTCCTGTTAGCACTCTTTATAAGCGAGTGCTAATACTACTCATAATTTATCAAATTGACGATTGACTGTCAACGGATAAACTCGAGGTTACATAAGAAATTGTTGAAACACTTCATTGCCCCTAAAGATTCCCTTCCTCGTCAGTTTAATACGAGTCGGTGTCAATTCAATTAACCCTTTTTGGTTTAAGTCGTTGAGCACTTTTCCGTACACATCTTCAAGCGTTTTGCCGAACTTCTCATGAAATGTGTGCGTTGATACACCTGACAGCTTACGTAAGCCTAAAAACAACTCTTCCTCCATCGCCTCCGTTTGCGTCACTTCATGTTGTTCCATAATGGGTCTAGCTTGTGACTCTAAACTGCCCATGTATTTTTTTAACGGGCCAAGATTTGCATATCGCCAACCGTTCAAATACCCGTGCGCACCAGCACCAATTCCGGCATATTCATCATTTTCCCAATAAATGAGGTTGTGCACCGATTCAAGACCTGGTACAGAGAAATTGCTGATTTCATATTGCCGCTTGCCCTCTTTATGCATTCTTTCCATGAGGACCTCAAACATTTCTGCTTCGGCGTCCTCTCCCGGTAGAGGTAATTTCCCTTTATTCATTAAGTTGTAAAACACAGTTTTCGGTTCTACGATTAATGAATATGCTGAGTAATGAGGCAAGTCAAGTCCTAGCCCAAGGTCAAGCGTCTCTTTCCATTGTTGCATTGTTTGATCGGGTAGTCCGTATATTAAATCAATGCTAATGTTCTCAAAACCGATGCGTCTTGCATCCTGAACCACCTTTATCGGGTCATTCGCGCCATGCGTCCGTCCAATTCGTTTCAATAGTTGTTCATCAAAAGATTGGACACCAATGCTTAATCGGTTTACGCCTCCGTTTTTTAAGACCGCCAGCTTACCTGCTGTCAATTCATCTGGATTCGCCTCAGTTGAAAACTCTTTTAATGAACGAACATCCACAAATTGATGAACGATTTCGAGTAAGCGTTCTAACTGCTTTTCTGATAAGGAGGTCGGTGTTCCACCTCCTATAAACACCGTCTCTAACTCGTTGAATGAATGCCCTTCATCCACCATTATCGAAAGTTCCGTTCCGATGGATTCGATATAAGCATCCACTGGTTGATTTTGAAAGAATACTTTATTGAAATCACAGTAATGACAAATTTGATGACAGAAAGGAATATGAATGTACATGCCTCGCATAAAAAGTGTGCTCCTTTCTAAACTGCTAATGGTCTAAACAATATCGTTGGATCTTCTACATCCAATTAGTTTACCTTATCAAGTCGCTCGCTACAAATGAACGGATTCCATAGAAAAAGGAGTCCCATTCGGACCCCCGTCTCCTTTTACTCTTCATCCATTTTAAGAACTGCCATGAAGGCTTCTTGCGGTACTTCAACAGAACCGACTTGCTTCATACGCTTTTTACCTTCTTTTTGTTTCTCTAACAATTTCCGTTTACGTGAAATATCTCCACCGTAACATTTCGCCAATACGTTTTTACCGATGGATTTGATCGTTGAACGAGCAACAATCTTTTGTCCAATCGCTGCTTGTACTGGCACTTCGAATTGTTGTCTCGGAATTAATGTCTTCAACTTTTCGACAATCGCTTTTCCACGTTCATAGCTGAAATCACGGTGAACAATGAAGCTCAAAGCATCTACTTGCTCACCATTTAACAAGATGTCCATTTTCACAAGTTTCGATTGTTTATAACCGATTAACTCGTAATCAAGTGATGCATAGCCTTTCGTGCCTGATTTTAATTGATCGAAGAAGTCATAAACGATTTCCGCGAGCGGTAGTTCATAAATGATGTTTACACGTGATGCATCCATGTAATCCATTGTTTTGAAGTTTCCACGTTTTTGTTGGCAAAGTTCCATTACTGAACCAACATATTCGTTCGGAACCATAATCGACGCTTTTACATATGGCTCTTCTACATAATCCACTTTTTGAGCGTCGGGCATCATTGATGGATTGTCCACTTTCTTTTGGGTACCATCAGTCAAAACAACATTATAAATAACACTCGGCGCCGTTGTAATGAGGTCAATCTTGAATTCACGCTCAATACGCTCTTGAATGATTTCCATATGCAAAAGGCCTAAGAATCCACAACGATATCCGAAACCAAGTGCTTGGGAAGTCTCGGCTTCGTATTCGAGTGCAGAGTCATTGAGTTCGAGCTTTTCAAGCGCTTCACGTAAGTCTACGTATTTCGATGAGTCAATTGGATACAATCCACAAAATACCATAGGATTCATTCGACGGTATCCCGGAAGCGGCTCGCTCGCCGGGTTTTTAGCGTTCGTTACTGTATCACCAACACGTGTGTCACCGACATTTTTAATGGCAGCTGATAAAAACCCAACATCTCCGACGGATAGTTCATCACGTAAAGAAACATTTGGCGTGAAGACTCCTGTTTCAATAACTTCGAACTCTTTACCTGTCGCCATCATGCGGATCTTATCACCCGGTTTCACGGTTCCTTCAACAATACGGATATTGACGATGACACCTTTGTATTGATCGTAATGCGAGTCAAAAATCAAAGCTTTTAGTGGTGCTTCTGGATCTCCGGTCGGTGCAGGTACTTTTTCAACGATTTGTTCCAATATCTCTTCTATACCGATGCCCGCTTTTGCGGAAGCATGTACAGCTTCAGAGGCATCAAGACCAATAACATCTTCAATTTCCTGTTTCACTTTGTCAGGATCTGCTGCTGGTAAATCAATTTTATTAATAACCGGCAATATTTCAAGGTCATTATCGAGCGCAAGATACACATTCGCTAATGTTTGCGCTTCAATTCCTTGCGCTGCGTCTACTACAAGTATTGCCCCTTCACAAGCAGCAAGGCTTCTTGATACTTCATACGTGAAATCGACATGCCCAGGTGTATCGATTAAATGGAACGTATAATCTTCACCATTTTTAGCTGTGTATTTCAATTGTACCGCATTTAACTTGATCGTAATTCCTCTTTCACGCTCTAAATCCATGGAGTCCAATGTTTGCGACTTCAATTCGCGCGAGCTAACGGTTTCAGTCTTTTCCAATAATCGATCGGCTAATGTCGATTTCCCATGGTCGATATGCGCGATAATGGAGAAGTTTCGTATATTCTTTTGACGTGCCATTCTCTCTTCATGATTCATCTGTCAGTTCACTCCTATATAAGCTATTTGCATTATAGCAAATAACTGATAAACATGTTACATTTTCTTATTTCAAATTCCAAACTACTATAGATACTTTGTAGGCTTCTCAAGTCTAACAGATGAATGGCATTAGATAAAGAATGGCTTTCGGAAAAAGGGTTGTCCTAAAGTAAACAAAAAATCGTCCATACGATATCCTACATAGATAATCGTTTAGGACGATTTTTATGTTGCAAGCCTTGTAATTGTCACCGTTCCGCTCAAACACTTATTTTTCAGTTCCTTCTCCTTGCTCCACTAATTCTTTCACAGCTTCTGCAATGACGCCAATTGTCCGATTCAACTCTTCTTCGTTGTTTCCGATGCCTCCTAGTTCAATCAAGATGATTTTCGGATGTAAATCTTGATTGTATTTGCCATCGACACCTGCTCCACCTTTAGAAATTACATTTCGTGTAATACCAGGTATCCTTTTTTCCATCTGCAACTTCAATTGTTTTGTAAGCTGTTCGTTTTGTTTATATCCGGCATGATCCGTCCCGACAACAAACGCTACTTTTGCATAACGCTGTCCCTCATGGACGAGCGTTGTCAATTCCGGTCCGACTGCATCCCGGTGTATATCTATAATGAGATCATACTCTTTTTCGGCTAAACGTTTTTTAACGTGAGGTCGGATTTCTTTATAGGCTCTCGCATAAGGAATACGGTTTTTCAGCATTTCTTTCATAATGTCCACTTCAATCGCTTCTGCTTCCAATCCATTGATGGTTAGTTGGTTTTTCAGTTTTTCTCCCATCTTCATGATATTTTCCGTATGGTGTGAAACGGCTACTTTGCCATCCGCGGCTTTCGTCATCGGTTCATACGCTTCATGCGAATGGGTGTAGTACAATAACACTTTGCCAGCGGTCACTTCAGTCGGAACGACAGGTTCAACTTCTTCCTCAACAACATTGGATGCATACACGATCAATGCGTTCTCTTTAATGATTTTAGTGTTGGAGATTTTGGATTCTTCCGGTATAAATTGAATGATCACCGGGAACAGGAAAAGAGCGAATACGATAACGGTCCAAATTTGCATATTTTTCTTCAAGCGACATCCCCCCGTCTAAAACTATATGCTTGAAGAAGGAGGTCAATGACTCGTTTTTATCGTTTCCATCCAATCCGTAACAGCAGTCGCAAGTAAGTCTGCATATTGATATGCCCATGAGTCGATTTCTTTTGGGGAGATGAACGTATTCAACTCATGGTTTGCCAAAACTTCTTCAAACAATTGAACGCGTTCTTCGTGTGGCCAAGCTGTCCAATCGCCAAAAATGGGTACCAATGTCGATTGATCTGCATTTTTATTTTCACTACGTAGCCAAGGAGAAACGGACAAGCGAGAAGAAGGGCTATTTTCTTCTTCAATTTTTGTTGCAATGTAATTGAATAACGTATTGATGGCATCTGCGATTAGCACAGGTCCATCTACGACTGTCGGAATGCCAATTGCGATTACAGGCACCCCTAATGTTTCACGGGATACCTCTTTTCTGCTATTCCCTACTCCCGATCCTGGATGGATTCCCGTATCCGTGAGTTGAATGGTTTTACATAATCTCGAACTGTCTCGGGCGGCTAACGCATCCACAACAATTAAAAGGTCTGGTTTAATTTCCGTAACGATTGCTTTGACAAAATGGGCTGTCTCAAGACCTGTTTGGATTGTGACACCTGGCGCATAGACATAAAGTTCACTTCCCTCATCTGAATAGTAGTGAGGAACGATTTCTTTCATACGGTCCATTGTCAATGGCCCGACTGCATCCGGTGTCACTTCACGATTGCCAAGACCAATCAATAATATTTTCCCACTTTGCAAGTTCGGAATGTGCGCTGTCATTTCAGCCAACTTCGTTTTTAATACGTTCGTCAACTCCTCCAATCCATCTGTGTCAGATGGAGTTAACGTGGGACAAGTCAACGTCAAGTATTTTCCTGCCTTTTTCCCAATACGTTTCTCCCCTTCAGCATCTATCGTCACTGAAGTAACAATGACTCTACCCTTTCTTTGCTCATCGAATAACACGCCCTTGGATTCTTTCAATGTTTCTTTTTCTTGCTCAGTCCGATGGCGTACCATCTCTTCGTGTTCTACTAACAAGTCCGTACGAAAGAAATTCAACTTTTCCATTGTCATCACCTCATGATGCAGTTTGCACGTTGTGTCAAGGAAATATTCTTTGCATATTTTTATTGCGTTCTTGCGCTCATTTTGCTAAAATGTTAATGTTGTATAGAGATATCCGGATGGTAATTATGGAAACACTCTTGCCTTACCTGAAATTGGAGGTGAATGGAATGCCAAACATTAAAGGTGCTATTAAGCGCGTTAAACAAAGTGCTGCTGCAAATGAGCAAAACTCACAAATTAAAGCTGCTATGCGTACTGCTGTACGTAAAGCTGACACTGCGATCGTCAATAAGGAAGAGAACGCTACTGATCTTTTGAAAGACGCAGTTAAAAAATTGGACACAGCTGCTCGTAAAGGTCTAATCCACAAAAACACAGCTGCTCGTCAAAAAGCACGTCTTACAAAAAAGGCGCTATAAGAGAAAAGGCTGTACCTTGTTAACATGGACAAGGTACAGCCTTTTTCATTCGCCTCGCATTGGATCCATAAAGAAAATTTCCAACACTCTCTCCCTCTTCCCACCAGTTGATTTCAATTGATGGTCAATATGGGCGAGTCGCTCTAAAATCCGTAACAACCTTTGCATCGATGGAATCCGTCGATTTTCCATAATCAATTTTACGCGATAAGGATGCACATTCAACGTTTTCGCGATTTGTTGTTGGTGATACCCTTTTTTCACCAGTGACGACACATGAATCATCAAACGGATTTGTCCCGCGATAAGTGACGTCAACATGATTGGTTCCTCACCGTTTCGTAAGAGGTCATGGTAAATCTTGATCGTTTCAGGTACATTTCCTGTCATATAAGCATCCGTCAATCTGAATACATCCATTTCGGGTTGACGAGGGACGAGCATTTCAACAATTTGCCCAGTAACTTCTCCATCACCGTCCATGTACATCGCAATCTTTGCAATTTCTGACGATAACGCGAGCAAACTATCTCCTGCCATCGTAACAAGCAACTGCGCAATTTCTCCGCTAATTGTAATTCCTCTACTCGCTGCTTCCTGTTGAACCCAAGTCGTTAAATCTCGGCCAGTTAGCGGAGATGTTTCGACAACGACTGCTTTTTGTTGGAACAGCTTCGTAATTTTTTTTCGACCGTCCAATTTTTCATAAGGCGCAACAAACACCACGACAGCGGTAGGCGAAGGATTTTCCAGCCATTGCTCTAACAATGAAACATTATGTACAATTTTCTCTTTCGATTTATCAGCAGCTTTTAAAAATGTTGCATGGTTGGCGATAATGAGCTTTCGTTCTTCTAGAAACGGCAGCGTGTCCGCCTCTTCAATGACAGCTTCTATCGGCGTCTCCTCTAAATCAAAACGAATCACCGTTGCTGCGTCAATATCAGGCATCGCTTTGATAAGCCGTTGGACCGTTGTATCAATTAACTGTTGTTCGATTCCCGTAAGCAAATAGACCGGTTCGATGTTACCGTTACTGATTTTTTTCCAAATTGCATTGACCACAAATTTCCCCTCCAGTCTAAAGCTGTTTTCATTATACAGCACGTTCCCCTAACTATGAACACTTTGTGTCGTTTGTCATAAAGTCTTACGAATAAATCGTTACATATAGATTTTTTAGTCATTATCATCTATACTATATAGGAATTGGAGGTGTAGCAATGAATGAGTTTGAACATGACGTACAGTCAAAACGCAATGATTTAATTGATTCTGGTGTCGGCTTTGTTGTAGCATTCGTAGCTTTTTCTGCAATTTTCGTTATTGCTACAGTTATCGACTTCGTCGCACAATAATTGTACGATGAATAGACGGTCTGTTTAGTCCTTAATTGAACTAGACAAGACCGTCTTATCAATTTCTTGTAGCTGAAATGACATACTTCCCCTTATTTACTGAAATTGTAATCGATCCATCTTCAGCAGTTGAATACGACTTCACATTATACTTGTGAAGAGTCTCTATCACTTCTTCATGCGGATGGCCGTAGCGATTGTCCTTCCCATACGACAAGATGGCTACTGTCGGTCGTATCATTTCGATGAAAGCATCTGAACTCGATGTCCGGCTGCCATGATGACCCGCTTTTAAGAAGACTTCCCCCCAATTGATATGTCGGTAGTCCCGAATGAGCTTGCTTTCCCCTTCACGTTCCAAATCACCAGTAAAAAGAAAATTCGGCCCTGTTGTTTGCATGAACAAAACAAGCGAACTATCATTCCCTTTATAAATTCCTTCATCTGGTGCGAGGTAAGTGAAAGTGATCGACGAGTTAGACCAAGTAGCCCCTTCAGATACGGTTAACACCGGTATTTGCTTCGCTCTCGCCAGTTCCAATACTTCTTTCATCGTCTCTTCCTTCTCAGTATGCGGCGCAATATGAATTTCCACCACTTCAATTTCTTCTATTATTTCATCCGCAGCTTCCATATGATCACTATCTGCATGCGTAAGGATTAGCTTATCTACCTTCGTAATACCTTTCCCTTTTAAATAAGGAAGAACAATTCTTCTACCCACTTCGAACTCTTTTTCAGGTGTCTTCCAATCTTGTTCACCCCACCTGACGACTCCTCCCGTATCCACCACATATACACCTTTACGATTCGGCAATTCGATAACAATTGCATCCCCTTGTCCGACATCTACATACGTTACGCGTAACGTCGAATCCAAATAAGGCGTAAACTGTATACATAATGCTGGGACAAGTAGGAAAAGTGAAGCATAGAATAGATTTCTCCTCTGTTCTATTTTGATGAAAAAGACCAAGCTACCGATCAATGCCAGCGTTACAAATAGAGGATGAGGTTTACCAGGAGTCCATAATTGAAAAGGAAGCGAAGCGAAGAAAAAAGTACCTTCTTCTACCAAAACTCTAAAGGGTGTATACAATGTAAAACTAATTGAAGCAAGGACTGGCGCAACATACGTGAATACAAGTAATAAAATATTTGCTGGTAAAATAATCGTCGCATACAACGGTACATAAAGTAGATTCACGAAGAAAGAAGACAAAGACAGTTCATAAAAATGTACCAATAAAATTGGATATAATGCAATTTGTGTAATCGCCGTAACGAGAAAAGCTACTACTATTGGTGACTGTGCCCTCGATAAGAGCGTACTGGAGTAAACGAGGGAAAAAGCAGCCACATAGGACATTTGAAATCCAGGCTGGAAGACGACATACGGTTGCCAACTAATAAAAAGGATGGCACTAAGGGCTAATGCATCGTCTGTCTTCATCTTCATTTTTCCAGTAGCTGTTAATAAAACAAGCATCGTGACCAATACCGCCCGCCATACAGAGGGTGCGCCTCCTGCAAGCACAGCATACAGAGGTAACAGGATAACGAGCAACGTATCCACGGTTTCCATTCTGACATTCATTCGAATGAGCAAAACCCGTATAAAGTATGTCAACAATCCTACATGAAGTCCCGAGATCGCAAACAAATGTGTAATGCCTAATGTACGATAGGTAGCTGCCAGTTCGTCTGACATCCCACTACGATCACCTATCAATAACGCTTTCGCCTCAGTTTGCAAATCAACTGGAAATAGTCGTTCAATATGCTGTTGCACCGACCATCGATGTGCACTTAGCGATGAATACAAACCGTTTGCATATCGGACTTCTACCAACATATCTGATTCAAACAAATTAGCAGCACCATTCATTCGTAAGTATGAAGCCATTTGAAATGAATACGCATGTGGACTATCTGGAATTTGTTTGAAAGTCCCAGCTAGTTTCATTTGTAAAGATGGAATATGCATAGACTGAAATTGCTCTTTCTCACGTTCACTTTCAAGCCGATAAATAACATAGACGACGTCACCAGTTTGTGTTTTCGCAAACCCTTTAAGTGAACCGCCATCGACTTTCACTTTGTCCGTCCATCGAATATCAATCACGTCATCAACGAATTCATTGGAAAAAGGTATTTGTGTAGAGAAAAAAGTATAAGAAATAATTGCCGTAGCCAATGCAATAATGGGGGTCAAATAATCTTGTTTTCTACGAAGAAAGATGGGGATAAGAAGGAGATTAAGTGCCAGTAAATGAACCTGACCGTACACAGCAAATGCCGATACGGTCAACGGTATCATCACATAGATCAGACGTATTTGACCGATCATTTTCCAAATAAGTCATCCATCCTTTGTCTGAATGGAACAAGTTCTTCATGCGGAGTGCCAACGCTCTCCATTTTTGAAAGCAAGTCATGCATAAGCTCAATTTTTAAATCCTTCGTGAAGTCCACTTCCCTTTCGTCAAAAGGAATGTGTTTTACTTCGACGCCTGATTGTTCAAAAAGCGTTATCGCATAAGCATCATTTTTGTAATCAGTTGCATAATTGACCTTCTTTATGCCTGACTGGATGATCGCTTTTGAGCATTGCAAGCACGGAAAATGTGTGACATATAACGTCGCACCTTCCACAGGACTCCCGTACTTGGAACATTGCAATAATGCATTCATTTCAGCATGGATGGTGCGGACGCAATGGTTGTCCACAACATAACATCCATTGTCGATGCAATGATCTCCACCTGAAATCGAGCCATTATAACCGCCTGCAATTATCCGGTTATCTCGAACGATCGTTGCACCTACAGCAAGCCTCGTACACGTGCTTCTGACTGCTAGTAAATGGCATTGCGCCATGAAAAACTGATCCCATGTAATTCGCTCCATATGTATGCCTCCTAACATTAGTTCACTGAAATATAAGTTTTCAACTTATCGAATGTTTTCTGTCCAATGCCAGACACTTCCATAATTGCATCTACTGTTTGAAACGGTCCATGTTCCTCTCGATATTGAAGTATCGCAGTCGCTTTCGAGGGACCAATCCCCGGTATCGTCATAAGCTCTTGCATATTCGCAAGATTAATATTTACCGTAGACTCATCAACAGCAGTTTCTTCTTCGTGTTGGCCGAGCAGCCCAACAGATGCCAGTGGCTCAACTTCCTCGCCTTCACTTGGAACATAGATGAAAAATTCATCATGAACCTTCATCGCGTGATTCAGCATCTTTGTTTGCGCATCAGGTAAATAACCGCCTGCCGCGTTAATTGCATCGATAAGACGGTCGCCCTCCAACAAGGAGTATACACCTGGATATTTTACGGCACCACGAATATCCACAACGATTGGAGCTGGTTCACTCAATACCGTTGGGAGTGGATCATCAGCGGGTAGTTCAGCCGCTATTGTCGGTTCTTCATCAATTACATTCATAACAGGAGATTTTCCGCTGACAATTGCAGATGTATTGTCATTTTGCTCTCGGGGGAAGAACAAGAATACGGATAGGATTGCGATTGCTGCAATAGGGGTAATGATTATGCGCCATTTTTTAGAGAGCTTCGTAAAAAACAGTGCAGTCACCCTTTCTACGAGGCATTCACATGGAGTCCTTCCCACTATAAACGATTTCACAGAAAATTGAAAGTGTTATTTGCGCACTTGAAAAAATATTCTTTCGCTTTCCTCATGTGGTGGCTCATCTTCCCAGTCAGAAAAAATCCGTTCAATGTGAAAACCTACATCAGCTAGCATTTCTGCATAACGATTGACTGGGAAAGTGCGTTGTGTATGACGCTCGTCAAAACGGCGATACAGTCCGCTACCTTGTTTAACGAAAAAAGCAAGCTCCGAATAGACGGAGTATGCTTCTTCCCCTTCTTCTGTTTCCCATATGTACGTAATCTTTTCATTATCAAACGTAAATGGACCTTCGAGGAAAATTGTATCCATTTTAAAAGTAGAATGGACATCAAACAACAAGGTGCCACCGTTTTGTAACACTGAGTAGATGCCTTTGAACGTTTGGAGTACCTCTTCTTCGGTACACACATAATTTAATGAATCGATTGCAATCACTGCTGCGTCAAAGCTAGGATTCCCAGCAATTTGTTGCATCGGCAGTTGATTGAATTCGATAGATAGCGAGGAATCAATCGCCCGATTGCGAGCAACTTCAAGCATGTCGTTTGAAAGGTCGATGCCCGTGACTTCCGCACCCATTTGCGCAAGCTTCACTGACAGCAACCCTGTTCCACAACCGACATCCAATACCTTTTTTCCATTTAGTCTGCCAATTGCTAATTCAAGCAGTTCAACATAGTCATCGTACGGAATATCGGTCATTAATTCGTCATAGACCGTCGCAAATTCCTTATATGCTGCTGTCATTGCATTTCATCCAATTGTAATAACGGCGCGTCTCCCCACAATTTTTCAAGGTTGTAATAGCCACGCTCATCTTTATGGAATACATGAACGACTACATCCCCAAGATCAACAAGGACCCATCGTCCGTTGTCCAACCCTTCCATTCTTCTCACTTCATAGTTGTGCTCAGCAGCTTTATCGACTACTTCTCTTGCGATTGCTTGCACTTGTCGTTCAGAGTTTGCATGGCAAATGATGAATTGGTCTGCAATTAATGAGATTCCTTCCATATTTAGAACGACAATTTCTTGTGCTTTCTTATCATCTACCGCTTTATAAGCTGTTTCGAGTAATGTTGGCATATTTTCACGATTCCTTTCGTAGTTGCGTTTTTTGTACATGTTCATTATAACATTCAAGCGAGTCCGGAAAAACCGCCACATGGTTGTCCAGTAAGTATTTAATGGAATGTGACACGCAATCCCGCATCACTCGGTCTAGAGATTTACCTTCTACGGTACGTAATTGTTCAATACCAGGAAACGCTCTGCCCGGTTCGATTAAATCGGCTACATAGACAATCTTCTCAATGGGAGACATTCCCGCTCTTCCCGTCGTGTGATACCGGATGGCGTTAAGAACATCTTCATCGGTCACATTGAACGTTTTTTCTGCAATAATTCGGCCAGCTGCAGCGTGCCATAACTCGTGATGGAAAGTGAGGAGTCGCACATCTTCACCATGCTTTTCAATCAGTGTGCGCATTTCTGCTGGTTCCATGAATTTTGCGATATCATGAAACAACGCAGCTAGTTCGACACGTATTTCATCCACATCATAATGGCGCGCTAACGTCTTGGCAGTGGCAGCCACTCGTAATACATGCTCATATCTTTTCTGAGGTAGTCTACGTTCAAGTTCTTCTTTTAGCAGTTGTACTTCCATACAGACCCTCCTGTCGAATATACGATATGACCGGATCCGGTACTAGAAATTGAATAGACTGTCCCGCTTCCGTCCTTTTTCTAATCATCGTAGAAGAAAGATCGATTGATGGGATATCTATGAACTCAACTGGAATGACTGATTGTTCACCTGAAGAGCCCGGCCGTTGGACACCTACAAACGTGACCAACTTACATAGCGCTTCGATTTGAAACCACTGTGGCAGTATGTCGATCATGTCTCCACCAATGATGAAATAAAAATCCGTTTCAGGTTCCACTTCTTTTAAAGCTCTCATTGTATCATAGGTGTACGAAACACCACCACGGTCAATTTCAAATGAAGATTCCATTAACCCATCCGTGCCTTCAACTGCAAGCTGTACCATCCGCAACCGTTGTGCTGGTGTTGCATCGGTTGGATTGTGTTTATGAGGAGGAATTGCAGTAGGCATGAGACGCACTTCATCTAATCCAAGTGCTTGTTTCACTTCATTTGCAATGATTAAATGTCCTATATGTGGCGGATTAAACGTACCTCCCAATAGTCCAATTTTTCTCATCGACAGTCCCTCTTATGGCAAAACAATCCGTTTTTTTTCTTTTGATTCTTTATAGAGCACAAGAATTTTTCCAATCACTTGTGCAACATCAATACCTGCTTCTTCAAGTCTTTCAGCAATTTCACTTTTATCTTCTTCGCAATTTTGCAAAATGCTCACTTTAATCAATTCACGTGCTTCTAATGCTTCCTCAATCTGCTTAATGATTGGTTCAGTTAGACCACCTTTCCCAATTTGAAAGATCGGTTGAAGGTGATGTGCTTCACTTCTAAGGTAACTTTTTTGCTTGCCTGTTAACATTTAATTTCCTCCAAGTTTTTCTGAGATTGTTTGAATCATTGTTGTTGTGTCCGGGTAAATACCCGTCCATAATTCGAATGCCAATGCACCTTGGTGAACAAACATGCCAATGCCATTCACCGTACGCCCGCCACTTATACGTGCTTGATGAAGGAATTCAGTTTCTAATGGATTGTAAATAATATCTGCTACAATCGTATCTTTATGAATACCAGTAGGATTTAATGGCATACCGGACTGTGCATAATTCATCCCAACAGATGTAGTTTGCACGAGTAATGAATATTGATTGACCATCGCTTCCGCTTCTTCAATTGAAAGTACAGTAGCATCGGGGTACTTGCCTTGCAACTGTTGTGCCTTTTCCACAGTACGATTTGTAAATGTCAATGATCTGCATCCCGCTTCATGTAAAGCGAAGGCGATACCACTGGCCGCTCCACCTGCCCCAATCATTAAGATCGATCGATCGATCACTTCTTCTGGATAAACCTCTTCAAGCGATCTGTAAAAACCACGACCATCTGTATTTGTCCCGTACAAAGTCCCATCTTCCATCACGCAAACCGTATTCACAGCATTCATTTGTTTTGCCGCTTCATCCACTTCATCTAAGAACGGAATGATTGCTGTCTTATGAGGCACAGTAACATTCCAGCCACTACAGCCAAGTTGTTTTAAACTTGCTACAGTTTTCTCCAAATCCTCCGACTTTACCCGAACCGGAATATAGGACGCATCAATTCCATTCTCCTTGAACCACGCATCATGCATGGCTGGTGACATGGATTGCGCAATTGGGTCACCAATGACTGCGTACCATTTTTTCATGTTGTGCCCCTCCTTAAATGAGTGAAGGTCGTAGAACAACATTCACGCCACGTGGGGCATGTACTGCCACGACAACACCCGGATGTTGGATGGTGATCCAGCCTAATCCGGATATTACAACGTCCATTTTGGAATTCTTAATGGAAAATTCATGCCTGACGAGTGGAGGCAATTTTTCAACTGATTCACCGGTTGGCGGTGCAAGCATTCCACCACGATGCGAAGCATACAACGCATCGGCATTTTCCAGTTTCGTCCGATGGATCGTTAATTCATTTGAAACATGAATGGTGAACGACGAACGATCACCTGCCATAAAATCAAATCTTGCTAACCCACCAATAAATAACGTTTGTTGTGCGTTTAACTGAAACACTTTCGGCTTCAGTTCTTTTTTCGGTGTAATCGCCTTTAAATCTTTAGCGTCTAGATGATGTGCGATTTGATGCTCATTGATAATACCTGGCGTATCATAGATTGCTTTCCCGTCATCCATCGGGATTTCAACAAGGTCAAGCGTTGTACCCGGGAAGTGCGAAGTCGTAATGACTTCTCCCATGCCGGTAGCATTTTTAATGATGCGGTTAATGAACGTCGATTTTCCAACATTTGTACAACCGACGACATATACATCTTTGCCTTTACGGTAATGGTCGATTGCAGCCATCGCCTCTTCCATTCCATGTCCTTTATGGGCAGAAATAAGCAAAACATCAACCGGCTTTAATCCAAGCTTTGCAGCTTCCGCCTTCATCCAATTAATGAGACGATTGCGATTGACAGACTTTGGCAGTACATCTGATTTGTTACCGATGAGTAAAATATCTTTTTGGCCAACAAAACGTTGCAACCCATTAATCCAACTTCCATTAAAATCAAAAATATCGACGACTTTAATAACTAAGCCTTGTTTTTCACCAATTCCATTCAGAATCGCTAAAAAATCATCACCTGATAATGAAACAGGTTGTAACTCATTGTAATTTCTTAATCGAAAGCATCTACGACAGATGACTTCCTCTTTCTCCAAAGAAGCGGCAGGTGCATACCCTTCTTTTTGGGGGTCGTCTGTTTGTATTTCAATTCCACACCCAATACATGTAATTGGTTCCAATGTTATTCCTCCCATTCAATCAGTCCCGAACGTTTCAGCTTGGCCATGATTCTTCTTTCAATTTTGCGATTGAATTTCGTGAAAAATCCATCGGAACTAGCTACAGGCACAACAAGTATCGTATGCACACCGAAACGGTTGCCACCTAACACGTCCGTCATGAGCTGATCACCGACCATCACGACTTCTTCCCTTTTCAGTCCCATGAGCGCAAGCGCTTTTTTAAACGATCTACGTAAAGGTTTACGTGCGTCAAAGATGAATGGTGTTCCTAAAGGATCACAAAACGCCTTCACGCGCAATTCATTATTATTCGAGAGAATTGTCACCTTTAAACCAGCCTGCTCCATCATTCGGACCCATTCAATAATTTCAGGTGTAGCTTCAGCACGGTCCCATTCAACAAGCGTATTATCCAAGTCAGTGATGATTCCTTTAATACCTTTTTCCAGTAATGTATCCGGTGAAATTTGAAAGATGCTTTTTACATATTCATCCGGTAAAAAGTTTTTATACAAAATATCCACTCCGTTAGTTCACTTTTTCAAATTAATTATAGCATAACATACGCCTAAAGTAGGTGTTGCAGTTATTCGAACCCTTCATACATAACGTTTCTTCAACATCGAATTAAAACAAGCCATCTACGCATATGCTGTCATAGAACGACACAGGAGGTGGACTGATGAGCGGGTTTGTCATGGCACTCGTCCAACTGTGGGTCGAAATCCCAGCAATGGTAGGATACATTCGGGGGCAGGCATTCCGTAGACCACTGTCACAAGCAGAAGAAGCGGATTGTTTGAAACGATTGGCAGAAGGTGATGAAAGTGCACGAGATGAGCTCATTGAAAGAAACATGCGCCTCGTTGCTCACGTCGTAAAAAAATTCCATCCAAAACACGAACAACTTGATGATTACATTTCGATCGGTACAATCGGGCTTATGAAAGCGGTCAACAGTTTTACATTGGACCGAAAGACCAAACTGGCAACATATGCAGCCCGTTGCATCGAAAACGAAATACTTATGTACTTGCGCACACAAAAGAAAGTGCAAAAAGATGTCTCGCTATTTGACCCGATTGGTACTGATAAGGATGGCCAATCTTTACAAATCGCAGACTTACTGCAAACTGACGAAGAAGCGCCAATTGAAACGGTGCAACAAAAGGAACAAAAAGAGAGGCTATATCGACATCTTGGCAAATTGGATAGTCGAGAGTTAGAAATTATCCAACGGCGATACGGTTTGTTAGATGACAAACCAATGACCCAAAAAGAGATTGCAGAGCAACTGAACATTTCCAGAAGTTATGTTTCACGCATTGAAAAGCGGGCGATCGTTCGATTATATCAACTGTTTAAGCACGAATACAATGAGTGAACGTTTCTTCAGTCATCCGTTGCTCACAATAAGTCATTGAAAAGGCGTTTCCAACCACAGGGTACGGCCCTGTGAAAGGAAACGCCTCTTGTTACGTTTATAAACTACCTCTGTTTGTAAAAGAAATCAGTCTGCACTAACCTCGCGCATGATGACTACCGCAATCACAGTCGATGCAAAAAATACACCTGCCATTAGATAAAACATCGATGATCCCCTCCTTTAAACGAAATAATACCTGTTTGTATCATATCATAAAGCCCTTACAATTTCGATAGGACATGCATGACAATTTCCGAAGAATGCTTAGCAGCCAACGGAAGGAATTCATCGAAACTGATGGACGCTTCTTGCCCAGCAATATCAGACAGTGCACGGATGACAACAAACGGTGTTCCGAATTGGTGACAAACTTGAGCCACTGCAGCAGCTTCCATTTCAGCAGCAATCATCGTCGGGAATTGTTTTTTCACAAGTTGTACGCGAGAGGGGTCGCTCATAAACACATCTCCAGATGCAATAAGACCTGTAGCGTGTCGATGTTCACCAATCTCTTCAACCGCTTCCTTTGCAAGTGCAATCAACTTGTCATCCGAACGGAATGCATTTGGCATACCTGGCACTTGTCCAATTTCATAACCAAAAGCTGTGACATCCACATCATGGTGCCGCACTTCATCGGAAATCACAACTGCTCCGACTTCCAGATCCTCTTTAAATCCTCCTGCTGAACCTGTGTTCAAGATAGCCTCAGGAGCGTAGTTCTGAATAAGTAATGTCGTTGCAACCGCTGCATTCACTTTCCCAATGCCGCTTTTCACAAGAATTACCTCGTGACTGCCGACACTTCCTTCAATGAATTCACAGCCAGCAATCGTAGTTGTTGTAGCCGCATCAATTTTCCCTCTTAACAATTCCACTTCTTGTTCCATTGCACCAATTATTGCGATTTTCATGTTGTTTACCCTCCGTGTCAGCGGACAATTTCCACTTAATTAATAGTCAAAATCTAAAGTTGTTAGTTTGTCCATCTTTACAGGCTTCCACCCTGCTCCATCGATCCATTCCAAATAGACACGGTACTTTTGTTGCTTGTCTTTTGTTGAAACAATTCCAATCGATTTTTGAGGGCTTCCACCGTTTTTGATTTTCCAATAAATTAACTCATTTTCCGGAATGCCAGTCGCATACGCAATGGCCTTCTTTTTCTCATTCCAGTCAACTGAATTACCATCGTATTTGGAAGTATGCGCACCAGATTGCTCGGTCCCAATTGGTTCCCATGCAGTATTGACAACCGTTTCTTCAATAATTGCATCGTCGTTAGGTACGATCGTTACAGAACCAGCTTCCGTATCCTGCTCTTCTTCTTTACTTCCGGTTGCGTCCTCTTCATCCTCTAGTGCCGAGTCCTCTGACGTTCCATCTGTTTCATCGTCCTCGTCCTGTCTGGATGTCTCATCGTCTGCTTCAGCACCCTCGTCCGTACTTGAATCATTCTTTTGCTTGTCAATTGGTACTTCTTCAGATGCCTGATCGTCTTTTTTCCCTTTATCTTTACCACCTGTTATAAGAGTAGCTCCAACGATGAGTATGAGTACGACCACGATGCCAATCATTATGTTGAGGAAACGATTACTTTTGTTGTGACGTTTTTTTCGGTTAATCCGAGAAAAATCTTCATGTTCATTCATTTTCTATTCCCCCTGATCATCCTTGCATCTAATGAAGAATGGCCACCATATAGACGGCGGCCACTTTCAATTACTTGATTTCGACAATTACAACCGACATTTCTCCGCCTGGTGTGATGATTTTCACTTCGTCACCTTTGCTTCGGCCTAGTAACCCTTTTGCGATTGGTGAATCGTTAGAAATTAAGCCTTCAATTGGGTTTGCTTCAGCTGATCCGACGATTGTATACGTCTCTTCATCCCCATCTGGGAGTTCCTTAAATGTAACCGTTTTCCCTAGTTGCACTTCATCGTTGTTCAATTCATCTTCTGTAATGATAACAGCATTACGGATCATCGATTCCAAAGAAGAAATTTTCCCTTCAACAAACGCCTGATCTTCTTTCGCAGAATCATACTCTGAGTTCTCAGAAAGGTCACCGTAACTACGTGCGATTTTGATACGTTCTACTACTTCTTTTCGTTTAACCGTTTTTAGAAACTCAAGTTCTTCTTCTAATTTCTTTTTCCCTGAAACTGTCATTGGATATTTTTTTTCTGATACCATCATACAACACTCCTCATATTCCTGTTCATAAAAACACTATGCCGCTCCTTCAAGAGGTATGCGACATAGGATTATTTATATTGAATTCTGACTACATCATATTACAATTTCGTTCCATATTCAAGAATTGTTTTTATTTTCGTGACCATTAAATCGATTGC
Source organism: Sporosarcina sp. OR05 (assembly GCF_041414805.1). Taxonomy (NCBI): domain Bacteria; kingdom Bacillati; phylum Bacillota; class Bacilli; order Caryophanales; family Caryophanaceae; genus Sporosarcina; species Sporosarcina sp. OR05. Next base: position 658,467 of record NZ_JANKJL010000001.1, on the reverse strand, counting down.
TACTTCATTTTGGCCGCCTTCAGGGATGATGATGTCCGCATATCTTTTCGTCGGTTCGATGAATTGATTATGCATCGGACGGACGACTGATAAATATTGCTCGATGACTGAATCGATTGTTCTTCCACGGTCTTGAATATCCCTCATAAGGCGTCTAATAATGCGTAAATCTGCATCCGTATCGACGAAAAGCTTAATGTCCATCAACTCACGAAGTCGTTCATCCTCAAGGACAAGGATCCCTTCCAGAATAATGACGTCCTTCGGTTCAATTGGTATGATGTCTTCTGCTCTCGTATGCAGCGCATAATCGTACACCGGCTTTTGAATGGGTTGTCGCTGCAATAACATCTCTACATGTTCAATTAATAAATCAGTGTCAAACGCGAGCGGATGATCATAATTCGTCAGCAATCGCTCTTCGAATTCTAAATGCGATTGATCCTTATAATAATAATCTTGTTCGATGACTACGACCGAATGCTCTTTGAACACATTATAAATTCGATTCGTGACGCTCGTTTTACCAGATCCGGAACCACCGGCAATTCCAATGACAAGCGGTTTACTTGAATTCATTCACTATCCCCCTAGCACATAGAGGCACGCCTCAGTTGCTCTTTTTTACTGCAATAAGTATTCCATCACCGACAGGTAACAATGATGTTTCGTAGGCAGGGTGTTTCATAACCCATGCTGTAAATTCTTTCAAATTTCGGATCATCGTTCGATTACGCTTTGGTACATCCTCATCGGGTAATAGAACGGCACCGTGCATGAACATATTATCACAATAAATAATTCCACCCGGCCGCACAAACTCAGAATACTTTTCAAAGAAACGTTTATACTGCCCCTTCGCTGCATCAATAAATAACGTATCAAATGATTCATCAAAAATTCCTTGCGTTTCCAATTCCAACGCGTCGCCTTTAATAATCCGTATGCGATTGCCGAATTCACTTCTCGCAATAAAATCTAATGCCTTCTCGTACCTTTCCTGGTCGCGTTCGATTGTTACAACGGATGCACCATGCAAAGCAGAAACCATACGGATAGCAGAATATCCTATTGCGCTTCCAATTTCAAGTATTTGCTTCGGCTGTTGAATACGTAGCAACCCAAGAAATGTATTTATTCCATTAGAATCCATGATTGGAATGTGATATTTCTGTGCGTAGTCCTCCATCTCTGTAATGAGTGGTTCTACCGTTCCTGTAAAGCTTGCCAAGTAACTTTCATAGTCAGTCAATGCATCGCCACTTCCAATCATTCTGTGTCTAATCAATCTATGAATTCCGCTCTTTTCTTCAAGTGTTCTTCGTACGTTTTGGAAAAGTAGTTATTCCCTTCATTGTCTGCAAGAAAATAGAAATAGTCAGTGATGGACGGATCCACAACTGCCTCAATAGATGATTTCCCTGCATTGGCAATTGGACCAGGAGGAAGCCCAGTATTTACATACGTATTATAAGGATCTTGTATTTTCAAATCCTCAAAAAGAACACGATCTTTATGCTCTCCTAAAGCATAAAGAACAGTCGGATCTGTCTGAAGTGGCATATTTTTTTTCATCCGATTGTAAAACACACTTGCAATTGTTTCACGATCCGTTTTCGCAGTCGCTTCCCGCTCAAGCAAACTGGCAAATGTCAGCAACCAATGAACGGTTTTCTCATTCTCTTGCAAATAAGCAAAATACGGGGTCAGGTTGGCTGAAGTTGCATCGAGCATCGTTGTGACAACTGTCTCAACAGATGGTTTCTCTTCGTAGAATGGATAAGTCGCTGGATACAAATAGCCCTCCAATGGATATTTCACGTTTTCCGCTAAAATTTCATCGGATAAGATATTTGGATACTTATTCATCAAGTCTGCGATAATATTTTTATCATTGACGTAATCAAGAAAAGCTTGTTCTTTAACACCAGTACGTTTTTCGACAACCTTTGCGATCTGATCCAGTGTTAATCCCTCAGGCACAGTCATTGTAAATACCGGCGTCCGGTACACTTTACCCGTTTTCAAACTTTCAATTAACTCATCTAACGTCATTGCTTTTGTTAAGCCATAAGATCCGGCTTGGAATTGGGATTCGTTATTAAATTTTGCATAGTACTTGAAAATCTTTGCATCTTTAATAATCCCCTTTTTTTCAAGAGTTTGTGCAATTGAAGTGAGACCTGATCCTATCGGTATTTCAACTTCAATGACTTCTTCAGAATTGGGATCTACTGGTTGCAAGGCTTCTGTTATGTATTTATACATGGCGCGGCCACTTAGAAGCCCGACAATCAGTAGTACGATTGCTACAACAAATACAATCCGTCTAACGATTTTCACTTCTTTTTTTTGCTCCAACATCTTTTCAAACATCTGATCTTTTTTCGTCCCTTTATCCACTTTGCTTCACCTCATTTCAAACAATCTTGCTGTCTAGTAGAAAGAAATCGTTTACTTTTTTGCACCGAAAAAAAACGGAATGGCTTGCACCATTCCGTACGTGCACATTATCAATTACTCTTCGTCTTCATCTTCCTCAGCTAGGAAGGTATTCAACATTTCTTCGATCATATCCCATTCTTCATCCGTTTCAATCGGTAACAATTCACCGTCTTCATTGTCTTCAGAAGGAATAAATGCAGATGCATGGATTTCAACTTCTTCATCGTCGTTCTCATCTTCACCTAAAATATGATAGAGAACATATGACTTCCCGAAATCTTCCGATTCAAATGTGAAAATCACTTCACAAACGTGCTCTTCGCCGTGCTCATCTACTACTGTCATTGTTTCTTGTCCATGTTCCATTTCATTCACCTCATCAATTTTTTGAGTCAAGATACCCTTGTAGTATCATGACAGCCGCCATCTTATCGATGACTGACTTGCGTTTTTTCCTGCTGACATCCGCTTCAATTAACATCCGTTCTGCTGCCATCGTCGTCAGACGCTCGTCCCAAAGAATGACAGGCAAATTAAACGTCTCTTTTAACAGCTCCGCAAATTTTTCAGATGCTTCTCCTCTAGGTCCAACGGTATTGTTCATGTTTTTCGGAAAACCTACTACGAAACATGTAACAACGTGTTCTTTAACGAGTTGTTGAATTCTTTCGATGCCAAATTGGCCGGCACTCTCATCGATTTTTATCGTTTCGATACCTTGGGCTGTCCACCCGAGCGCATCGCTAATTGCAATGCCGACCGTTTTTGAACCTACATCCAATCCCATTGTTCTCAATTCGATTTACCTCTGTTTTCACGAATGTAAAACTTGACCAATTCCTCAAGAATTTCGTCTCTTTCCAGCTTCCTGATTAGATTCCGAGCTTCGTAGTGACGAGGAATGTAAGCCGGGTCGCCGGAAAGAAGATAACCGACGATTTGGTTAATGGGATTATAACCTTTGTCTTCCAGCGCAGTATGCACATGAAGCATGACCTGTTTCACTTCTTGTTCCATCGATTCTTCAGGAAAGTTGAATTTCATCGTCTTGTCGTATGAATTCATAGTCGACACCCCGCTTTCCAATCGTCCGTTTACAAATCGGATACCTTTCCCAATTTCTCTATACCCGACATCCATTTCCGCTTAAACGGATTTGACATAATCATACACGGATTGAAGTGCTTCATCAAGTTTGGAAGCATCTTTTGCTCCAGCCATTGCCATATCGGGACGACCGCCGCCCTTTCCATCACAAATCGTTGCTACATGATTGACGATTTTTCCAGCATGGAAGTTCCCATTTTTCAAGTCTTCTGTTACACCTGCTGCTAACAAAACTTTGTCGTTTGCAGCGGCACCGAGTACAATAATTCCTTTTGCAACTTTCTGTTTCAGCTCATCAATCATTTGGCGCAACGCTTGATTATCTTTGACGTCCACTTTCGCAGAGATGACCGTTACATCGTCCACTTGTTGCGCAGAAGAAAGAATGTCCGTCAACTGGCTATTTCCTAATTTAGCAGAAAGGGATTCATTTTCACGTTGGATCTCTTTCATCTCTGCCAATGTGGAAGAAAGTTTGTTGACGATTTCTTTCGGGTTTGATTTTAACAGAGCTGCCGCTTCTCCTAGGTACGCTTCCTCTTCTTTAAAGGATTTGTAGGCATTTTTACCTGTCAACGCTTCAATTCTTCTCGTCCCAGCGCCAATTCCACTTTCTGATTCAATCTTGAAAAGTCCAATGGAAGAAGTTGCAGGTACGTGACAACCTCCACAAAGCTCCAAAGAGAAGTCTCCCACAGTGACCACACGGACGACATCGCCATACTTTTCACCGAACAATGCCATTGCACCCATTTGCTTTGCCTCTTCAATTGGCTTTTGAGCAATCCCAACAGGTATATCATCCCATATCTTTTCGTTAACAATTGCTTCAATTCTTTCCAACTCTTCCTTCGTCACTTGTCCGAAGTGAGAAAAGTCAAAACGGAGTCGATCTGGACCTACGTATGAACCTGCTTGGTTGACATGGTCCCCAAGTACGATTTTCAATGCTTTATGGAGCAAATGTGTTGCTGTGTGATTTTTAATAATTTGTTGACGTGAAACAGCATCCACTTCAGCCAAGACGTTTGCATCCACGCTCACTTCTCCTGAACGAACAATGGCATTATGCAAATGCTGACCGTTTGGTGCTTTTTTAACATCTTTCACATCGACGATGAACGCTTCTCCAGAAATCGTACCGGTATCTGCAATCTGTCCACCACTTTCAGCATAAAACGGGGTACGATCCAGCATGAATTGGATTTCATCACCTTCAGAAGCATGTGCAACCATTTCACCATTATGCAACAATGCGATGATTTGTGCTTCAGTCGTCAATTGATCATACCCAACAAACTCACTAGCAGCATGAATATTGCCTAGTACTTCTGATTGGACATGCATCGAATCGACGTCAACCCGAGCCGCTCTCGCACGCTTTCGTTGACTGTCCATTTCTTCATCAAAACCTGCTCGATCGACCGTCACGCCTGCTTCTTCAGCAAACTCTTCTGTCAGTTCAAACGGAAAACCGTACGTATCATACAGTCTAAACGCATCTGCGCCTGAAACGATTGCTTGACCTGATGACTTTGCTTTGTCAATAATGCCGTTTAAAATCGTTAATCCTTCGTTTAGCGTCTCATGGAAGCGTTCTTCCTCATTCTTAATGACTTTCATGATGAACGCTTCTTTCTCGGTCACTTGTGGATAGAAATCTTCCATGATCGCACCGACAACTGGTACTAACTCAAACATGAAAGGCTTGTGAATACCAATCTGTTTTGCAAAACGCACCGCTCGACGTAATAGTCGTCGAAGGACATATCCACGCCCTTCGTTGGATGGTAGCGCTCCATCTCCAATTGCAAATGCTACTGTACGGATATGGTCTGCGATGACTTTAAAAGCAGTGTCTTTGTTTGCATCTTGTCCATAAGTTTCACCTGATACCTTTTCCACTGCATGGATAATCGGCATGAACAGATCTGTGTCGAAATTGGTTGGCACGTTTTGAATAACAGAAGCCATTCGCTCCAATCCCATTCCTGTATCAATGTTCTTCTTAGGGAGCGGCGTGTACGTATGATCTGGGTTATGGTTAAATTCAGAGAAGACTAAGTTCCAGATTTCCAAATACCGTTCGTTCTCCCCGCCTGGATATAATTCAGGATCTGAAAAATCATCTCCATATGCCGGACCACGGTCGTAGAATATTTCTGAGTTTGGACCACTTGGGCCTTCCCCAATATCCCAGAAATTCCCTTCCAATCGTATGATTCGTTGTTCAGGAATACCGATTTCATCTCGCCAAATAGCGTAGGCTTCTTCGTCTTCCGGATGGACTGTTACCGATAACAGTTCAGGATTAAAGCCGATCCATTTTTCGTTCGTGAGAAAATCCCATGCACGATGTATCGCTTCTTTCTTGAAATAATCACCAATCGAAAAGTTCCCTAACATCTCGAAAAACGTATGGTGACGAGCAGTTTTCCCTACATTTTCAATATCATTCGTTCGGATGGATTTTTGTGCATTGACAATTCGAGGGTTCGTCGGCACAACACGTCCATCAAAATACTTTTTAAGCGTTGCCACACCGCTGTTAATCCAAAGGAGTGAAGGGTCATCAATCGGCACAAGTGGAGCTGATGGTTCTACATCGTGACCAAATTCTTTAAAGTAATCAAGGAACATTTTACGAATTTCTGCTGCAGTCAATTGTTTCATGTGTAAGCCTCCTGTTCTATATGCACGAATTCGGTAGAGCGTCATGCCGTTTGGCAATAAAAAAATCCCCGCCCCTGTACAAGGGACGAAGACTTTTCGTGGTACCACCCTAATTTACCGGTTAGACCGGTATCTCAAGAAGCCATAACGCGGCTAACGGCAAGGATTAGTTGCACTCAGGAGTAGCTTTCCGACAATTACCATGAGAATCCTTTCAGCCTGTGGGATTCCTTTCTATTACATGGTTCATTGCGTACTGTCTCCGTCAACGAATTCGTATGTTACTTGTGATTATAGGAAAAACCTAACGGGTTGTCAATCCATCACTTCCATAAAATCATATGGACTGGCTCCTTGCATACCAATCATCGGATCAATTCCAAAGATCGTTTCTTTGGTCAGTCTAAAGTCTTCTGTTTCTTCATCGGCCAAAGAAGGATTGTCCGATTGCTTCTTCACTTCATCTGCTGACTGCATCGGTGGTTCAACTTCTTGCGACTGGGCAGCCACTTCTTTTCGAAGACGTTCTTTCAACGTTGTCTGCCTTTCCAGTTCATCCGTACGCTGTATACCAATTGAAAACTCTTCAGGTTCACCACACAGGATGAGGAAATCTTTTGCTCTTGTAATCCCTGTATATAAGAGATTTCTTCGCAACATCTTACGATAACCACGTACGACAGGCATGACGACTATTGGAAACTCACTGCCTTGCGATTTATGGATGGAACAACAATACGCCAAAGTAATTTGATTCAGGTCATTTCGCTCGTATTCAACTTCGATTCCGTCATAAGAGACGATGAGCATTTCTTTTTTGTCTACGGTTTCGTTCGCCTTAATTATTGATATGACTTCTCCCATATCTCCATTGAAAACATTACTTTCGGGTTGGTTGACAAGTTGCAGTACCTTATCACCGATTCGGTACACGACGTCGCCGAAAGTGACTTCCTTACGGTCCGGACCGGGGGGGTTCACCATCTTCTGGATCATTTTATTTAAGCCATCAATGCCTGCTGGTCCTTTATACATCGGGGCCAATACTTGAATATTTTTAATTGGATGCCCTTTGGAGACCGCATTTTTGACTATTTGTTCAACAGCTTCGAGAATCTGATCGCCCGTTGCGCGTATAAATGAACGATCACCTGTCTTTTTCACTATATCAGTTGTCAATGATCCATTTTTAATCATATGTGCGAGCTCGATAATCGTTGACCCTTCACTTTGACGATAAATTTCCTTCAACTCCACGACGGGAATCTTTTTCGAATCGAGCATGTCTCTTAGCACTTGGCCAGGACCTACAGGAGGCAACTGATCTTGATCCCCCACAAAGAGAATTTGGATTTCAGTCGGCAACGCCTTTAACAACTGATGCGCAAGCCAAGTGTCAACCATCGACATCTCATCAATAATGATGAGTCTTCCCTCGACTTCTTTTCCAATGGCATCTTCTTTCTCTTGCCCAGTGAATCCTAGAAGGCGATGGATAGTCATGGCTGGAAGGCCTGTTGACTCTGACATCCTTTTCGCCGCACGACCAGTCGGTGCTGCCAGAACAATTGGAAATGTCTCTTCTTTTTGCGCGTACACTTTTGGATCGAGTGACAGTCCATGCAATTCGGCATAAACTTCAACCAAACCTCTAATAACTGTCGTTTTGCCCGTACCTGGTCCGCCTGTCAGGATCATCGCAGGAGAATGGAGCGCCTTCTCAATCGCATCAACTTGTGTAGGCGCGTAGCTGACTTCAAGCCGTTCCTCCGCCTCCCCAATTGCTTTACGGATTTCAGACACCGGGAATTTATCCGAATGGTCATTTTCCATAATCCGATCCAGCTTGGAGACAATACCAATTTCTGAATAATAAAGAGTAGGGATATAGAGTCGTCTTCCTTCTCCGCACAACTTTCCTTCCTCAACCAGTTCGATTACTGCTTGAGAAATGTTGTCAAAAGGAACTTCTGCACGTTGACTACTTTCCAACAGCCGTTTCACTTCTGGCAAGACATTCTCTGCTTCCAAGTAAACATGACCTACTGATTGAACGGCTAGATTCATTGTATGTAATATAGCCGCTTTGACGCGTGAAGGATGATTGCCGGTGATGCCCAATTGCCTTCCTAATTCATCTGCACGTTGAAAACCGATTCCTTCAATATCCTCAATGAGTCGATAAGGATTCTCTCTCAGAAGTTCTAATACTTCTTCACGATATGTTTGGTAGATTCGCATGGAAAGTTGTGGACCAAATCCCCATTCGTTCAGTTGGACCATGCTCCGTTCCAAACCGAGATTTTCTTGTAACACCGTGACGAGCGTCTCTTTTTTATCAGCCGCTAATTTAGGGATTTGATCGAGAACATCGGGATTTTCAAGGATGCGTTTAATCGCATCTTTTCCTAATTGCTTTACAATCGTATCAGCAGTCTTCCTCCCGATACCCGGAAACAAGTCGCCCGAAAGATAATGGACAATTCCAGTTTCCGTTTCAGGCATTTCTTTTGTAAACGTGAATACATCAAACTGTTTGCCATAAGTGGCGTGATTGACGAGTCGCCCTGTAAACCGGTAATCATCTTCGTTTGACAATGGAGGAAAACTGCCTTTGATGACAATTTCCTTATCTTCATAACCGCTGTTCGTCTTTGTGATTTTCATTTTCACAATAGAAAAAAGGCTGTCAGGATTGTGAAAAATCGTGACGACCGGTCTTCCGACGATGAATAGTTGCTCAATATTCCCTTGTCCATTTCCTACCGTCATGGTCATCACCACCTAGCCATCTACTTGTTACGATTGTTCCCCTATTTTGATCATGTCAAAAATATAGCGAGCTTGAGTATGTTCAGGTTCAATGGTAAAAGCCTGTTCCAAATGATGGAGTGCATCGTCTTTGCGATCTGTAGATACCGCATACAATACACCTAGATTGTAATGAGCATCTGCATTATCTGCATCATTATCCAGTATGAATGTAAACTCTTCTTGAGCTTGCTTAAACAATTCCATTTCTGCGAGTAAAATGCCGAATGACAATCTGATCTCCAAATCTGAAGGCGCCAGCTCAGCTGCTCGTTGGAAATAAGGGAGTGCGAGTTTACTGTTGTCGGTATTTCGTAAACATTTCCCGAGCATAAAGTAGGCATCCGCTTCATCTAATCCCGCACGGATTGCTTTTTCATATAACTTAGCCGCCTCTTCAAAGCGCTCATTTGTAAAATAAAGATTTCCAAGTCCATACAACGCAGATCCTGCATGTTCATCAAGCGTAATTGCTTTTTGGAAAAAGCGTTCTGCTCTTTCAATATCACCTGCAGAAGCAAATACATTTCCAAGGTTAATGTATCCGACTGGATTATCTGGTTCTGCTTCTGCCGCTTTCATGAACGCCTCAATCGCCTTTTCGTATTCTCCGTCTTGAAGTGCTTTAATACCTAATTCATTAAATTCCATTTGTGATTCCTCTCATCCTACATAATCTAGTTGGACACCGTTTTTAATGACTGTGTCAATCGTCCCTCCACCTAGGCATTCTTCCCCATCATAAAAGACGACTGCTTGACCTGGAGTAATCGCTCTAACCGGTTGTGCAAAAGTGACTGTCGCAGTATTGTTTTCACCTAAATGGACAGTGACGTCGGTATCCGGTTGTCTGTAACGAAATTTCGCAGTACATGAAAAAGTGTCCGGTAAGTTTCTTGCGGTTGCAAAGCTTATTTGAATGGCTGTTAAGCTATCCGAGTAGAGTGCATCATTATGGAATCCTTGTCCGACGAGCAAAGCGTTGTCCGCTAAATCTTTTCCAAGAACAAACCAAGGATCCCCTGCTCCACCGATTCCGAGACCGTGCCGTTGACCAATTGTATAATACATCAGTCCATCGTGTTTGCCGACAACTTCTCCATCCATTGTTTTCATATCACCAGGTTGAGCGGGCAAGTATTGGGAAAGAAATACTTTGAAATTACGCTCCCCGATGAAACAGATGCCTGTTGAATCTTTTTTCTTCGCAGTTGCTAGTCCGGCCTTTTCAGCAATCAATCGTACTTCTGATTTGTCAAGGGAGCCAATTGGGAACATCACTTTTTGTAATTGCTCTTGATTTAACTGGTTCAAGAAGTACGTTTGATCTTTGTTTTCATCTTTCCCTCGCAACATTGCAACACCGTTATCTGTTTCAACAACTTGCGCATAATGGCCTGTTGCCAAGAAATCAGCACCTAAACTCATCGCATGATCGAGGAAAGCTTTAAATTTAATTTCTTTATTGCACATCACATCAGGGTTTGGTGTCCGTCCTGCTTTATATTCTTCAAGGAAATAGGTAAACACTTTGTCCCAATATTGTTGTTCAAAATTGACTGCATAATAAGGGATACCAATATCGTTACAAACTTTAATGACATCTTCGTAATCTTCGGTCGCCGTACATACGCCGAATTCATCTGTGTCATCCCAGTTTTTCATGAAAATACCGATGACATCATAGCCTTGCTCTTTTAAAAGTAATGCAGCAACAGAAGAATCGACACCTCCGGACATCCCGACAACTACGCGGGTTTCTGCTTTCGATTTAGTTGTTGTTCTCATTTATATTCATCCTTTATCCGTTCATTTCACTAGACGTTTAACAATCGTTGCTGTTGTAGTAGCTGCACGCCGCACCATATCTTCATCCAATCCTAAGCCAAAACTGAATCGTACCGAATTTCTTAGCTTTGAAGACTTGTTCCCGTACATCGCTGACAGAACATGAGACGGTTCAAGTGATCCTGCAGTGCAAGCAGAACCACTTGATACAGCAATTCCTGCCATGTCCATGTTGACGAGTAACGACTCGATATCTGTACCTGGAAAACTGATATTGAAGATGTGTGGTAATCGGTGCGCTCGTTGGGCATTCAATTCAAATTGGATTCCCTCTTCGGTAAAAACAGCTTGTATGAGCTGTTTGTAGCGTTCATACGTTTTTTGGTTGTTCTCCATATCAACCTGAGCAATACGAACCGCTTTAGCAAATGCGGCAATGGCGGGCACATTTTCAGTCCCCGCTCGTCTCTTCCGTTCCTGCTCTCCGCCAAATAATAAGGGGTGGGTAGAGATGCCCTTTCGTTGATAAAGAAAGCCAATTCCTTTCGGCCCATTCAACTTATGAGCGGATGCACTGAGCAAGTCTACTTGTAATTCTTGTACATCTAAGGGCGCAATACCGTAGGCTTGAACAGCGTCGGTGTGGAAAATTGCTTGATGTCCTTTGAGCAGTTCTCCAATTTCTTGAATCGGTTGGATGGAACCAACTTCATTGTTCCCGTACATAATCGTAACGAGAATCGTATTCTCCGTTAATGCATCTTTTACTTGCTCTACAGCAATTACACCGTCTTCATTCACAGGTAAATACGTCACTTGAAAACCTGTTTTCTCCAGTTCCTGGCAGGCGTGTAAGACGGCATGGTGCTCGATGGTTGTTGTAATAATGTGATTACCTTTCTCCTTCATTGCACTCGCAGTTCCAAAAATTGCAATGTTATCAGCTTCCGTACCACCTGAAGTGAAAATAATTTCATTTGGCTCCGCTTGTAAGCTCAGAGCAATTTCCTTACGAGCGTCATCGATCCATTTTCTAGCTAAACGTCCGTATTGATGAATACTCGAAGGGTTGCCGAATACTTTATCCATCGCTTCAATGTATGTTGACCGTACTTCCGGATGTACAGGTGTAGTTGCAGCATGATCCATATAGATTGTTTGCATGAGTAAACTCCTTTATTGAAACCGTTTAAATGTAATACATATATCCGTCATTTGTAGTAGATTCTTCTGCATCGACGAGATCTTGGATCGTTGTCGTGTCAAGAACTTCTCGAATTGCATCCCCAATCCGATTCCATAATGATTGTTGAGGGATATTTCCTTCTTCAATCCCTTCAACAACTTGGATAGGACCTTCTAATAACCGAATGATGTCCCCTGCTGTAATGTCTGTTGGCGGTTTGGAAAGTTTATAGCCGCCATAAGCACCACGAACACTTGTTACGAGACCACTGTTTCGCAATACCGGAATGAGTTGCTCAAGATACGCATCAGACAAATCATGCTCTTCGGCAATTTTCCGTAAAGGCATTGGACCTTCACCATATTTCTTTCCAAGTGCAACAATCATTGTAAGGCCATAGCGGCCTCTCGTTGAAATTCTCATGTATAACCAACGTCCTTTTCAATAAGTACAAAACATTATAGCATAATTGAAGGTTGGCTTCCTGCAAATGACTTCTCGGTTTTCTTTGTGTATAATGGTGGAACGGATGTACGTACGGGGAGTGAATAGTTTGCACAACGAACCATTAGCTTTTAGAATGCGACCACGAACAATTGACGAGATTGCCGGTCAACAACATATTATCGGAAAAGATACAGCCCTTTACCGGTTAGTTCGTAAAGGGCATGTCCCTTCCATGCTACTGTACGGCGAACCGGGTATCGGCAAAACCTCTTTAGCGTATGCAATTGCCGGCACTAGCGACTTACCGTTCATCGCACTGAATGCAACAGTTTCCGGTAAAAAAGATGTCGAGGAAGTTGTTGCAGAAGCTCGGATAACAGGAAAAGTCATTTTGTTTTTGGATGAAATCCACCGTTTTAATAAATTGCAACAAGACACGTTGTTACCACATGTCGAAAAGGGATCAATCGTGCTAATCGGTGCAACAACCGAAAATCCTTTCCACGACGTGAATCCTGCCATTCGTTCACGGTGCGGGGAGATTTTACAGCTCAAACGATTGGAAACCGAAGATGTTGTCAAGTTGTTGAAACGTGCCATCCATGATGTTGAGCGAGGTCTTGGGAAAACGCCTATTGCCATTACGGACGAGCAAGTCGAAAAGATAGCAGGCGGTGTGAACGGAGATGCTCGAAAAGCTCTTACATTACTCGAGTCAATCGTATCAGCGAGTGATGAGGAAGAGGGAATAATTGTTATTGAAGATTGGCTCATCGAAAACTTAATTGGCAGAATTGGACTCGTTGGCGATAAAAAAGGATCTCATCATTACAACTTGCTCTCTGCATTGCAAAAGTCTGTGCGTGGAAGTGATGTGAATGCAGCGATCTTCTACTTGGCTAATCTGCTTGAAACCGGCGACTTGATTGCTGTTTCAAGACGGCTTCTCGTCATGGCGTACGAAGATATCGGTTTAGCAGCACCCGAAGTTGGTCCACACGTACTTGCAGCGACGGATGCCGCTATTCGATTAGGCATGCCCGAAGCGCGTATCCCACTTGCGAACGCGGTCATCGAAATGTGTCTCGCATCAAAGTCCAATTCAGCATATAAAGCAATGGATGCAGCAATCCGCGCCATCAACGAAGGGAAAACAGGTGACATCCCCCTCCACTTGCGTGATACGCATTACGCTGGAGCTGCTGAACTCGGCCACGGTGGGTATCAATATCCTCATGATACCCCAATTGGATCTTTCGGCGGCTGGGTAAATCAACAATACCTCCCAGACAAATTGAAAGACGTAGAATTTTACGAACCTGTTATCGCGGGTGAGGAGAAGAAACTCGCAGGGATTTATGAACGGTTAAAGGAATTCAGACAAAGAAAATAAAAAAACACATCCTGTCTATTTTGTGTACAGGATGTGTTCTTTTTTTATAAAATATATTGATCCATTTTCAAAACAAGTTCAGCAATTTCCGGTTTACTTACTTGATCATTCGCACCAACGTTTTCACCTTTATGTTTTAATTCATCCGTAATCAATGATGAGAAAATAATGACTGGCAACATAGCACTCTGTTCGTTTTCACGGATACGTTTTGTGAAATGATGACCATCCATTTGTGGCATTTCAATATCTGTAATAATGAGTTGGACAACTTCTTGCGCCTTCTTACCTGAAGCAATCGCATTTTCCAAGTAGGCCAATGCATCTTTTCCGTTCTCGAAGAACTCGATGTTTGCATAACCTGCTTCGGTAAGCGTATCATTTAACAATTTACGTAGCAAAGGAGAGTCTTCCGCAACAAGTATACGTTTGTCAGACCGCTCGCGTACACCAAGTTTCTTCACTTCTTCGACACGGATTCCACTCTCAGGATTTATGTCCAGGACAATTTTTTCGAAGTCTAGTAGCAACAGCATATCTTCCGATCGTTTAATTACACCGATCACTTGTGTCGTATCACCTGAATAGAGGTCTGCGGGTTTTTCAATTTGATCCCATGATACCCGGTGAATTTGTGATACATCTTGCACATGGAAAACTACTTGTTGTTGATTAAACGCAGCGACGATGTATTTACCTTCATTTTTTCCAATTGTCTTCGGTAAGCCCATAACGGTTTCCATATCAATGACCGGCAATACGTCCCCACGCAATTGGATTATCCCTTCAATTGAAGGATGTGCATGTGGAATGATTGTGATTGGAGTAGGTAAAATGATTTCTTTTACTTTAATCACATTAATGCCATATCGATTATTACCAATTTCAAATTCAACGATTTCAATTTCGTTCGTACCACTTTCCAATAATATGCCGTCTTGTCTTTGCATCATTTCCAGTCCTCTCATCGTAACTTGCAGTGGATTTATAACTTTCTTCCTTACATATCACAAGAACAATTCTATGTATTATGACCCATATTCATATTGTAGCAGTTCCCTCCCCTTTCAACAAGTGACTTATTTCTAACAAACTATGGTATAGTAAGAGGTAGACACAAATACATATGATCACTGGGGGAGCCTATTGGCTGAGAAGAGGAAACTCTGACCCTTTGAACCTGATTCGGTTAATACCGACGGAGGGAAGTGGCGAGTTCATCTTATCTATGCACATGACCGCTTTTTCCAGTGGTCTTTTTTTTGTGCAATTCAAACATTTGAAGGAGAGATGGAGAATGAACATTGCAGAACAAGTGGTAGTCATTACGGGAGGTAGTCGAGGATTAGGAAAAGCTGTGGTCCAAGCATTTGCCCGCGAAGGTGCAAAAGTGATCGTAAACTATTATAAAAGCGCCGAACAAGCAGAAGAGCTCGTTCGCTCAATTGGCAAAGAAAAAGCGGTCGCAATTCAAGCAGATATCCGAAGTGAAGAAGATGTCAAAAGAATGTTCGAGGAAGGTAAAAGATTTTTCGGGAAACCTATCACAACGATCGTTAATAATGCCCTTGTCAATTTTTCGTTCAATGGAGATGCAAGGAAAGATCTCGAAACAATTGGATGGAAAGATTTTCAATGTCAATTTGAAGGAAGTGTCAAAGCGACTCTTAATACGTTACAAGCAGCGAGAAAAGATATGGAATCCCTGCAGTTCGGTCGCATTATTACAATCGGCACAAATTTATTTCAAAACCCTGTCGTCCCATACCATGAATACAATACGAGTAAGGCAGCGTTACTCGGTTTAACGAGGAACATTGCAAAAGAACTAGGGGCATACGGTATCACTGCTAATATGGTGTCTGGTGGGTTGTTACATAAGACGGACGCAAGTGCAGCAACACCTGATGCTGTCTTTGACATCATTAAAGCGAGCACCCCTCTACAACAAGTGACGACACCTGAAGACGTGGCGGACGCAATCTTATTTTTCGCATCCCCATGGAGCCGCGCAGTGACAGGCCAAAACTTAATTGTGGACGGCGGACTAGTCATGAACTAATTACACATGTGACTACAGGATTTCAAAAGCATAAAAAAACTGCATGAAACCAAGTTTGTGTAACTTCGTTTCGTGCAGTTTTATTTTTTCTTCTCTAAAATTTGTGAAATTTACTTACTGTCGTTCACTCTTTCAATCGGCAAGTCCTTAACAATATCGTTAAGCACCCAGCTTGCACAAACCAATCCCGCTACTGATGGTACGAAAGCATTCGACGAGGGCGGCATTTTTGCTTTCCGTATAGCGGCATCCGGATTCCCTACCGTTTCAACAACATCTTCACGTACAACAATCGGACTTTCATCAGAAAAAACAACCGGGACGCCTTTTCGAATGCCCTCTTTTCGTAATCGGAGGCGAATGACTTTGGCAATTGGGTCGGTGTGCGTTTTAGAAATGTCTGCAATTTGAAAACGAGTAGGATCTAATTTATTTGCTGCGCCCATGCTGGAAATAATTTGTATTCCACGTTGTAAGCATTCTTTA
The DNA here is from genome assembly GCF_041414805.1 of Sporosarcina sp. OR05. Taxonomy (NCBI): domain Bacteria; kingdom Bacillati; phylum Bacillota; class Bacilli; order Caryophanales; family Caryophanaceae; genus Sporosarcina; species Sporosarcina sp. OR05. The sequence goes on along the minus strand of NZ_JANKJL010000001.1, from coordinate 642,069 downwards.
ATAAGGTGAATTTTGTAACTAATTGTATCGGAAGCGTCAATGACATAGTCAGGTTCATAACTGAAAAAGGTTTCGTACGTTTCCTCCGTATAAAACATATGAAGACCAACTACTTCACAGTCTTTATTAATATCCGCTATCCGTTCTTGCATCACTTCCACTTTTGAACGACCAACCGTCGACAACGTCGCAATCAATTGACGATTTACGTTTGTAATGTCGACAGTATCCTTATCTACGAGAATGATTCGGCCGACTCCACTGCGTGCACAAGCTTCCGCAGCAAACGAACCGACACCACCTACACCTAAAATGGCAACCGTCTTGTTGCGCATACGCTCAAGTCCTTCTTTGCCTATCGCGAGCTCATTACGGGAAAATTGATGGAGCATGACAATTCCGCCTTTCTTCTATGAATCAAGTAAAAACCCCTCCGCAAGATCGCAAGAGGGGAATATGGGTAAATCCGTATAATATCGGTTGAGACGAATCCCAAATGTGCCGTCTTATCGTTATCGTTTTGAACCCGCTCTCAGCAGGTGGGTGCCCAATCCACTCTTTCTGAAGTCCCCCTAAAGGGCAGGTCATCTAGAGTGAAATTAGAGCTCCCTACGACAAAAATGTTGGGTCAAAAATTGATGAACATAAAACGTACACTTCAGGATTCGTATTACTAGTATCCTATCATATCACTCCTGCCGATTCAACAATTACACTTCGGCAATTTGTTCCTTTTTCAACAAACTACTCACTTCGATTGAATAGCGATTCCTAACTCTGCTAGCTGTGCTCCATCAACAGAACTTGGTGCTTCTGTCAATAAACAACTCGCACTTGCTGTTTTCGGGAATGCAATCGTATCGCGTAAATTCGTCGCGCCCGCCAACAACATGACAAGGCGGTCCAAACCGAATGCAATGCCCCCATGAGGTGGTGTTCCGTATTCAAATGCATCGAGAAGGAAACCGAATTGCTCACGTGCTTGCTCCGCTGTGAAGCCTAACGCCTTGAACATCTTCTCTTGAACATCACGTTGATAAATACGCAGCGATCCTCCACCGAGTTCAAAACCATTTAGCACAAGGTCATACGCTTGCGCTTTTACCGCGCTCGGATTTGTTTCTAGTTCCTCAACATCTGCAGGCATCGTGAATGGATGATGTGCAGCATAGTAGCGACCTTCTTCTTCGTCATATTCAAACAACGGCCAATCTGTCACCCAAAGGAAATTATATTGCGACTCATCAATCAAGCCTAAGTCTTTCCCTAATTTTAAACGTAAAGCACCGAGTGCGTCTGCGACAACAGATTTTTTATCTGCGACGAACAACAATAAGTCCCCGTCTTCCGCTTGTACTGTTTGAATAAGCGCTTCAGCTAATTCGCCTTCAAAGAACTTTGCGATCGGACCTTTCAATCCTTCTGCATCGACTTTCAACCAAGCAAGCCCTTTCGCGCCATATCGAGCCGCAAATTCACCAAGAGCATCAATGTCTTTTCGTGAATAGTTCGCTGCTGCTCCTTTGACTGTGATCGCCTTCACTTGGCCACCAGATTCCACTGCTCCTGCAAACACTTTAAAGGATGAATCTTTCACAAGTTCGGACACATCTTGTAGTTCCATGCCAAAGCGCGTATCTGGTTTATCCGAACCGAAACGACTCATCGCTTCGTCGTAAGGAATGCGTTTGAAAGGTGTTTCTACGTCGATTCCCTTTACATTCTTCATCACTTTTTTCATGAGGCGCTCATTTAACTCAATAATTTCTTCAATGGTCATGAAACTCATTTCCATATCAATTTGCGTGAACTCAGGTTGACGGTCTGCTCGTAAATCTTCATCACGGAAACAACGGGCAATTTGGTAATAACGATCAAAACCGGACACCATCAGCATCTGTTTAAACAACTGAGGGGATTGTGGCAATGCATAAAATTCGCCATCATGTACTCGGCTTGGTACTAAGTAATCACGTGCCCCTTCAGGTGTAGATTTCGTCAAGATTGGTGTCTCAACTTCTAGGAAACCTTCATCATCCAAGAAGTTGCGAACAGTTTTCGTAATATCTGAACGCATTTTAAACACGCGTGCCAATTGAGGTCTACGTAAATCAAGATAACGGTACTTAAGACGTGTCTCTTCATTCACATCTGTATCATCTTCAATCATAAACGGCGGCGTCTTCGCTTCGTTAATGATATGGACATTTTCGATGTGCACTTCGATTGAACCGGTAGGGATTTTATGATTTTTTTGCTTCTCTTCACGTTCCACTACTTTTCCACTAACCTCAACGACAAACTCACTTCGAATTTTTTCAGCAATTGCAAGCGCGTCTTGTGAAAAATCCGGATTAAAGACAATTTGTACAATTCCTGTACGGTCGCGTAAATCTACGAAAATGAGTCCACCTAAATCGCGCCTTTTTTGCACCCATCCTTTAAGGGTTACCTTCTGCCCTATTACTTCTTCTGTCATTTGTCCGCAATAATGAGTCCGTTGCATACTGTTCATCAACCTTCCTTATCTCAACTTTTCTAACAATGTGTCAATAACTGTTGCATCTGTAATTTTCTCTTGCGTGCCGTCTGCCATATTCTTTACTTGCACCACGCCATTATTCACTTCATCTTCCCCGATTACAATGACTGCTTTCGCATTGAATCTGTCTGCAGACTTCATCTGCCCTTTCATTTTCCGATCCAAATAATCCATATCCGCACGGATGCCAGCATTGCGAAGCTGTTGCAACAAAGCAAACCCTTTTTCATGAGCGGCCTTTTCAAGCGTTACGACATAGACATCTAGTTGGGCATCTTCCGTAAAGCTCTTGCCCTCTGCTTCCATCGCAAGCAATAAGCGTTCAATGCTCATTCCATACCCTACACCGGGTGACGGTGGACCACCAATTTCTTCAGCAACTCCGTTATATCTACCGCCCCCGCAAAGTGTTGTAATTGCTCCAAAGCCATCAGCAGTACTCATTATTTCAAACGCTGTGTGATTATAGTAGTCAAGGCCTCGTACTAAGTTCGGGTCTAACTCATACTCTATACCGATTGCGCCCAAATAGCGTTTCACTTGTTCAAAGTAGGTTGCCGACTCTTCATTCAAATAATCCGTCAAAGATGGTGCGGTTGCCATTAACGGATGTTCACGGTCAACTTTGCAATCAAGGATCCGTAACGGGTTTTTCGCAAGACGAGACTGGCAATCGGAACAAAGTTCATCGATTTTTGGCGTAAAGTGCGCAACAAGCGCTTCTCGGTGAGCCGTCCTTGATTCTTTATCTCCTAACGAATTGAGCACAAGTTTGACATCCTTCAAGCCGACTCGTTTGTACATTTCCATCGCTAATGAAATGACTTCCGCATCAATGGCTGGATCCGCACTACCGATCGCTTCCACACCGAATTGTACGAATTGACGGTACCTCCCAGCTTGCTGACGTTCATATCTAAACATAGGACCTTGATAGTAAAGCTTTACCGGCTGGTCCGGATAACCGAACATTTTATTTTCCACATATGAACGTACAACGGGTGCCGTTCCTTCTGGACGAAGCGTCATAGACCGGTCTCCACGATCTTTGAATGTATACATTTCTTTTGTTACGATATCCGTCGTATCACCAACCGTCCGTTGAAAGAGTTCAGTTTGTTCGAAAATTGGCGTTCGGATTTCTTTGTAGCGATACATGTCACAAACTTCACGGATAATGGCCTCTACTCTTTGCCATTTCCACGATTCTGCAGGCAAAATGTCTTGCGTTCCTCTTGGTACTTTAAAATTCATTTGACTTCCCCTCCCATATACTGTTAGATGCAGAAATACAAAAAAGCCCCCATCCCTTGTTTGCACAAGGGACGAGAGCTAAGTTAAGCTTCCGCGGTTCCACCCAAATTGGTACAGAAATCGTACCCACTCGTATCCGGATAACGGCCGGTTCCGTCCATACCTACTAGAAATCGTTCAGCATGGAGCTTCAATGGTGTTGTTCACTTTATCCGTCTGTAGGATGAATTTCAGCCACGTTCATCCCTCTCTTGTCAGTCTGCAATACAGTTACTTTCCATATCATTAGCTTTGTTTACGACGTAAACGCAATTCAGTTAAACATTATCTTAATCATTGATTGGCAAAGTGTCAACCTTTTTCATTTCACTATGGTTTTTTCCGACAAAAACTTCTACAATGAAACTAAGGGAGAGTGATAGATTGTCTACATTAATGAAATGGGTGCTCGCATTCATCCTGCTAATTTCAATTTTTCATAACACACCATCTGTTTTAGCAGGTGGAGAAACCGTGACAATCAATACGCAATCGTTGAATGTGCGGTCTGGCCCAGGTCTTACATACCCTGTAGTCGCCTCCTTAAAAAAAGGGGACAAGGCAGAAATAGTATCTTCATCGGGCGACTGGTATAAAATTCAGTTGAACTCCGGTACTGGCTGGGTTGCTTCATGGCTCGTGTTGAAAAACGGTGTTTCTGAATCCGTTCAAGGAACAGCAGTTTCAAAAGTAGATGCTTTAAACATACGAACAGAACCTACGCTGAATGCTGCTGTAATCGGTAAACTATCAGCGGGTGAAACCGTTACGGTCACTGGCAGACAAGGACAATGGGCTTCTATCTCACGAAACGGATCACAAGGATGGGTACATACGGATTACATTTCTTCAGTTACTCAACAAACAAACGGAAAAACAACTGAAACAAAAAATGCTCAACAATTTACTGTGTCTGTCAATGCATTGAACGTCCGTAAAGAAGCGGGTCTCTCTTCTAAGGTAATAGGACAAGTACACGAAGGCGACGCTTACCCTGTTGATGCGATTGACGGAAATTGGGTCCGCATTTCAATGGGGAAAGATGGGTACGGTTGGGTATACACTTTCCATGGCACACTTGGACCCAAGAAAACTAAATCGGAAACGGCTTCAACAACAAAGCAAGTTACGGTATTGACAAATGGGACAAATATCCGGTCCTCTGCAACTACTTCTTCCACCATTGTCACACGTGCAGATGCAGGTGATCGTTTGACGGTTACGGGTGAAGAGGGAGATTGGTATCATGTGACATTGCCTTCAGGACAGCCTGCTTATATTGCTAAATGGGTTGTTTCTACCGGCAATGTATCGCAAGCAAATATGACAACCGATAAACCAGTAGAAAAAAGAGTACCAGGGACATTAAAAGGGTTAACAATTGCCATCGACGCCGGGCATGGAGGACATGACAGAGGAACAACTGGTGCTCAAGGGACTGACGAAAAGTACTTGACACTAAAAACCGCTGAATTGTTAGCAGGAAAACTCCGTGCAGCGGGTGCGAATGTCGTAATGACACGAGAATCCGATACGTATATCGCCTTAAGAAAACGGACGACCATCAGCAAAACGGCAGATGCAGATGCTTTCATCAGCTTGCATTATGATGCAAATCCAGATACCTCGATCACGGGTTTTACAACTTACTACACGCATTCGAATCAAAAGCAATTGGCTACATCCATTAATGATGGGCTTGCCAATAACATCAATTTACGAAACCGCGGCGCACAACCCGCAAACTTTTTAGTCCTCCGAGAAAATCGGAAAAACTCGATCTTAATTGAACTAGGCTTCCTTTCAAACCCTTCAGAAGAGCGAGTGCTCATCACAGAAAAATTTCGCGAGCAAGCTACTCACGGGATTTATAAAGGGTTGCTAGCGTATTTTGATGAGCAATGAAGAACTTTACTATTTTATTTAGCTTTATAAAAGTATTAAAGAATGAAATAATCACTAGAAAAGCGCGTGGAGCCAAGCAATTAAATGCTTGGCTCCATGCGTTTTTAGTAGATGTTAGGTTTTCTTCGAGGGATAGCTCGTTCTAAGCGCGGCATAACACAAAGGACTTGCACTACCGACGCGATACAAAAAAATCAAAAAGCGGAATTACACGATGGCAATTCCGCTTTCCGATCTACATCTGCTCATTTCGATTCGACGATAATTGTAACTGGACCATCGTTTACTAGCTCAACATCCATCATAGCTCCGAAAATACCTGTTTCAACATGTAAACCACATTCGCGTAAACACTCATTGAAATAGTCCCATAATGGTTTTGCAACTTCGGGTCTTGCAGCTTCAATGAAACTCGGGCGGCGGCCTTTCTTGACATCTCCGTACAATGTAAATTGTGAAACCGATAGAATGGCGCCATCGATTTCGTCAATTGCCCGGTTCATCTTCCCTTCTTCATCTTCCCATAATCGCAAGCCTGCGATTTTCTTTGCGACATATGCTGCGTCGTCTTCAGTATCTTCATGTGTGATGCCCACGAGGAGGACATACCCTTTTTCAATCGAGCCGGTCATTTCTCCGTTCACCTTTACGGACGCTTGACCTGAACGTTGTAAAACGACTCTCATCGTAAAACACCTCTCTTGTTGATCAATTACTAAACGTTAATGTATAACGCGCTGCACAGAATAAATATCCCTAATTTGCTTAATGCGCTCAACAATACGATGCAAATGGGCAATATCTGTAATCTTTATCGTCATATTGATTTTAGCCAATTTGTCACGATCCGCTTTGCCACTTACCGCCACCATTGGCGTTTTCGTATCAGCTACCACCATCATCACTTCATTCAGCAAACCTTGACGATCAAACGCAGAAATTTCGATATCTACTTGGAAATCTTTGCTCGTATTATTCGGCTCTACAGCCCATTCAACATCAATGAGACGGTCGCTATCTTCTGCGTCAATATTCGGACAATCCGCTCGGTGGACAGAAACACCACGGCCTTTTGTGATAAACCCGACAATATCATCACCCGGAATTGGGTTACAGCATTTCGAAAGTCGAATTAGCAAGTTTTCCAGTCCCCGAACGATAACACCTGATTCGGTTGTGCGCACTGGATGTGTCGCTTTCATGTCCGAGACAATTTTATCGATTGTATCTTGCTGTTCACGTTCTTTGCGAATTTTCTCCGCTAATCGATTGACGACTTGCTGAGCAGTAATGCCGTTTGAACCGACTGCCGCATACATGTCCTCTTCAGATGTAAAGCTGAATTTATCAATGACCCGTTGTATATTTTCAGTCGTTAACACTGCTTTACTGTCAAATTCCTGGAGCTTAATCTCTTTTTCGACCATTTCAGAACCTTTGACGATATTCTCTTCACGCAACTGTTTTTTGAAAAACTGACGGATTTTATTTCTTGCTTGAGATGTATTGGCAAGCTTCAACCAATCACGACTCGGTCCAAATGATTGTTTCGATGTGAGGATTTCGACAATGTCGCCAGTTACCAATTCTGTATCTAGCGGAACCATTTTGCCATTTACTTTGGCGCCAATCGTCCGATTCCCAACTTCCGAATGGACGCGGTATGCAAAGTCGATCGGTACGGATCCTTTCGGTATTTCAATGACATCTCCATCCGGCGTAAAGACATACACCATATCCGAGAATAAATCGAACTTTAAGGATTCCATAAATTCTTCTGCATTTGATGATTCGTTTTGGAATTCGAGTATTTCCCTGAACCATTTCAGTTTAGAATCAATATTATCCGGTTTTTCGGATACAGTTTTTCCTTCTTTGTATGCCCAATGAGCAGCCACCCCGTATTCAGCAATCCGGTGCATCTCTTCCGTACGAATTTGGATTTCTAACGGATCGCCCGCAGGTCCAACGACAGTCGTATGAATGGACTGATACAAATTCTGTTTAGGCATGGCAATATAATCTTTAAAACGTCCAGGCATCGGTTTCCATAACGTATGGATAATGCCAAGTACTGCGTAACAGTCTTTTATGCTTTTGACGATAATACGGATGGCAAGCAAGTCATAGATTTCGTTAAATTCCTTCTTCTGTAAAATCATTTTGCGATAGATGGAATACAGATGTTTTGGACGGCCATTGATTTCCGCTTCGATCTCCATGTCCTTTATTTCATCACGAATGACGTCCATCACATTTAACAAATACTTTTCACGTTCGTCCCGCTTTTTCTTCATCATATTAACGATTCGATAGTATTGCTGAGGATTCAAATACCGAAGTGCAGTGTCCTCCAGCTCCCACTTGATCGTGGAAATTCCTAAACGATGTGCCAACGGAGCGAAAATATCCAAAGTTTCAGCAGCTACCCGCCGTTGCTTTTCTTCTTTGACATGTTTCAATGTCCGCATATTATGCAGGCGGTCAGCAAGCTTAATGAGGATGACTCTGATATCTCTCGCCATCGCTATAAACATCTTTCGGTGATTCTCTGCCTGTTTCTCTTCGTTCGATTTGAATTTTAGCTTTTCAAGTTTTGTCACGCCATCTACAAGCATGGCAACCTCTTCACCAAAATCGTTAATAATATCTTCTCTTGAGACATTTGTATCTTCCACAACGTCATGTAGGAATCCGGCAGCTACAGTTGACGGGTCCATTTGTAGTTCAGCTAAAATGCCCGCTACTTGTATCGGGTGAAGAATATAAGGCTCCCCTGAACTTCTAAATTGTCCTTCATGCGCAATTTTCGCCGATTCATATGCCTTCTTGACGAACGCGACATGCTGTTCATTCATATAGGAGGCAATTAATTCAAATATTTCTTCTGCCGTCATGTCACGGTTCTTCGCCATTTTATGACTCCTTTCGACTATTTCCGCAAAAAAATTAAAGATAATTCTATTGTATGTATAAATGCCATCGAATGTAAAGTACTTATCGGAAAAAAAGCGTCCTAATCAGCTAGACGACCCATTTCCGTCACAATGAAAAACGAAAAACGCGTGAAACCAATTGTCTACCTTCTTGGTTTCACGCGTTTATTTACAGTATGTGCAGATGACAGCAGATGCACTTAATACGTCATGAGTGCTTGGACATTGTAGCCTTTTAGTTTGTCTCGACCATTTAAATAGGTCAATTCAATCAAGAAAGCACATCCAGCAACGACGCCACCTAGCTTTTCCACAAGTTCTACCGTCGCACCGACTGTACCACCAGTTGCAAGCAAGTCGTCGACGATTAGCACGCGTTGTCCAGGTTTGATTGCGTCTTTGTGAATCGTTAAAGAGTCTTTGCCATATTCCAAGTCATACTCGACTGCAATCGTTTCCCTTGGCAATTTACCAGGCTTGCGGACTGGTGCAAAGCCGATTTCCAACGCATAGGCGACTGGACAGCCGATAATGAATCCCCTTGCTTCAGGACCAACAATGATGTCTACGCCAAGTTCTTTTGCATATTCAACAATTTGATCTGTCGCATATTTATACGCTTCACCATTATCCATAATGGTTGTTATATCTTTAAAACTAATTCCTTCTTTCGGATAATCCGGTACAATTGTTACAAAGCTCTTTAAATCCATAATTGTTCCTCCCTATTGGCTGTCTCTTGGAAAATTTCATCAAACCATTTTTTCAATTCGATATAAGATGCATATACAAGCATTTTTTCGAGTTCAATTTGCTGCTCCCGTTGCCGATAGGAAGGAGCTGCAGAAAGACTTTTTTTCTCAGCATTGTCTATGACATTTGCAACACCATTCTCTATCTTAACAAATCCTAGCTCAGAAAACACCTTTGTCATGAAATATAGTATGTCAATTTTCCACCCTCTATGTTTGGATAATTGCTGGCCATGATTACGCACATCGAAACTCCCACGCTTTTTCAAGAAACTATAATACCAACCGAATTGTTCGCGGTTAGGCATTCCTTCAAAATACTTGGATTCAGGCAAATGGAAATGAGCATAAATACGTTTAGGGTTGGTAGCTAATAAAACCGTCTTCAATTGTTCCAAGTCTGTTGGAACATCCAATACTATTACATGATCGATTTCTTTATATGCTTCTCTACCATGTAGATGGATTGGACGATCTGGCAAACGTTTTTGGTATTGCTCGATAGTCGATTCCTGAAATGCGATGTAGAGAGCACTCTTTGCCGGAATGATGGAAGCCCAACGAGTCGGTTCGTGAATACCACGCAAATCAAATAATTGCCGGTCATTCGATTGAAGATCCTGTAGTAACAATTGGGGTTTCTTCCGACCATTCCATTCGTTCACTTGCAAATCTCCCGTTACGGATAATTTAGCACCCGGACTGATCTCATCAGCAATTGCCCCATTGCCAAATCCGATCACATCTAGCGTATTTGCTCCATCCGTCAACTCGAGCTTCAAATGATTCTTTGCAGCTCCAATTTTTCGGATGGATGAAGCAGAAAGGTTTTCAATGAGAAATACCGGCTTTTCAAAAGACATGCCAAAAGGACGCAAGTGTTCTAATTCTTCAAGGACTTCAACGTCTATCTCTTCAATCGTTAACGGTACATCGATCTGTAGAGTTGGCGTGAGTAATGCATCCGTTAACTGCATTTTTCCTTGCTCATTTAGATTCTCTCTCAATTGATCTACATCATCAAGTGACAACGACATACCAGCAGCCATTTCATGCCCGCCGAAGTGCGGAAGAATGGATGCGTTTTTAGACAACTCTTTGAATAAATCAAAACCGGCGATACTGCGTCCAGAACCTTTTGCGGTTCCCGTTTCAATATCTACCGATAGTACAATGGAAGGTCGATAATACTTTTCAGTCAACCTGGAAGAGACGATGCCTACTACTCCTGGATTCCATCCTTCCCCTGCTAGAACAATGACATATGGCAGCATGTCGCCATACATTTCTATCATTGCTTGTTCAGCCTCTTCTGCAATTTGACTGACGATTGCTTGACGTTCTTTATTCAACGTATCAAGCTTTTCTGCTAACGTCATCGCTTCCATTGCATCTGTAGCTTTTAAGAGATGGACTGCATCGTTTGCACTCCCAAGACGTCCAGGTGCATTTAGCCGTGGGCCTATCATGAAACCGAGCGACTCTTCTGAAAGACTTTGTTGCTCGGTTCCACTCACTTTCACAAGCGCTTGAATCGCCGGGCGCTTCGACGCTCGCATTCTTCTTAACCCTTCTTTAACAATGAATCTGTTTTCATCTTTCAAAGGCACCAAATCTGCTACGGTGCCAATCGCAGCCATCTCATAAAGATCTTCAGGAATTTCACCTAGTAAAGCACAGGCCAGTTTAAAAGCGACACCAACCCCTGCCAATTCTCCAAATGGGTACTCTCCCTCTGGATGACGTGGATGAATGATTGCCAATGCATCAGGCATTGTCAGTCCGATTTCATGGTGATCGGTAACGATGACGTCCATCCCTACCGAATTCGCGTATGCGATTGGATCCAAACCAGCTATCCCATTGTCCACTGTAACGATTAGCGACGTGCCAGATGCATGAAGTTGCTTGAATAACTCCGTGTTCGGTCCGTAACCATGCTCAAACCGATTCGGGATTGCAAAGTCTACAAGAGCACCAAGCCGTTCCAATGCAGTCGTCAAGACTGTCACACTCGTTACGCCATCGGCATCATAATCACCATACACCGTTATTTTCTCTTGACCTTCTATCGCTTGTCGAATCCGCTCAACAGCTTTGTCCATTTCATGCAGTAAAAACGGATCGTGCAAGTTGGTTTCATTCATATGTAAAAAGGACTTAGCTTGCTCGACATCAGTAAGTCCTCTGGATACTAGGATTTTCGCATGGACTGAAGGTAAGCTAAGGCCGTTCATTAATGCCGTAACAGTTTGTTCATCTGGACGATTAATTGTCCACGTTTTAGCCGATTCTATCAATTTGACTCACATCCTTACCTTTCATTATATCGAATAACCGAAGGGACTTAAAGGTAAACCGATAGGAACGGTCTAATGAAAAATATGCTATCCAATAGAACGAGGCTGGGACATAACATTAAAAAAACTGCATTAAGTAGGCTAATTCGCCGTCATGCAGTTTTTTTATATTTTTCCAATGTTTCTTTTCAAATTCTTGAGTGAGTCGGAGCGGAAAAAGGCCGACTCCTGCGGGATTGTAGCGCGAATGTTGAGACCCCGCAGGAAGCGCAGCGGACGAGGAGGCTCAAGCGCGCCCCGCGGAAAGCGTGCCTTTTGGAGCGCAGAGGAACGGTCTATTTAGAGTTTTGTCCCAGCCTCGCTAGCGTCTAATCGTTTGTTTGAATACGATTACTCGGTTCATCTGTTTGCTGATAAGCAGCCAACTCGTTTTGTTGAGTAGCAATTGTAATTTCTTTTGCGGTCATTTCTTTCTTCAGTTCATTAATTTGTCGATTCATCCGTATCGTTTTAATCATCGCCATGAATCCGCTAATTGCTGCACCGAGTAACGCTGTGAATAGGATGATAAGGATGAGCGGTAATTGTGCAGTGCCAAATAGATAGTTTACACGTACTGGTTCCACATTCAATACAGCAAAAAATGCGATGAGAATTGCAAAAAGAATACTTAAAATAATGGCCCATTGTTGCTTCATTTCTAAACCCTCCCTTTACCTAAAAAAAAACAAGGTATACACAAAGTATACCCTGTTCGGTAAAAAGTTGAAACACATGTATTTACACAACCGGCTCGTCAGAACCCCATTGCTTTTTCTCTTTCTCGACTTTCAAACCACCCGTTTTCAGCAATTCTTTCTTCTTCAAGTCATACCAAATTTGTGCCGATATGAAGATGGAAGAATACGTACCCGCGATTAAACCGATTAGTAACGCGATGGAGAAAGGACGAATTGCTTCTGCACCGAGGGCAATTAAAGCAACGACGACGAAAACCACTGTCAATACAGTATTGACTGAACGGCCAAGCGTTTGTCGAAGTGATTTATTCACAATGTCAGCCAGTTCATTTGCATTGTCAATCTTACCGACCTTTTTCATATTCTCACGTATTCTATCGAACGTTACAATTGTGTCGTTGATGGAATAACCGACAATCGTAAGGACGGCCGCAATGAACGTAATATCGACTTCAAGACGAGTAATACTAAATACGGCTACCATGAAGAATGCATCATGCACCAACCCAATAATGGACGATACGCCCATACGCCATTCAAAACGGAAAGCTACGTAAATAATGATGCCCAGTGCCGCAATCATTAATGCATACAATGCGTTTTTCACCAATTCTTTTCCAACTGTGTCAGAAACGGTTGAAACGTTTGGCTCATGACCAAATTGGGCTTTAATATCACGCTTAATAGTATTGACTGTGTCTTTACTAAAATCGTCTTTGTAACGGACGACCCCGATATTATCGGTATCACCTGAAATGACAATATCAGAAGATGGATGACCGATTTCATCAAGTTCTTTCGAAATCTGTTCAGTCGTCAATGACTTATCGGATAAGATTTCAACTCGCGTACCACTTGAGAAATCGATTCCTAAGTTTAATTTGAAAATGCCAAGCGCAATTATGCCTGAAGCAATCAACGCGATGGAAAGCACATAAAATCTTTTACGAGAATGAACAAAGTCGAAACGGTCAAACTTAGTGGACAAGTCAAACGTATCTAACTCTTCTGCCGGAGAATGGATCCGTTTTTTCGAAATGCCCAGCAGACCTGTCTTGCCGTCAAGCATCCCACTGTGTACAAGCAATCCAAGTAATAGACGTGAACCCCATACAGCCGTTAAGAAGCTGACAAGAATACTAATGATCAACATTGTCGCAAACCCTTTAACAGAGCTTGTCCCGAAGATAAATAAGACAACCGCCGCAAGCAATGTCGTAATGTTCGCGTCCAAAATCGCTGTAAATGCTGACTTCGCCCCTGTTAAGAACGATGTACGTACGGATCTTCCGACACGTAACTCTTCTTTAATCCGTTCATATGTCAAAATGTTCGCGTCAACCGCCATACCGACTCCGAGCATAAGCGCTGCGATACCCGGTAATGTCAAGACACCATTAATTTTCGTGAAGACGAGTAAAATTAAATAAATGTAGACCGATAATGTAACGACCGCTACAAAACCAGGCACTCGGTAATAGATCAGCATAAATAAGAAAATGAGTGATATCCCTACGATACCTGCTGTTATCGTTTTATCCAACGCTTGTGTACCGAATTGTGCACCGACAGACGTTGAGTAGATTTCTTCAAGGTGAACAGGAAGTGCACCGGCATTCAAAATACCTGCCAAGTTCTTTGTTTCTTCCACCGTGAAACTACCTGAGATCTCAACATTTGATGAATAAATCGCCTTGTCTACTCCAGGAGCTGAAATGAATTTCGGTTTCGCTTTCATTCTTTCCTCTCTGTAGGAGTCCACACCTTCTTCAAAATCCATCCAGATGACCATAACATTTTCAGGGTTTTTGGACACTTGAGCCGTTACTTCCCCGAATTTCTCTGGATCTTTCATTTGTAAAGTGACAATTGGATTTCCTGTGTCGCCAAAGTTCGCTTTCGCTTTTCCTTCCTTCAGGTCATTACCATCTAAAAGTAGGTTATCATCCGCATCACGGAACGTCAGGTTTGCTTGTGTCGATAAAAGCTCACGAGCTGCTTCCTGATCTTCAACGCCTGCTAACTGAACCCGAATACGGTTGTCCGATTCCACTTGAATACTTGGTTCACTGACGCCAAGGACGTTCACCCGGTTCTGCAATGCCCCGGCAGTATCTTTGACGATATCTTCCGTAATCTTTTGTCCATCCCGAAGTGGTTCGACTTCATAAAGCACTTCAAATCCGCCTTGTAGGTCAAGGCCTAGTCTAACATCTTTAAGTATCGGATTAGCTGTAGTTCCTACTAGAGAGCCTAACATGACGAGCAATAATAAAAAGGCTACAATCCGGCTTCTTTTTTTCATCGATTCCGTTCCCCCTCTGTACGTGGAGCGATGGTGCAATACCTATGTACAGTTTATAAAATACAACACTCCAATTATGAGACAGAGTCTAGCATCTGTCAAATAGTTGGTCATCCAAAAAACGTCAAATCACTCTGCTTTCTTTGGTGAAAGAAGCAATTGGAGTTCATCGCTGTTTAAATCCGAAAACCAGTTTGAGTCTCGTTGTTGCTCAATTTGTGTATACGTCATAAATTCCGCAGCCGTTAACCGTAAGATGCCACTGACCACTTCATGTATGGGCATATCTTCCACTTTTTTCTTCCGCCACTTTTTCTGAATGCAGTATTTCCAAATCTCTTCATCGGTTACAGTTGGATAACCATATAGCCGAAGTTCATTCCGCTTACTTTGAACTGCAGGTAGCGCTTGCTTGAATAGTTGCTCGAATTGAATCGTCATCTCCACCATTCCTTTCCCGTTCAGTCGTAAATAGACAAACCTATGCATAGGTTTAGTGTATACGATATGACCGGAATTGAGAAGGAGTTGTTTACGAATGTCCACTTTCATACGTGGCACAGCTATCTTGATGATCGCAGTATTCATGACAAAGCTATTAGGATTCGTCTATCGCATCCAATTCATGCGTGTTGCAGGTGAAGAAGCCGTCGGTATTTATATGACTGCGTACCCTGCTTTCATCTTTTTCTTATCACTCGTCCAATTAGGCGTACCCATTGCTGTCGCAAAAGTGATTGCAGAATTAAAAGCAAAAGGTGAAACTGCGAGACTACCGGCAGTTATGAAAACTGCAACCGTCATTACAATCTTTACTGGCGCTGTTTTCATCCCACTATCCATCCTCTTCGTACCTTATCTTTCTGAGACGTTACTTGGAAACGCGGCTTCATCCACGACAATCTATGTTGGGATTGCGATCATTCCAATTGCAGCAATTGGTGGATTAATTCGCGGCTATTTCCAAGGGATTGTCAGAATCGAAGAGACGGCTTGGTCTCAAATCATTGAGCAATTATTCCGGATCATTTTAATCACATTGTTGTTGCCAATGGTACTCGTACCTGAAAATACGGGATTAAACGCTGCTTATGCTATGGGCATTACATTACTTGCAGAAATGCTATCTGCAGCTTATTTGTATTTTAAATACGCACAACATAAACGTAGTGACCGTAAACCAAGTGACAAAAAAGAGAAGTTTCCGATGAACCCGATTCTTTCCATTGCGCTCCCTTCATCCGGCAGTCGGTTGTTCGGAACATTTACATGGTTTTTAGAACCGATCATCTTTTTACGTGCACTCTCTCTTGCCGGTGTAGGTGCTGTAGCTGCGACTTCCCTTTACGGCATTATCTCAGGTGTGTTAATCCCTTTGCTTTTATTCCCATCATTTATTCCATATGCATTATCGGTTGTCCTCGTGCCAGCTGTCAGTGGTGCTGCAGCTACGAGTAATCGCAAAAAACTCCAAGAACGGATTCAATTGGCATTAAGGCTTTCTGCTTTGACAGGCGCATTTGCTGCAGCTGTATTTTACATTCATGGACAGGATTTAGCAGAAAAGCTTTTTCATATTTCTGAAGGCGGTTCCTATATGTCCTTGCTCGCACCGGTTTTCTTTTTTTACTACATTCAAAGTCCACTCTATTCCATCTTACAAGCGACTGGTGATGCGAAAGCCGGTATGATGAACTCCGTCTACGGAGGCATCGCAAAATTAGGTGTCATGTTTGTATTAGCTTCCCAAGCAGGACTGCAAGAAACAGGAGCCGTTTTAGCAATCGGCTTTGGTGTGCTCGTCACTTCTTTCCTTCATATTGCAACATTGCGTAAAAATAAGGCTGCTGGTGCTGGATTTACAATGTTTGCTCTACCTTACGTGTCCTTTATCATGACAGCCGTCATGCGACCAATTTTCATACCGATTGGCCAATTTGGATTACTAGTGGAATGCTTAATTACTACGGCTTTCTTACTTGTACTTCTTTTATTGTTCGGTCAAGTGAAGAAAAACGATGTACGCATGTTAAAAAGACTCACAAAGGTTTACTGATACTTATTTTTTAATTGATAATGGAGCTTCCCTTCTTCGTAGGAACAATAAAACACTTGTTCAACATGATTGACGCCTACATCTTCCAAGCCTTTGAGCAACCATTCTTCCGTCTTACCAATCAGTTTTACATGTCGACTTTGAATGATACCGTCAGAAATGAGTGCTAAAACAGGTTGTGTGTCTTCATATTTGAAGATTGACAAATTACCGGACGGCTCTAAATAGGCATAGGAAACTTCACGGACAGAACCAATTTGTTGTTCACGAAGTTGTTGAAATAAGTCGTCTAAATTATACCGTTGCTTGCGCATCTCTTCTTCTTGTATGATGCCGTCCTCAATAATGACGGTCGGATCGCCGTCCACTAAATCTCTGAATTTTTTACTTTTCAAAGAGATAAGTGAAGTCAATAACTGAATGGCTAACAAGAGGAGCAATGGTACGATTGAATGACTTAGTTTTTTATCTGGCGAATCTAAAGAAAACGCAACAACTTCCGCCATGATGACAAAGATGACGACATCGATGACACTTAACTCACCTACTTCACGTTTCCCCATAACGCGTAAGATGGCGACAATTAAGGCATACATTAAGACCGTTCTTAAGCTAATAATGAGCAAGTCACTCATTCAAATCCCTCCCTAGTTGGAAGGATGCCTTTACTTGAATAGGAATATACACAAAAGAGGCGGTCTGCAGGGAGTACCTGTAGACCACCTCTTCTCGTTTTCAGAAAAGCTCTTTAAATTGTTTTAAGAAGCACTAAATTGTTTTAAGAAGCACTCGATTCTACAACACGACCGACAGCTTGTCTATCGAATTGT
This sequence comes from Sporosarcina sp. OR05, assembly GCF_041414805.1. NCBI lineage: Bacteria > Bacillati > Bacillota > Bacilli > Caryophanales > Caryophanaceae > Sporosarcina > Sporosarcina sp. OR05. Next base: position 624,410 of record NZ_JANKJL010000001.1, on the reverse strand, counting down.
AAAGTTGTGCCGTCAGCAACTTTCAAGAACACGGAACTATCATCGACAGCGTCGACTGTTCCATGGATACCGCCAATTGTAATGACTTTATCGCCACGTTTAAGGCTATCTTGCATTTGCTTTGTCTGCTTTTGTCTCTTTTGCGCTGGTCGAATCAATAAAAACCACATGATTGCGAACATAGCAATAATTGGTAGTAAAGTACCTAACATATCATTCATTTCGTTTCCCCCCTCTTCTCTTGGTTATTATACAAGATTCAAAAGTTTTTTGCATTTGGTTTATTAAATCCGTATTGTTCAAAAAACTCTTCCCGGAAGTCACCGAGACGATCGTTGCGGATCGCGTCCCTTACTTGCTCCATTAAATTCAATAAGAAATGGAGGTTATGATAGGACGTTAAACGGATGCCAAAGGTTTCATTTGCCTTAATTAAATGACGGATATATGCTCGGCTATAGTTTTTGCATGCATAACAATCGCAATTCGGATCTAACGGTCCAAAGTCACGTTCGTATTTTGCATTTTTCACGACAACTCGGCCTTCACTCGTCATCAGCGTACCGTTTCTTGCAATTCGAGTCGGTAATACACAGTCAAACATGTCCACCCCGCGGATTGCTCCATCAATTAATGAATCTGGTGAACCAACCCCCATTAAATAGCGTGGCTTGTCCTGTGGCAATAAAGGCGTTGTGAACTCCAGTACGCGATTCATAATATCTTTTGGTTCCCCGACCGATAATCCACCAATTGCGTACCCCGGGAAGTCTAAAGAAACGAGATCTTTCGCACTTTGTTTTCTCAGCTCTTCAAATTCTCCTCCTTGCACGATGCCAAACAGTCCTTGATCGTTTGGTCGGGCATGGGCAGTCAAACATCTTTCAGCCCATCTGGACGTCCGTTCAACACTTGCTTTCATGTAGTCGAAGGTAGCCGGAAAAGGAGGACATTCGTCAAACGCCATCATAATATCGGAGCCGAGAGCATTTTGGATTTCCATCGCTTTTTCAGGGCTTAAAAACAATTTACTGCCGTTAAGATGATGGCGGAAATGCACACCTTCTTCTTCTATCTTACGAAAATCACTCAAAGAAAATACTTGGAATCCTCCAGAATCCGTTAAAATCGGTCGATCCCAGTTCATGAATTTGTGCAGACCACCTGCTTCCTTCACAATTTCGTGGCCAGGACGGAGCCATAAATGATAGGTGTTACTTAAGATGATGCCTGCGCCCATCTGTTTCAGTTCTTCAGGAGACATCGTCTTCACGGTCGCTTGTGTGCCAACAGGCATGAATGCCGGTGTCTCAAAGGAACCGTGTGGCGTATGGACAATCCCAAGGCGCGCACCTGTCTGTTTACACGTTTTTATATGTTCGTACGTAATTGCTGGCATGAATAATTTCCTTTCTCAAAGGGCATCTTGCTTTTTCCCTCTTACTTTGTATGTGGTTTAATGAACATGGCATCACCGAAACTGAAGAAACGGTATTTTTCTTGAACCGCTTCACGATATGCTGCTAATACATGTTCACGTGTAGCTAATGCGGATATGAGCATGATCAATGTTGATTTCGGCAAATGGAAATTTGTCAACATCCCGTCAAGAATGCTGAATGTATAGCCCGGATAGATAAAGATGGAAGTCCAACCGCTTGATTCCACAATTTTCCCATCGTGTAATGTTGCAATTGTTTCGAGCGTTCGGGCAGAAGTCGTACCAATGGCAATCACTTTACCACCATTTGCTTTCGCCTTGTTAATGGCTTCAGCTGTATGCGCACTTACGTTGTAGTATTCCGCATGCATTGTATGTTCTTCAATCGTATCTGCACTAACCGGTCTGAATGTGCCCAAGCCGACATGTAAGGTGATGAATTCAACACCGACGCCCTTCTCTTTGATTGCCTGTAAAATCTCTTCAGTGAAATGTAGACCTGCAGTCGGTGCGGCAGCAGAACCCCGTTCTTTTGCAAATACGGTTTGATAGCGAGATTGGTCGTCCAATGTTTCTGTGATGTAAGGAGGCAATGGCATTTGCCCTAAAGCATCCAAAATCTCATAGAATATCCCATCATAGCGGAATTTGAATACCCGCCCACCTTGGTCCATCGTCGCTGTACACTGTGCCGTCAACCGGCCGTCACCAAATGTGATAACTGTTCCAACTTTAACTCGTTTTGCAGGTTTTACGAGCGTTTCCCACTCATCGGACCCTTTCTCTTTCAGAAGAAGTACTTCAATGGAAGCCCCTGTCTCCTCTTTTACACCAATTAATCTCGCTGGGAGGACACGTGTATCATTTAGTACGATAACGTCTCCCGCGTTTAATTCATCAATGATGTCACGGAATTGCCGATGCTTCACTGCACCAGTAACTCGATCCAGCACCATTAACCGGCTCGCTGTTCGATCAATGAGTGGTGTTTGGGCAATCAGCTCTTCTGGTAATTCAAAATCAAAATCATTTACATCCATTATTCCGAAATACTCCCTCTATCATAGTTTCGTTTTTTCTTACGTTCGACCTTCAGGTACAGCATATCCGAAATGGTCATATGCAAGACGTGTCGCAATTCTTCCGCGCGGCGTCCGTTGAATGAAACCGATTTGCAATAGATACGGTTCATACACATCTTCAATTGTTACGGACTCTTCACCGATGCTTGCCGCAATCGTATCAATGCCTACCGGCCCGCCTGTAAACCGTTCAATCATACTTCGGATTAGCTTATGGTCAATATGGTCAAGACCATGCGAATCGACTTGTAACATTTCTAACGCTTCTTTTGAGATGCCCATTGTGATACTTCCATCGCCTCTCACTTGGGCATAATCCCGAACCCTTCGGAGCAAACGATTCGCTATACGGGGCGTTCCTCTAGACCGTCTTGCAATTTCAACCGCCGCCGCCTCATCAATTTCCACTTCAAAAAGTGTTGCACTGCGTATGACGATTTCTTTTAGAGGCTCCACACCATAATACTCGAGGCGTAGGGGCACACCAAAACGGTCACGCAACGGTGCAGATAGCGAACCCGCCCTTGTCGTTGCACCGATCAATGTGAACGGAGGCAAGTCCAGACGAATGGATTTGGCAGATGGACCTTTTCCAACAACGATATCTAAACAAAAATCCTCCATCGCCGGATAGAGTACTTCCTCGATCGAACGATTCAAACGGTGGATTTCATCGATGAACAACACATCTCCTGGCTCCAATGACGAAACCACGGCCGCTAAATCTCCCGGACGTTCGATGGCAGGCCCACTTGTCATCTTGACGTTGACACCCATTTCATTTGCTATGACTGCAGCTAAAGTCGTTTTTCCTAGTCCTGGCGGGCCATATAACAAGACATGATCCAAACTTTCACTTCTTCCTTTCGCAGCTTCAATGAAAATACTGAGGTTGTCCTTCACTGTCTCTTGACCGATGTATTGCTGCAACCTTTGTGGACGCAATGATTGTTCGAAGTTGTCATCATAATTGGATTGCTCGCTAGATATGACACGCTCCATCTTTTTGCCCTCCTCCTTTCCTAGAAATGACGATTATTTTTGCTTTAATAACAAACCTAAGGCAAGTTTCATATAAGCTTCCGTATCCAGCTCTTCTTCTTTTTGCAATGTCGGTTTTACTTTCGATAGTTCGCGTTGGGAATAGCCAAGTGCCTGCAATGCCAACATCGCTTCTTCCAATGAATCATTTTCCGCCATTGATAGGAGTGTTACGTCTGTATCCGGCATTTCAATTTCCGTGAACAAATCGCCCAACTTGCCTTTTAAGTCTAATATCATCTGTCGGGCAGTCTTTTTTCCGACACCTGGAAACTTCACAAGAAATGTCTCATCTTCGCGCTCAATTGCCCCGATAACTTGAGCTGGCACACCGCTTGCTAATATCGCCAATGCGCCTTTTGGTCCGATTCCTGAAACCGTAATGAGCTTCTTGAACAATTCGCGTTGTTCCAACGTTTTAAATCCGAGTAGCCATTGCATATCTTCTCGTACATGTAAGTAGGTAAACACTTGTTGCACTTCTTCGGATTGGTGAAAAGCGTATGGATTTGGCGTCATGATCTGCCAGCCGACGCCACTTTGCTCCAGTGTTATGTATTCCGGTGTTACCCGTGTGACATATCCTTTAATATAATCGTACAAATTATTCTCCCCCTACTGTATAGAAAACATTATAGCATACGAACGCGTTTTCTACCTAGAGTTGAGAGCATTTGTCTATGTTTCGAAAGTGAAATTGAATTTCCTAAAACGACTGACAAAATCGTTGATCCATATAAAAAACGCATGAAACCATAGTGTTGTAAACCTGGCTTCACACGTAGCTATAAATGGTCCGTATATTACTACACATTCATTTATTATAGCGCATATCTGTTCACTTTTCGTTAGACAATTGTCTTCCAACATAAATGGTACTAACAATTGTTTCATTTCATCATACGCATAATATCATACCATAACTTCGGCCACGCTGAGACCGCATTTTCAGTAAAAGGAATCAGTTTTCTCGCCAGTCGCTCTTGGCTATCTGGCGGCAAGGACAAAAGATGCAACCACTCCCTAAACACTTCGTTCGGGTAAAGCAACATCGCTTTGGATGCATTGTCCATATCATTCAACGCGACTTGCTCACCGAACAAAAACTCCACATTATATCCAATGTTCGGCATGACACGATGTGTCCATAGCGCTAATTCAATCCCTGGTGGCCCTGTGCATGCCAAGTCAAAATCAATAAAACGGATCAGGCCATTTTCATCCCGTAATATATTGTGATGAACGACATCACCATGTAGGAGTGTGTGTCCTGCCTGATTCTTAACTTTCTTCTTTAGTACCGACATGGCATTGTTTCCAAAAGCAATCATTTCATTAATTGCATGTTGATCGAGAAACTTCTCACAAGCAGGGCGATGTTCTACAAAGCGATCCAATCGGTCTTGCCATTTATCAAGCAATTGATACCTATGCAAAAATGGCGATGCATCCCAATCAATTTGCTCGATTGTCTTATGCAACGCATGCAAGGCTAGCAACGAATCCGTCCGGTCAATTCTTTTCCTGAAATTGACCGGCTTTGTTCCTTCGATCCATGGTTGCATGATGAATAACGGATCTTCTGTCGTCATGAGTGGCACGATGTGTGGAAATCGGATTGCGTGCAATTGCCGATGGATGTATTCCACTTTGACGGCAGTGGACCGGGATTTGTATTTCTTTAAAGAATAGGCTGTTTCTCCTTCGACCAACTTCCAAACGTTCTCTTTTACCTTTCGGATGTTTTTTTCCAGCGTCATACGCCGGTCAGCACGATCCGCAGCCGTTGTTATCCATTTGGCCGTATGGATTTGTCATTGGCATTTGTTGTTGCATTGGTTGCATATACATGCCTTGCATAGGCATCATTGGATAATAACCATGATGAGGATGGCATCCGTAAGGAACCATCGGTGGACATGGATAACATTGCGAATAAGCACCTTGAGGATACATCATGTTATACGGTTGTTGATAATCTGGTGAAATCATTTGCGGGACATAGCCTGGACCTGGTGGTCTGTAAACCATCTGATTGGAAGATTCCATCTGATCCATCATGGTGGACTCCATCATCTCCCAGCCGCTCGTCGGATAGGCTGGCGGTGTTCCCATACCCATCCCTGGGTAAATTGGTGATTCATCCATGTCAGATTCGTCCATGCTTTCACTCCTATCAATTGCTGGAGGTTGCATCCACATTTGTGCAGGAGTAGTTGGTTGCGATGGTTTTGCTTGTTCGGCCGGCATGGACATTTCCAGCTTTTGCATAGGTTGTGTAAACTGATGATGTTGCATTGGATAGCAATCGGCATCGTAAATCGGCATCCAGCCACAAGGTACCGGAATAATTGGCTGGTAATAGTGCGGCATCACCATTTGCGGCATCTGAGGTGCAGGTTGTTGTGGTGCGGGTTTTTGTTCCCCAGACGGCATTTGTACAGGTGGTGGCGTCGGTTTTGTTGCAGGCGGTATCGGTGTAGGTTTTGGCGTTGGTGTTGGTTTTACTGATTCAGGCTTTGTCTGCGGCAATGGGATTGGTTCTTTTGGCTTTACAGGCTTTGTCTCCGTCACCGGTTTGCTCATCGGTTTTGTAGGCTTAACCTGATCCATTTTTTTATCAGGCACCTTCATCCCGGGCATTTGGTCTTTTTTCTTCATCGGCAAAAATATTTTCATCCCCGGTACAATATAATCAGGGTTTGCCAGATGAGCGTTCACTCTTTTTAAATCTTCAAAAGAGATACCGTATTGTCGTGCAATCTTCCACAATGTATCTCCCTTTACTACAATATGGACATCCATTTAAAAAATCCCCCTTCCATCAATTCATCGTATGAACGAACGCCCGACTATGTGACGCAAATTCATGAAAGGCGCCCTCTCTCTTACTATGTATATTAACGAGGAAGGGGTATTATTCATTAAGAAACTTATTGGACGCTAAAAATGAAAAACCTCCAAGCTAATTTACCATTAGCGTGAAGGTTGCTGTTCAAACGAATAATAGGAACCGAATGAGCGGACGTTGCAATTCAACGCTGCCAGTTCTTCCATGGCTCCTTGCATCATCGGATGGTCTTCGTGTTCCAACACATCGATTATGAAAAAGTAGTTTCCTAAGCCAGTTTTCAACGGCCGTGATTCAATTTTACTTAAATTCAATTTCCGCCATGCAAATACAGATAAGATTTGATGAAGCACCCCGGAACGATCATCTTCAGGCAGTTTTACCATGAAGGTCGTTTTAGGTTTTTCCTGATGGCCTTCAACTTCCAAAAACCCTTTCCGTAATGACAACACAACAAAACGTGTGTGGTTAAAATGAAAATCGTGAATGTTTTCTTCCGCAATATGTAAGTTGTATTTTTCTGCCGCTAATCGATTACCGATTGCCGCGATACGTAAATCTGGATTTTCAGCAACGTGTTTAGCAGCCGCTGCCGTCGAAGTCGTTTGCAATAGCGGTGTACGACGGTAATGGTATTGCAAATATTTATGGCATTGTGCAAGTGCATGTGGATGCGACTGGATGGAATCCAAGTTGCTTACTGCATCTTTCTGACAGTTGTTCACCATTAAATGCTGTTCAATCGGCGTGGAAATTTCTGCATTTATGTATAATTCACTTCCATGGAATAAATAATCGATCGTCATTGGCACGGAGCCTTCCAATGCATTTTCGAGTGGGACAATTGCATATGCCACTCGTCCCGCTGTCACCGCTTCAATACAATCTGGTATCGTCGGTTGAGGCACCAATCCGTCTGTTCCAAACAAATATGAGGCTGCCACATGCGTGAAAGATGCTTCAGGCCCTAAGTACGCTACAGTTGGCTTATAATCAATGTTTCGCATCGTCTATCTTCCTCCAAATCCAGAACATCTTATGTAGTAAATTCATTTGATGAAAGTTGCTGTAAATAGAAATTGCTGTACTATTGTTCCACTTGCACGTCCACCCGCTTTTACAAGCAGGTGGGCTGACAAGTGTTTTCCATTCAGCTTTTAAAGGGCACCTGAACTAACTAAATGGACCGAGTCGATAAAACTCGGTGTTTTTAATTTTTGCATGAATTCTTCCAGCTTGATGAGCATTTCGGTAACATCCAATGACAATGTGATATTCGCACGGCCTTGCACAGGAATTGTCTGGTGGATCGTCAAAACATTGCATCTCGTTTCAGCAATTAGTTGAAGCAATGTTGCAAGCGACCCTTTTTGATCTTCCATTTGAATAAAAATTGTCAACACTCGTTCACGTGCTATCGATTCAAACGGAAAGACTGTATCTTTGTATTTATAATAGGCACTACGAGAGAGTCCAACACGTCTCGTTGCTTCCTGAATCGTTTTCTCTTCCCCGCTTGCAAGCAGACGCTTCGCTTCAAGCATTTTTTGCATCGATTCGGTCAGTACATCTTCCCGTACTAAATAAAACTGCCCTTCCCCCAATGGCTTCATGTCATGCCTCCTAGCAGTGTTTCAATAAAACATGAATGCTTATTCTAAGAACTCAAATTCAAAGTCGAGAATCCGTACCGTATCTCCGTCTTTTGCGCCACGTTCGCGAAGTGCATCATCGATTCCCATACCACGCATTTGACGTGCAAATTTCCGAACAGATTGATCGAAATTGAAATCGGTCATCTTGAATAGGCGTTCAAGTGCATAACCGGATAGAACGAACGCTCCATCATCATCACGTGTAATTTTAAAGTTTGCCGTTTCAGATTCATGTTTATAAAGAACAGAGCGATTTTCATCCTCCTCTTCAATTTCGTGCATCGGAAATTCAGGTGTTGTCTCAAGAAGTTCAACAACTTTGAACAATAACCGATCCAATCCTTCGCGTGTAATCGCAGAAATCGGGAAGATCAATGCTTCTTCATCATTCAATTTTTCTTTAAATTGAACAAGGTTCTCTTCAGCATCCGGCATATCCATTTTGTTTGCAACGATGACTTGCGGACGTTCCATCAAGCGAAGATTATATTTTTCCAGTTCTTCATTAATGGTGACATAGTCTCCATACGGGTCTCGTCCTTCCAAACCGGACATATCGACAACATGAATAATGACACGTGTTCGTTCAATATGACGTAAAAACTGGTGACCTAGACCAATCCCTTCGTGCGCCCCTTCAATTAAGCCTGGCAAATCCGCAAGAACAAACGTATTTCCATCTTCCAACTCAACCATTCCAAGATTCGGGACAAGTGTTGTAAAATGATAATCAGCAATTTTCGGTTTTGCTGCTGAAACGACAGAGAGCAACGTGGACTTCCCTACACTTGGGAAACCGACTAATCCGGCATCCGCTAATACTTTCAATTCAAGGATGATCTCTTTCTCTTCCCCTGGTTCTCCTTTTTCCGAAAGCTCAGGTGCAGGGTTTTGAGGTGTCGCAAAACGGGAGTTCCCTCGCCCACCGCGGCCTCCTTTGGCGATAACAGCAGTTTGACCATGTTCCACTAAATCGGCAATGATATGCCCCGTCTCTGCGTCTTTGACAATCGTCCCAGGTGGTACTTTGACAACAAGATCCTTGCCACCTTTTCCATGCATATTCTTCGTTGCTCCATGTTCCCCTCGTGTCGCTTTAAAATGACGTTGGTAACGAAAGTCCATTAACGTACGCAATCCTTCATCGACGATAAAAACGACATCCGCACCTTTACCTCCGTCTCCACCAGCAGGTCCTCCATAGGCGATGTATTTCTCTCTGCGGAATGCGACCATCCCATCGCCGCCATTTCCACCTTTTACATATACTTTTACGTGATCGACAAACATGTATTTTCCTCCTATCGTCCACTTAGCGTGAACGTCCATTGCTGCTCTTGCTTCGACTCGCGTACAAGAAACCCTCTCTGTTCATGTACGAATTGCGGGATATGTGTAAGTGATCCTGTTACTGTCAGCTGAATCGACCATTCTTCAGATGTAGCTTTGACGAGTACATCGATATGATAGTCACTGAGTGGATCGACGCCTTCTTCAATCGTCTTCAATAACGCTTTCAAATAAGACACAACGGCTTCATCCTCGACAGCCCGTGGCCCCGCTTCAATATGACACGTCAGTGATTTTGAAAAAACCGTATACATCCAATCGAATGTACTTAGCAAAAGTTCCGTTTCAGGCAATTGAAGCTTCTCTAACAAGGAAACGTGCCGCATGCGTTCTGTTGTTTCCAACAACGTCTTTCTTGCTTCAGCTGTTTTTCCAAGATCCAAATAAAGAAGCATGAGCTGTAACTCATTCAAAAAATCGTGCCGTGCAAATTTCAATGCACTTCCTATTGTAAGATTTTCGGACCCCATTTTATCACCGCCAGAGTTTCATACTATACAGTATAGCATTTTGACCTTGTGATTCGTCAAAAAATAAAAAGGACTGCACGGTAAAATGCAGTCCTTTCTAAATACGATACCATTAAGCTTCTTGAGCTACAGGGTATACACTAACTTTTTTCTTGTCGCGGCCAAAGCGTTCGAAACGAACAACGCCGTCAACTTTTGCAAAAAGTGTATCGTCACCACCGCGACCAACGTTTTCACCTGGGTGAATTTTTGTTCCGCGTTGACGATAAAGGATAGAGCCGCCTGAAACGAATTGTCCATCAGCACGTTTTGCGCCAAGACGTTTCGATTCGGAGTCACGACCGTTCTTTGTAGAACCTACTCCTTTTTTCGATGCAAAAAACTGGAGATCCAAACGTAACATAAGTGCCACCTCCTATCGGGAAAAAATAAGTTTTATATGTTGCCCGTAATCTTGTTCAATCGTCTGTAATGAAACAATCATCGCCTTCACGATCAATTGGATTTCTTCATCTTTTTCCGTTTCGGGAAACTCCACTTTCAAATACCCTCCGTCCGAGCCTTGTCGGATATCAGGCGTGATGCCAGTGAGTGCAATAATTGCATTGACAGCTCCAAAAGAAACTGCAGATGCACCTGCACAGACGAGATCTTTTCCATGTTCAGCGTAATCGGCATGGCCTTTCATCTCAAAAGAGGCGATCCGGCCAGATGGTTGTTCATTAATCATGATTTTGATCATGCCGGCTTACGCGTTGATGCCTTCGATGACAACTTTAGTGTATGGCTGACGATGACCTTGCTTTTTGTGGTAGTTCTTTTTCGGCTTGTATTTGAATACCGTGATTTTCTTACCGCGACCATGCTTAACGATTTTAGCCGTTACAGAAGCACCTTCAACGAATGGCGCGCCAACTTTCACGTCATCTCCACCTACGAATAGAACTTTGTCGAATGTTACAGTTTCCTCAGCTTCGCCGACTACTTTCTCAATGTAGACTTCTTGGCCTTTTTCGACTTTGATTTGCTTTCCACCAGTTTCAATAATTGCGTACATACTTGCACCTCCTCTATAGACTCAGACTCGCCTTCAAAGGTGATCCCGAAAGATGCTTGTACCTTATCAGTGCGGTTGTAGCACGGGTGCTACAAACAATAACAGTAAAATATTATCACGTCTACGCTATGGCGTCAACTGTTTTCGTATCAACTTCTCATAAGCTTGTTCATATTTTCGAAATTGAAAAGCGGACACATTTTGGCTCAGTAGAAAAAGAGCTAGTAATAGGAAAAGAATCGTCTCTGGCATTCTAAAAGACATGAAAGCAATGCTGAATAGCAGCGCGAAAATTGAGAAAAGCAAGTACCCCGTTCTCACTTCATATTTTTTGTCTGCCGTTTCAAGAAGCGCACTTATAGCTTGTCCACCGTCAAGTGGTAAAATGGGTAGTAAATTTATGAGTAAAATTGCGAATTGAATATGCACAACTTGCTCATCTCCTGGAAATGAAAACACCATTGCTAGGAGAAGGACCATCATGGTAGCAAGTGGTCCACTGATCGCTACAAAAATCCGTTGCATCTTTCCATGCATAAAGCGATTATGAATTCGTAACTCTCCACCATAAGGCATTATTGTACAAGATTGCACGCTCATTCCACACATTCGTGCTGCAATTAAATGACCTGCTTCATGGAGAAGTAGCGATATGAAAATGAGCGCATAATAGGACAGACCTCCAGTAAAAGCTAAGAAGAGAAAAAATGGGGCAAGTATCGGATGTAAACGAAACTTCATTCGTTCGTATCCGAGAAATAAGTAGCTAATACACCCGCTTCTAAAATAACCCCTTCTCTTTTCACTTTCAAATAGATGGCTTCTTCATCCATCAAAGCGAGCGTGTCCCCTTTTTTCACAGTTGAATACGGCAACTTTTGAATGGATCCTACAAACCCATATGTCACCTCATCACCATCATCATAGAGCACGGTTACAGTCTTACCGGATTGCCGCGTAGAACCTGTAAACACAACAAGTCCGTCACCTTGAGCTGTAATCGGCATCGCGTGTGTATACGAGACAATTACCCCGTCTTTATACGGTTGCATCGATTCGTATGCAGCAAATGGCAGTTCTTCCACCGGCTCCGCGGATACAACAATTGCATCTTCATCGTCATTATCGATCAATGAAGATACCCATTTTTTCATGACGATAAAGTCCTTTCCAGTTGTTATATATTGGGTTATCGGTTTGTTCACGACGCCCATCTCTTCCAACTTAGCAAAGCTGAACACACCAATTGCCAAAAGAATAGCAAGAATCCATTTCGTCTTCCATTTCACCCCGTCACACCACCTTTTTTCTCAGTATATGATGGGACGTTCGGGAATATTATGGGCAAAAGACTTGAAACAATCTTTTTGTCAGAAAATTTATTAGCAAATCAACTTCATAAAGCCTGCCAATTTTTTAGCGCAATAATAAAAACCCCTGACAGGTCATGTCAAGGATTTGTGTTCACTTTACAAATAATGATTTTAATTTCCCGAAAAAGCCTGCTTTCCCTTCATCCAGCGACATTAGCGGCACCGATTCACCTAAAATACGGCGGGCAATATTCCGGTAACCAATTGCAGCAGGATTGGAAGGGTCCATCACGACTGGTTCCCCTTTATTTGATGAAGAAATGACATTTTCATCGTCCAACACGATTCCAAGTAAGTCGATGGATAAATGCGTCGTAATCTCATTGACGTCTAACGCATCTCCACTATTGACGAGGCGGCTTTTAATCCGATTGATGATCAGTTTAGGCGGCTCGATCTCTTCTTGCTCCAATAAACCGATGATCCGATCAGCGTCTCTGACAGCAGAAATTTCAGGTGTCGTGACGACGATTGCACGGTCAGCCCCTGCAACCGCATTTTTGTACCCTTGCTCAATACCGGCTGGACAGTCAATTAAAATGTAATCATAATCTCTCTTCAACTCGGTAATTAATTCCTTCATTTGCTCAGGAGTAACCGCATTTTTATCGGTTGTCTGCGCTGCGGGTAATAAAAACAGCCCTTCTTCAAACCGCTTATCCTTCACAAGTGCTTGGTGAATTTTACACCTACCTGCAATGACATCCACGAGATCATAGATGATCCGATTTTCAAGCCCTAAAATGACATCCAGGTTACGCAGTCCGATGTCCGTATCAACGAGACAGACTTTCTTACCTTGCAGAGCCAATGCAGTCCCAAGATTAGCAGAGGTAGTCGTCTTTCCGACTCCTCCCTTTCCAGACGTTATGACAATTGCTTCTCCCACACTAGCTCCCTCCTTTAAATGTTGACAAATTAGGTCGGAGAATCCGAAGCTCCTGCAAACGATCTATGGCGATGAAGCCATTTGGATGAATGTACGCACACTCCATCTCAGGTTGCTCAGACAATACTGTCAGTTCATCCGTCATCGTTTCCATTTTATCTGCTATCATCAAATGCGTTGCTTCTAGCCAAGATGCTGCAATGACAGCCTCCTCATTGCCGTTCGCACCCGCATGAGCGATCCCTTTCAGTCGTCCTAATATATAAATGCTTCCAGCAGCAACGACACGTCCATTCGGATTGACATCACCGATAACGACAAGGTCTCCGTCAGCCTTCACGACTTGCCCAGATCGGACAATTCCAATGAACGTTTCGGATTGGTTCTCCAAAATTTTTCGATTGCTTTCTTCAATTGAAATGACTTCACTTTGAATCTTCGAAACCCGTAAATGCGGTGATTCATGGACGACATTCATGATTTCCTTTAGTTCTTCTTCGTTACAGTAGCGATTTCCAATATGGATTTTCACTTCAGCAAGACCGTCCAGACTATTTTCGCTCACTTTATTGCGGAGTTCTGCAAGCATGTCCGAATAAGCGCATTTGTCGTCTAGTCGGAGGACAAGTCCGTCTTTTGTCCCTTTTATCGTTACATAGTGCTGTTTCGTCATTTGCGTCCCTCACAATTTCTTGTTTATAGACCGGTGTTTAGTAGCTCTCTCTTATTAGGAGTCGTTTGAAGAAGTACCCAAACATCCCAACAAAAATTGTATTAGCAATCATTGTAGGAACGAGTCGACTCACTATGAATTCTTCAAACCCTATTGACGTGAGGGCAATGACACTTGCGAATGAATAAGAAAGTAACTCAAGCAATGCAATCATCACTAAAGACAGCACCATCACCGTCAAAATGTGGCGATGCACTTGTCGGATAATCAAATACGCAAGATAACATAGTACCGGATATAAAAAAGTATATACTCCAATAATATCAATGTGATACATATCATACAAGAGTCCAAATACGATTCCATAGTAGATTGCTCGTTTACGATTGAAGTAAACGGCGATAAAGATTAAATAGACGATGACTAATCGTGGTACAAGGGTATATTCTACATGACCAATCGAAACCGGTGAAAACAGACTGAAAACAGGTTCCAAAAAAAATAACACGACAGCAATAAGAGGGATTATGAACCTAATCACGATCCATCGTCCCCCTTGCCGTCCGAAGAACTCGCTCCGTCAGTGCCTTCTTTTGGTTCTGTTGTGGATACCCGATCTGCCACCATCACATGATCGAGCATCGAAAAATCGGCAGCCGGACGGATATATGCCAATTTTGTCAAACCAAAGTCATCCGTCGATACTTCAGTCACTTCTCCAATGTATAAACCTTTAGGGAAAATCCCACCAAGTCCTGACGATTCAACTTTTTGACCTTCCTTCACTTCAAAGTTGGAATCGATTCGTTTCATAATCAATTCGCCACGCGTCGTGTCATATCCTTCAATCAAGCCAAAAATAGGTGTCTCTCCCGGAATCATCGCTGAAACCCGGAAATTTGGGTTTTCCGTGGATAGTAATTCAACTGTAGACGTGAACGCACTTTCAAGCACGACTTTCCCAACTAAACCGTTTGCTGTAATGACAGCCATATTCAGTCGGACGCCGTGTTCAATTCCCTTATCAATGATAATTTTTTCCTCCCACTGATCAGGGTTTCTCGAAATGACGGTCGCATGAATCGGATTATAATCCCGTAGACTATCTTGCTTACCGACGATTTCACGCAATTTTTCATTATCCGCTTTCACGTCCAATAATTCGGCTTGTGTAGCGGCATATTCTTGTAGTCTTGCTTTTAAACTCTTGTTTTCTTCATATGTATTCAATAGTCCATCAATCTTATCCAAAGTGCCGGTTAAGTAATGTGCCGGTTTCGAGAACAACGATTGACCGAAACCGACAACATCTTTAACAATTTTTTCTGGAAGGGTGGCATTCTGCCTGTCCCGAAGAGAGAAGGAAATCAATGCCACTAGGACGATTACGCCTACAAGCAATAAAATCAACCGTTTATTTGAAAAAAATCGTGGCATTGCATAAATCCTCCCTCAAATTATCGAACTTGCATTTTCTTAATCAACTCAAAATTATCGAGTGCTTTCCCTGTCCCGATTGCCACACAATCCAATGGATCCTCAGCAATGAAAACAGGCATATTCGTTTCATCAGAAATAACCTTGTCCAAATTGTCGAGTAACGCACCGCCACCAGTCAGCACAATTCCACGTTCCATGACATCTGCAGACAATTCCGGTGGTGTCGCTTCTAACGTTTTCTTAACACCTTCGATAATTTGTAGAATTGACTCACGGAGCGCTTCTACAATTTCATCTGAAGAGATTTCCAGCGTTTTCGGCAGACCAGTCAATAAATCACGCCCACGAATCTCCATCTTCTCAGCTTTGTTTGATACTTTCGCTGAACCGATTTCAATCTTAATGGCTTCAGCAGTGCGTTCACCAATCGTCAAATTATACACTTTACGAATGTAGCTAATAATTGCACCATCCATGGAGTCTCCACCAATGCGGATTGATTCGCTAGTGACAATACCGCCAAGTGAAATAACCGCTACTTCAGTCGTACCCCCACCTATATCGACGACCATGCTTCCTGTAGGTTCCCAAACAGGCAAATTAGCGCCGATTGCTGCTGCAAAAGGCTCTTCGATCGTATACGCATCTTTTGCGCCAGCTTGTCTTGCAGCGTCAATAACCGCACGTTGTTCAACAGATGTAATCCCAAATGGTACACAAACCATTACGTTGGGCTTTTTCCAAGAACTGCCCGCAGCTTTTGTCGCTTCACGCATATAATGCTCGATCATCGCTGTCGTAATTTCAAAGTCCGCAATGACACCATCTTTCATTGGACGTGTTGCTACAATGGAGCCTGGTGTCCGGCCAATCATATTTTTAGCAGCCGAACCGACGGCTACGATTTCATTCGTAACAGTATTTTTTGCAACGACAGAAGGTTCACGAAGAACAATCCCTTTTCCTTTAATAAAAACCAATGTATTAGCTGTGCCGAGGTCAATACCGACATCTCTAGATCCTAATCCAAACAAATTTGTTCTTCCTTTCTATTCGACCGCTTAAATATGGTCTTCTTCAAATCATAAACCACATTATAACGGATTGGCGAACAAATTCACAGTGTCAATCGTTTTAGCTGACAGATTAATAAGTGTGTGAACGATTTCCATTACTCTTAGACTAGTTAAAAAACCTTTTATTTATTGGCTTTATGACGTTTTTTGTGATTTTATGTCGAATTGTAATCTATCAAAATAGGCGTTTATTTCTAGTTCATATATCCTTTTTCCTTCAAGCTGATGAATTTATGATCCCCGATGATGACATGGTCGAGCAAGTCGATGCCGATGATCGAACCTGCTTCCACTAACCTTTTCGTCACCTCGATATCTTCGGGTGACGGCGCCGGATTCCCGGAAGGATGGTTGTGCGCAGCAATAATTGAAGCTGCTGAACGTTTTACAGCTTCGCGAAAAACCTCACGAGGATGTACGATTGATGAGTTTAAGCTACCGATGAAGATTGTCTGTTTATGCAACACTTCATTTTTCACGTTCAGAAACAAAACGACAAAATGTTCTTGTAAAAGCGAAGACATATCTGTCATCAAATAAGCTGCTGCATCTTCGGGAGACCGGATGACATAACGCCCCTCGGAATGTTTCTGATAAAGTCGCTTTCCGATTTCCACGGCAGCAAGAATTTGGACAGCCTTTGCTTGTCCAATACCTTTAACAGCCATCATCTCTTCGACGGTCGCGTCTCTTAAATCTTGAATTTTATCAAAAGTTTTTAGGATACGGTTTGCAAGCATGAGAACGGATTCCTCTCGTGTACCTGTCCGCAAAAGAATCGCAACAAGTTCTTGATTCGAAAGGCTTGCTGCTCCTTGTCGAATCAGCCTTTCACGCGGTCTGTCAGCGATATGTACATCCCGGATCATCATTTGTTTTTTCACGTCAACTGTCAAGGAATTGTTCACCCTCCTTCAAACGGATGTGCCCTTCTTTCCTTAACAGCTCAACTAGCTTTGACAAAGGCAGACCGACAACATTTAAATAATCGCCATCTATTTTTTCAACGAGCAATGCACCAGCTGTTTGGATACCATATCCGCCAGCCTTGTCCATCGGATCCCCCGATTGGACATAAGCATGTAATAATGCTTCGTCAATGGAACGGAACGTCACTTTCGTTTCTACCGAAAATAATTTCGACTTTCCACCTTCCAATAAACAAACACCTGTAAAAACTGAATGTGTGTTACCGGAGAATTCTTTCAAAAACGCTACCGCCTGTTCTGCTGATGAAGGCTTCGGATAAATCGCTCCTTCAAAGACGACAATCGTATCTGCACCAATGACGAGCGCCTCGGGATGATTTTCTGCAACGACGGAAGCTTTCTTTACTGCCAACTGCTCCACATACCTACCAAAATCTTGTTCAATCAATTCGATATCTTCCTCTGCATGACTAACTTGCACGTCAAAAGGAATCCCTGCTAACGTCAACAATTCCTGCCTTCTTGGTGAGCCTGATGCTAAAATGATTGGCTTTTGTACAGTGAACTTCACTTTACTCCCTCCTTTTACTTTATCATATACGAGGAGGTGGCAAATAAAAATTTTCTCTAAACGGCCAAAAATTATTAATGGACTGCAAAACTTATCAAAAACTGATTTTGGCACACCCATCTTTATGTGTATAATGGGCTAATAATTGCAAACGAATCACTTGCAAATCTGACGTAAACGCCGTCACAGCAACCAAATTCTTTCTAAAGTCTGCCACACCTTTTTCGTCAGACTCCCCTTCTCCTGAGGTCGTCAAAATTTTAATTTGCGCTAAATCGGTCTCACTTAACGCTTTCGTCAATTTCCCAGCTCCGATTGCTGAACAAGCCGATGTTTCAGCATAAAACGGTTTTCTGAATGTCCCTTCCGCTTCACTGACAATCAACTCATCTTCCGCAAGGCCGATTGCACTCCAAACAAAAAATTGACCGTCCGCCTCAATGACAGCCGCTTTTGCTAATGCAGCGTCTGTTGCAATGAATTCTTTTGCCGCGTCTGCTGATGAGAAAACACCATGTTGTTTCGCAACCATTTTCAACGGATCGCCAGTTGGTACCACCTCACCTGAAACCGGAGTCTTCTCCTCTTCTCCCTTTTTTTCCGGTTGCGTGGCAACTCCCTTCTCCACTGCCTGTTCTTTCCCTTTTCCACTTGTCCCGACAATGATAAAGCCAACGATGGCAACAGCCGCAATGCCAATCACTACTCCATGGATCATTGCTGCCAGAACTGTCATTTTCGAATATTTCTTCTTAAAATTCACGTCTGCTCACCTCGTTTTAAGCAACCATATCAAAACAAACATGAAAAAGAACAAGACGTATGTCGCCTTGTCCAAAGAAATTTATCGACCTAAATGAATAAATGCTGATACCAATCGACAAAGTCTGCTCCCCAAAAGTATGCAACGATGGCCGCAATTGCAATTGAAGGACCAAATGGCACTGGCGTTTTTCGTCCTTTACCGGTCTTTTTAAGGATATAAATTCCGACGACAGAACCAATGAGTGAGGCTAGGAATAGCGTAACGAGTGTATTGATGGTACCTAACACAAGACCAATGACAAAGAACAGTTTAATGTCTCCGCCACCCATGCCACCTTTCGACACAATCGCTATTAGAAACAACACACTAAATCCAACGGCTGCCGCAAGCAAACTGTCCCACCACGGACTCGTCGGAATAATCCAACGGCCGATAAGAAAAGTAATAGCGAACGGAAGAAGCACTTTATCAGGAATAAGCATGTACGCAACATCCGAAACGGTAATGATTACGAGTAATGAAATGAATAAAATCGCAATGATTAACTCTAACCTAAAACCGATTTGCACATACGCAAGTGCATACAATCCCCCCGTCACGAACTCCATAAAGGGATAGATCGGGCTAATCTCCGTCCCACAACGACGACATTTCCCCTTTAATAAGATAAAAGAGAGAACAGGGATCAGATCGATCATTCCGAGCTTCTTCCCGCAATGTGTACATTGTGATGGAGGGGTAATGATTGATTCCTTTTTCGGAACACGTAAGCCAACGACGTTGAAAAAGGAGCCGAAGATGCATCCATAAATGAAAAATACACTTCCCCATAATACATTCATCACTCTTCCTCCATCGACGGAATTGGATTAATAGGAGTAGGATCTTTTTTAGAGGACGGTTCCGGTGCATCGACTTTCGGCGACTCTTCTAGAAGTTCCACAAGGTCTGGTCGATAAAATGCGCGAAACGTGACTGTCAAATCCATTAGCACATCGTCGTCATTACTCGTACGCTCTTCAACAGGCGCAGAGAATTCAATCGATTCCACAACAACAATTCGCTGCAATGCTTCAATTTCCTCAATAAAGCGATCCACTTTGGAATAAGCATCAGCTTGTAAATGCACTTCAGTCAGCAACGCGTGGACTTTTTCGACTTCTTCAGGAGAATTGTCCAACACGGTTTCATCTAAAGTGAAATTTACTTCATGTATGAACGTGTCAGACTTAACTTCTGCTTCATGCACTTGTAGAAGTATTTGGTCTTCCAAAGGTTTGACAGGAACTCTTTCTTGTAAGTTTCTTGAACTAAACGTTTTCTCTCCAACCTGTTGTGCTTCTTGGCGTTGCAATGCGAAAAGGATATCTCGTTCGTTAGTCAACGATTGAATTGCTTGTTCATTCGCCTGTTTTGCAGGACTGTACAGCTTACCGTACGAATATGCTCCGAGTGCTAGTAGAAAGAGGGCAGCTAATCCAATGAGTGCTTTTTCCTTTTGCCGTTTCGTCAAATTACTCATCCGCGTCCACCTCTCCATCCACTTCCTCTATGTCGGTTTCCTCTATCTCCGTTTCCAAATCCGGATTAGCGTCCTCTGTTTCAATAACCATTCCGCGCTCGTCTACAAATTCGACAACGTACGTCGCAAGGAAACGCGGAAGGACGTTTTCATTCTTACCGTCACCTTCCTCCAACTCCTCGGCAACTAAAGATTCAATCATCGATGTGTTCACAAGTGAAGAAGCTTGAATACGCGTCAAATAATGTGCCGCATCCTGTTTATCATCAAATTGAACCGCGATTGTGGCCTGATTCGGAGCAGTAAACTGGAATGTAACAAAAAAGCCTCTGTCCGGCAATAAGGCAATCATTTCTCGCAGCAATGGTAAAGTTGCAAACTGATAGGATTCTGCCCATGTCACAGTTGCTGCTAACTGATCACGGTCGCTCACTGTATCTGTTGGTTGCAAGCGTTCACGGATAGCTTCTTGTCTAGCATGCAACTCAACAATTTGACCCTCTACTTGTGTGGTAGACTTCGCCAACTGTAGAGAGCTTATAAAAAAAACAGCCCATAAAAGAAGAGCCGCACCAATTAGTATAAGTGCAGCAAGTAGTAGCGTAGAGCGCTCCCTCTCTTTTTCGGGCAATAAATTAATATCAACGAGCATCTTTACACCTCTTTCAATGCCAATCCGATCGCACGATTGAATGTTGCTGGTAGTTCGCGTCCATCTGCCAGTTGAAATGGCTGTTGCAACAAACGATCAGCCTGGATTGAAAACCGTTGCCGAATAGCTTGTAGTAGTGCATCCATTTGGTCATACTCCCCATTAACGAGTAGATGGGTAATGGAGGCAGTCCCATTCTGTAAATTATAGCGATAAAAATTCACTAGTTTTTCTAGTTCCATCACGATGGACGTCGGCGTAATGATAGATGCATCCACTTGTCCGTCTGTCACAACGGAAAGGTCTGCAGATTGATGAAGGTCTACAGGACGCATGAACAGTGGATAATGGTGGTGGAAAGTAGAAACCGTTAACTTGCCCTCACCGAGATCCGCTAGCATGACGTGTTCATCACCCGTGAATGCATGCACTTTATGCGCCAATCGGTACAGCGCAAGCGGTCCGATATCGGCAACGACTGGATGGAGCTTTACTTCTTTTAGTACGTGTTCATACTGGTCAAGAATGCTCTCCTTGGACGCGATTAAAATCGCCTCATGTGCAGCAGGGTTCAAATCGCAAGGGACCACATCAAAAACAGGATCATCAAACGGCAAATAAATCGTTGAACCGATTTCAATGAAAAAATGCCCTTTCAATTCATCGGGTTGGATGTCTTCAGGGTACGGAACTTTACGGATCATTACATATGTATCAGGGGCAAGAAATTGGACATCACGCTTGGCGATGCCCCATTCCTTTACGACCCCTTCTAAAATCATCGTTATGTTTTCGGAGTCGACAATTTTGCCCTCGACGATTGTGTTCGGCGGGAGCTGGATTTCTTCAGCCGTGTCGATCACAAGGGGTTCCCGCGACTTCAACCGGACGTAACGGATTGCGTTTTCTTCAATTGTGAGTGTTGCCGGTTGTTTGCGGCGGGAGAATAATTGCATGATAGGACTCCTTTAAAACATTGTCTAAGAATAATTCCCTTAGTGTAGCTTAGAAACCGTTGACCTCCGTTTCGGCGCACGCTTTCCGCGAGCACGGCTTCAGCCTCCTCGTCGCAAAAACACGCTCCTCCGGGGTCTTCAGCTCGCGCTGTCCCCTCAGGAAAAGCCGTCACGAAGAACGGCTTTTGCGAGCATTACCTTATCGTGAGATTACCACTGTTCCATTTTCTTTTTTCTTAGTACCGGCATTTGTTATATCTTTACTAGTTGCTGCTGTATATGTAACAGAAACACCGGTTACTGGAGTTACAGCAGTAGAAGTGAACTTCCTATCATTACTTACTTTAACGGATGCTTTATTAGCTTCAAAACTTCCAGCATCACTAATATACTTTTCAGTTAATAGCGTTTCTAAAGTGACCTCAGTCTTAATCTCAGGGTTATCAATATAATATAAACTAGCGGCAGAAATAATATTCTGTGCATCAGAGTGAACAGCTTTTATCTTAGTATTATCAATTATTCCACCAATCGACGGTACTGCGATTGCTGCGATGATCCCCAGGATGACGATGACGGCTAAAAGCTCGACAAGTGTTAACCCTTTTTCGTTTTTCAAACGTTTTTGTAACCACTTTTTCATTATGAATTCCTCCCTATAAGTGCGTACTTTTGTGTACCTTTTAAGAATAGCAAACTTTCGACAAAAACGGAACTAAATTCCTAGATTTCTTTGAAACTATTTATTTTTCGACAGCATCCGCTACATACTATCTATTTCAGTGAAAATTGTAAACATCGGTAAGAGAATCGAAAGTACGATTGTGCCTACTAGACCGGCTAGTAAAATAATCATTATCGGTTCAATCAGTGCTTTTAAACGATCGGTTGCCGCTTCTACTTCCTTTTCATAGAAATCCGCCACTTTTGCGAGCATGGCGTCGAGTGAACCTGTTTGCTCGCCGATTGCAATCATGTGAGGAATTAAGGGCGGGAATGCCCAGTGTTTGGCCATCGGTTCGGTTAATGAGCCGCCCCGTTCTAAAGACAACCTGGACTGTGCCACGACGCGCGATATTACTTCGTTTCCGACGATTTTCTCCGTCATGGATAATGCTTGTAAAATGGGCACTGAACTTGTAAACAATGAGCTTAATGTTCGTGTTAAGGTTGCTAGTGCGGATTTTTTCAATAAATCTCCAAAAATCGGAATGCGTAATAAAAATGAATCTAACAGGAATTTGCCTTCTTTATTGCTACGTAACAGTAAGAAACCAACAACGAGTCCAGCGACTAGTAGCACAAATAAGTACCAGTACGCCAACATGAAGTCGCTCGCTTTTAGCACAAATTGTGTGAGCCATGGTAATTCTCCACCGATACTCGCAAACAAGTCGACAAACATCGGTACAACGAACGATAAGAGGAATATGACGACACCGATTGCGACGATTCCAACGACAATTGGATAAGACATCGCTGAAATGACTTTTTGTTTTGTACGGTGAGCCTTTTCGTAGTGCTCTGCCAACCGATCCAATGAATCGTCAACAGAACCTGATAACTCTCCTGCTTTTACCATGTTGATGACCAATGGTTCGAATGCTTTCGGATGCTTCGTAAGTGATTCCGATAATGAACCGCCGCCGCGTAAATCATCGCCAATCGACACTAAGATTTTTTGAAACGGTTTGGATTCCACTTGCATGGACAAGATGCGGATTGATTCAACAATCGTCACACCTGCTCGAAGCAGTGTGGAAAATTGACGAAGGAACATAATGAACTGTGTTCGTTTGATTGGTTTGCCAATATGAATTTCTTTCGTCAATACGGTTTCCGCTTGCTCCGTCAAGTCAGTTACACGGATTCCTTGGCTTTTTAGTTTCATCGCCGCTTCTCTTTTATTCGCAGCCGTAATAACACCTGACTTTTTGGCATGGGCATCTCGGCCTTCATATTTAAAGCGAGCCATCGTTACTCATCACCTTTTAAATAGGGCATGGCGGTTTCATATGAAATTGCTCCTTGTTCAAGCAACTGTTTTACGGAAGATTCCATCATGTGCATACCCATCGCACGATTTGTTTGGATGACGTTTGGAATTTGGTGCACTTTTTCAGAGCGAATTAAGTTGGCAATCGCAGGGTTTGCAATCATTAATTCGGTTGCGACTTTCCGTCCTTTTCGGTCTGCTGTCTGAAACAACCGTTGAGACAATACCGCTGTCAACACGCCGGCCAGTTGCACGCGTATTTGCGCTTGCTGTCCGTGTGGAAACACGTCAATAATCCGATCGATTGTCGAAGCTGCACTCCACGTATGAAGTGTCGCCAACACTAAATGCCCGGTTTCTGCAGCTGTAATTGCGGTAGAAATCGTTTCAAGATCACGCATTTCTCCTACAAGGATGACGTCTGGATCTTGGCGTAACGAAGCACGTAATCCATCTGCAAACGATTGTGTGTCAAAACCGACTTCACGTTGATCAATGATGGAAGATTCGTGGGTATGGACATACTCAATCGGATCTTCCAGTGTAATAATATGTTTGCGCATCGTTTCGTTCATGTATCGAATCATTGCTGCTAACGTCGTCGATTTCCCTGAACCAGTCGGACCGGTTACTAAAATGAGTCCTTGAGGCGTTTGTGCCAATTGTTTTAAGACATTCGGTACTTGCAGGTCGTCAATGGATGGTATATTTGTTGGAATCGTTCGGAATGCGAGTGAGATCGCGCCTCTTTGCTGAAAAGCATTTACCCGAAAACGTGCGATTCCTTTTAATTCATACGAATAATCGATTTGGCCTTTTTCTACGAAAGTCTCATACAACTTCGCAGGGATGGTCGCTTTCGCCACTGCTTCTGTATACGTTTCGTCGACCGGTACATCGCCATAACGCTTCAACTCACCATGCATCCGAAAAACAGGTGGCTGTCCGACAGTTAAATGAATATCGGAAACTTTCAATTCTACCGCTTTTGTTAACACTGCGTTAAGTGTTTCAGTCATACTATCGCCTCTATTCGATGAGTGCTACACGAAGCACTTCTTCGGTTGTTGTCATACCTTGTTGTACTTTTTCGAGTCCGTCGTCTATTAAGAAGATAATGCCATTACGCATTGCAATTTCACGAAGCTGTGCAGGTGTTCCATGATTATTAATGACTTCCCGCATTTCATCATTGATGACAAGTACTTCGTGAATTGCAATCCTGCCGCGATATCCCGTCATATTGCAAGCTGCGCAACCAGGTCCTCGAACAATCGTTTCAATCGACTTCCCACGTTTTGCAAAAATCTCTTTTTCACGATTTGAGGCTGGCATCGGCTTGCCACAATCCCGACAGACGCGCCGGATAAGACGTTGCGCGACAATTGCATTGACAGAAGCTGTTACTAAAAACGGCTCCACACCCATGTCAATTAAACGCGTAATTGACGCAATGGAATCATTCGTATGAATCGTACTTAATACGAGATGCCCAGTGAGGGAAGCGCGGATTGCAATTTCAACAGTTTCCCGATCACGGATTTCACCAACCATCACAATATCAGGATCTTGCCTTAAAATTGAACGTAAACCATTTGCAAACGTCAATCCGACCGTAGCATTCACTTGAATTTGATTGACCCCTTCAAGCTGGTATTCAACGGGATCTTCGACGGTGATAACGTTTACTTCTTCTTGATTGAGCCGATTAAGTGCCGCATATAATGTCGATGATTTCCCTGAACCCGTCGGTCCTGAAATTAAGACAATCCCATTTGGCCGTTCGATTTCTTTTAAAAATCGTTTCATGTTCACATCACTGAATCCTAATTTCGTCAAGTCGTTCAATGAACTGCTTAAATCCAAAATCCGCATAACGACCTTTTCTCCGAAAACAGTCGGCAATGTCGACACACGCAAATCAATCGGTCTGAAGTCGATTGTCACTTTAATGCGCCCGTCTTGCGGTACACGGTGTTCCGTTATATCGAGACTCGAAAGGATTTTAATCCGGGCGATGAGCATCGCTTGCATATGTTTCGGCAAGTATCTTTCTGTTTTCAGCATGCCGTCTATGCGAAAACGGATGACAACTTGATGCTCTTGGGGGTCAATATGTATATCGCTCGCCTTTTGTGTAATTGCTGAAGATAGAAGTTGATTGACAAGACGAACAATCGGCGAATCCAAATCGGTCAATTCGTCTTGTTGCTCTTTTGCATCATCCGGCTGATCGATGAAAAACTCTTCTAATGAATCGTCGTCATAGTACTTAGAAATCGTCTTTAATATATCGTCTTTCGACGCGATGGCGGTTTCAATATGGAATCCTGTTGATAATCGCAAATCATCTACTGCTAAATAGTCCATCGGGTCAGACATTGCGACAAACAATCGATCTCCTTCCGCTTTAAGAGGTACGAGTAAATTGCGTTTCGCAAAGTCCTTAGGGACAACATTGAACAACTTTGGATCGAAAGGGTATCTGAATAGATTGACGTGGGGAATGCCTAACTGGAATTCCAATACTTCAATCAATTGCTGTTCCGTAATATAGCCTCTTTGTAAAAGCGCGTCCCCTAGCTTCTGATCCCTTGGTTTTTCTGCCAATGCAGTCTGAAGTTGAGCGTCTGTTATTAGCGCGGATTCAACGAGTAAATCGCCTAACCGTTTTCGTGTTGTCGCCATTTGCAACCCCCTCTTTTCACTTACTTGTCAGCGGGAGACCGCTTTTATCATATTCCGGCTCGTTGTTGCCGTTTTGATTGCTTTCACCTGTTGCAGGTGGTTTTCCAACGGGTGTTTCAACTTGATTACCTACTGAAGAACTATCCTGCATACCTTCATTGCTTCCTTCGCCCGTGGTTGCAGACCCTCCACTCGTACCGTTTTGTCCATTTTCCCCTGTAGCTGAAGAATTCTCATTCGTTGTGTTATTTGTATTCGAAGAGTTTGTCTCACTTTGTAATGGATGTAGTTCAACGCGTGCTTGGGGAGCATAAAAGTCTTTTGCAATTAGCTCTGTTGTTACGACATCGCCATTATGTGAAATTGTGCGATGGACAGTCGCTTCCACACCTTCTTTTCCTTCTTTCGCAAGGATGACTTGTCCACGATTAACGAACGCGCTGTATTGTATGATCGTTCGAAAATCGAATTTCTCTTCCTCCAAAACAAATGGTTCGTACGTGTAATAAAAAGGAAGTCCTTCAATGGACAGATGATAGTCCCCATTCTGCCATGTTGTTTTTAGAATGAAAGTTGAGCGATTCGGGTTTGTAAATTTCAAATCCAGATTCAATGCTTCATTGATCGTTGCATCAAAACCGATTTTCACATCATTGGATAGACTGGTACCAATCGTTCTTTCATCGATTGTAAAATTTGTTTGAAGGACTGCCGTATACAAGGAAGAGGCAATCATGTGCAATTCATCTTCTGTTAGTGCACCTACACTAGATTGTGTGAGCAGTTCAAGTAATGAAATGGTTTCAAAAGGTTCAATCGTCAGTTCATTTAGCGCTTTTATTGCTCGACTAAA
The DNA here is from genome assembly GCF_041414805.1 of Sporosarcina sp. OR05. Lineage (NCBI taxonomy): Bacteria > Bacillati > Bacillota > Bacilli > Caryophanales > Caryophanaceae > Sporosarcina > Sporosarcina sp. OR05. Next base: position 597,079 of record NZ_JANKJL010000001.1, on the reverse strand, counting down.
AGATGGACTCACATGACTCATTTCATAAGTAGCTGTAGCGACCTCGGCCATTCTCTTATCTTCTTCTTGTATGTAGTCGACCAAGTCAACTGTTTGAGGGATAATTCCTGTTACCAATTCCCCTTCAATTCCTTTAGCAATTGCCGTGATGGATGCGTCAGATAACGACAAAATTGCAAGTTCATTGCGTAATACCGTCTCTAGTCCTTCCTGATTCACGTGCGCAATGATTGGATTGTCCTTCCCTGATTCAGCTTGCTCGATGGATTGCTCAACATCAAAAGAAATGAGCTCTTCAGGAAGTACGACCGAATAGTCTTGGTACATGACATCGACTTGCATTTGTTGTTGTAACAACGCAAAATCTGTGGCAAGTTGCTCCTTTGCCTTCTTTACTTTCACATTGGATACGGAGAACGGACCAACATACGTATGATCAGAAAATTCCTTTGTTGAAAAAATAGAACTAGCAAGCACATTTGTGGCGTTAAGTGCGTATATTGCTGAAGCTATAATGACCACGATGCTAACTCCAATGATTGATTTTCTCATCATACACCTCTATTCAATACTGTTTTAATAGTTTACAGAAACGTTAGGTGGATCCCATGTTGTTTGTTCAGGAGTATTTGAAATCACCTTACACTGACTATTAAATTCACTCTCACTTAACTTAATAATTCTATTATGACTTTTTGGTTGTACAAGATTACCTTTATAATATATTATGGACCCTTTTTCAATATCAATATCGCCACTAATTTTCACATTTTTCTCCACACAAATTTTAGAGTCATCTTCTAATTCCAAGTCATCTGAAACCATCAAATCTTTACCAACATACAAATAAGCATTTTCCATTTCTAATTCACCTTTAACATCGACATCTTGGGATACATAGGTTTCAGAATCCTCGATATCAAATTCGCCTTCATCTTCATCATTTTTTTTCCCATGTACTTTTAAAAATCCATTAATTACAACTTTAGAATTCTCTTCAATATCGAAATCCTCAGTTATCATTAAGTTACTTGTAACATAGACTTGTGATTCTTCGATTTCTAGCTCTTTTCTTTGATGCGTTCCATTACTGTTAATCACACACTTCTTTCCTTCTATTTCATCACCTTTTGGGCAAGACCGTAGCCCAGTAGGAATAGTTTCACTAGTACTCGCACCTGTCCAATCCGCTGGAATGCGGAAAGTTAGTAGATAATTTAAAGGGGCTTCTTTACCACTCTCGTATTCACCACGAACGATACCTTGAATAGTAATTCCCTCATCACTACTCTTTATAACGTCTAAATCACTTGTTTTCTTCATGAAGTGAATATCTTTTTGAGGAATTGCTATCACAGTATCCTTTAAGGACTGTTCTATCTTCTTAGTTAATTCCCCCCTTAATTTTCTTCTTAACAATTCTATTTGTCTATTCAACTCTTCCGGTTTGTTTTTATAATCTTTTTCCAACTTTATTTTCTCTGATTGAAATTGACTTCTATACGTTTCCAAATGTTTATGTAAGATTGCATAATACTGATTTGTATAGGCAGCAGTAAAATAGTCCACACCCATCTCAGCCGCCACGACGGATAAATGATTCATATCTACTTTCTTTTCTTGCTTTGCATTGCTAATAGAACCTTTGATGAATACAGCGCTCGCGAGGAGAATAAAAAATATTAAAAATAGAACGAGCAATAATGCGTAACCTTGTTCATTGGTTGTCCTTTTCATCGTCGCTCCTCCTAACTTATTGGTCTTTATATCTAGCAAAGACTGTATCCACTGTGAGACTTCTTTGTTTGCCTTGCGCTTCATTCGTCAAGTCAAAAATCGTGATAGACAAATCTAAATTGACTTCTCTCGGTTGAATGTCTGAGATGCTTTGTGGTTCAAAGCCAAAGCCATTGCTAAACGTCTCTCCATAAAGGAGCTCCCCCTGACAGCTTGACATTTCTACACGTGTCTCTTCTATTTGCAGTTCATAACAATCGTTTTTACGGTGTACTTGTTGAATTTTTGTAATGAGGTAGTTAACTTCCTGTTGCATCCGAATCTTTTTGGACTCCATCACGTTATATTTCATACTCGTCAAAATGGTCGTCCAAATGAGCATGATGACTAAAGACGTTAGAACAAGCGTAACGAGGACTTCAATGAGCGTCATGCCTTGTTGTTTAGCCATCATCGCCCCCCCTTTTTTACTCATCTGCAATTTCAATGTAGCCAAATGTTTCACTTTTTACTTTCCCATCCTTTTGAATGGCAATATAGACCTGATGGAGATTTACTTGTCCAGTTAACCCATCCGAAGCTACATCACGGGACTTTGTAATTCGGTAAGTGGTAGATAAACCATTTCCACTTGGAACGACTTTGGTCCAAGTCCCCTCTTGCTCCACATACTTACTTCCATTATTAAAATCGCTATATGTATGACTGGATTGTTTAAAATCGTCTAACAGAATTCGAGCTTCATTCATCGTTTTCAATTTTGTTTCGGTTTTATTATTAAAGATCGTCATTTGTGGAAAAATGGTCATAAAACCGACGAAGACAATGCCTAACAACACGAGAGCTGCCAACACTTCTACAAGTGTCATTCCTTGTGAATTCATTACATTCCTTCTACTTTTCACAGGAATCCGCCCTTTCTGTAAATCTATTACTTACAGCATACAAAACTTGGTTGAACTTAGCAACTACACAACGAAATTAGTTATTTATTCATAGAATGAACGACACAAGACGGATGAAATTGTATAAGCTTTCATTCAAAAAAAACAGTGTAAAACCATTACAATTCGTAATTGGTCTTACACTGTTTATCGACACACTTTATGTTGCTGCATTGATTTTCGGGTTTTCCTCATACACGCCTACTTTATTTCTTCCTGCTTGTTTACCACCAATATAAAGAGCGCGATCTGCGTTCCGTAAAAGATCTTTGCCGTCCGCAGCATCTTCCGGAAGGGAAGCAACTCCGATACTGCAAGTCATTTGGACAATTGTCGGCTCCCGATCTGGCGATAAGTCCGGAAGTATGGTAAACGTCGTCTCTTCTACTTCTTTTCGTATTGTTTCCGCTAAAGCAATTGCTGCTTCCTTTGACCAATCTGGCAAAATGAAGACAAATTCTTCACCACCATAACGCGCCAATGTCACTCCGTCACGAGTATAATTCTGCAAAATGGAAGCAAAAGCAACTAATAAGTCGTTTCCACTTTGGTGACCATATGAATCATTAATTCCTTTGAATCGATCAATGTCTAAAATAATTGTCGACAGAGTTCCGATTTCTCCTGTATGGTATCGTACGAGTTCTTCGTCCATCTTTTCATCTAAATAACGGAAATTATATAAACCCGTTAACCCACATTTCACACTTTTCTCTACTGTCCGCTCGTAATAACGTGCTTTTTCAACGGCTACAGCTAAATAACCTGTTAACAAATCCACAATTTTAGTAGGAACATCGTTAAAAGCATATTCCCGTGTCGACGTTACGAGAAGATAGGCTTCCGTTTTTCCATATCGAACAATGGGTGCAGTCATGGCACTTTCAACAGCAATTGGGAATGTAAATCCTCGTAGTGTTTGTAAATCTTTGCGTGTAGAATATTTCTTCGTGCGTCCGCTACTCAAACCATCCTGCTCTGTCTTCTTTGGAGGGACCAAAACCTTTTGAGGGCCCTCCACGTAGTCCACACACTCAGTCGAAGTGAGAAGGACCAACTGCTCGCCGATACGACGGTCAATAATGTACGCACTTTCATAAGGGATGACCGTTTTTATTTTTCCGAGAAACGAATGAAGCACTTCATCCACACGTAACTGTTCTGCAAGCTCATGTCCAATCATGGCCGCAGATGATAATACTTCGTTTTGCTGGTTCGACCTCAAATAACTTCTTGTAACAAGGAGTACAAGGATGAAAGGGATACCAACTAATAACATCGATTTGTTTCCAAACTGCTGAAACAAATAACAACTAATGATGGCAAAGGGCAACAGAAGAATAGACGTTACATAGTCCCAGATGATAATTTTGCCCATTTTCCCCGTCTCTTGTTTGAAGATCCGAAAGAAAGCGGTGAGCAATAAACTATTGAACCATGAATAGACCGAAGCATAGACGAACCCGGCGATCATGAATGTACTAAACGACATATACTCCAAGGAACCGCCAACTGCATAGTAAACGAAACTACTGAGTAACGAAGTGACTGCAAAGTTAATAGAGTTAAATGTAAATCGTAATAGTTTAGGGGTTGAAGATTTCAATGTAAAAATCAGCATGATCATTCCAACTTGCATGAAAACCATTTCCGCAATAATTCCATACTGAAAAAACACAGTAAAGAGGACCCAACGTTCCAGCGTCATGGATACATGTTGCCAAGCAATCGGCAAATTCATAATTGCAAGAAGAACGAATGCAAGCATCAGTAAGTTCGAATAGTCAATTTCATTGGCCGGATAAAACTGATAGGCCACGTAAAACGCCGCCGGCACAATACAAAGCCACATGACATGTATGATTCGTCTTTGTGTAATTGTCATCTTCATTCACGAGACCCCCCGACCAATTATTTACTGTACGCCGCAACCCTGTCCCTGCCCGACTGTTTTGCACCAATATATAATGCTCGATCTGCATTTCGAAACAACGAAATGGCTTCGTCTGTGTCGGTTGGCGCATTTGAAACGCCAATACTTGTTGTAATGAATAACTCAATCGTCTGCTTGTTCTCCGCTAGGTCCGGGATTATCGTAAACGGATGCTCCTTTATGCGGTGACGTATCGCATGAGCAAATTCCAATGCATCCTGCTTTGAATAACTTGGTAAAATGAAAACGAATTCTTCTCCTCCGTATCGCCCTACGGTACCATTTGGAGGAATTTCCTGTTCTAGAATGCTCGCGAGTTGACAAAGTATATCATTCCCACATTGATGGCCGTATGTATCGTTGACCCCTTTGAACCGATCAATATCCAACATGACAAGTGACAATTGGTCGAGTTCCCCCGTATGGATACGCTGCATTTCTATACGCAATTGTTCTTCCAAGTAGCGATAGTTATAAAGATTTGTTAAAGCACACCGCTCACTTTTTACTTTTGCCTCTTGTACATAACCCGATTTTTCATGCGCTACAATATAATACGATCCTAATAACTCTAATACTTTTAGTTGGTAATCTTTAAATGCATTTCGACGATTAGAACCTAGTGATAACACGCCTATCGTTAGACCGTTATGTGATAGCGGAATACATAGCATACTCTCTAATTCCATCGGTACAAATTCTGTGGCGAAATTTTGCCATTCCTTTCTTTTGGAACAAATGACCGGCTCATTCGTTTCAAGCACTTTCCCGACCACACCCTCACCTACTGGAATCGAACCATAATGCAACTCGACAAATCGATCTTTTGCAAATGCAATCTCCAATTCCAACCATCCTTCATAATACTTAAAAAACAACACACTATCCGCATTGAACAACTTGCACGTTTGTTGAACGAATTGCTCTGTTACACGTTTTCTATCCGTTAACAACGATAGTTCTGTACCGATACTTCCGGCATTCTCAAGTAACCCGTTCACTTTTTCCGATTGACTATACATCCGTATCATACCAATTGTACAAAAAAACGGTAAACCCATTAATAAAAATGTGCCAATCCCGACAATTTGCAACATGAAGTACAAGGATAGAGCTAAAGGTAAGATAAGCACGGTTGTAGCATATTCATCACCAATCTCTTTAGCGGAGAAAGGCAATTTCATTTTTCGCAACCTCATATACAGTTGGATAAACCCTAAGTTTGTTGTTGTGTATGTCAAACGATAAACAATTACACTCAGCAACATTGGCCAAAATTCAAGCGAACCGATTTGTCCACCCACAAGATGAAAAGCAGCCGCACTAGCAAGCGATAACATGAACATCATTGTTGAGTTTACAAAGAAACGTTGAATCGTTTGCTGTTGATTTTTTGAAGAAATAAGTGCGCCAAGTATGGATAGTTGCATAACAATAACTTCGATTACAAGTCCATATAATAAAAACGAAGGGAGCGTAATCCACATTAACAATGTAACCGTATTGCCGTTTTTCTTAATCGGAAACAGAACAGTCAACAAACCAAACAAGACAAACAACGTGACATACAATGGTGAAACCGTTTTAGGCATTTGTGTCGCCAAAAGAAATGTGATTCCAGGTGGCACGATTAGCAACCACACGATGAAATGAAAAAGTGTAACCTTCGTCTCCTTAGACAACTACCAAACACCCCTCACCTTTAAGAATCATTCTACGAAGTAAATTAGTATTTATAGTCCAAAAGACTTGTAAGTAAATAGAGAGAACCTACTACTATCTTCTTTCTTGAACCTCCCCTTACTAGTATTATAGTATTATCGTCGGCGTTTGTCACCTTTTTTCTATTATATTGACAATTCTCCAATAATTCCTCTACACTTGCAGCTTGTGGATGCTGGAATGTAACAAACGTAAAGCTTGCTGCGACCGGTATAAGTTCATCCAACGTTGCTTTTACATCTTTCGTTTTTAGCATCCCCACAACAAAATCCACTTTTTCACCTGGAAATTGACGTTCGATTGTTTCGGTCAATCTTTTTGCAGCGGCTGGATTATGGGCCCCATCAACAAACACACCCGGTTTGATTTCTTGAAAACGAAAAGGTAGAGATGTTTCTGCAATGCCTTTTGCGACTTGTTTTTCATGCAATGAGATACCCGCTTTCCCTAATGCTTCAATTGCAAGTGAAGCATTAATTGCTTGATGCGGACCTTTCATCTCTCTTTTTGGAATAAAGACCTGTAGACACCCATGGAAGTGCTTGTCTTCATCCATATAGAAATCTTCTCCGTATACAACAACTTCACTCTTCGTTTCTAAAGCTTTCAATCGGATGATTTGCTCAGCCTCTACAGGCACTTCTCCTACTACAACAGGAATGCCTTCTTTAATAATGCCTGCCTTCTGTGTAGTAATTGCTTCAATCGTTGTGCCTAAAAAAGCTTCATGATCTTTCGCAATTGACGTAATGACCGACACAAGTGGAGTAACGACATTCGTACTGTCAAGCAGGCCTCCCATCCCACATTCCAGGAGAATATAATCAGGTCGTAACCGTTCAAATGTAACGAATGCAGCTACAGTCAACAACTCAAAGTCTGTCAGCATACCGCTAATACCCGCTCTTCTAATCTTCTCAAAGGTACTGTCCATCTCTTCTGTTGCAATTGGACGACCTGCAATACGAATTTGATCATGTACATCCTGTATCGCGGGTGATGAAAACACGCCTGTCGTATAGCCATGCTCATTTAAAATTGACTCCATGAACGCGACAGTAGACCCCTTTCCGTTCGTGCCTGCGACGTGAATGAACTGTAAATCTCTTTGAGGATTCTCTACTTTCTGCAACGCTGCTTGAATGCTTGCTAAGCCGGGTTTAATTTCATTTGCACTTTGTATGTTAAATCGTTCTTTATACTCATTAAGTTTAGGAATCAATTGTCTCGCTCCTTATGATAGAATCAGCTTAGGTAAAGTATAGCATGTGCGGAGGAATTGATATGAAAAGTTGTTGGATTATTTATAATGGTAGTTTGACGAGCGATAAATTTCGCGATCAAGCGGAACTGATGAAAGAAGCTGCTGAGCGCGCAGGTGTGCAAGCATTTATAAAAAAGAACTATGAAGTCCTAATGAATCTGCATGAAGAGTTGGCCTCCCCCCCTCATTTTGTTGTTTTTTTAGATAAGGATATTTTATTAGCAACCTACTTAAAAAATGCTGGAATTGCGGTGTTTAATGACCCTGTCGTCATTGAAACATGTGACAATAAAGCGAAACAATACATTCAATTGGCAACGCATAACATCCCAATGCCTGAAACAATTATTGCCCCAAAAGTGTATCCGAATTTTACAATTGAAGGTTCAGGTTATTACGAAAAAGTCCTTAAAACATTAGGCTTACCGTTAATCATTAAGGAAGGTCACGGTTCTTTCGGGATGAAAGTGTATTTAATTGAAACAGAAAAAGATTTCTTTGAAAAAGTGGATGCATTGCGTGGCGTCGATTATGTGTTTCAGCAATTCATCGCAACGAGTAGAGGAAGAGATATCCGTGTCAATATTGTTGGTGGCGAAGTTGTTGCGGCTATGCATCGTTCATCTCAAACAGATTTTCGTGCAAACATTACAAACGGCGGGGTCGCAACAGTCATCGAATTGACAAAGGAACAACAGACAATAGCAATTCGGGCAGCAGAAGCAGTCGGTGCTGAATTTGCAGGCGTGGATTTATTGTTTGGAGAGAATGAACAGCCACTCGTTTGCGAAGTGAATGCAGCTGCTCATATTCGCAACATCTACACTGTAACAGGCATTAACGTCGCGGACCGGATGATTGCCTACATCCTTAGGACGCTTTCATGAAAGGGTATCTCTACTACTCTTCCATTGAAGCAAAACGCAATTACGCCTTCATTGAAGATTTACAACAACACGCCAAGTCTGCAGGAATTTCATTACGACTAATCGTAGATGATGAACGACCATGTGAAGGAGCAGATTTCGTTCTTTTCCGCGATCGCACACCTGCTTTGGCCTACAAATGGGAGTCAATGGGCCATCGGGTTATTAATCGCTCGCAAGTGAATGAAATTGCGAATGACAAGTTAAAGACGTATGAATTCGTTTCGTTGCTTGGCATACGTAGTGTACCGACAAGAAAATTACAGGCAATTGACGAAATCGATTCGTACCCGGTTGTCCTAAAATCGGTCGATGGCTATGGCGGAAATAACGTTTACCTTTGTCACTCGCGACAAGAAGCATTAGATGTCGCAACACAAAACCCTCAGTTACAATTCATTTATCAACCATTCATTGAAACGAATGCGCAAGACGTACGTGTTTTCATGCTTGGTGATGAAGTGCTTGGTGCGGTAAAACGCACAGGTGTGCAATCTTTCAAATCAAATTTTACGTTAGGCGGAACCGTAGAAAAATATTGTTTGTCGTACGATCAAGTGACAGAAGTACAACAGATTGCTCGTGCATTAAAAAGCGATTATATTGGAATCGATTTTTTGCTACGTCCCGATGGCAGTTGGCTCTTAAATGAAATTGAAGACCCCGTCGGCGCACGTTCTCTGTATGTAACGCATGATTTTTCAGTTGCTGAGAAATTAATAGCATACATCGTGAATACGTTGAAGTAATTGATGATTATTTAGAAAAGGATGATACAATGAGCCCCATGGTTACTGTGTTTGTAACACTTCTCATAGGCGTACCACTTTTCGTTTTTGCAACGATCTTTTTCGTCCGGACAATGAAAAAGTCCAACTCGCCAGTAGGCGCAATGTTGTTTGGACTGCATCTTTCAATCGTCGGTGGCATTCTCTTGTTAGACCCTAGGATTGAGCATATTGTTTTGCCCTATGGACTCCTCTTTTTGGGCGTAATTCTTTCATTCCTTGCATTTCGGAAATTGGACAGTGTGTAATACTAGTTCGTCTTATCTATCGCATGAAGCTAACGGGAAATTAGTTTCATGCGATTTTTGATTTACAAATTTGTTCGGCGCCAGACAAACGGATGCATGCAGTCCAAGCCAATAAACTTAGAACTCACTCTCTCGCGATAAAAAAAATCGAAGTTGAGCAAATGCACTCAACTTCGATTTCTCATTCCATTTAAATCTCTTGCAGTTCCTCGATACGGCGTTCGACGGCTGCTTTCTTTTCTAGATAATCTTTCTCTTTCGCACGTTCTTCTTCAACGACAGCTTCAGGGGCTTTTGAAACGAACCGTTCATTCGATAACTTGCCTTGGACACGTTTCACTTCGCCTTCCCACTTCGCAAGTTCCTTCTTCAAACGTTCGATTTCTTCATCGATATTGAGAAGACCTTCGAGAGGAAGGAATAGTTCAGCGCCAGTGATAACAGCTGACATTGATTTGCCTGGTGCCGAGATGCCGACGCCAATTTCAAGTGTTTCTGGATTACAGAAGCGCTCGATGTAATTACGGTTCGCTTCCAAAACAGCTACTGCTGCTTCGTCTTTCGCCGCAATATAAAGTGGAACTTTCTTGCTCATCGGTGTATTCACTTCAGCACGGATGTTACGGACCGCATGAATGAGATCGACGAGTAATTTCATATTTGACGCTTTCGCAGTGTCCGTCAACGCTGGATCAGCTACCGGCCATGCCGCAACTGTGATGGACTCGCCTTCATGAGGCAAGTTTTGCCAAATCTCTTCTGTAATGAACGGCATAAGTGGGTGTAGCAAACGCATTGTGTTGTCTAAAACATATGCGAGTACCGAACGAGTCGTTTTCTTCGCCGCTTCGTCTTCACCGTATAATGGCAATTTCGCCATTTCAATGTACCAGTCACAGAAATCATCCCAGATGAAGTTGTACAATGCACGGCCCACTTCCCCAAATTCATAACGCTCTGCAAGTTTTGTTACTTGTTCGATCGTTTCATTGAGTCGTGTAAGAATCCAAGCATCCGCAACGGATTTTTCACCTGTCAAATCGATTTCGTCATAGGTCATGCCATCCATATTCATTAACGCAAAACGGGATGCGTTCCAAATTTTATTGGCGAAGTTCCAAATTGCTTCAACCTTCTCTGTTGAATAACGTAGATCTTGACCTGGAGAAGAGCCTGTTGCCAGGAAGTAGCGCAAAGCATCTGCACCGTATTGATCAATCACATCCATCGGATCGACACCATTACCAAGTGATTTAGACATTTTGCGACCATCTTCAGCTCGCACTAAACCGTGTATTAACACATCTTTAAACGGACGTTCATTCGTAAACTCCAGTCCTTGGAAGATCATTCTAGAAACCCAGAAGAAGATAATATCATATCCTGTTACAAGGGCAGCGTTCGGATAATAACGTTGGAATTCTTCATTGTTTACATCCGGCCAACCCATCGTTGAAAACGGCCACAACGCAGAGGAGAACCAAGTGTCAAGTACGTCTTCCTCCTGATGCCAATTTTCGATGTCAGCTGGTGCGTCATGCCCTACATATACTTCACCTGTCTCTCTGTGGTACCAAGCAGGAATTCGATGGCCCCACCACAATTGACGTGAAATACACCAGTCGTGGATATTTTCCATCCAATTCAAATACGTCTTTTCAAATCGCTCTGGAACAAAGTTGACTTTCCCTTCGCTCTGTTGAAGTTTAATCGCTTCTTCTGCAAGAGGCGCCATGCGTACAAACCATTGTGTCGACAAATACGGTTCGACGACTGCCCCACTTCTTTCCGAGTGTCCAACAGAATGCATATGGTCTTCGATTTTGAATAACACACCCATCTCTTGCAAGTCCTTAACGATTGCTTTTCGGCACTCAAAACGGTCCATTCCGTTATATTTGCCAGCAAGCTCATTCATAGAGCCGTCTTCATTCATGACAAGTACACGAGGAAGGTCATGACGGTTTCCAATTTCAAAGTCGTTCGGGTCGTGAGCAGGTGTAATCTTTACAGCGCCACTTCCAAATTCCATATCGACATAATCGTCCGCAACGATTGGAATCTCTCTTCCGACAATCGGTAATTTCACCATCTTGCCAATTAAATGCTTATACCTGTCGTCCTCTGGGTGTACTGCGACTGCCGTGTCCCCTAACATCGTTTCAGGACGCGTCGTAGCAATTTCAATACTACCTGTTCCATCAGCGAGTGGGTAGCGCATATGATAGAATGCACCCTGCACGTCTTTGTGAATCACTTCGATATCGGATAGTGCCGTCTTCGTCGCTGGATCCCAGTTAATAATGTATTCGCCACGGTAAATATAATCTTTCTCATACAGCTTTACGAACACTTCTCGTACTGCTTTAGAAAGACCTTCATCTAGCGTGAAACGCTCTCTTGAGTAATCAAGTGCAAGGCCTAATTTTGCCCATTGTGCCCGGATATGCCCTGCATATTCTTCTTTCCACTTCCATGTCTCTTCAAGGAATTTTTCACGTCCCAAATCATAACGTGTAATTCCATCGGCACGGAGTTTTTCTTCCACTTTCGCTTGTGTCGCAATGCCCGCATGGTCCATACCCGGTAACCATAACGCGTCATAGCCTTGCATACGCTTCATACGGATCAAAATATCTTGAAGCGTCGTATCCCAAGCATGCCCTAAATGTAGTTTACCCGTTACGTTTGGTGGTGGAATGACAATTGTGTACGGCTCTTTTCCGCTCTTTGGTTGCGCTTCAAAATAATTGCCTTGAAGCCACCATTCATAGCGACCTGCTTCAATTGATTGCGGTTCATATTTTGTTGGCATCGAAATGTTTTCTGTTGACATGTAAACTCCTCCTTGTGACTTGTCTGATACGCTTTTGCATAAAAACGGCAACAAAAAAACTCCACTCGTCGAAAAGGACGAAGGAGTTATCCGTGGTACCACCTTTATTCGTGCAAATAGCGATCATTTGCACCTCAATAACAAGTAACGGCTTCAAACCGGCTCCCGCTACGTAATTTCACGGAAACTGCTCCTGGGTGACTTTCTTCAACCCATTCATAGGCCCTCTCAGCGACCAGACCCTCTCTGAAATGAATGATGTTGCGTACTATCCCAATCAACGCATCATTATCTAGTTACGCTTATTGTAGCTGACTGGAGGAGCTTGCGTCAAGTACAATTAGAAAGGATGAAATGATGAGACGAGGTTACAACCCGTATTTACTACCGCCATGGTTACGAAAAACAAGATTTTATTGCAAAGGGATCATTATCCCAATTGCCATTTTTCAATTGATCCGCCTTTTAATCGTACCGACGACAGGTGATTTTTTATTATTATGCATACTCGCTGGATTAGCTTTCCTGCTGTACAAAGACATCATTTGAACGAAAAGTGGTTGACGTCCATTCATCAGGCAATGTGGCGATGTATGACAGTACGTCATCTTTTGTCGTTAGCGAACTGCTGTCATACACTGCCACTTCCTGACTCGCTTGGTGCTTTTGGTCAAAGGCTTCTGTTTGAGTTGCTTCTGCTGAATGCTGCGCTGTCGCCTTGTCCTCCACCGCCTCTTCTTCAATTTCCGCTTCAGCGACCGCATCATCGTACGAGCATGTAACACACCAAGAAACTTTAAATGCACCGTTTTCATCGGTTGCAGTTTGGACATCCGTCGCCTCCACCTTTAAAGGCTGCGTCACTTCAGGTGGTAAATCCACGTATAATGGCACAGCATACTCAAAATACCCTGATTGTCCGTCCAATTCCACATCATCTACATAGACGGTTTCTTCCGGTAAGACGTCCTGTCGTTGACCTTCAGCAAAATCGACATTTGCAGCAATATGATAGATCCCTGTCAATCGTACAGCATCGTCCGTTCGATTTTCAGTAAATCCTGCTTTCACTTTGACTGTCCCATTTTCTGAAGGGACGCCAACTTCAGATGGGAAATAAAATACTTCTTCCATATTCCATTGTAATGTTTTCATTCTCCGATTCCCTCCCCAGTATCGTTCCTTTGCCATTATATGCGAAGTAACTGAAAGTAGAAGTTGCGCGGAAAAGAATGACACGTTTAACTTTAAATTTAACCAAGAAATCTATATGATTCATTTTGCATCAACACAAAAACCGTGTGAAACCAAGTTTTCATGTCTTGGATTCTCACACGGTTTTGTTTAGTATCAGGTCTCAATCGCAACACTCAAATGTGTGCCCTAGCTTATCTTACTTCGCTAATTGTGCAAATACTTTATGGAAAGCTTGAACCGTCTTTTCAATATGCTCTTCTGTATGTGCAGTGGACAAGAACATGCCTTCAAATTGGGATGGTGGTAGGAATATGCCTTCTTCCGCCATCAAACGGAAGTATTCTGCAAACAGTTTCAAGTCCGATGTTCTTGCCTGGTCATAATTGTAAACTTTTTCGTTCGTGAAAAAGAAGCCAATCATAGACCCAGCACGGTTAACAGTATGCGGAATATTGTATTTCGTCGCTGCTTCACGGAAGCCCGCTTCCAATTGATCGCCAAGCTTTTTAAAATGATCGTAGGAGGCAGGCGTCAATTTTTTCAATGTCGCGATACCAGCTGTCATAGCGAGTGGATTTCCTGAAAGTGTTCCTGCTTGATAAACCGTTCCTGCTGGCGCGATGTTTTCCATAATTTCGCGTTTACCACCATATGCGCCGACTGGTAGGCCTCCACCGATGACTTTACCAAGGCAAGTAAGGTCAGGTGTTACGCCAAAATATCCTTGTGCGCAATTGTAATCTACACGGAAGCCGGTCATTACTTCATCAAAAATGAGTAGCGTGCCATTTGCTTCTGTCATTTCACGCAATGCTTCAAGGAAACCAGGTTCTGGTGGAACAACACCCATGTTCCCTGCAACCGGTTCGACAATAACACCCGCAAGGTCATCGCCAAATTGTTCAAACACTTGCTTGACACCGTCTAAGTCGTTGTATGCGACCGTAATTGTATTGTTTGCTACTCCTTCAGGCACCCCTGGACTATCTGGAAGACCGAGTGTTGCAACACCGGAACCCGCTTTAATAAGCAATGAATCGCCGTGCCCATGGTAGCATCCTTCAAACTTCAAGATTTTGTTTCTTCCTGTGTACCCTCTAGCAAGCCGTAGTGCACTCATCGTCGCTTCTGTTCCCGATGAAACCATACGAACAACTTCGATGGATGGAACTCGATCGATAACGATTTGTGCCAATTCATTTTCCAATAGCGTCGGTGCACCGAAGCTCGTACCCGTTTCAGCAACCTTTTTAATAGCCTCAACGACATCCTCATCGGTATGACCTAAAATAAGCGGACCCCATGATAACACATAATCGATATATTCATTCCCATCGATATCGGTAATGATTGGTCCTTTTCCGCTTTCCATGAAAATCGGGTCCATATTGACCGATTTAAATGCACGAACTGGAGAATTCACCCCTCCAGGCATAAGCTGAACCGCTTCAGCAAAAGCTTGTTTGGATTGTTCATAGTTTCTACCCATTCAGTTTCCCTCCAACCAACGCGCTGCGTCTTTAGCATGGTATGTCATAATGAGATCTGCACCTGCACGTTTCATACTCGTCAACGTTTCCAGCACAATTTCTTTTTCGTTAATCCAACCGTTTTGTGCAGCTGCTTTCACCATGGAGTATTCTCCACTGACGTTATAAGCGACTACAGGCAATAACACATTGTTTTTCACATCACGCATAATATCCAAGTACGATAATGCAGGTTTGACGATTAAGAAATCTGCACCTTCTACAACATCTGATTCCGCTTCTCGAAGCGCTTCCATACGATTTGCCGGATCCATTTGATACGTTTTCCGATCACCAAATTGCGGAGCAGAGTCAGCCGCATCACGGAAAGGACCGTAATAAGCAGAAGCATACTTTACTGCATAGGACATAATTGGAATATGTTCAAAGCCTGCAGCGTCCAAACCTTGTCGGATCGCAATGACAAATCCGTCCATCATATTGGATGGTGCAATAATATCGGCACCCGCTTCAGCCTGACTAATTGCCGTCTTTACTAATAAGTCTAACGATGGGTCATTCAATACTTTGTCGCCATGGACAACACCACAATGACCATGATCGGTATATTCACATAAGCAAGTATCTGCAATGACGATAAGATCAGGATACGCTTCTTTAATGAGACGTGTTGCCTGTTGCACAATTCCTTCAGCGGCGTAGGCACCTGTTCCAACTGCATCCTTCTCTGCCGGGATACCGAAAAGAATGACGGAAGGAATGCCTAATGCATGCACTTCTTTCATTTCCTCTAGTAGTCGGTCAAGTGATAATTGATAAATACCGGGCATTGAATTGATTTCGTTTTTAACATTTTCCCCTTCAATTACAAATAAAGGGTAAATGAAGTCTTCTTTACGTAAGTGTGTCTCTCTTACCATCGAACGTAATGTAGAAGAATTACGAAGACGTCGATTGCGTCGAAATTGTAGCTGTGTCATTGAATTACTTCCTTTCGCCTCGCCAAAGCGTTGACGAGTTCCTTTAACGTATAGGTCTCTGGTTTCACGTGAACGGTCGCTCCTGCAGCAAGCAACGCTTTTTCTGTTACATGCCCTATTGCGCCTATCGTGAACCCTTCCCAACCGATTATCGGTGCAGCGCCTTGTTCGTAAACATGCACGGCAGATGGGCTAGCAAATAAAATTGTACAGTGCTTCTCCGTTTTTAACAATTCCACAATCGAAATGATAGAAGCGGGCTTCGCACCTGTTTCATAAACTGTCCATTCCTCCACTTGAAACGGCAATTCCTCACGTATAATACTTCCTGCGAGAGAGCCTCTAAGAAACAGTACTTGTAAGAGGTTTGTTCCTTCTGGTTTAAACTGCTGGACAAACACATCCGCACTGAAAGTTGTAGGGATAAAAGAAACAGTAAACCCGATCTTCTCTAAAGCAGAAGCAGTCTGGCTACCTACCGCAGCAATTTTACATGGAATTTGTGCAGATTTTATAGCATGACGAAGCATTTTTTCATGAAACACCTGAACCGCATTTTGGCTTGTGAAAATAAGCCAATCATAGTGTGCGGCTTCCAACAGTCGCTCATTATCTGTTGTTTGTTCAATTTCGTTCACCTGGATGAGTGGTAAAGAATGAGGATTGCCTCCATATTCCTTCACAAGTTCTAGCGCATCTGGTGATTTTAGTGTCCCGGTAAATATGACCGTTTCACCTTGCAAAGGGTACCGTTTAGGCATCCATTTCAGCCTTCACTTTCTGGATGACTTCGGCAGCACCTTCCGCACGCAAAGTAGATGCAACAGATTTTCCTAACGCAATCGGATCTTTTCCACTGACTGTTTTTTTATAGACTTGTTTCGCATCAGGAGAAGCGATAAAACCTGTAAAAGTTATTTCCTCTCCAACAGTGTGTGCAAACCCTGCAATTGGGACTTGGCAAGATCCATCCATTTCGGATAAGAACGTTCGCTCAGCATCAACTTCATTCCACGTTTTGTCATCTGACATTTTTTTCAATTCCGTTAGCAACTCTGTATCTTCTGTGCGACATTCAATCGCTAAAGCTCCTTGTCCAACTGCAGGTATACAGTCTTCAATCGACATATACTCTGTCACGACATCGTCACTCCAGCCCATACGCTTCAAACCAGCTGCAGCCAATAAAATCGCGTCATACTCGCCATCTTGCATTTTCTTAAGACGCGTATCAATATTGCCGCGGATCCATTTAATGTCCAAGTCAGGTCGTAGCAAGAGTAATTGTGAGCTACGACGTAAACTCGATGTACCGACAACTGCTCCGATCGGCAAGTCCATGAACTTAACATGCCCTCTTGCGATATAAGCATCCCGTGCATCAACACGTGGCGGTATACAACCAATCGTTAATCCTTCCGGAAGAACGGCTGGCATATCTTTCATACTGTGGACTGCAAAATCGATCTCTTTGTTAAACAATGCTTGTTCAATTTCTTTTACGAACAAGCCTTTACCACCGACTTTGGATAGCATAACATCCAGGATTTGGTCACCTTTTGTGACGATTTCCTTCACCTCAAATTCAAAAGGAGCTCCTGCGGCCTTCATCTGATCGATGAACCAATTTGTTTGTGTCAATGCAAGCTTACTTCTTCGTGAACCTACGATGATTTTTCTCAATTGTATCTTCCTTCCGGTGGTAAGTTTATTAATTGCTCATAAAAACGAGTAAGTGTTTCTGTTTGCGTCTTACATCCAAAAATGGAATTGGGACAACTTGCTCCCTAAGAAAAAGTTGACGATAACAAATAGAAAAGCGAAGACGTTCGCCCAAGCAAAATCATTTGCTGTCAGTTTACCTCTTCGTTGTAAGAACAATACTAAACTATAAATGAAAATGATAAAAAATGAGCCAATAATTTTAATATCTGTAAGTGACCAATCATCCAGTGCAACAAATGCCCACTGTGTCCCTAAGATCAAACTAACAAATAAGATTGGTATTCCTACATAAATGGAGGCTTTCATACCTGTCAAAGAAGTTTGAAGTGCAGGTAAGCGTCCAAACTGCTTAGACCATTTTTTCTGTTTCAACAACTTATAAACTAACAAGTAGAGAATTGAGAAAACAAAAGACATGGAAAAAGCTGCATAAGAAAAGATTGCAAAAGTTATATGAATAATTAATAATTCGGATATAAGTGAATCGCCAATTGGCGACTGCTCAAGCTGTAAAGGTGCAAATGTATAGATCGTCATAAATACAAAGCCTATTCCATTCAAAAAGAAAACGGCAAAACCGACTTTCGAAACAAGTTGAAGAACCATTGATAAGCTGATCAGTAGCCATGCATAAAAATAAATCCCTTCGTAAAGGGAAAGGATTGGTAAACGTTGGGTCTCAACAAGTCGCCATAGCAGGTAGCCGCTTTGCATCATATATACGATCGATAAAATGAAAAAACCACTGCGGTGAGCCAATCTGTTTTTATTCAAGTAGTCAACAAAATAAAAAACAAGGCTCACCGCATAAAGAATGACGATCACTTCATGAAATCTCGCCATTGTTAATTCAGCCATGATGCACTCTCTGCCTTTCACATGAAGATCGTATTTCATCCCTCATGTTTTTAAAATAGATGGAAATGCAACAAGTTCTTCGCATCATCATTGTGT
Source organism: Sporosarcina sp. OR05 (assembly GCF_041414805.1). Lineage (NCBI taxonomy): Bacteria > Bacillati > Bacillota > Bacilli > Caryophanales > Caryophanaceae > Sporosarcina > Sporosarcina sp. OR05. The sequence continues at coordinate 578,335 of NZ_JANKJL010000001.1, read as the reverse complement.
TCGCTTCCACTAACAGGTAAAGATTTATGCAATTGGATTTGCTTGTACGCTTACATTTTTTTTCGTTTTAACGTGTTCCTCTGCTTGTCGTGCGTTTTGAAAAACCGGCTCATTTTCCAAACCAAATATCTGTTTAAACAACGCCAACTTTTCTGTAGCCTGTCCATCCATTGCCAGTTCTTTCGCTTGTAGAATCGGTTCTTTTAAGAGCTGGTTGACAATTGACTTCGTATGTTTATTCAATACCTTCTTCTCACGCTCTGACAAATTAGGCATTTTATTTAGTATACTATCCATCGTTTCAGATTGGATTGCATTCGCTTTTTCCCGTAAGGCTGTAATAAGTGGTACAACACCTAAAGTTGCAATCCATTCTTTAAATACTACGATTTCCTCTTCAATCATGAGGCCAATTTCTTCCGCAGCCCGTTTACGCTCTGCTAAATTCGCTTCAACAATCCCTTGTAAGTCGTCAATGTCATACACGAAGACATTTGGCAACTCTCCAATACGCGGGTCCAGATCTCGAGGAACTGCTATGTCAACCATAAAGAATGGTTTCCCTTTACGAAGTTTCTCCACCATTTGCATCAGTTCAAAGTCAATGACGTAGTCTGTAGCACCTGTAGAACTAATCAATATATCCGCTTCAAGTAATGAGCATTGTAACTCTTGCATCGATTTGGCAACACCACCAAATTGTTCAGCCATTTCTTCAGCTTTAGAAAGTGTTCGGTTTATGACCGTGACCTTTCCTGCACCACTACCATGCAGATTTTTAATAGCAAGCTCGCCCATTTTCCCTGCACCTAAAATGGCGATATGTTTCTGTTGTAATGAACCAAAAATTTTCTTTCCAAGTTCAACAGCTGCATAGGAAACGGATACTGCATTATCTCCAATTGCCGTTTCGGAATGCGCGCGTTTAGCCACCGTAATCGCTCTTTTAAATAGTTCATTAAAAACTGTTCCAGTCGTTCCAATTTCTTGTGCTTTCAAGAAACTGTCACGGACTTGTCCTAAAATCTGTGTCTCACCAAGAACCATCGAATCAATTCCAGCAGCTACTCTCATCAAATGTTCGATTGCTGCATCATTTTCATAAATAAGCAAATGAGGGGAAAGATCTTCAAGCTCCATGTTAAACCAATCGGCTAAAAACCGTTTTACGTAGTAACGTCCCGTATGGACTTGATCCGCTACTGCATAAATTTCCGTCCGATTACACGTAGAAATGATGATGTTTTCCAATATGCTTTTCTCTTTTTGCAAAGTTTGCATTGCCCGCGGCAAGTCAGTCTCAACAAAAGATAACTTTTCTCTTATTTCTACTGGAGCCGTCCGGTGATTGACACCGACTACGATTGTATACATTGGGTGTTCACACCTCTCCCGTTCTTTTAAACATATCGATTATACCATATAACGATGTCGAATTCTGTAGTTTTTGTGAACAACTCTTGAACCATCAATGGTTGAATGGCAATATTTATAATGATTATCAATTAGTGTGACCTGATTGGCAGAAAAAAATCCGGACCACAAATGCTAATCCGGATTTTCGCTCCAGGCGGACGCTTTCCGCGGGCACGGCTTCAGCCGCTTCCCTCGCTTCGCTCAGTCCAGGGTCTTCAGCTCGCGCTGTTCCCGCAGGAGTCGCCGCCTTACGCTCTAATCCTAAAAAACAGTATCTAGAGCTAGGATATTATTCTGCAAAAAACGCCGAAACGAAAGCGAAACGGTTCGAAGAAGTATACTTATAATTAAGTGGTTAATTTACAAACCTGTCATCTTTACATCCGACTTTCAATTTCGCTCCAAGCTTGTTCCATACCAATTCCTTTTTCAGATGAGAACAAAACAATTGGATCTCCAGCTCTTACATGTAATGTATCGCGGACAATCTTTTTGTGTTTTTCCCATTTTCCTTTTGGAATTTTATCAGCTTTCGTTGCAATAATGATGGTAGGGATATTGTAATGCCCTAAAAAATCGTACATGACGCAATCATCAGCGCTTGGGGGATGACGAAGGTCGACGATTTGAATAACTGCACGTAGTTGTTCTCGTCCCGTCAAATACCGCTCAATCATTTTACCCCATGCTTCTCGCTCGGATTTTGACACTTTTGCATAGCCATATCCAGGTACATCTACAAAAAACAATTTTTCTTCGATTTTATAAAAGTTTAGCGTTTGTGTCTTTCCTGGTTTGGAAGATGTTCTCGCTAAACTTTTTCGACCGATCATCTTATTGATGAAAGACGATTTTCCAACATTGGAGCGTCCCGCTAATGCAAATTCCGGGAATCCATCATCTGGATATTGCTCAGGTTTTACGGCACTCATAATCATTTCTACTTGATTGACTTTCATTCGGAAGCCTCCTCTAATGCAATTGCTAATACTTCTTCAGCATCCGAAACAAGCTTGAATGACAGCTCACTACGTACACTTTCCGGTATATCTTCAATATCACGCTCATTCGCCATCGGTAAAATAATGGTTGTTAAACCTGCTCGATGGGCACTGAGCGATTTTTCCTTCACACCACCAATTTGTAAAACACGTCCTCTTAACGTAATCTCGCCTGTCATGCCGACTTCACGTCGAACAGGCTTGTTCGTTAACGAAGAGACAAGCGCAGTTGCAATGGTCACACCTGCAGATGGACCATCTTTTGGTACCGCCCCTTGTGGAACATGGATATGAATATCCTTCGTTTCGTAAAATTCCGGATCGATGTTAAACTGCTCTGCTTTCGATCGGACATACGAAAGCGCTGTTTGGGCAGATTCCTTCATGACGTCCCCTAATTTCCCAGTCAAGATGAGTTTACCTTTCCCGGGCGATAATGAAACTTCAATTTGTAAAGTATCTCCGCCTACGGATGTATACGCTAAACCGGTCGCAACACCGATCTGATTTTTCAGTTCCGCTTGACCATAATCGTGCTTTCTCTTACCAAGTAGTGACTCCAAAGTGTTGGCACTTACGGTCACACTTTTCTTTTCGCCTGTCACGATTTGTTTAGCTGCCCTACGACATACGCGTGCCACTTCACGTTCAAGTCCACGGACGCCTGCTTCACGCGTATAGTAGCGGACGATATGCATAATCGCTTCATCATTAAAACGAACTTGTGATTTCGTTAAACCGTGTTCCTTCAATTGTTTAGGAATCAAATGATTTTTTGCGATTGCCCGCTTTTCAACCTCTGTATAACCTGGAATTGAAATGACTTCCATTCGATCTCTCAATGGACCCGGGATGGCATTGACATCATTTGATGTTGCAATGAATAAAACACCTGACAAATCATATGGTTCCTCAATATAATGATCACTGAACGAATGGTTCTGTTCAGGATCTAACACTTCTAACATCGCTGCAGAAGGATCTCCTCTAAAATCATTTGACATTTTATCAATTTCATCTAACAAGAAAACAGGATTAATCTTTCCTGCCTTTTTCATCCCTTGAATGATTCGACCAGGCATGGCCCCAACGTATGTCCGTCGATGACCCCGAATTTCAGACTCATCTCGAACGCCACCAAGGGAAATACGCACAAAATCCCTGCCTAACGATTCTGCAATGGAACGGGCAAGTGAAGTTTTACCAACACCTGGTGGTCCGTCCAGACATAGGATTGGCCCTCTTAGTGAATTTGTTATTTGACGGACAGCTAAGTATTCTAAAATACGTTCTTTAACAGATTCAAGCCCTTCATGATCACGTTCTAGAATCACTTCAGATCGATTAATGTCAAGTTGGTCTGCAGACGCATCTGTCCAAGGCAGTGCCACAAGCCAGTCAAGATAATTACGAATTACACCGCTTTCGGCTGAAGCCGAATGCGCTTTTTCATAACGCTGCAATTCTCGATAGGCTACAACTTTTACATGTTCAGGCATCCCTGAAGCTTCAATTTTCTCTGTTATCTCAACAATTTCAATGTTTTTTCCATCTTTATCACCAAGCTCTTTTTGAATGGCTTTCATTTGTTCACGTAAGTAAAACTCTTTCTGAGTCCGTTCCATCGCCAACTTTACGCGATTGTTTATTTTGTTTTCCAATTCTAATATCGCTTGCTCATCATGGAGTTTGTGTACGAGAAATTCCAATCGTTTTTTGACATTACTCATTTCAAGAATTTCTTGCTTAGCTGCCAGCTTTAACGGTAGATGGGAAGCAACTGTGTCTGCGAATCTTCCTGGTTCTTCGATCGATGCAATCGAATCGTACGTCTCTTGGGAGATTTTTGATGAATTTTTGGCGTACTTCTTGAAATACGGGAGCAATGTACGCTTTAGCGCTATCATTTCTGCATCGTTCTCTTCCTTTGCAGGAATAACCTTCACATCGACGACAGAATATAGATCTGCTTCTTCATAATTGCTCCATTCCGCTCGTTCCAAGCCTTCAAGTTGGATTCGGTATGTACCATTCGGTAGTTCATTCAACGATTTTACATGGGCCAACAAACCAATTGTGTACAGATCATCCGCTTCAGGTATTTCGACACTCGTATCTTTTTGAGAAGCGAGCATGATGATATTCCCATTTGCAATGGCGTGTTCGACTGCAAACACGGATCGTTCACGACCAACATCAATATGTAAAACCATCTTTGGGAACATTAACATTCCGCGTAATGGTAACAGTGGAACATTTGCTTTTGTTTCAATATCCATGCAGTAGTCACCTCCGAAAGTTCCTATCTTATGTATGTCCAATATTCGCAATTCATATAAGGTGGAAAAAGCCGACAACCGATGAGCGAATGAATCGCCTCGCCGGAGTCGGCTTTGTCCCTCCTGTTATCATGCCGTGTTCTTTTCTGGATCCAAATCAAATTCAGATCCATCTTCCCGATAAAGAATCGGGCTGGACTTTTTCAGAACAGCGTCTTTCGTAATGATGCATTCTGTTACTTCCTCCAAAGAAGGAAGTTCATACATAATATCTAACATGATATTCTCAATTATAGAACGCAATCCACGAGCACCTGTTTTTCGAACAATCGCCTCTTTAGCGATTTCAAGAAGCGCATCTTCTTCAAAACGTAACGCAACGCCATCGAGTTCAACCATCTTTTGGTACTGCTTGACAATTGCATTTTTTGGAACCGTTAAAATTTGATACAGCGTATCTTCATTTAATTGCTCCAAAGTAGCGATAACCGGTAGACGACCGATAAATTCTGGAATCAATCCAAAGCGTTGTAAGTCTTCAGGAATCAGTTTAGAAAGTAAGGAAGCTTCTTCATCAGCTTTCTCAATATCCGTTCCGAATCCAATCACTTTTTGACCCGTACGACGCTTAATGATTTCTTCCATCCCGTCAAATGCTCCACCTACGATAAATAAAATATTTGTCGTATCGATTTGCAGGAATTCCTGATGTGGATGCTTTCTTCCTCCTTGTGGCGGTACACTTGCTACCGTTCCTTCAAGGATTTTCAAAAGCGCTTGCTGTACGCCTTCACCAGAAACGTCTCGTGTAATCGAAGCATTTTCGGATTTACGAGCAACTTTATCGATTTCATCAATATAGATAATTCCTTTTTCAGCTCGTTCAATATCGAAATCAGCAGCTTGGATAAGCTTCAACAAAATATTTTCCACGTCTTCACCGACATAGCCGGCTTCAGTTAGGGAAGTTGCATCTGCAATCGCAAATGGAACGTCCAAAATACGTGCCAACGTTTGAGCTAATAGTGTTTTCCCGCTTCCAGTAGGTCCTATTAAGACAATGTTTGACTTTGCAATTTCCACATCATCTACTTTACTGTTCGTATTAATCCGTTTGTAGTGGTTATATACCGCCACAGCCAATGATTTCTTAGCTCTATCTTGACCGATAATATATTCATCAAGAATACTTTGTATTTCACGTGGTTTCGGTACGTCTTTAAGCTCAAAGTGCTCTTCAAGGCCTACTTCTTCCTCAACGATTTCAGCACAGAGCTCGACACACTCATCACAAATATAAACACCTTGACCAGCAACAAGTTTCCTTACTTGGTCTTGGGTTTTACCACAAAATGAACAACTCAAGTTGTCTTTTTCATCGTTAAATTTGAACATCAAGCTCACCCCTATCAAGTGACAATCTTACAAGATTCCCCCGTTTTTATCAACTAATTAGAACTTATCCTCTTTTCCCACAGGTTCAATTCGTCCTATGAAAAACAAGGTACGGGAAAGCCGCACCTTGTATGATTGTGTCTACTTATTCAGTGATTTTTGCGTTGTCAACGAGGAATTCCACTGTTTTATTCAAACGCAAGTCGTTTTCAAGAACTTTCGTTCCACCTAGTGTTTGTTTAATTTGGTCAACTTCCATTCCAAATTGCTTAGACATCTTTTCAAGTTCTGCGTTCACTTCTTCTTCAGTTACTTGAAGATCTTCAGCTTTGCCAATTGCTTCTAGTGTTAATGATACACGCACACGGTTAAGTGCATCGTCTTTCATTTGGCTACGAAGAGCTGCTTCGTCTTGACCAGAGAATTGGAAGTATAGGTCAAGGTTCATACCTTGCATTTGCAAACGTTGACCGAACTCTTGCATCATGCGATCCACTTCAGAATCTACCATTACTTCAGGTACTTCGAATTCTGCGTTCGCTGCAGCTTTTTCGACAAGCTCGTCACGCAATGCAGCATCAGCAGCATTTTTCTTTTCTTCAGCAGTCTTTTCTTTTAACTTTGTGCGAAGTGCTTCAAGGCTTTCGACTTCTTCGTCAATTTCTTGAGCTAGTTCGTCGTTTAGTTCAGGAATTTCTTTTGTTTTGATTTCATTGATTTTCACTTTGAATACAGCTGGTTTACCTGCTAATTCAGCAGCATGGTATTCTTCAGGGAATGAAAGCTCTACGTCTTTCTCTTCGCCCACTTTAAGGCCGATTAATTGCTCTTCAAAACCTGGAATGAATGAACCAGATCCAATTTGCAAGTCGTATCCTTCAGATTTCCCGCCTTCAAACGCTTCACCATCAACGAACCCTTCAAAGTCAATGTTCGCAGTGTCGCCGTCTTCAATTGCTCCATCTTCTTTAACTACCATCTCTGCAAGTGCTTGTTGACGATCTTTCAATTGCTCCTCAATCTCTTCATCCGTCACAGCCGTTTCTTGGCGAGTTACTTCAAGACCTTTGTAGTCTCCAAGTGAAACTTCCGGCTTTAATGTAACAATCGCTCTGAATACAAGCGCTTTGCCTTGTTCCATTTCGTCGATTTCAATTTCAGGTTGAGCAATCGGCTCCACACCTGACTCGTCTAGTGCATTGCCATAAGCTTCCGGTAGGATGATATCAAGTGCGTCATTATAAAGAGCTTCCACTCCGTACATTCTATCAAACATTTTACGAGGCATTTTCCCTTTACGGAATCCAGGTGCTTGAACTTTCTTTACAACTTTTTTAAACGCTTCATCGATCGCAGCGTTCACTTTTTCTGCTGGCACCTCAACTGTGAGTGTACCTTTATTACCTTCTTGTTTTTCCCAATTAACTGACATTAGTAAATACCTCCGAATCATTTATGACAAGTATAATATCGCATGTTAATACGCCATTTACAACCACTATAGTATATCATAGTCTTTCGATCTTTCAACAGATTTACTGCTACTTATTGTTCAGTTTGTTCATCAATTGATTCGATCAAGTTCATTAATTCCGAATCAATCCACTTTTCCCCAGTAAACAAACCGTCTATGTAATGAATATAGCCTTGCGCAACTTCTTCCGCAGAAAAGCCTTCCCAACTGAATGGGTATGCAATGATGCCATAACGCAAGCTCGCTTCAATCGCCATTTGCATCCTCGATGGATCTTTTTCGTTAAGGTCGCTTATCCGATCAATTACTTCCCGTGTTTTTTCATCTTGGTTGGGCAAATGTAATTCAGTGGGTACGACCGCTTTTTCAAATCCGAATTTCTTCACAGTCAATGTTTTATCGCAAGCAGCGTCACGTAAAAGAACGAGCGCATATGTAACAACTAGAGGATGAATCTCTTCATGTTCGGCAATCTCAGCGAGTAGTTTTAAACTTTCCGCCTCAACCTGGCGATTCTCCATTGACGCTACTATTTGTTGTTGCACTTCAGGTGTGTTCGCTAAAAACTCTTCAATTGTCAGTGCTTCTTGTAGTTCTATCATTGGTTCTTCAGAGATAGCGTAGCGGCTCGCTAATCGATTATTTAAATCACGTAAATAGTTGAACTTCTGTATCATGTCTGGTGGTACAATATTTTCCTCGAGCAGTGTAGCGATGGTCATTTCCACTTCTTCATACTCTTGCAATTGAATACTGATTGCTAAATACAATTCCATCGCATCTAAATACTCTGCTGCTCCACTATGTAATAATTTCGTAGCGATTTCTTTCGCTTTTTCAAAGTTTCTCGTTTCATATAAAGAAACGGCATACGGTGCCAACAAACGCATATTGTCCGGGTCAAAATGATAAACCTGGTCAAAGGATTCAACCGCAAGTTCGTAGTCCACATCCTCAACGGCATCCAGTCCTTTTTCAATCAGCCCATCCAATGCGCCTGGAAATACAACGATATTATCTTTTTTCAGCAATTTCCCATACTTATTTCGCACGACATTCACCTTCTTTCATCCTCTCCACTATACCACATAGCATTTTCCAACTGGAATCGATTTATGCATCAGCTTTCGATGAATATTACGTTACAACAGGACTTTCATTCCTTCCATTTGACAAGAAAAAAGAAGGAAGTGGATTACCCCTTCTTCCTTCTATCGAAAGTTGCTGTTAAGCGACAGCTTTTTTACACGCCTCTGCGCATTTACGGCACGCTTCTGCACACTGTTTACAATGTTCATGGTCATGTTTGTCACATTCTTCTCCACATTGCTCACAAATTTTCGCACACAACTCCATAATTTCTTTTACAAACGGACTATTACGTGTAATTGCTTGTGCCGTATACGCACATATATCTGCACATTCACGGTCTAGACGAATGCAGTCCGCCATCATCTTCACGTTTTCTTCACCTAGGCAAGCATCGTAACATCTGTTGCACGCTTCCAAGCATTCCAAACAGGCTTGGAGACATTCTTCATAGTTCACGTTCATTTGCTCAGCTCCTTTTATGAAGTTCGTTACTCTCTTCCCCGCATAAGAAGGTGTAAAACCTCTTCGATCACTCTACTAAAACTTGTCCCATCATTCCATTATCTTCATGTTCGAGTATATGACAATGGAACATATACAACCCTTTATTTTTAAATTGAATGGCAATCTTCACTGTCTCATCGGGATGTACAGCAATGCTGTCTTTCCATCCTTGTTCATTTTCTGGAGGTGCAGCGCCATCTCTGCTAATAATCTTGAATTGTGCACCATGAACATGGAACGGATGAATCATTCCACCCATCATGTCCGGCTTATTATAAATTTCCCATACTTCAGTGACGCCTTGCTCTTGCGTGAAATCGATACGGTCCGGGTCGAATTTCTTCCCGTTAATCGTCACATGATCCATCATCCCGAATAATTCTACCGTCTTATTAACTGGCAAGTTCTTTTCCTCAGCAGTCAGCGTGAAATCATTTAACTGTGTCGATAATTCGCTTGCCACTCCATTTGAATGAGAAATGTCAAAAGGCAACAGCACGGAGCCATCTTCATTCACTAATGCCAAATCAGAAGTTGCATCAATTGCTTGAAAGTCAATGACAATCTCCGCTCTTTCAGAAGGTGTCAAAGTGACTTCCTGAACGGTTACAGGCTCGTTCAAAAAACCGCCATCCGTACCAATTTGAACAAACGAATCCCCACTATTTAACTTGAATGTGTAATTTCTCGCATTCGAGCCATTTACGATTCGCAACCGTACTTTCTCTTTCTCCACTGTCAACTTCGGATTGACCGTTCCATTTATGAGTAACGTATCACCGATTGTGCCGTCTTCATTTCGAGCTTCACGATAATTCAATTGATGGTTCTCATCAAACAGCTTATCTTGAATGATTAACGGAAAATCATTTTTCCCGTAGTCATCCGGCACATTGAGATGCTTTGAGTTTTCATCCTCAATAAAAATCAAACCAGCCAATCCGTTGTATACTTGATCTGCAGTATTTCCATGAGGATGTGGGTGAAACCACAGTGTTGCCGCTTCTTGTGTCACCTTAAACTCAATTACTCTCTCCTCACCCGGTTGTAGTGCATCATGAGGGCCACCGTCTGCATCAGCAGCCACTTCCAACCCATGCCAATGGAAAGTTGTCTCTTGATCAAGTTCATTAATTGTCCGGATTTTAATCGTTTCTCCTTTTGTAAACTGGAGCATGGGGCCTAAAAACGTTCCATTGTAGCCATACGTTTTCGTTTTACTTCCATTAAATATTTGAGTTTCCCCTTTTTGAGCCTTTACCGTGTAAGTGACATCACCATCTATATTCCGCTCAAGAACCGGTGGGACAATCAATTCATTTTCACCTGTAGAATCTTTTAATTGCATTACTTCATCATGACTCATATGGCCTTCCATTTCACCATGACTCATACCGTCTTCCATTTCATCATGATTCATCATTGTCTGATCCGTACGGACTTCTGCAGGCTCCTCTTTCACACAGCCGCTCAATATTAGGAAGCCCCCTAACATCATCAGTGCGAGTTTGTTGCTATTCATCATCGTTTCCTCCAATCCTTCACCATCGTTCGTTACGTAGCGTAGCAAATAAATAAGGAAAATCTATGCATATCGTAATCAATTCATCACAAATAGGAAGGAGTTATCATATCTAGTAATCACACTTGAGAGGATGGAACTGTTTACACGAGTCATTTCAAGTAAAATTTAACTCCAGTAAGTCACAGTATCCAATAATCCGATGATGATAAGCATGACACCTGCCACTTTTTGAATAGCAACACCAATCTTGACACTTGTTCGCATAATCCGTTTGTCTACGTTAAAAAACCAAATAAAGACAAACAACAAAATAAGAGGAAATGCAGTAGCTATACCAAAAACAGCTGGAAGAATTAAACCATAGGACGTGGCAGTGACAACAGGCATAAGCCAACCGAAAAACAAAATGAACATTGTCGGACAAAATGCGACTGAAAAACTTGCACCAAACAGAAAAGAACCAAACTTCCCGTCACGTAACCGTTGAGGGACATGTATCGCTAATCGATTTAAAAAGCGCATCTTTACAATCCCGAGAAGTACAAGACCTGTAAGGACAATGAGGGGACCGATAACCTTTCGAAAGATTGGAAAATAGCCTACTAAGGATGATTCAAATTGTTGGCCAAACAACCATGCGAAAAGCCCAAATACGCTAAAAACAACAATTTTACCCAGTATGAAAAACAGGACTTCTTTCCAATCACTCTTTGTTTGTACAGATCGTTGCCCATACAGGGTCATCGCACTTATATTGCCTGTGAGCTGACAAGGAGCAGCCGCACCAATTACACCGAGTAATAGTGCAACAACTAGGGGGTAATCCCAAAATGAATTGATGAGTCGAGTCATTGGCTCGGTAATACTTACACTTATCTCAGATAAGATTCCATACAAATGTAAAACACCTCCTATATTTCTTAGCGACTTGATTTATTTCTTTTACTTTTTCAGTAATCGATTCCACCAAAATCTCTTTATCCCCATTTATAACCAATCCCCCACACAGTATGGAGAAATTCCTCGATTGGAAAACCAGCCGCTTTCAATTTTTCCCGTAGATTTCTAATGTGTGAATCTACTGTACGAATGTCCGTGTAGGTGTTGTAATCCCATGCAGTACGCAGTAACTGCTCTCGCGTATACGTCCTTTTCGGATTGCTAATTAACGTATTAATAATGGAATACTCTTTCAGTGTCAGATAGGCTTCAACATGCCTATATTTCAACGAGTACGTGTCGTGACTTAAGATGAATTCACCATTTACCGTTGTATTTTCGTCTTCCTGTTTATGCACTCTTCGAAGTAACGCATTCACTCTTGCAACGAGTTCACCTTCATCAAACGGTTTTGTAACGTAGTCATCAGCGCCAACATCTAATCCTCGAACAACGTCTAATTTATCTGCCCTTGCAGTCAACATAATAATCGGCACATTTACTTGTTGGCGAATCATTTCACATACTTCCCAGCCATCCATGAAAGGCATCATAATATCCAAAATGACAAGATCTATTTGTTGTGACTGGATCATTTCAATCCCTTTTTCACCACTCTCCGCTTTCAAACAGGCAAATCCATGTGGAGTTAAAAATAATTCAAGTAAATTAAGCATTCTTTGTTCATCATCGATGAGTAGGATCTTTCGCAATGTAATCTCCCCTTTCAACTTATAGTTTCACTATAAAAGTGGAGCCAGTACCAACGCGGCTTTCTACATAAATGACACCATCGTGCGCTTCAACTAGCTCCTTCACAATCGCTAGTCCTAATCCTGAGCCTCCAGACGTACGTGAACGAGATTTCTCAACTCGATACAACTTGTCAAAAATCCGGTCAATTTCATCATGAGGAATACCAATTCCTTCGTCAGAGACCTGTAGGACTGCATTAGCACCCTCCTCGTATACGGTCATCGTTACGTCCGTATTCGCTTCTGAATATTTCAATGCATTATCCAACAAATTCAATAGAATTTGTTCCAAGCGTAAGGGATCTGCAAACAGTTGAAAGTCTTTTTCACATAAAATGGTTAGGTTGATGTTTTTCAGTTCAAATGAAGGTTGTACGAGACGATATAATTCCTTTGCAAATCGTTGTGCCGAGAAATACGTCTTTTCAACCGTAAAAGACAATTCATCCATTTTCGCTAACTCCATTAAATCTTTCACAAGTTCCTTCATTCGGTTCGATTCTTCCGCAATGATCTTCAAGTATTCCATTCTTTCCTCATCCGTAAGCTCATTTCTCATCGCCACTTTCAAGTAGCCGATCATATACGTCAGGGGCGTGCTAAGTTCATGGGAAATCGACGCTAAAAATTCATTTCGCTCCGTTTTCATAGTTTCCAAGTCCGTCGCCAGTTTCATAATGGCCATAGACAGTTCTCCGAGTTCATCTTTTCCTGCATTCGGCAAACTAACACGAAAATCTCCTTCACGTAATTTTTCAGTTGCTTCTTTCATATGTACGAGCGGACGCGTTAAAAACTTGGATAGGACAAGATAAATGACAAACAAAATGATTATGCTTACACCGCCTGCTAAACCGAAATGCAAGTTGACACGGTCGACTAATCGTTGAATAGGTTCAGTCTTTTGGAACATCACTACATGACCTGACCAATCCGCTATTTGATAAGGATGAACACTCACAATATACTCCGAGTTTTTCCAATCATCTAACAGCAACTGATCATCTTCTCGGCGAGAACCGTCCAATAGCTTCAAATACTTATTCAAAGCAAGAATGTTTTCGGCTGAACTCTGAATAACCTCATCGTTTTCTCCCGTGATAACTACTTCGCTTTCCTTGCCGTATTCCATTAAGACGATATGATTCATCGTCTCTTCAGAATAGTAATCCTCTAACACCTCACGATGGTTAGAGCCATTAGCCATCACTCTCTCAAACTCTTCTTCAATTCGCGCGTGAATTATCGTTTGGTGCAGATAGATCATAAGAATCGATTCAAGCAAAAGAAATGACAAGATAAAGTAGGCAGCTAGTTTTGTGGAAATTCTCTTCAACATCCTCACCTCCCAATACATCTCAATCTATTATAGAAAATGATTATGAAAAAGATATGCAGAAAGGTTTGATGGACATTCAATAACCGGCCACATTTTTGATATTCATTTTAACTAACTACGATTGAACATTATTTGTCTATACACAAGTCTACATCCTGTTTATAAGCACAGAATTAGGAACACTTTCAGTTTAGTTGCCATGTATACTGGATACACTGCTTTCACGACATCTTAAACAACCAGATACACAGACATTTATTTCCTGAGAAATAAACAATATCTTCGACGTCACGATTCCTTATCACTCACGATGGAGGCATTCCACATGACAGAACCACATTACATAAAAGAGTCAAAAATAAAATGTAAATTGGCTGGAATGGACCCAGACAAAGTAGCAAAACCAAAAAAATTTCTATGCGAAGTAGCTTTTGAAGAGAAATTGACTTTCTATCGCGAAATTTTATCAGTGGTCCGCTTCTTTTCTAACAAGCTTCTTGATTCTTTAAAAGGAACACCTATTCTTGTAGTCGTTTCTGATGCAGATGGTTACTTGATTGACGTAACTGGAGACGAAACAATCAAAGTAGCTATTGAACAATTTGGGATTGTTGCAGGCAGTCAATTTTCTCAAGAGGATACAGGTACAAACGTCGTGACACTCTCTTTGGAACAAAAACACCCTGTTAGCATTATCGGCGACCAGCATTACCATTCTGTTCTACACGATGTGGCATGTTATGGAACGGCTTTTCATGTAAAAGGCGAGACGAAACTACTTGGCAGTATTTCTATTATGACACCTCTTCCATTTCAGAACCCATTATTATTAACAATGCTAGCACTAACTGTTGATTCGATTGAAAGAGAGCTTTTGCTTCGAAAACAAAATAAAAAACTCGATATATTAAATCAAATCCTCCTAACACGAACAAAAAACGGAATTATCATTACAGATGAATATGGAGTTGTAACAACATCCAACCTATTCGCAGAACAAATCTTAAATCAAAAGGAATCTTTACTTGGGCTTCCTATACATCAATTTCATTTAGTCGGTCACTATTTTAAAGCAGTACTTGAACAGGAAAAAATTATTACAGATGAAGAGATACCTTTCCTAAACGCAGAAGAAAATACTGTTGTCTGTTTGTTTGATGCCTATCCTATTTTTGAAAACACGCGCTTAATTGGGGCTTATGGACAGTTCAGAGATATTACTGAACGGTACTTACTGGAGGAGAAATATAACTATTTAGCGTTTCATGATGAGTTAACAAATTTACCTAACAGGCGCTTCATCAACAAGGAACTATCTGCTTTTATTGAAGAACATAAAGCATTTAGAAAAGGTAATGAATTAGCTTTATTGTTCATTGATCTTGATCGCTTCAAGATCATAAATGATAATTTTAGTCATTCATATGGAGACGAGCTCTTGATCGAAGTAAGCAAACGCTTAGCTGGGTGCTTAGGAAAAAAAGATATACTTGGCAGAATGGGTGGCGATGAGTTTGTCATGTTACTGCGAGATTTTGAAGACGCAACTGATATAGCTAATAAAGCCGATACGATTATTAAGCTTTTCCAAGAACCCTTTTATGTACATGACGAAAAAATTTACACAACAGCGAGTATAGGAATTGCAATATATCCCGATCACCCTATACCTAAAGAAAAATTTCTTATTTATGCGGATAATGCCATGTATCAAGCGAAGTCTCTTGGGAAAAATCGCTATGCTCTTCATTCCACAGATACGTTAACTGATCTGATGGGTGACTCTATACTTGAGATGGACATGCGAAGAGCACTTGAACAAAACGAATTTATTCTGTATTATCAGCCTCAACTTCATAGTTGTACGCAAGAGATCGTTGGGTTGGAAGCGTTAATTCGTTGGCAGCATCCGACACTCGGCCATCTCGCACCTAATCGTTTCATTTCGTTAGCTGAGGAAAACGGGTACATTACAAAAATTGGTGAGTGGGTTATCGCTGAAGTATGTAAACAGAACAAAAAGTGGCAGGACGACGGTTTGAAACACATCCAAGTCCATGTCAATCTCTCTTCACAACAGTTCAATAAAACGAACCTCGTACAATTCATCGAACAAACATTAGAAGAAACTGGGCTAAAGTCTCAATACTTAGGCGTTGAAATTACAGAATATATAGCTATGGAAGACGAATCCTCCATTAACGTTGTAAGAAAGCTAAAAGAGATCGGTATCGCGATTAGTATTGATGATTTTGGGATAGGACACAATTCGCTTCATTACCTCAAACATCTTCCAATCGATTTCATTAAAATTGACCGGTCATTCATTGCAGATATGATGAAGGATCAACATAACGCCATCATTGTACAAACAATCATAGACTTGACACACAATTTAGGAATGGAAGTCATCGCTGAAGGTGTGGAAACTTTGGATCAATTAGAGTTTTTAAAAGACCACAACTGTACAATTGTGCAAGGTTTTTTTCTCTACAAACCACTTCCAGCTAAAGAAATTAGGAAATTATTACAGGTAGAGTAAATATATAACCGATAAAAACAGACTGTATACTCGAATAAGAGTATACAATCTGTTCGGCTTTCTGTATGATTTGCCACATAAACAAGTCAACTATTTACGCTAATTGCACAATCACAATAGAAGCACTGATGACTGGAATGTCTGGTGAAATTTCATTGTCTAATACCGTTTGGCCATCTAGATTTCTTACAGTAAGAACATCACCAGCGGTTAACGTCACAATTTGCTGTCCTACATATGGTTGGTTACCCGCAGTTGTCCCATAGGCTGTCCCACCAATTTGCGATACGCCGTTGAATAACGCAAATGCAGATGTCCCAGTACGAGGAGTAACTTCATACGTGATTAAATACGTTCCTGTTTCATTAATTGTGATTTCAGCAGCACCTGGTGTATGTGTGACAAATCCTGGAGGCGTGATATTACCGTTTGTATCATATGTTACAGCGTCACCTTCTTCAAGCGTCTGTAGGGTTGTGTCATAAATATAAGCTGCACCAAGCACACCTCCAGGAGGACCCGCTGGACCCGCTGGACCTTCTGGGCCTGCTGGACCCGTTGGACCCGCTGGACCTTCTGGGCCTGCCGGACCCGTTGGACCCGCTGGACCTTCTGGGCCTGCCGGACCCGTTGGACCCGCTGGACCTTCTGGGCCTGCCGGACCCGTTGGACCCGCCGGACCTTCTGGGCCTGCCGGACCCGTTGGACCCGCCGGACCTTCTGGGCCTGCCGGACCCGTTGGACCCGCCGGACCTTCTGGGCCTGCTGGACCCGCTGGACCTTGTGGACCTTCAGGACCTTGTGGGCCTCGTTGACCTGGCGGGCAAGCTCTGCATGGATTAAAACAAGAATCAACTGGAGTAGCTTGCACACATCGAATAGGTTTATAGAGATATCTCATTCAATTCACCTCCCTCTTTACTCTTTCTTACTATATTCAATGAAAGCTGTGTCGCTTGTACAAACGTAATAGGTGATAACGGAAATTGCGAAATTACCTCTCTCACCATGCACTGACTATTAAATAATTTATTATCAGCAAAAAAATACGACCAAGAACTTAGCAGTTAAGTTCCGGTCGTTTTGTACTTCATTATTGATTCTCTAATGTATTCTCTGCCATGGAAGATAAACTTTGAGCATTCCGGCTGATTTCTTGAACAGTTGCTGAAATTTCTTCGATCGCTGCCGCTTGATTGGAAGATACTTCATTAATCGTTGAGAATGATTTGTTTAACGCATCTACAGCAGAAGTAATTCGTTGGATAACTTGATCAATTTGCGAAACATTCTCTTTTGAATTGGTTGCGAGTTTACGGATTTCGTCAGCTACTACTGAAAATCCTTTACCTTGTTCACCAGCCCTTGCTGCTTCTATCGCAGCATTCAGCCCAAGGAGATTGCTTTGATCAGATATTCCTTTAACAACCGAAGAGATGTTTCCAATTTCGTCAGTTCCTGTCATTACTTCCGCGATTATTTCATTTGCATCGACTACTTGATCTGCTAAATTGGTAACAGAATTTGCAATGGCATCGAGAGAAGCAGCGGTTTCCTCAACAATTGCAGATAAGCTATCGGCAACCATGAACAATTCATTAGATTTTTGAAGACTTGTCCCTATTCCTACTCCACCGACAATATTGCCGTGATCATCGTGAAGGGGAATGGCCCGAGCAATCAATGGAAATCCAAAAAGCTCTTTGGGCACCATGGCGACTTTGTCACTATTTTCTCTTAGAGCTTCTGTTATAATATCTCCCGGCGCTAACGGATCACCAACAGACACATCCAATGCAAACGTTTCCCCTGGTATATTTAACAACAATTGTTTTGTATCGTAAATCCCTATTGTAATATCATCTTGTATTAAGCGATTTAAATAAGGTGCTATCTTTATGAAAGCATCTAAAATCTCAACATTCGTCGCTGTATCATGCTTCGTCAATTGTCTGTACCCCCTACTTCAATATGGAAAGGTTCGTTGTCCAAAATTTAATGATATCCATTTCATTGTAGTAAACTCATCCAAACTCCATTGCCCATTTAGCCGTCCTATTCCAGATTGGTTTTCTCCTCCAAACGCAACAATCGGCTCGTCATTTATCGTTACATCATTGATGTGAATCATACCCGTATGAATTTTCTTAGCCATTTCAACACCTTTTTCAAGATTGCTCGTATGGATCGCTCCACTCAATCCGAAACGTGTATCATTTGCAATGTTAACTGCTTCTTGTTCCGTTTCAAATTGCATGACGCACACAACTGGTCCAAATAACTCTTCCTGAGCTACCGTCATATCCGGTGTAACATCTCCTATAATTGTTGGCGCAACCAAGTTACCAGTAATTGAACCATCTAATATAATAGAAGCCCCTTCTTCAATACTTTTATCAATGTACGACTTCAATGTGGATGCCTGTCGCTTATTTACAACTGGTCCAATAATGGTGTCAGCCTCTTTCGGATCACCGACCTTTAGGGATGAAACCTTTTCTTTATATTTCTTGATAAATTCCTCATATACATCTTTATGGACAACAATCCGATTTGCAGACATACAAATTTGTCCCTGATGCGTGAACCTGCTGAAAGTGGCCGCATTTACAGCATAATTAATATCTGCATCCGCCATAATGATGAATGCACTATTTCCACCTAATTCCAACAAAGGTTTTTTGAAATTTTTCATAGCAACTTGACCAATATGTCGTCCAATTTGAGTCGACCCAGTAAACGATATTATTCGAGGTATCGGATGCTCAATGAAAGCATCACCGATTTCTTTAATATCTGTTACGACAACATTTAATAGCCCAGAAGGCAATCCAGCCTCTTCAAAAATCTTAGCAATTAGTGTCCCACCAGTGACAGGTGTTTCTTCATGTGGTTTAAGGACAACGCCATTCCCCGCACCTAAAGCAGGTGCAACAGATTTCATGGATAGGAAAAAAGGAAAATTAAATGGACTGATGACACCCACAACTCCAACCGGTACACGGTACAATCTATTTTCCTTATGATCTTCTGTCGAAGGCAATATCTTCCCTTCCATTCTTAGCGGGAACGTAGCTGCCTCTTTAATCATGTTCTTGACTAGTCCAATCTCAAAAGCCGCTTTAAGCCTAGTTGCGCCTAATTCTTGAATAATTATCTCTGTAATTTCCTCTTCGTGCTGTTCGATATAAGCGACCGCCTTTTCTAAAATGGTACGCTTCTTATAGGCATTTACGTGCGCCCATTCTTTCTGACTATGAAATGACGCATTATAAGCTTGGTCGACATCCTCTATTGTCCCGATCTTCATACTTGCAAGTTCTTCACCCGAGTATGGATCAACATTTACAAGCTTATTACGACTTCCTCCATCTCTCCAGGAGCCATTAATGTACTGTTTACTTAATGTTTGCATCGTTAACATGACTTTCCTCCTAAAACACAAAATTGTTATTAGCATACAATATTACTATCGGAAAAATTTACCGTATTCTTTAGTTCTATACTAATGTGTTTTTATTCTAAATAATTAAAACAAAAAGACGCCTTCATTGACGTCTTTTTATCCTTTGTTGCTCATATTTAAATTAACGATAGTAGACAATTCATTCACGTTGCTCCAACTCTTCAATTAATACCTTCATTTCTTTAATTTCTTTCTTCTGCGCTTCAATAATTTTGTCCGCTAAATCTTTCACACGTGGATCTGATAACTTTGCGCGTTCGCTCGTTAAAATGGCAATTGAATGATGCGGAATCATCGCTTTCATCCAAGATGTATCTTCAATAGTCGCCTGACTGCGGACTAAATACAATGACAAAGCAAAAACGATTACACTTACGCCTAAAATTCCAACATTCAACTTTTTATTCGCATACATTTTCCACATGAATGCCATCATAATCATTGCCATTGTAGCTCCCATCAGCAAAGCCATATACAGTCGTGTTTCACTGAAGAATACATGGTCGAGTGCATATGTGTTCAAATACATCAATCCAAACATGATAACTGTGGATGTCACAATCATCATCGCAAACCTTCCGTAACTTTTCATACTGTAGATCTCCTTTCATGAAATGATTGAGTTCCTGTCTCCTCTACCCCCTAAATATGCAGAAAGTCTGCACTTACCTAAAATTCATCTCATGACTTAGCTCATCGGTAATTGACTGCACAACCGACTACACAAAACAATAATCATTCATATGTCGGTCGAAGCATTATTTCATTTAAATAATCCAGGTTGAAATACACGATAACTACTAGCGACGTTAACAATACAAGTTGAATACCTATGACAATTAACTGCGCTTTATGCGGGCGGAAACGTCTTGACAGTACATAAATTATAGGCAATGCCAGCAAGACACTACATGCAAACGTCGTGAACTGTAAATGATCAAGATACATATAAACGTAAACAAGTGGAGAAAGATTTTGTACTTGTTGAGCAAGGAACGGAAAAAGAATGCATAAAACGGCAAACACATTTATTATTGTTGTGACAGATACAATCGCTATATAAAAAAAGCGGCTTTTGCTCATAGTAGACTCCTCCTAGTTTTTAAAATAGTATTATAGTAGTCAGACGCGCAATGACTCTTTTTGTTACAAATTCTTAGCTAGCTTCTCAAATCACAAAAATTTACTCGTACTAATACAACTAATACTTGTTAATGTATAAGGAATTGATTAATATGCAACAAATTTGAAGACCGTTCACATTCCAACCTTTCTTTCTATGAAACCTTGTACATGTAATAAACAAAACAAGGCTGGGACAAAACTCTAAATAGCCATTCCTCTGCGCTCCAAAAGACACGCTTTCTGCGGGGCGCGCTCGAGCCAATCGATCAACGAAGATTTCGATTGGCTCCCACATGCCGTTCTACGTGACGGCTTTCCCTATGGGACTCAACATTCGCGCTAAATCCTTCTGGACAATGAATAGTCTTTCTCGAAGAAGCATCGTGTGAAGGAATTGAGCCAGCATTTGAGGAGTAGGTCTTTTTCCGCTCCAATCTACTTATGATTATGAAAAGGTAACATTGTAAAAATAGAAAAAATGCATGACGGCCAGAATTAGCCTTCTTGCATTTTTTCTGTTTTGCCCTAACCTCGTCGTCAAATAAGTATTGAGAATATATCAGTTATCTTGTAATTATAGTAAATTGACCATTCTGAGATATTAAATTTATTTGATTTCCATCTTTTTATAAGATGTTAACACTCCTTCTCTCCCTAAACTATTCCAGCCTTTAGATTTGATGATGAGTTCATAGCTAAACGGGATTCCATTCTCTTCAAAGGCTTTTGACCAACAATAAAGTAAGATGCCTTCTTCATTATTTAGCAAATGAGCTGTCCTAGGCATAGGTAAATTTGGAATCCCTTGTTATTTCCATATGAAAAATAGGCTGCGAATCAACAAGCACACCTATCACAAACAAGGAAACAATGGCAAGCTTCTTTTTCATCCCCTACCCCTTTCAATTTCCAAGTACAAACATTTATCTAGATGACATATAGAATAAAGTCACGTTAGACTCAATTAGAGTGCTGGCGCGTTCATTAAATGCGCTTTAATGACATGGGAGAATCAAAAAAACGAACTCAGCACGTCATTAAACACGCTTTAAACGATATCAACGTTTACGGTCATTTTTTCTTCATAATGAGTTCAGTTTCTACATCATTTATCATCTAAATACATTTAATTGACGGCTTATACTTTGTAATGCGTTAAAATCTTGTTACGCCCGAATCCATTTCCAGATTTCTCCTGGTGTGGCGTTTTTTCCGTACATCAGTATACCGATCTTAAAGATTTTGCCAGCAACTTTCATGAAGATCCAGACACTGACAGCAAGTATTAAGATGGCGATAATGATTTCCACCCAAGGATATTTTTCAAGAAGAGATAGGCGCATAATGAGAACGCCAGGTGATGTAAATGGGATATAGCTTCCTAGTTGCGCCCAGAATCCACTTGGATCACTAAAGACTGGACCGATGAAAAGGAATGGACTGAACGGTAACATCATAACCATGCCTTGAAAGTTTCCAGCAGTCGAGATATCCGCCATTGTTGCGCCGATTCCGACAAATAAAGCCGCATACAACAAGTACCCGAGAACCGAAATGAGCAAGAGCAAGAGCAACTCCGGCACAAACAGATACTCGATGACCGGAAAATCGATTTTCCAGATGAGCACGGGCAGTGCTATGACGATAAAGACAACTACTTGAATGATGCCGAGGACGAAATAGCCGATAATCTTGCCTTGCATCAGTTCTGCTGGCGTAAGGGACGACAGGATGATTTCGGCAATCTTATCTTTTTTCTCCTGGGAGGCGCTTTGAAAAATTGCCATGCCTGTGAAAACAATAGATAGCATCACTACAGCGGCGAATGCACCTGGGACCACTCGTTCCAGCAACTGGTCATTGAACAGACCACTTTCTTTCGTTTCCTCAGATACGTCTTCAAAGACGATGCCTTGTGCGACAACCGCCGCTTCCTCCGGTGTCAGACCGAGCTGTTCAATTTGCACCATCTGCAAAGGATTGCCAAGAAGCTGAACTTCATCCATGAATGCGGAACTTGTATCTTCGTTTGTGTACACTGATACATTACCGGTTTCAACCGCCCGCTCATCGATAAAGATATACGCTGCGTCACCTAAGCTTTCAAGTGCTACAGTTGCATCCTTTTCTATGATGTCTGTCGGTTTCATCAGCCATTCGGTTTTCGAAGCGGCTACTACCAACTGATCGTAGACACCTAGCTGGTCATTGACATAGACAGTCGTTGTCGCCGCTTCATCATCCGAACCGAACAGATCGGGCAGCAAGAAAAATGCCAGAAAAATAATCGGTGTTAGAAACATGCCGATGATGAACGACTTGTTTTTCATATTGCGTTTGATTTCCCATTTGGCGACTTTCTTTGTGTTATGCATGCAGGTCACCCGCTTCCTTCAATAGATTCTTGTCTGTAGCGATGTCTATGAAGATTTCATGGAGCGAAATCCTATCGATTGACAGTTCTTGGATGTCAAGTTCTTCTGGAAGATTTTTCAGCCAGACCGCCGGTTGAACGTGTTTCGAGAGATAAAGCACAGCCGTTTCACTACTTTGCTCAACCCGTTCGACTTCCGGCAGGCTTTCAAGCAGGCTTCGACTGTTACTGCCGTTGATTGTGCATTTGAAGTTGGCGTATTCCTTTTTCACATCACTCAAGGTTCCATAGATCACTTTGCTTCCCCTATGGATTAAGAACAGTCGGTCCGCCATTTCCTCTACTAGATTCATCTGATGCGATGACAGCAGAATCGCCGTGCCTTTATTTGCCAGCGAACGGATTTCCTCCTTAAATAGTTCTTGGCTAACCGGATCAAGTCCTGAAAAAGGCTCATCCAGAATCAACAACTCCGGCTCATGGAGAATTGATGCGATAAACTGGACTTTCTGCCCCATGCCTTTTGACAATTCCTCCACTGATACTTTTTCCTTGCCTTCCAAACCAAATTTCTCCAAGTACTTCAGCGCACGTTCTTTGGCGCGATACAGTGGATAATCCTTGAGTTCCGCAAGATAAAGTAGGATATCCATTACTTTGACATTTTTGTATAGACCCCGCTCTTCTGGCAAATAGCCGATTTTATTGCGGGGGATTTCTCTAGTCGTGCTGTTTTGGAAAGAGATTGCTCCTTCATCAGGATACATAATGCCCATGATGTTGCGAATCGTCGTCGATTTACCTGCTCCGTTCGGCCCGAGCAGCGCCATAATCTCCCCTTTTTTTACTTCGAAAGAAATATTCGAGACAATTTTCTTGTCTTTAAATGATTTTCCCAATCCTTCTACGACTAGCATCGTTTCCATTTCTTTCATCCTCTCTTAAATCTTCATTTCAGTAATAGGCTAATAACTTCTTCCAGTTCCAAAGCTTTGTCATCAATGATGTCGCTTTCTCGCTCCATAAAATACCGTTCCGTAGCATCGGGATTTTCCGATATGAGCTGTTTACCTGAACGTGAAAGTTCCCCCGGCACCGGCAAAGTCGGCATTTCTTTGAGCCAATATCGGCGGAAGCCGGTAAAAAGCAGGTCTTTCTCGTACCGACCGATTACCTGCCCGTTCTGAAGCAGCAAGAGATAGTCCGCCAGCTTCCGTAGAGTTTCCGGCTGATGGGTCGTCAGAATAATAACGCGATTCTCCTTCTCCATCCAATCAACAAGCAAATCCATTACCAATTTTTGCGAGGGGATATCTAGTGATGCAGTCGGTTCATCAAGCATAAGGATATCCGTACTCCGAGGTAATGAAAGAGACAGGCTCAGCTTCTGTTGCATTCCGGGTGATAGCTTGTCGAAACGCTTACCAAGTGGAACATTGAAAAGTGCAATCATGCGTTCAAAAAGCGCTTCATCCCATTTTGTGTATAATGGAGCAATCAGCTTTTTCAAATCGGTTCCTGTATAAGCGTCCCACCCGACTGATCTTTGCGGCTGGAATGTGATATCCTTTTTCCAGCTTTCGTCTTTACCATCTACCCGTTTACCGTTGACCCGGATCTCTCCCCCATCTAAATTAGCAAGATTCATAATCAGCTTTAGCAATGTACTTTTGCCAGATCCGTTATTGCCGACAAATGCGGTGATGGTTCCCGGTTCAACCGCTAAGCTGATCGGCCCCAACCGGAAGTCATCTATCTGTTTACTAACTTCTTTTAATTCTATCAACGGGAGCATCTGTCATTCCCCTTTCTCAAGCATCTTCAAAGTTTCTTCAAAAACTATTTTGATTTCATTTGCTGTGTAGTCATAGTCCATCGCATTTCGGATAGCCCGTTCGAATTCCTCTTGAACCGAAGTGGTCATCACTTCCTGTTTCGTGTTGTTGTTTATCTCCGCGACAAAGGTACCTTTGCCATGGACGGTCTGGATAAAGCCCTGCGCTTCCAAATCCTGATAGGTGCGCCGTATTGTTATGACACTGATTTCCAGGTCTTTCGATAACACTCGGATTGAGGGAAGCGGTGTCCCGGCAGCTAAATGCCCTCCCGCAATCAAAGCCTTCAACTGCTTTTCAATTTGGTGGTAAATGGGTTCACGAGAATCTTTTGATATACGTATTGGGAGCAAAAGCAGATCCTCCTCTCACAGATAATCAGTTTTCTTCATAGTTTTTCGCATTTCGGTCTGCCAGTATTTCCAGCTCCCGATGCTTAAGAGCACTGCGAAAATGATGGACAGCAACGTCCAATCTTTGGCAATTGACATAGTCCATTCGATTAAGCCTTTATCCAACAATATCGGGAAAAGGAAGTAAAATGCACTGACGCCTATCAACAGGTAAAAAAATGATAGGACGATAGTTTTTGTTTTGTAATTTCCTCCTGCTTCACTTGCTGCCATGGTAAATCCGACAGCAATCGATAAGGATAACCAGATCAGCACAAATGCGATATACGCGAATGGCGACATTGTGTCTCGGAAATTCACTGACATCAGCGGCATCGCGATGAGAAGGATCAACTGGAACGGGAACGAATGGAACGAATGAATGATGAAGCGGCTTTTGATGATGATTTTTTGGGGAACAGGCAGGTGCTGCAACATAATTATCGACGGCGATGTCCATAAGTCTCCATCCATTTTCCGCATCTGAAATTCCTTATTTTTCATCCAAGCTGGGAACATCATGAAAATCAGCAGAAACAATACGTCAAAAAATTCAAATTCACCTTCCAGATAGGATTGGAAAGACAGCATGTAAATCAAGCCCATGGCTATACTGAAAACCAATATCAGCAAAAATTTCTTCATTGAAACTGTAATCTCAAAAGCTGCCAACCGATATGCTTGTTTCCACTCATTCATATATTAGCACTCCTTTTTAACTGTTATACTGATTATACTCATATACACAGTAGCACGATTTATTTAGATTGGTCAAACAATTTCTCAAGAATAAATGTATTTTGTAACCAAAGATACGGTCAGAAAAATCGAGTAGGAGGGAGTAGTTAACTCCCGACCTCTCACACCACCGTACGTACGGTTCTCGTATACGGCGGTTCAATAACTTAAGTATCGACGCTTGTAACCTTGTTCATAATACGTGATGGATTGCTTAATAGCTTAATGTTGGTTCCGTCTTGGACGAAAACCATAGCTCCCCTCTGAAAAATGAGGGGCAATGATTTTACCAATCACCTGATAGATGGCTTGTTGAACCATTCGGTCCCGTACACACAGTATGCCAAGTTTCCGCTTTGAGCCATCTAACTTTGGGATTTCAACACGTTTTACTGGTAGTGGTTCGTACGAGCCGTCTTTCAGTTTCCGAATCAGTTGGGTTCGGTATTTGGCTACATGTCCAAATAGCTCATCTACTGTCATTTCATCGACACCGGGCACCCCTTTATTTGCCTTCACTTTCTTACATGCGTTAAAGAGGTTGTTGATGTCGACTACTTTATCAATCAAATCGATACCATCCTGTCGTTCCATTTCTGTAAAGACAGGACTGCACGCTCCCGCATACTCTTCAGTTTTAAACCTATCCCTTGGCCGCCAGCCATCTGACGATGTTTTCTGTGGTCTTTGCACTGTCTTTACCTCCATTTAATTTCAGAATTGTTATTGTTCAGCCCTTCATCCTAATGGACTACTATGGCTTCTGCTGACTTCTTACAGTTCAACCTGACATCACTGACCGGTTTGCTCCTGTGGGATATTCCATCCCTCTTGTCGGGAACCCCTGTAAGACCTCCCCGGGTAAGAGCCATAACCTTACTCCCATGCAACCGCTTCATTTACTGTATGGAATTCGGGCAGTATTGGACTTCGTTTTGTTAGGCCATTGCAATGAGCGGAAGAAATCTTTTATTCACTTCGGATGTGCGCTTAATTAATTCCACTAGTGCTAAGATTGTTGCGAAGAATAATACCTCTGTCATTTTTCATCGTCCCTTTCTATTTTATCGATTCTTTTATGTGCAGATTTTGCACTCTCATCTATTCGTATAACTTTTTCCGTTAATGCCGTCATCCGTTCATCTTTAACTTCCATCTTGACTTGGATTGAATTAACCCCCGCTCCAATGTGATCTAGCTTGGTATTAGTTACAACTTTCTCCGTGGCTTCTTTCTTCACATCTTTGTCTCGACTTCTCAGAAAGCTGAAATAGCTAATTAGGAAACCGAATAATGCGCCGATCACTCCGATTTCAATATTCATCGTGCACCTCCGTTTTTCAATTTAAAAAGAACGCCCGTGTGGACGTTCTCATTTTTCCAACTTTTCTAATAGAATAGCTTTCTGAGCCTTAGTTAAACTGTGGCTACTGTCTAGCCATTCATTGACCAACGTAAACATTCCTTCACTACTTAAACCAACCTTTTGCTCATTACCAATTTCAATGCCTATATCGACTTTACCATTAATAGCTACTTGAAACCATGGTGATTTAGCATGATTGTATTGTGACAAATGTTCTCTTCCAAAAACCAAGCCTATCCCCTCCCCTCATTCTTTAACGTTCGACAGAGGGGAGAGGAAGTCCTGCTTGTTAGCAAAAGCTCTCCGCTACTAGTCTAATCCCAGAACTTAAAATCCTTGTTAATAATTGAATCAAGTTCTCGCTTCTCACCATCGATGTATAGTTTTTGGACATCCAGCACTTTATTCTTAGATTCGTTATCGAAATGGCTCCATTTATGTTTGTGACCTTCCCTAAACTCGTCATCTCGATTGAATATCAGCCTATTGGAAACTTGCTTCCAATTTATTTTTTCATTTACGAAAGCCGTAATTAGATCCCACAGTTCACCACCAATAACCTCTCGATATTTAGATCCATATACTACGAAGTAGTCTCCATCATCATGTTCAATTAAGTAGCATTTTTCATTTCTTCTATATTCGGTTATATCCCGCAGAGTCATTTTCATGTTAGGTCCCCTTTCATTCTAGCAATAAGCTTACAACACAAGAATGAGAGAGTCATTTTTGTGCTTTCCTAAATTGCTTTACGACACATTATGCTCCAAATGTGATGTAAAATCTCTTACCGTTTTACATTATTATTAGCGACGTTATGAAGCGTAAATAATAATTCAATCAAAAACTGAATGTTAGACGCCATATTCCCGCGCTCATACATGTAACGGAAAATCATAAATGCTTGGCCAACATCGTCAAGTTCAAGTTCAAAATTTTCTATCAGAATATTTCCGCAAGGATGTTTATTCTTCAGGTGTTCTTGCGTTTCCTCAGGTAATTTCTTAAACAACTTATATAGATTATGCTCTCTTCTACAATCAATATTATGCGCTAAAAGTAAGTGTTTCAAATACAGTTCACATGCAAATGAAATATTTGTAAAAACAGCATTTCCGTGTTGGCTAAGCATCATATCTTTACATCGAAATGAGACTTCATGATATGCATTAGCTTCTTTCAGACAATTTTCCGACCATCTCAAATAATCTTCTTTAGTTTTCAAACTAGTAGTTGGATTTTTATGCATTTTAAAATATGTTCTTGAATTATCTTCATTTTTCAATGTATTTCATCCCCTTTCATCTATATTACGACAAAAGGGGATGGAAATCATTCTTACTCGCCATCAACCAAATAACCAACTCCACTATCAATAAGAATCTCTTTTACTCCTGGTTGCAGAGAAGTAGGAACTTCGCTATAAGCAGCCTTTCCAAGAATCACACGTTGGGCAAAAAACATCGCCATCATAATATCACACCCTTCCACTCTCAATAAAAGCCAAAACAAAAAGCGGGTAATCATTGATAGACCTGTGTCGCCATTTCGGCCACGACGTCCTCGATGAAACTCGCTCTTTCGGATAATGCATTGTTTTGTGCTTTTAGTAATTGATTTTCGTGTTTCAATTGTTCATTCTCACGTAGTAAACGTTTGGCGTTCGGATTATTCCTAATCGCTGAATGACTAGTTAGGTTTTTATTTTCATCAACATCGTTGACCCAGATTGTCCATTCAAACTCATCAACAGGTAGAAATTCTGCAGATGTAGCAAAACCATAACCCGGAGCCAGGATTGGTTCAGTTTCATGAATTTCAACAACTTGTTTTGAAAATCTTTCATACTCTAAGTAATTCATATTACAACCTCCTATTCTAACCAGGCTTTCTTAACGTTTAATCTTGATCCATGTAGCTATGATAGTTGCGTCTGCTGCTTCGATTTGTGGAATGGCCAAGTAGTTGAATCGCTTATTATTCAAACGAGCCAATACATCGTTATAGTCCATTGCGGTAGTGTTTTGTTGTATAAAGGTGCAATTATACATTCAGTTTCCAATAGACTTGGGCATGCAGATATTCAAACCACTCTAGATCACTATGCACATATATTAAAAGAGACGGAAAAACGCGATGAAGAAATCGCCATAAAAATCTATGCGAGTTAACGTATACTTTGTATACCAAAATTTCAAATCAAATTAAATCATATTCAGTCGGACTCTCAATACAAACAAAAAACGCCTGAAGCCTTGATGCGACAAGGTTTCAAACGTTTACGTTCATACTCTTTTATAAGCATGTTTCGATAAAAAACGTCCCAGGAGGGATTCGAACCCCCGACCCACAGCTTAGAAGGCTGTTGCTCTATCCTGCTGAGCTACTGAGACATGTTCAATTTGCGATTACTTTTCGCAAAGGACAAATATTATTATAGGCAGGATTTCGAAAAAAGTCAACGCTTTCTTGTATAATTTTTCATTTCAACGGAATGAATTGTTTCAAGCTGAAGATTTTTAATGGTTATGCGCAACTTTTTCTCGTTTTCTAACGTGTTAACGTCAC
The DNA here is from genome assembly GCF_041414805.1 of Sporosarcina sp. OR05. Taxonomy (NCBI): domain Bacteria; kingdom Bacillati; phylum Bacillota; class Bacilli; order Caryophanales; family Caryophanaceae; genus Sporosarcina; species Sporosarcina sp. OR05. Next base: position 548,210 of record NZ_JANKJL010000001.1, on the reverse strand, counting down.
TTGAAATTCCCTCGTAAGCAAGATCCTCGACTTCGTGGTCCCACTCGATTTCCACAAACGATGGTTCATTGCCACCTCTCGGCAACAAAGTGCTCCCTGGATTGACAAATAAGATCCCCTCTTTCATTTCAGCACCGTACAAGTGAGAATGCCCGAATAAAACAATGTCTGCCTGTTGTTCCAGCGCCTCGTAATACAAGGGGAGCATCGACCGTTTACAATCATGTTCATGTCCGTGTACGACGAAAATTCGTTTGTCGCCTACTTGGACGAGGAGTGATTCAGGAAACCGGCCGTCTCGGTCACAATTCCCTCTTACCACATGTATGTTATGCAAAAGCGGATCGTCAAGTGACAGTTCACTGTCGCCACAATGAAAAATTGCATCCGCCGGCAGAGTGGAAACGGTTTTCACCGTCTCCACATCACCGTGAGAATCACTCATTACAATAATCTTCATTGTACTTCACCGAATGATGCCATGAGTGTAGGGAGTTGTTCTTTCAGTTGAGCGAGCGCTGCACCACGATGAGAAATTTCCCCTTTTTCAGCAGGTGTCAATTCAGCCATCGCACGTTGCTTCGCAGGTGTATAAAAGATCGGGTCATATCCGAATCCGTTTGTTCCCCGTCTTTCATTCAAAATGAAACCTTCACAACTACCCGAGAATGTCTTTGTCTCTTGATTTGGGCCTGCTATGGCGAGTACGCAACGGAACCGTGCTGTCCGTTCGTCTTCAGGCACCTCTTGAAGCTCTTCTAGCACTTTGTCGATATTCGCATCATCGTTCTTCGCTGGACCGGCATAACGAGCAGAATAGACGCCAGGCGCACCATTTAGTGCATCGATTTCCAAGCCACTATCATCGGAAATGACCATGATGCCTAATTGTTTCGCTACTTCTTCCGCTTTCAACACCGCATTTTCCTCAAATGTCGTGCCCGTTTCTTCCACGTCTATGTCTTGTTCTAAGTCATTCAAAGTCATTACTTGGATGCCATACGGCTCAAATAACACCTCAAAGTCTTTTGCTTTGCCTTTATTGTTCGTGGCAATCAATACTTTTTTCATGCTTCATCACTTTCCTTTTGTTTAATCTGCTCATGAATGGAACCTAAAGCGTCTTGTTGAATTTCGATTAGACGTTGAATGCCTACTTCAGCCAATTCAACGAGCGCGTTCATTTCTTGCCTAGTAAACGTCGCTTCCTCACCAGTCCCTTGCAATTCAACAAATTCACCCGCGCCTGTCATAACGATATTCATATCGACTGCAGCTGCAGAATCCTCCACATAATCAAGGTCTAGGATAAGCATGCCTTCCTCTGTCTTCCCAACACTGACGGCAGCTAAGTAATCACGGATTGGGAACTTTTTCAGTTCCTTTTCACTCACTAACTTAGCGACTGCCATGCTCATTGCCACAAAGGCACCTGTAATCGAAGCCGTTCTCGTTCCGCCATCTGCTTGTATGACATCACAGTCAATCCAAACTGTTCGCTCCCCGAGTGCTTCCAAGTCAACGACTGCACGCATCGCACGGCCAATTAGACGTTGGATCTCCATTGTCCTTCCACCTACTTTCCCTCGGGAAGATTCACGCTGCGTACGCTGCCCTGTCGCCCGTGGAAGCATTGAGTATTCCGCCGTCACCCATCCTTGTCCACTTCCTCTAAGAAAAGGAGGCACTCGCTCTTCAATGGACGCCGTACAAATCACCTTCGTATTTCCAACAGAAATGAGCACTGAGCCTTCGGGATGAAGCAAATAATCCGTTTCAATTGTTACATCTCTTCCTCTATCAGCAGTTCTTCCATCATGTCTCATGTCGGCTACCTCCACATTTCAAGTTCAGCATTCATCTTATCATAACCATTTTCATCAAAGCAAAAAACCGGACACCTGAATTGGTATCCGGTCTAGAGAATAATATGTCGAACATCTGGATTTTGCAATTCTAGCCAATCCATCGCAATGGATGAAAAGCCTTCCAATGAGCCTGTTGTATAAAATAAGGGTGCAATCCCTGTATTTTGTTCATTCAACAACCCGAAATGATCCAATGTGTTACGTACATCCTGAACCGTTTCGTTCGCAGATGAGACAATGGCGACTCCTTTGGGCAATTGTGCTTGGATGTGGTCATGCAAAAGGGGATAGTGCGTGCAGCCTAAAATCGCCGTATCAAAATCGATATGAACGAGTGGATTTAACGATTTCTCCATAATCGGACGAATATCCAAGCTTTTATACTGTCCACTTTCTACGAGAGGTACGAAATCCGGACAGGCAAGCTGGTATGTTTGGGTAGCATTTGAAATTGCCGTAATGGCATGTTCATACGCTCCACTTTTCACCGTTCCTACCGTTCCCAACACTACGATTCTCCCTGTAGTCGAGACGCGTACTGCAGCTCTTGCACCGGGTTCAATGACTCCTACTACAGGAAACGCAAATTGGTTGCGCAAATCATCCAGTGCTACTGCGGTCGCTGTATTGCAAGCAACTACCAACATTTTTATACCCATTTTTGACAATGCATACGCCATTTCTAACGTGAATTGTTTCACTTCTTCGACTGAACGTGGCCCATAAGGACATCTTGCATCATCGCCGATGTAGATGATTCGTTCTGCCGGTAATTGGTTAAGCATTTCTTTTACGACGGTCAACCCGCCCACACCTGAATCGATGACGCCGATCGGTGCTTGTTTTGTGGCCTTCAATCCTTGCTCATCTCTTCATGCAATCTCGTCATCAACTGCAGGAACTGTGTAATTTCCTCTTCCGAAAAATCGTCGAGGACAGTGCCTAAGTATTTACGACGTTTATCAATTACTTCTTCAATGATTCTTTCGCCTTCATCCAATAGATGTATACGCACAACCCGACGGTCTTGTTCGTCACGCACACGTTTTACGAGCTTGTTGTTTTCCATACGGTCTACAAGATCAGTAGTTGTACTGAAAGCTAAATACATTCTATTGGATAAATCACCAATCGTCATATCACCATGCTCGAATAACCATTGCAAAGCGACGAATTGTGGAGGAGTAATTGAATAATTGCTTAATATTTTACGACCTTGTTGCTTAATAATTCCGGATATATACCGCAGTTCTTTTTCCATCTGTGCAATGTTATCCAAACTATCTCGATTATGCTCATTGTTAGTTGTCACGAATACCAGCTCCCTGAAAACGAATACTGTCTACTTATTGTCACCTTTTTCGACACATAACGCAACTTTTTTTACATGATTGTCATGTATATATTTTTTCCAGGGATGATAAGCGTGTTTACTTATCACTTCTTCGTGCATTTGCGAATGCTACTATCCATGTAATCTAGTTTAATTTCAACTCCCCTAATCGCAGTAATTCGACAATTGCTTGAGCCCTTCCAGAAACCCCTAATTTCTGAATTGTATTCGAAATATGGTTCCTGACGGTTTTTTCGCTAATGCCGAGCCGCCCTGCGATTTCTTTCGTCGTATGATCGTTTACTAATAGATCGAAGATTTCCCGTTCTCTAGCTGTAAGCAAAGAACGATTTTTCATTTCTCCTGTCAAGACGCGCCCCCTCCTATCCACGTTCACTTTACAATATGTGAGGACGGTCTAGGCTGTGCCGGCTCGTTCATCATTTTAGAGAGAAAACGCAGATTTTTGATATTCTTTCCAAGGCAATGCTTTCCCCGTGAATTTATCGATTTGGACGATCGAGCCTCTCCCTGTAAAAACAACCTCATTTTTTGCGTTCTTCGCCATATAATGGAGATCGACAGAGCTGTTTCCGATAGCAGCAGCTTTCACAAAAATCGACAATTGTTCATCAAAAAATACTTGTTTCATATAGTCACATTGTAGATCTGCCACAACAGGAATTGCTGCACCTTTTGGATCAAGCCACTCTTCCATATGACCAATCGTTTTTAAAAATTCGATCCTAGCGTACTCGAAATAAGTGAAAGTGACTGTGTTGTTCAGATGACCATACATATCCGTTTCAGAAAAACGTACTGAAACAGGTACTGAAAACGTAAATGATTGAATCCATTTCTCCATATCCTCAATATATGCAATCCTCATGTACTGCTCCCCCTTGATTATCGAAGTAAATAATACATAGTAATTTTTTCAGCCTGATTGAAAACGCTTGTCAGCCTAGGCGCGAAGTCGAGCGAAGACGCGAATAGAACAAAAGTTCATGAGCGGACGAGCAAGACGAGCAACAACGGATGCGAGCGTTTGTCAACAGGCTGAAATGAATGAACATTCATTCTTTTATTATACTCGAACAAAGAAGAACAGCAAACAAAAAACAACCCTTCGCGTATCAGTGATACGTAAAGGGTTGTTGGAAGTTGAATTAATCAACCATATGATCGCTTCCAAAGAAGTTCTTGAACATTTGTACAGTTGTATCACGGTTTAATGCCGCAATAGATGTTGTCAATGGAATTCCTTTCGGACATGCCACTACACAGTTTTGAGAGTTACCACACTCTCCGATTCCACCGTCTGCCATTATTGTCGCTAGACGTTCGTCTTTGTTCATCGCACCTGTTGGGTGTGCGTTGAAGAGACGAACTTGTGAAAGCAATGCTGGACCAATGAAATTCGTTTTGTCGTTCACGTTCGGACATGCTTCCAAGCAAACGCCGCACGTCATACATTTCGATAATTCATATGTCCATTGGCGTTTCCGCTCAGGCATACGTGGACCTTCACCAAGATCATACGTACCGTCAATCGGAATCCATGCTTTTACACGCTTCAAGGAATCGAACATGAAGTCACGGTCTACGACTAAGTCTCGTACAACCGGGAACGTTCTCATCGGTTCAAGACGGATTGGTTGTGTCAAATGATCGACCAATGCTGTACATGATTGACGAGGGCGTCCATTGATGACCATCGAGCACGCACCACAAACTTCTTCTAGACAGTTCATGTCCCAGTTAACAGGCGTCGTTTTTTCACCTTTTGCATTAACCGGATTACGACGAATTTCCATAAGCGCTGAAATCACGTTCATATTCGGACGATACGGGATCTCAAAGCTTTCCATATAAGGTGTAGATTCCGGCGTATCTTGACGTTGTATTTCAAACTTCACAGTCTTCGTTGCAGTCGGTTGTTCTTGCACAGCTGTTGTTTGCTCACTCACTTCTGTCAATCTCCTTTCTTCGCAGAATAGTCACGTTTACGTGGCGGAATTAAGGATACATCCACTTCTTCATAAGAAAGGATCGGTGCAGATTTACCATCGAACTCTGCAATTGTCGTTTTCAAGAAGTTTTCGTCATCACGGTTCGGGAAGTCTGGCTTGTAATGTGCTCCACGGCTTTCATTACGGTTAAGCGCACCTAACGTGATTACGCGTGCCAAGTAAAGCATGTTCTTTAATTGGCGTGTGAATGTAGCACCTTGGTTCGACCATTGTTGCGTATCAGTAATGTTGATGTTTTCATAACGTTCCAAGAGCTCTTGAATTTTATCATCAGTCGCTTGTAATTTATCGTTGTAACGAACAACCGTTACATTGTCTGTCATGATTTCACCGAGTTCTCTATGAAGCATGTACGCATTTTCTGTTCCATCCATCTTCAATGTTGCATCCCACTTCTGTTGCTCATCTTTGATGGCTGCATCGAAAATCGAAGAAGGTAATTCATCCGCAGTGCGTTTCACGCCGCGCATATACTTAACTGCTTCCGGACCTGCAATCATACCACCATAGATAGCGGATAGAAGTGAGTTCGCTCCAAGACGGTTTGCACCATGTTGTGAGTAATCACATTCACCAGCAGCAAATAGACCAGGAATATTCGTTTGTTGTTCATAGTCCACCCACAGCCCGCCCATTGAATAGTGAACAGCTGGGAAGATTTTCATTGGTAATTTACGTGGATCGTCTCCAGTAAACTTCTCGTAAATCTCAATGATTCCACCAAGTTTAATATCAAGTTCTTTTGGATCTTTATGAGAAAGGTCCAAATACACCATGTTTTCACCGTTTACACCGAGCTTTTGATTGACACACACATCAAAAATCTCACGTGTTGCGATGTCACGTGGAACGAGGTTACCGTAATCCGGATATTTTTCCTCTAGGAAATACCATGGTTTACCGTCTTTGTATGTCCAGATTCGTCCACCTTCACCACGTGCTGATTCACTCATGAGACGAAGTTTGTCATCTCCTGGAATAGCAGTCGGGTGGATTTGGATGAACTCACCGTTTGCATACTTAGCACCTTGCTGATAAACGATTGAGGCAGCAGAACCCGTGTTGATAACTGAGTTTGTTGATTTACCAAAGATAATTCCCGGGCCACCAGTTGCCATAATGACTGCATCCGCTGGGAAAGCTTTGATTTCCATCGTTTTCATATCTTGCGCTTTAATACCACGGCAAATTCCTTCATCATCCATAATAATTCCTAGGAATTCCCAGTTTTCGTATTTCTGAACGAGCCCGGCCACTTCATGACGACGGACTTGCTCGTCCAATGCATAAAGAAGTTGTTGACCTGTCGTTGCACCCGCAAACGCTGTACGGTGATGCAATGTTCCACCAAATCGGCGGAAATCGAGAAGACCTTCTGGTGTACGGTTGAACGTTACACCCATACGGTCCATGAGTCGGATAATTCCAGGTGCCGCTTCTGCCATTGCTTTTACAGGAGGCTGGTTCGCAAGGAAGTCTCCTCCATATACAGTGTCATCAAAGTGGATGGCTGGTGAATCGCCTTCACCTTTCGTATTCACTGCACCGTTAATGCCACCTTGTGCACAAACGGAGTGGGAGCGTTTAACCGGAACGAGCGAGAACAGGTCAACTGCGACCCCTTCTTCCGCAGCTTTGATAGTTGCCATTAAGCCGGCGAGTCCGCCACCTACGACAATCAATCTGCCTTTTGCCATTATTGTTTCACTCCTCAATTTTTACATGTTCTGTAATTTATCTACGATCAATTAGACAAATGCAAATAGCGCTTGAATGCCTATTACTGATAGTACTAAGAAAGCTAGTATTGTAATGTATGAAACAATTTTTTGTGAGTTTGGTGATTGTGCAATCCCCCAAGTAACTGCAAATGACCAAAGGCCGTTTGCCAAGTGGAAAGTTGCTGCAATAACACCTGCAATGTAAAACACGAGCATGAATGGACTAGATAAAATTTCAGCCATCATGTCAAAGTTCACTTCAGCACCCAAAGCTTTTTGGATTCTTGTTTCCCAAATATGCCAAGCGATGAAGATCACAAGAAAAACACCTGTGATACGTTGTAGCAGGAACATCCAGTTGCGGAAAGTTCCGTAGCGCTGAACATTGTTTTTCGCAGTGAAAGCTATGTACACACCATAAAACGCATGAAACATGAGTGGAATATAGATGACAAACCATTCCAAGAAAAGCACGAATGGCAAGTTGCCCATAAAGTTGGATGCGTTATTGAATGCCTCTTCACCGCGAGTTGCAAAATGGTTAATGACCAAGTGTTGAGTCAGGAACAACCCAACCGGAATAATTCCGAGCAATGAATGCAGTCGGCGCAAGTAAAAATCTGATTCTCTCGACAAGTCTTTACCCTCCCTTATTAATGGGATACGCCAATCGAACGTTACCTAATTATATACTTTTGAGAACGTTGACGGCATGCCCCTTCATGGTACAATATTATAACATGTTCATTGTACTCCTCACATTTAAGGAGGTCAAGGACATGTGAACTTTTCTTGTCGACAACGAAAAGTTCCTTTACGATTCAGAATCCGCTTGAAAGGACTGCATATCCCTTGAACAATGACACGACTGAACAACCGACTCGTCTCGGTTATGAAATAATTAGAGATCATGTACTTCCAACAATATTAGGTAAACACGAGAATGAAATCCTTTATTGGGCAGGAAAAGACATTGCACGGAAATTTCCCATGTTCTCAACCGATGAACTCCCTGCATTTTTTTCGGAAGCAGGTTGGGGGCAACTAACCTTTTCTTCGAATAAACAGCCTAAAGATGAAGCCTGGCTAATTTTACAACAACCCGATCTCACGGTCCTGGAAAAAAGATCGTATCAGCTAGAGGCAGGATTCCTTGCCGAGCAATTCCAAAAGCTTAACGGCTATTTAGCAGAGTGCTACGCTGAAAAACAAGTGAAAAAAAAACAAATCCATTTTATTGTAAAGTGGGACACGAAAACAACCGTGTAAAAAATAGACAATGAATGGGTTCTAGCTACTTATTGAACCCATCATTTCTCTTTTGTAAAGTACAAATGAACGGATTCCGCTACTTTTATTGGCAAACCTGCTTCCTTCAGCTGTTCCGTGGATGCCTCTTTTATCTTTTTCATTGACCCAAAATGTTGCAACAATTGTTTTTTCCGTTTTGGTCCAACTCCTGGCAATCCATCCAACGCCGACATCATTGACTGGCTATCCCTTCTTTGACGGTGGAACGTTATGACAAATCGGTGCACTTCGTCCTGAATTCGTTGAAGCAAATAAAACGCTTCACTCGTCCGTTTCAAAGGTACTACCTCAATCGGACATCCATACAATAATTGAGCCGTTTGGTGTTTATCGTCTTTTGCCAAGCCTGCTATCGGGATGGATAAACCTAACTCATCTTCAATGACTTCACGTGCAATCTCCATCTGTCCTTTCCCCCCGTCAATAATGATGAGATCAGGCAGTGGCAAGTCTTCTTTCAAGACACGTGTATAGCGTCTTCGAATTACTTCTCGCATTGCTCCATAATCGTCGTGCGCAGCAGCTGTCTTTGTTTTATATTTTCGATAGTCTTTCCGATTCGGTTTTCCGTCAACAAACGAAACCATAGCAGAAACCGGATCAACTCCACCTGTATGCGAATTATCGAACGCCTCAATGCGCAAGGGTGTTGCGATATTCATTGCAATTCCTAAGTCTTCGCAAGCTCCAATCGTTCGCTGTTCCTGCTTTTCGATAAGTTGAAACTTTTCTCGCAAGGAAATTTCAGCATTTTTCATCGACAGCTTCAGTAAATCTTTTTTCTTTCCTCGTTGCGGGATTAATACATTCACTTTTAACAACTGTTGGACCAATTCGTGATTAACCCCTTCAGGAAGTAAAATTTCTTTTGGCAAAAGGTGCCCGGACTTCCCGTAAAATTGTCCGATGAATGTTAACATCTCTTCCTCTGGATCTTGGTACAAAGGAAAAAGGGATACATCCCGTTCAATTAGTTTCCCTTGACGCACAAAAAATACTTGGACACACATCCAACCTTTGTCAACTGCATAACCAAAAACGTCCCGATCCGTGAAGTCGTTCATCATCATCGTCTGCTTCTCCATAACCGCCTCGATATTCGCTATTTGATCACGGTATTCCTTTGCGCGTTCAAATTCCAGGTTTTCAGCTGCCGCAGACATTTTCTCCGTCAGTTCCTTTTTAACGGTCTTGTACCCACCGTTTAAAAACCTGCTAATATCATCAACCATTTCTTTATAGGTTTCGTGTGGTATATCTTTTACACACGGCGCAAGACATTGTCCGAGGTGAAAGTATAGGCATACGCGATCAGGAAGTTTATGGCATTTACGATAAGGATAAAGCCGATCTAATAATTTCTTCGTTTCATGTGCAGCAGTAGCGTTCGGATATGGACCAAAATACTTCCCTTTGTCTTTTTTTAATTGCCGCGTGACAATCAATTTGGGATGACGTTCCGCTGTAATTTTCAAGTACGGATACGTTTTATCATCTTTCAGCATGATGTTATATTTCGGGTCGTATTGTTTAATTAAATTCAATTCCAATATGAGTGCTTCAATATCAGAACTTGTAACGATATATTCGAAATTCTCAATTTCACCAACAAGACGTTGCGTTTTCGCATCGTGGGAACCTGTGAAATAGCTTCTCACCCGATTTTTCAGGATTTTTGCCTTACCGACATAGATAATTGTTCCTTGTCGGTCTTTCATTAAGTAACATCCTGGAAGGTCTGGCAATAAGCTTAGTTTGTGCTCAATTATTTCATTCATCTTCTTCACCTACCAAAAAACCGGGTCCTCCTGAAGGCCCGGTTTTACGTAATGCTTACGCGTGTTTTTCAATCAATTCAGCAAGTTGCTCTTTCGGTTGGAAACCGACAACTTTGTCAACAATCTCGCCATCCTTGAAAAGCACAAGTGTAGGGATTGACATAATGCCATACTCACCAGCAGTTGCTTGGTTTTCATCCACGTCCACTTTTACAATTTTCGCTTTGCCTGCTAGATCCGCGTCAAGTTCTTCAAGAACCGGAGCGATCATTTTACAAGGTCCACACCAAGTTGCCCAAAAGTCAACGAGCACAAGGCCCTCTTTAGTTTGCTCTTTAAAATCTTGATCTGTCGCATGAAGTACTGCCATGTAATTTCTTCCTCCTTTTAGTAAATCCAACTATGGTTGAATTATAGCATGCCGGTTTAAGGCGGGCGAAGTTTATGCTTACATTCTTGGTTTGCCCGTTTTACGGTTTTTAAAACCACTACTTATGTCTATTGGTTCATATAAAAACTGCAGACACCACACTTTTGGTGTCTACAGTTATTTCCAATTTTACAAGTCACACAATCAGTTCGTCTTGATTTTCTTGATTTCTTCAATCATCATCGGGATGACTTCGAAGAGATCACCGACGATTCCGTAATCCGCGACTTTAAAAATGTTTGCTTCAGAATCTTTATTAATCGCAACAATCACTTTGGAGTTTGACATACCTGCCATATGTTGGATTGCGCCTGAAATACCTGCAGCAATATAGAGATCCGGCGTGACAACTTTACCTGTTTGGCCAATTTGCAAAGAATAGTCACAATAGTCAGCGTCACAAGCGCCACGAGAAGCACCTACCGCTCCACCTAATAGTTTCGCTAACTCTTCTAAAGGCGCAAATCCGTCTGCACTTTTCACGCCACGTCCACCTGCCACGACCACTTTCGCTTCAGATAAATCAACACCTTCTGTCGATTTACGGACAACTTCACTAATAATGGAGCGTAGGTTTGTAATGTCGACAGATAATGATGCCACTTCACCGGTGCGGCTGTCATCCTTTTCAAGCGGCGCAATATTGTTCGGTCGCACGGAAATGAATAACAATCCTTCTTTGTTTTTCACCTTTTCAAATGCTTTTCCTGAATAAATCGGACGGACGAATACTGCGTCATCCCCATCGCCTTCAATCGCGGTAACATCTGACACTAATCCTACTGCTAGTTTACTAGCAATTTTCGGAGACAAGTCTTTCCCTAAGGCAGTATGACCAAAGACAATTGCATCAGGCTGCTCCTGTTCATACGCTGCCATGAACGCTTGGCCGAAGCCGTCAGACGTATAATGTTTTAAATGTGGGTGTTCAACCGTAATGACGCGGTCTGCACCAAACTTAATCATTTCTTCCCCTAATGATTGAACCGAATCACCAAAAAGCAAGCCGACGATTTCGCCTCCACCAGCAACTGTCTTAGCTGCTGCGATTGCTTCAAACGAAACGTTACGCAATGCTCCTTCACGAGCTTCACCGAGTACAAATACTTTTTTAGACATATTATGTTCCTCCCATTACAATTTGAATTCCATCAAAGCACTTTTGCTTCTTTATGTAGAAGCTCAACAAGTTCCTTCACTTGGTCGGACAGATCGCCTTCAAGTACACGACCCGCAGCTTTTTGAGGTGGCAAGAAGATTTCAACCGTCTCCGTTTTTGCTTCAACGTCCTCTTCGTCCAAGTCCAAGTCATCTAATTCCAGTTCTTCAAGCGGCTTTTTCTTCGCTTTCATAATTCCTGGTAAAGATGGATAGCGCGGTTCGTTCAAGCCTTGTTGTGCAGTGACGAGTAACGGTAACGATGTTTCAATCGTTTCTGAGTCCCCTTCAACATCACGAACAATCTTGACGGATGTTCCGTCGACTTCAATATTTGTAATTGTTGTCACATAATTAATTCCTAACAGTTCTGCTACACGAGGACCTACTTGACCAGAACCACCATCAATTGCAACGTTCCCTGCAAGGATTAGGTCAGCGTCTTTATCTTTCAAGTATTCAGCAAGTATGGTAGCAGCCGAAAACTCGTCCATTTCGTCAAGATCATCTTCCGTATTAATAAGAACTGCTTTGTCAGCACCCATAGCAAGTGCTGTACGCAATTGTTTCTCGGCTTCTTCGTTGCCGATTGTTACGACAGTTACTTCCCCACCGTTTGCATCACGCAATTGAATTGCTTCTTCAATTGCATACTCATCGTACGGGTTAATGATAAATTCTGCACCATCTTCCACAATCTTTCCGTTTGAAACCGCGATTTTCTCCTCCGTGTCAAATGTACGTTTTACTAATGCATAAATGTTCATCGTACAATCCTCCTCAACGTTTTTAATTCCCTTTGAAATGTGGTTCCCTTTTTTCAATAAAAGCTTGGATGCCTTCTTTTGCATCAGCTGTCACAAACACTTCCCCGAATGAATCGGCTTCAGCTTTTACACCCTCATAATAACTGTCTGTTTTCATATATTGAAGCATGCGTAATGCTGCTTTCATCGCAACAGGGCTCTTTTTAGCAATTTTTCGCGCGAGCTCCATAGTTTTAGAAAGCAATTCCTCTTCTGGATATGCATGATTTGCAAGACCGAGACGCACTGCTTCCGTCCCAGTGATCGGTTCACTCGTGAGGAGCATCTCAGCAGCTTTCGCCGTACCGACATATCGGGGCAAACGTTGTGATCCAGCAAACCCAGGTATTAAGCCGAGTTGCAATTCAGGTAAACCAAGTTTTGCTTTCTCAGTCACCAGACGGATATGACAGCCCATTGCCAGTTCAAGGCCCCCACCTAACGCGGCTCCGTGAATAGCGGCAATGATCGGTTTTGAAAAATTCTCCAACCGCTCAAATACATGTTGACCCGCTGATGATAGTTTTGAAAATTCCTCACCCGTAGAAACGGTTGTAAATTCTTTAATGTCTGCACCTGCCGAGAAAAATTTCCCTTCCCCGTGCAAGACGATGACTCTTACAGCATCATCTTGTTCAACTGCATCGAGCATTTGGTCAATCCCACGAATAAGGCCGCTCGATAATGCATTTGCTGGCGGACGATTTATGGATACAATAGCAACATGTTCCTCAATGGTCATTGATAAGAATTCCATTTTACCCCATCCTTTCGTATGAATAGTGATACTGCTACGATTTCCCTAAGCGTTTACTACGTCTACGACTTCATACCTTTTAATAGCAATTTATGCACTTGGGGAGCCAATTTGATAAGATCATATTTTTGATCGTTCATCACCCAAGAAGTGATTGTTTCATCAATTGTGCCAAAAACCATTTGCCGAGCTAACCGAATATCGATTTTTTCGTCAAATTCACCGCTATCAATCCCTTCTCGTAAGATCGAATCAAGCAATACGAGATATTCTTTTAGTACTTCGTTAATTCGAAATCGTAGGTCCTTGTTGGATTGTCGAAGCTCTAATTGTGTCACAATAGCAAGGTGGCGGTCGTGATAAAGTAATGAGAAATGATTATCAATCAATTTATACAATTTTTCTGTTGCGGAAATCTCTTTTTTCACAATCTCCTTCACATTTTCTACGAAGATGCCCATTTTCTCTCTAAAGACCGAAATAAGGATGTCCTCTTTATTCTTGAAATAGAGATATATGGTGCCATCTGCCACGCCAGCTTCCTTCGCAATCTTGGATACTTGCGCTTGATGGTAACCGTTTTCTGCTATGACGATGACAGCAGCATCAATAATCTGTTTGTATTTCGGTTTATCACGCTTCATTTTATTTCACCACCAAAAAGAAGAAAATATGAATGATTGTTCATTCATATTTTCATAGTAATCTTTTATTGAACTGTCGTCAAGCATTTCATGATATCGTTTTCAATTGTTCCAACTTTTTCTTTTCTTCATCGATTAGCGACCTACGGAGAATCTTTCCGACTGCCGTTTTCGGTAGCTCTTTACGGAACTCATAGAGTCTTGGAACTTTATAAGATGCCAACTGTTTTCGGCAATACGTATCTAATTCTTCTTCTGTAATCGATTTTCCTTCTTTAAGAACGATATAAGCTTTCACCGTTTCACCGCGGTATGGATCCGGTACACCTGCAACAACACATTCCAAAATGGCAGGATGTTCATAAAGGATTTCTTCTATTTCTCGTGGATAGATGTTAAAACCACTTGCGATGATCATATCTTTTTTACGATCGACGATATAGAAGTGACCTTCATCATCCATATACCCGAGATCTCCTGTTAAAAACCATCCATCTCTAAAGGTTTGCGCGGTATCTTCAGGTCTATTCCAATACCCTTTCATTACTTGAGGACCTTTAATGGCAATTTCTCCTACCTCACCATTCGGTAAAGGCTCAGTCGTTTCCGGACCAACGATGCGTGCATCCGTATCTGGCCATGGAACACCAATAGAACCACTCACCCTACGTTTTTCCCATACAAAGTTCGCGATAGCAACTGGCGAAGTTTCTGTAAGGCCATACCCTTCCACAAGTTTACCGCCCGTCACTTTTTCAAACTCTTCTTGTAATTCAACTGGTAAAGCGGCAGATCCACTAATACAAGCTTTGATGGATGACAAATCGTATTTCGCCAATTGTGGATGGTTGAGCAAGCCGATGTAAATTGTTGGTGCACCCGGAAACAACGTCGGTTTTTGTTTATCAATCGTTTTTAAAGCTGTTTCAAAATCGAATTTAGGCACTAACACCATTTTATTCCCTTGCATTACCGATAAAATAAGGACTGTTGTCATACCATAGACATGGAAGAACGGAAGGATCCCCATAACGGTTTCTTCGCCTTCTTTACATTGATATAACCACGCATTGCACATCTGGACATTACTGATCAAGTTCGCATGGGTTAACATGACGCCTTTTGGAGGTCCTGTTGTTCCACCTGTGTATTGGAGCAACGCGAGGTCATCATCAAAATTAAATTCATATGAAACTGGCTCTGCTTTTGCGATTTTCATAATTTCTGTAAAAAGATGATTCATGCCTCGATGTTCCACTTTGACGACAATTCCATATTCCCTCTTTTGAATGAACGGATAGACAAGGTTTTTCGGGAATGGTAAATAATCTTTGATGCCGGTAATGATGATATGTTCCAAGTCTGTTTCTTTAACAATCTTTGAAATTCTTCCGTACAAAATATCAAGGGAGATAATCGCCTTCGCACCGGAATCTTTCATTTGATAAGCAAGTTCTCTTTCCGTGTACAAAGGATTAGTTTGAACAACAACAGCACCGACGTAAAGGATTCCATAGTAAGCAATTGCACTTTGCGGGCAGTTCGGAAGCATAATCGCCACCCGGTCTCCTTTTTCCACACCGAGAGAGCGTAAATAATTGGCAAACTTCAAGGCCGAATCATGAAACTCTTTAAATGAAATGTCCTTCCCTAGAAAATGAATGGCCGTCTTATCGGGAAACTTGTTACTCGAGTCTGTTAAGAATTGTTGGATGGGAATCCGGTCATATGCAATCGTCTTCGGAATCTCTGGTGGATACATGCTGAGCCATGGTTTTTCCGTCATTTGCAAAACCTCCTTCTTTTTAATAGTTTATAGAAAATTCATTCTTAATATAGTATATCGATAAATGAATCCGCTTTCAAATAGAATATTAAAAACTCCACAAAAAAATGCCTTGACCGGCAAATTTTAGTCAAGGCGTGTTCGTCATCATCCAGTAGATGCCGATGATAACAAAGAGGATACAAACAACAATCAATATTTTAGATAATTTCTCCATTAGAAGTCTCCTATGAAATACTTGCTCCGATAACAAAGGACAGGCCGACTGAAATGGTCAGCGAGATAAAGCCGACAGAGCGGTTATCTTCTTCAATCTCCTTGTCAATTTGGAACTTTGGTGTTAAAAATTCGAAAAGCAAATACGCAAACACAAGCAAAATAAACCCGTATAACCCCCACCCAATCATTTGGGGCAACGTATTATGTTGTTCGATCGAATAATGGAAAATATTCGCGACACCAAAAATTTTTCCACCGGTCGCCATTGCTACAGCCATGTTCCCTTTTCGGATTTCTTCCCAGTTTTTATATTTCGTAACAAGTTCAAATAAGACCATCGATACGATGAGGCAAAGGACTACAACACTGAAGTAGCCTGCTGTTTCTACTAGTGGATGGCTCCAAAACCCTGTTTTTGTCATTTGTTTGGCTCCTTTATGAATCGATCATTCCTTCCTCTACGTATAGCGGTCGAAAAAGATTCATTTCTCAAGATCTTTTTTAATTCATGTTGACTTTTGACGGGTCAGTTACAGTTAAAGAAAGACACGAGACGCCTCTTTTTTAACCGACTGACTCTCAACGGGTTGGATCGTTACGAATGATTTACCTATAAGCGGTTACTTCACTTTAACTCAACAACTGTCACACCGTGGCCACCCTCACCCGCTTCGCCATAGCGATAACTTTTTACCCGTGGATGATTTTTCAAGTAGGATTGGACACCTTGTCGTAACGCGCCAGTCCCTTTCCCATGAATGATGGACACTTGGTGGTAATTCGATAACAGTGCATCATCCAAATATTTTTCTGTTCGATGCAAGGCATCCTCATACCGTTCACCACGCAAATCGAGTTCCAACTTCACATAGGAATCTCTACCGCGCACCGAAGCGGACACGACAGGTTCTTTCAACTTCTCTGGCTTCGTATATTCCAATACGGATTCATCGAGCTTCATCTTCAATATACCAATTTGTACGACCCATTCTTTTGCTGAAACTTTTTCTATTAACGTTCCTTTTTGTCCGTATGTGACGACTTTCACTTCATCACCGACTTGTAGTGGTCTTGCAGCAGCTTTTGCTACAATCTTCCTCTTCTTTTCTTGCGGTGCAGCTTCATCCAATTTTTTGCGTGCTTCAATCAATTCATGCTCTTTCACTTGTGCACCCGCATTCATTCGAAGGGCGCGCAGTTCTGCTATAACAGCTTCAGATTCTGTTCTTGCTGTATCCACAATCGTCTTTGCTTTTTCTTTCGCTTTTTCAACAAGCTTCTCTTTCATGTCGTCAAATTCAGCGAGTTTCGTTTCCAGTTCACGCTTTAATTTTTCTGTTTCAATGAGTAACGCATGTGTTTGTTCTGCATCTTTTTCTGATTGCACCCGACTTGTTTCCAATGAAGCGATCATTGAATCGACTTCTCCCCGGTCAGTTCCCGTGAATTTTTTAGCGCGGCCGATAATGTGCTCGTGCAAACCAAGACGTTTGGAAATTTCAAATGCATTACTACGTCCCGGGACGCCGATGAGTAACCGATACGTCGGGCTTAACGTATCAATATCAAATTCAACACTCGCATTTGCAACACCGGGCCGATTGTAGCCGTACGCTTTCAGTTCTGGATAATGCGTCGTCGCCATCACCCTAGCCCCCGTACCATGCACTTCATCCAATATGGCAATTGCCAACGCAGCGCCTTCCTGCGGATCGGTGCCTGACCCTAATTCGTCAAAGATGAGTAATGAGCGGGAATCGAACTTTTTCAAGATGTCTACAATATTCACCATATGGGAGGAGAACGTACTTAAGCTTTGCTCAATGGATTGCTCGTCCCCAATATCCGCATAAACCGATTCAAACACAGCAACTTCAGAACCATCCAATGCAGGAATGGGTAGACCAGCTTGCGCCATTAACGTACATAAGCCGACTGTTTTGAGTGTAACGGTTTTTCCGCCCGTGTTCGGACCTGTAATGACAATAGACGTAATCTCTTTACCAAATTCAATTGTATTTGCTACGGCTTCTTCAATCGGCAACAGTGGATGACGCGCTTTCGCTAATCGAATATACCCCTCTTCATTGACAGTCGGTTTCGTACATTTGTGCGCAGTTCCATATTTCGCCTTCGCTAAAATTACGTCAATTTCCGCTAAAACACCTACAAGCACAAACAATTCATGTGCGATTTCTTGCACTTTCATCGATAGTTCTTGAAGGATTTTTTCGATTTCTTCCCGTTCTTTCATTTTCAAATTCCTAATTTCGTTGTTCGCTTGAACGACCGCATCTGGTTCAATGAACAGCGTCTGTCCTGAAGAGGACATATCATGAATGACACCGCCGAAGTGTGACCGGTATTCAGCTTTTACAGGGATGACAAAGCGATCGTTTCGGATTGTTACAATTGAATCGGACAACATTTTCGCTGCATTACGGCCTCTAGTGTATCCTTCCAACTTTTCACGCACACGACCTTCCTGCATACGAAGGTTTTGTCGAATGGAACGGAGAGTTCCTGATGCGCTATCCACAACGTGACCGTTATCGTCGATTGCAGCATTAATTTCATGCTCAAGCCCTGTCAGTATAGGCAACGCTTCTTTTTTGGCTAAAAACTTCGGTAACTCGATATCTTCCTCTTCATTCACTGCTTCGATGAATTGCCGAAGAATACGACTCGCTCGAATCGTATTGGCAATTTCCATAAGCTCGTAAGCACTCAGTACACCACCAATTTGTGCTCTTTTTGCATGAGGTCTGACGTCAGCAATGCCGCCCATCGGTACATTGCCCCTCAGACGTAATATCGCAAGCCCTTCATCTGTCTCATCGAGCAACTCAACAACTGTATTGAAGTCACTGACTGGTTCTAACTTTTGCAAAAGGTCACGACCAATCGTTGACGTACAATAGGTCGCTACAATCTCTCTTATTTTGTCAAATTCAAGTGTTTTTAAGACACGTGTCTCCAATGTCTTACACTCCCCTTCACTTCCGAATAATTTCACGGATAAATTGTTCGAGCGGCCACGTGTTGACGACCGTCTCCTTTTTCAACCAAGCTTTTTGTGCATAATTTACTGCAATGTCCATATAATTCAATTGGTCAATTGCATGTGCATCCGTATTGATTGCAATTTTCACGCCAGCTTCTTGGGCTGCAACCAAATACTCCGTACACAAATCGAAACGATGGGGATTTCCATTCAATTCAAGGATTTTATGATGCTCTTTTGCCCACTCGATGAGTTGCATAACGTCCGGGTTATAACCTTCACGTTGGCCAATTATTCTACCTGTTGGGTGCGCAATCATATGAACATATGGATTTTTCATCGCAGCATATAGTCTTTCCATAATCTGCTCTTGTGATTGATTGAAATTCGAATGGATTGATGCAATGACAAAATCCAATTCTTGTAATAAATCATCTTCAAAATCAAGCGTTCCATCCGGCAGTATATCCATCTCAGTGCCACAAAAAATCTCAATATCATCAAATTCTGCATTCACTTTTCGAATTTCCGCAATTTGTTCACGGACGCGCTCAGGTGTAAGACCATTTGCTACTTTTAAATAGTGCGTGTGATCTGTAATAACTATGTGGGTGTACCCCTTCGCTCGACACGCTTCCGCCATTTCACGTATGGAGTAGCCACCGTCCGACCACGTTGTATGCATATGGAAATCGCCACGAATATCATGTACCGTTACAAGTTCTGCAATTTCATCCGCTCGGTCAATTTCAGTACCATTTGTCCGAACGGAAGGAGGTATATAAGGCAGATCAAAGAACGCGAAAAACGCTTTTTCAGAGCTAAATGTTTTCGTTGTCCCGTCTTCCTGCTCTACACCGTATTCACTAATTTTCATCCCTTTAGATTTCGCCAACTGCCGCATTTTTACATTGTGGTCTTTCGAGCCTGTAAAGTGATGAAGTGCGGTAGCAAACTGTTCATCCGTCACGAAGCGAAAATCGACGTCGACCGCATCTGTCATGTCCAGCACAATCGATAGCTTTGCATCTCCCGCCGCTACCGTCTCTTCAACAGGTAAAGCAGCAACGACCTTTTCCCTTACAACGGCCGGATTGTCTGTAACGATGATGAAATCCACGTCACTGCTCATTTCTTCAGCACGCCTGAAACTTCCAGCAACCGAAAAGCGAGTAATTTCGGGAATTCCTCTTAACTCTTCTTCAATAGCGTGAACAATTGACTCAATTTGCCAAACTGGCAACTTCTCTTTACGTGTACCGAGTTGTTGTAGTTCATGTAGCAGCTTTTCTTCTGTCTTCTTACCAAAACCCGGCAATTCACTTACTTTATTTGACTCACAAGCTTGGCGTAGGGATTCCACTGAATCGATGCCAAGCGTTTCACGAAGTTTCGCAATGCGCTTGCCACCTAGGCCAGGAACTTTTAATAAGGGGAGCAAGCCTTTTGGTACTTCATGCTCCAGCTCTTTCAATAGATCCGATTCACCCTTTTCAAGCAAATCAATGATTACAGCGCCTGTCCCTTTCCCAATCCCTTTCAACTTCAAAATATCATCCATTTCGGATAAGCTACGAGGATCGAGCTCGAGAACATTCGCCGCTTTACGAAAAGCACCTACTTTAAATGGATTCTCGCCTAGTAATTCCATATACAATGCAATTTTTTCGAACGTGCGAATGATCGTCTTTTTATTCATCATCCATACCTCCATTGGGTTGTTAGTTGCTGTGAAAAAGGCTTCCCTCCAGCGAAGGGGGGAAGCCGTGAACAGTTCGATTTTCAACAAAGATCACTTCGTATAAATGTACCACCAATTTTTCACAGTCTCCGAAAAAATCGGTGTATGCTCGAACATCGCTTCTGCTAAGATTGAATGTTCAATCCAATTTTGTATGAAATCTAGCGGGAGCATTGCAACTAAATAGAGGACAAGGAAAATTAGTATATAAAACTCTACAAATCCTAATGCAGCCCCTCCAAATCGAGCAACGAAACCTAGTACTGGTAAGTATTTCAGGAAATCAAACATTGAGGCAATCAATTGCAGAACAAATTTCACCACAATAAAAATAATTACAAATGCTAATAACCGATAAAAAGTTTGGTCAAGATCAAGTTGCTCTACTGTCCAGCTCAATTTCGATCCAGCTGTCACCCCTGGATAAGGGATCCATAATACGAATTTATCAGCTAACGGTTTATAATATATGTACGCTACGATAAGTGCAATGATGAAACCTGTCATATGGATGAGTTGCACGATGAGCCCTCGACGGAACCCAGTAATCAATCCTCCTACTAATAGGAACACAATGAGTAAATCTAGCATATACGTCAGTCAACCTCTCAACTTATTCAATTCTTCTTCCAACTCTTCGACACGTTCTTTTAACAGTAAATAGTCATGAACGCTGTTGACAGCGGTGAGCACAGCAATTTTGGAACTGTCCAAGTAAGGATTACGGGCACTAATTTCCTTCATCTTTGCGTCAACCATCGAAGCGACATGGCGAACGTGACTACTTGTTTCACTGCCGACAATTGTATAAGTTTGCCCATATATGTCAACCGCAACGCGCGTCTTCTGTTCGTCTGCCAATGTTGAAACCTCCCAAATAACGACTCTGTACCCAATCATACCATGAAACTCTTTTACTTGAAAAGAGAAGGGATAGTTTTGGGATCTGTAACGACTTTATAGACAGACCTACACGTTCTGTTCCTGTACAATATAGACAAGTGAATCGAGAGGATGAAAACAATGGGACAAAGCGTACTTCTATTAGATGAGTCAACCATTTCAGCACTAACACAACATTATCTGTCATTTAAAGTGACGAGAAATGCTCCAGGGGTTTTATTTGCAGCAAAACTTCCAGATACCGCCATTACAGTTTACAAATCCGGAAAAGTGCTCTTTCAAGGTAATGGAGCTGAACGTGAAGCTACACAATGGGGAAAGTCAAAGGCAACACAACATGCAAGTTCGACGTCTACAGCTAAAAAGGTAGCATCTCCTAAAGGTGAATTGTTGCCAGATAATTTTGCTGGGTTATCAGTACTAGGATCAGACGAAACAGGAACAGGCGATTTTTTCGGTCCAGTTACTGTAGCAGCTTGTTATGTGCGTACTGAACAGATCAATCTTGTCCGAGAACTCGGTGTAAAAGACTCAAAACAACTAACGGATGATCTGATGAGACAAATAGCCCACGACTTACAAGCGACTTTGACGCATAGTGTATTAACTTTATCCAACCCGAAATACAATGACGTGCAAGCAAAAGGCTGGTCACAAGGAAAAATCAAAGCACTCTTGCATAACCAAGCACTGAAACACGTTTTACGCAAAATGGATGGACAAAAACCGGAATATATTTTGATTGATCAATTCGCAGAACGTGGAATCTATTATAACCACATTAAGAACGAACCTGAGATTATCCGTGAAAATGTATTATTTTCCACCAAAGCAGAAGGATTGCACGTCTCGGTAGCAGCCGCATCAATCATCGCGCGTGTCGCTTTTTTAGAAGAGATGGATCGTCTCAGTCAACTCGCTGGCATGACATTGCCTAAAGGGGCGGGTCCCCGAGTGGATGAAGTTGCTGCTAAAATTCTTCTAAAGGACGGAGAAGCAGCATTACGTTCCATGACCAAATGGCACTTTGCAAATGCACAAAAAGCGAAAAAACTTGCAGCAATGAAGAGAATGTAACTTATTTGATAGGCTACCGTCTACTAAACAAGGAGTGATTCTACTTGAAAAAGGGATTAGTAAGTTTAGCAATCATTGGTTTATTAGCCGGATGTAGTGTGTCTATTAAGGGGAATACCCCTAGTAAAAACGTTTCCTACCCTCAAGAGGCGGAAATGCAAGCGGATGATTTCGTATACAAATTATATACGGAAAAAGAAACGTATAATGAATTCGAAGAGACTGCAATTTACGCAGAGTTGACGTACGTAGGTGATCAAGAATCCATCGTCATTTCACACGCCGCCTCCCCTTTTTATTTCCCAATTAAAGAGCTAACTCGTAATTACGAGATCGATTATGCGATGAACGAGCCATTGATTCACACAACGTTGAAAAAGGGTGTCCCTCTCAAGGTGAAATATGAATTTGCCGGTGGGTATAGTGACGAGGATGAAGCTGCAAAACGCGAGTTCATTCAAACGATTGTGGACAAAGGGTTTCCGACTGGAAAATACGTTGTGAGTGGTTCAGCTCAGTTTTATGTGGAAAGCAGCATTGAAGGAGAGAATCCTAATAGCTATGACATGCGAGTAAATATTGGTTTTGATGTTCGTTAGGTGGAATTTTAACGAATTAGCACCCAATGTGACGCAACATACAATCTTAACTTGGTACTATGATAATTCAATTAAAACAGTGATTCTTTCCTTTTAAAAAGATCACTGTATTTTTTTCACTTTAAATATAGGCGATTTACGTTGATTGGAGTGTAGAGCGACGACTCCTGGGGAATCAGCGCAGCGTGAAGACCCCGCAGACGCGAAGCGGCGAGGAGGCTGAGGGCAAGCCCCCGGAAAGCGTCCGCACGGAATGCAAATCAACAGTTCTAGGATAAGCCCTCTTTTGGGAACTCTTCCAGTGACCTTAAGACAAAATGTTATATTTTTTGAAGTGTTGCTGCTAGAAACTTTGATTGATAAAATCGCTACTCACGTAGAGAATTTAAAAATGGAATTGCACGAATGCAATTCCATTTCTCTTTTCTATCACAGATTCAGCAGGATATTCCTTACCCTTGTGAGTTATCCTCTAAGTTGAGCATTCGCTTCTGTTAAAGCGTTCAGCACTTTATCGTGCGCTTTAACGACTTCTTCGTCCGTCAATGTCCGTTCAGGATCGAAGTATGTCAATGAAAACGCGAGTGACTTTTTGCCCTCTTCAACGTTCTCACCTTCATATAAATCGAATAACTTGACGTCTTTCAGTAATTTTCCACCTGCTTGACGAATAACCGATTCGAGAGCACCTGCAGATGTTTCGGTTGAAACAACTAGCGCGATATCTCTTGAAATCGATGGGAAACGTGGGACTGGAACATAGATCAAGTCTTCCGTCGCTACTGTCAACACTTGCTTGAGATTCATTTCCATCACGTACGTCTCTTTCAAGTCACGTTTCTTTTGCTCTGTCGGATGAATCTGTCCAATTAGACCGATACGCTCACCATTCAACAAAATCGTCGCCGTACGGCCAGGATGCATACCGTCTACAACCGATTGTTCAAATGAAAGGCGATCTGCTAGTCCGAGACGGTTCATCATCCCTTCCACAATGCCCTTCAGCACGAAGAAGTCGACTTTTTTCGTTTCGCCTTGCCAAGCATGATCGACCCATTTTCCTGTCATCACTGCAGCTACATGCTCCACTTCACGTGGGAGGCCGTCTTCTTCCATCCCAAGGAATACAGAACCCGTTTCATACAATGCAACAGAATCAATCCGACGTGCGACGTTATACGTTGCCACTTCTAGTAAATGAGGAACCAAACTTTGGCGCAATACGCTTCGTTCTTCACTCATCGGCATGAGCAATTCCGTTACAGGCGCAGTTTCTAACGCATACGCTTGAGCCTGCTCTTTGGAAGTTAATGAATACGTAATGGCTTGATAGAAGCCCGCACCTTCAAGATATTGGCGCACAATACGGCGTTTCGCCTGATAAGGAGTAAGTCCACCAGGTGTTGATTCCGTTATTGGTAGTGTTTTAGGAATTTCATCATAGCCATGCATTCTGGCGATTTCTTCGATAATGTCTTCCTTAATACGCAAGTCTTGTCTACGAGTTGGCGCGTCAATGACAAGTTGACCATTGATTGCTTGTGTCGGTATACGCAAACGCTCCAAAATTGTGAGCATTTCATCCATCGAAATTTTCATGCCGAGACGGCTATTAATATAGTCTGGTGAAATGGTAATGCGCTCAGCTGTTTTGTCGAGTTCATCAAACAGGACCGAGTTTGCCAATACTTCTCCGCCAGCAATGTCCGACATTAATTGCGCAGCGCGTTCAGCTGCTTCAAGGACACGGTTCGGATCGACTCCTTTTTCAAATCGCGTACTTGCATCACTTCGCAAACCGACGTCTTTAGAAGTTTGTCGGACAGAAGACCCTGCAAAATAAGCAGATTCAATGACAACTGTTGTTGTACCATCATGCACTTCGGAATTGGCTCCGCCCATTACACCAGCAAGTGCTACTGGTTGTTGACCATTCGTAATGACGAGGTGATGTGGTTGTAACGTACGTTCCACTTCATCTAACGTCGTAATTTTCTCCCCTTCAAGTGCATGGCGGACGACAATTTCACCCGTTTCCAATCGGTCATAGTCAAATGCATGAAGCGGTTGACCGTATTCCATGAGTACATAGTTTGTAATATCGACGACATTATTGTGTGGTCGCACGCCTGAAGCCATTAAGTAATTTTGTAACCAAAGTGGCGATTCAGCAATCTTCACGTTTTTCACGACTTTAGCAACGTACATCGGGTTGACGTCAGGTGCATCGACACGCAGCTTCAACATGTCTTCGGCTTTTACTTCTGATGTTTTGTAATCAATTTCCGGGAGATGGATCTCTTCAGATAAAATTGCCGCCACTTCATAAGCTACACCTAACATGCTTAATGCATCTGACCGGTTCGGTGTCAAATCAAATTCGAGGACAGTATCATCCAAACCGAGTAAAGGCAACGCACTTTCACCAGGTACCGCTCCTTCAGGTAACACATAAATCCCTTCAGCGTATGCTTTGGCAACAAGTTTCCCTTCAATCCCGAGTTCTTGTAATGAACAGATCATGCCGTTCGATTCCTCGCCACGAAGTTTCGCTTTCTTTATCTTCATACCGCCAGGCAGAACTGCGCCTGGACGTGCAACAATCACTTTTTGGCCTTCAGCGACGTTAGGAGCTCCACAAATGATTTGTGTCACTTCTTCTCCGACGTCCACTTGGCAAATATTTAATTTATCCGCTTCAGGATGTTTGACACATTCTTTTACATACCCGACAACGACGTTTGTCATACCGTGAGAGCGATCGATAATGGAATCGACTTCGATACCTGAACGTGTGATTTTTTCCGCTAACTCTGCAGGTGTAATCCCGCCTGTATTTACATATTCATTTAGCCATTTCGTTGAAACTAACATGTTTTCTCCTCCTTACGCTTCCGTCCGATGGAATTGTGATATGAACCGGCTGTCATTCGTGTAGAAATGACGGATATCTTCAATGCCATATTTCAACATTGCAATTCGTTCAGGTCCCATACCAAATGCAAATCCAGTAACAGCAGACGGATCATAACCCGCCATTTCCAATACATTCGGATGCACCATTCCGGCACCTAAAATCTCAATCCAGCCTGTTTTTTTACACACATTACATCCTTTACCACTACACTTAAAGCAAGATATATCCATCTCAACGGACGGTTCAGTGAATGGGAAGAAGCTAGGACGTAGGCGGATTTCACGCTCTGCACCAAACATCTTTTTCGCGAATAAATCAAGTGTACCTTTCAAGTCACTCATGCGGATATCTTCACCAACGACAAGACCTTCAATTTGTGTAAATTGATGTGAATGTGTTGCATCATCATTATCACGTCGGTACACTTTCCCCGGACAAATGATTTTAATCGCCTCTCCACCTTTTGCCTCCATCGTCCGAGCTTGCACAGGAGATGTATGTGTACGCAGCAAAATATCTTCAGAAATATAGAAGGAATCCTGCATATCACGCGCAGGATGCCCTTTTGGCAAGTTGAGCGCTTCGAAATTGTAGTAATCCTTTTCCACTTCCGGTCCTTCTGCAATTTCGTATCCCATACTAATGAAAAAGTCTTCGATTTCTTCAACGACACGCGTTAGTGGATGGTGATTGCCTGCTTGCACTGGACGACCCGGAAGTGTAACATCGATTGCTTCCTTCGCTAATTGCGTATTAATTGCTTCCGCTTCCAGCAACGCCATTCTTTCTTCTAAAGATGCCGTTACGGTTTCACGCACGACATTGACGAGTGCACCCATTTTCGGACGCTCCTCAGCAGGGAGCTTACCCATTCCTTTCAATAAGTCAGTAATCGGTCCTTTTTTCCCAAGATAAGCGACACGAACGTCATTTAACTCTTTTACGGACTGAGCATCTTGAATTTTCCCCAACGCTTCATCTTTTAATTGCTGCAACTGTTGTTCCATCGTCATTCTCCTTTCAAAATAAAAAAACCTCGCCCCCAAAAAGGGACGAGGACGAGTTCGCGGTACCACCCTGATTATTATGCAAAGAAACGCATAATCACTTCATTTGGAGTAACGGCCCTCTACCGGCACACCTTTACAGCTCTCGCTGGTCCAAGCGGCAGCTCGCGGGGTGAACTTCAACAGCTCTCTTCCTATTAGCACTCACAGTCAAGGCACTAACTTCCTGTAGGAGAAATACCGTCTACTTTTCCCGGTCACAGCTTTTACAATGTATAATAAGTATTAGTATAGCCTATTCCGTTTCATTCATCAAGATTGGGTTAAGGTTTATCTTCTTCCGAATGAATAGACGAGAATGCCCGTTGCGATCGCTACATTTAAAGATTCCGCTTTGCCATACAACGGAATTTTCACGACTTCGTCTGCTTGTCGCAAGTAGTCTTCAGATACACCACTTCCTTCATTCCCAACAATAAGTGCGAATGCTTGCATCGGTTCAATTGCGTAATGTTCGGATGCTTGTTGCAAGCCCGTTCCGATAATGCGTATACCTGCTTGTTTTAGTTGCGCTAACCATTCATTCAAATCACCCTTGATGACCGGTATATGAAAATGTGAACCTTGAGCAGATCGGACGGTTTTGGGATTATACGGATCAGCGGAGCCTTTTCCAAGAATAACCGCATCAATTCCTGCAGCATCCGCCGTTCTAATCATTGTCCCGATATTGCCTGGATCTTGCACCGCATCAATTAATAAATATTTTTTCCAATGCTTGACCTCTTCAGGCGAATAATGAGGCTGTTTACAGTGAGCAAATACGCCTTGTGATTGCTCCGTTTCAATGAGCTCTTTAGCAACAGCTTTTGTCATTTCAATCAATTGCACGTTTTCCGTATTCCAATTAGCAGGGAGTTCTATTCCTTCAGTCACCATTAAATGGACAACAGTACCATTGGTGTTTAGCGCTTCTTCCACCAAATGAAAGCCTTCAACGATAAATTCTTCCGATTTGTCCCGATCTTTCTTTGACAAGACAAGTTTTTTCCAATGTTTCACAAGCCCATTTTGAGTGGATTCAATTCTTTTCATGTATTGTTGACATCCTTTTTATCTTTTTTCTCAGTGTAACAAATGTCTGTATAGTTGGCGATCATTGTGTCCAAAATGATTGCAGGAGGATTGATAATATGAACTTTCAAATTCGTGACGCGATTACAGCAAACATGACAAACAATTCCGCGGACGATATTCGAAATGTAGTAGAAGATGCATTGAACCGTGGCGAAGAGCACCTTTTGCCAGGATTAGGCGTGTTCTTTGAAAAGTTGTGGGTCAATGCGGACGAGCAGGAAAAAGCAAAAATCACCGGCGAACTCGCTCAAGCATTTACAGCTGGTTAAGTAGACAATCATTGAAAGCTCCAATAGGATGAACGGCACGATGAGAAGCAACTTCTTATCGTGCTTTTTAGGTGGAGATGAACCGCCTGGATCTAGAGGTGATTATGCAATTGTAATATAACCTGTGCGTATCACAACGTTAACCGGCTCGTATCGCAACACTCAGCCTTCGCATCACAATGCTCCAACCGCATCACAACATAAACCCCGCGCATCACAACGTAAACGGCTCGTATCACAACACTCAGCCTTCGCATCACAATACTCCAAACGTATCGCAACATAAACTGTTCGCACCGCAACACTCACGCCTCTTATCGAAAAGCAATAAATCTCTGAGAGAAGCCCACAAAAAAACGAGTACAGGAATCCCCCCTACTCGCTTCTCCATTTCATTTCATTTCATAATCTGGACTTTTCTCGAACGATCAATTAAAGTTCCGCACAAAAATATCAAAACCGGCTGCTGTCGCGAGCCCGAAAACGAGCGTCCATAGTGTGATACTAATCGTCATCCAGACCGTTGTATTTACTTTCGTCGCACCAAATAGTAACCCGATAAATGCAGCGATATGGGTTCCGATGAGAATCGGACCGAGTAAGGCGAGGCCAGGCATACCGTATTTATTCCAAATCCGTTTTCCGCGTTCTGTTCGTTTGGATTCAGGTTTGCCAGTTTTTTCACGTCGTTTCTCCATCCACTCTTTGACGCGCTGAAAGGCAATAATTAACAACAATACAGTAAGCATATTCCCGATAAACGCGAGAATCATCACCCAAACTGGCGATAATCCCCTTATGATGCCTAATGGGATGACGAGTGCAATTTCGAACCAAGGTATGGCAGCTCCTAAAAACACTAAAAAGTATTCAAACATTCTGTACCCCCACGATATGAGTAAATTCTATTCATATACTACAGGAAATTTAGATTGTTTTCCACATGTTTCCACGACTGCCGCTACTCATTCATTCGAAACTAGCACTTTATAACAACGTTGCGAGTACGGCTTTTTGAGCGTGTAGACGATTACCCGCTTGTTGGAATACATAGGAATTGGTCCCATCGATCACGGACGTAGCAACTTCTTCTTCACGATGCGCAGGCAGACAGTGCAAAAACATATAGTCTTTTTTTGCATGAGCGACGAGTTCATCATTCACTTGAAAATCATTAAACACTTGTAATCGAGTAGCTGTTTCTTCTTCCTGGCCCATACTCGTCCAGACATCTGTATAGACAACGTCTGCATTTTCGACAGCTTCGATCGCGTTGTTCGTTTGAATGAGTGAACCGCCATTTGCATTGGCAATTTTTTGTGCCTTCATGAATAGGTTTTGATTACACGCATAGCCTTCTGGAGAAGCAAAAGCGACATGCATCCCCATATTGGCCGCTCCAATGATGAGTGAATGGGCTACATTGTTCCCATCTCCCACATAAGCGAGTTTCTTACCACGGATCGTCCCTTTCACTTCGATCATCGTGAGCAAATCCGCAAGTGCTTGGCACGGATGAAAAATGTCGGTTAAGCCATTAATGATGGGAATTGTCGCATGCTTTGCTAACTCTTTCACCATTTCATGTGAGTTTGCACGAATCATAACCCCATCAACGTATTCAGATAAGACTTTTCCGGTATCAGAAATCGGCTCACCTCGTCCGATTTGCAAATCTTTTGCATGCATGAACATTGCATGCCCCCCTAGATGATTCATACCTACTTCAAATGAAATCCGAGTTCGCGTAGAATGTTTTTCAAAAATCATACCGAGCGTCTTCCCTTGTAATACGGCAGGCATTTTCCCCGCCACCATCTCTTGTTTCATGATAAGTGCTTTTTGTAATAAATAGTCAATCTCTTCGCTTGTATAGTCTAACAGCGTCAATAAATCTCTACCTTTTAATTGATCTTCTATGGTCTTACCAATCGTTGTGATTGCGCTATGCATTTGAACCAAACTGATCATCTCCATCCACGGTTATGTTTGTTTAAATCAGTATACAATTGCATAAATATAAAGTCAAATGTATTTTTATTAAAAATAATTCCTTCTAACCCAATACGGCGTTTCTCATTCAAGATAGCTAAAACCATTCGATCGCTACACTTTCAATTGAAATCAAACAACAAGAAAACCGCATAGCAACAACTTTGACAGTTGTCACCATGCGGATTTCATTCATTTCAAAAATGGCGTTCAGTTAAAGATAATATTATTCACCGTTTCACGGTCAAGCTTTTTAATAACTTCCACAATCAATTTCACGGCATTTTCATAGTCATCTCTATGCAACATTGCTGCATGCGAGTGAATATAGCGAGTGGCGATACAAATTGCGATGGATGGTACACCATTTCCACTTACATGAATAGATCCCGCGTCCGTTCCGCCGCCAGGAATCGCTTCGAATTGGTATGGAATGTTGTGCGCTTCCGCTGTATCGACGACAAGATCGCGCAATCCTTTATGAGAAACCATTGATGCGTCATAGAGAAGGATTTGAGGGCCATCCCCCATTTTGCTTGCAGCTTCTTTGGACGTTACACCCGGCGTATCGCCAGCAATTCCTACATCAACAGCAAAGCCAATATCCGGTTGCACTTTCGCAGCAGCTGTTTTGGCTCCACGTAAACCGACTTCTTCTTGGACCGCCCCTACACCGAAAACAATATTCGGGTGGTTTTCATCTTTCAACGCTTTCATGACATCGATTGCAATCGCGCATCCGATACGATTATCCCAAGCTTTCGCTAGCAAATATTTATCGTTGTTCATCACAGTAAACTCAAAGTGCGGGACAATCATATCACCTGGCAAAACGCCCCATTGCATCGCTTCCTCTTTGGAGGTTGCACCGATATCGATGAACATATCTTTGATGTCTACCGGCTTTTTCCGTGCTTCCGGGGACAAGATGTGTGGAGGCTTGGAACCGATAACGCCTGTCACGATATCCCCTTTGCGTGTAACAATGTCGACGCGTTGCGCAAGCATCACTTGGTTCCACCAGCCACCGACCGGTTGGAAGGAAATGAATCCTTTGTCGTCAATTTTCGTTACCATGAAGCCGACTTCATCCAAGTGACCTGCTACCATGATCTTCGGGCCATCTGCTTGACCAGATTTTTTGGCAATCAATGAACCAAGGCCATCATAGTCGATTTCATCTGCGAACGGCTCGATGTATTTCTTCATGACTTCACGAGGTTCCCGTTCGTTCCCTGGAATTCCTTTCGCGTCCGTCAATTCTTTCAGCATTTGCAATGTGTCATCTAATTTCGCCAATTATTTCGACCTCCCAAATAAAAACTACTTATTCAGTATAATGGAATGTTAGCTACATTGAAAGTGCTTTCATTGTTATAATAACTCCTTGCGTAAATCATGTGCACTTTTAGATGAAAGTAGACCTGGCGCAACATCAAAAACGGTTTTCGCGCCTGTTTCTCCTTTTTGATTCATACGAAAAGCAGCGCGTGCATAGGCGACGAGGACGCTCGATGTGAATTCCGGATTGCTATCAAGCGTCAAAGAGAATTCCATTACTTGATTACTGGAAGTTCCTGTTTTGCCACTTCTAATGACAAATCCACCATGCGGCATTGTGCTATGTTCTTCCGCCAACTGCTGTTCATTAATGAAATGGACCGTTGTGTCATAATCTGAGAAGTAGTCAGGCATAGAGACAATTGTTTGTTCAACAACAGATGCATCTGCACCTTCTTCCAATACGACATAGCACTCACGTGTATGCTTTTCCCTTGTCGTCAGTGTCGGTTGGCTTCCACTTCTCACTTTATCAACAGCCTCTTCAACCGGTATCGTATATTGGACTGCACCTTTGACACCAGCGATTCTACGGATTGCATCAGAGTGACCTTGGCTTAACCCTTTGCCCCAGAATGTATACGTCGCTCCTTCAGGAAGGATTGCTTCCCCATAAAGCCGGTTAATGGAGAATAGGCCAGGATCCCATCCGACAGAAATGATTGCAGTTTTTCCATTCGGTTTTGCCGTAGCGTCTACTGTTTCGAAGTAGTCCGGAATTTTTGCATGCGTGTCAAAGCTGTCAACCGTATTAAAATGTTTAGCAAGTGCAGGACCTTGTTCCGGAAGATCATCTTTAGACCCACCACATAAAATCATGACGTCGATCTCATTTACGAACTTTTCGACATCGCCTAATGCATAGACAGGTACACCGCTATTCACCTTTAGTGTAGAGGGATCCCTTCTTGTAAAAACAGCATGAAGTGTTAAATCTTCATTTTGAGCGATTGCTGATTCTACACCTTTCCCTAAATTTCCATAACCGACAATACCGATGTTGATTTTTGAACTCATTTCCATCATCCCTCTCTCGTAAAGTATTGTATTATTTTATCGTTACCTTGTTCAGAATGCTATGATTATTTTTGTTCACAATCTGTCCTTTGGTCTATTGAACGATCAATGGTACAGTAGACTATGATGGACTTTATTTGAAATGAGGATTTAAAATGCGCGCATTTGTCTATGTAATCGTCTTTTTTTCTTTCTTTGATTTATTTTCACAGTTGCCTATTATGAGTCCGTTCGCTCTATCGTTAGGCGCTTCTTCTTTTTTGACCGGTTTAGCTGTCGGTATGTATTCTTTTTCAAATACAATTGGAAATATCATTTCTGGTTTCATGACAGATCGCCGTGGCCCTTTTATGATTTTACTCATTGGCTTATTCGCCTCAGGAGCGTCGCTTTTATTGTATACAGTCGTTGAGGGACCGTATTCTTTGCTTGGTATCCGATTCATCCACGGATTTATGGAAGGGCTTATTGTTCCAGCCGCTTTCACATTTCTTGCAAATCGTACAGAAGAATCAAAACGTGGCCGTAGTGTCGCAATTTCCGGAGCGTTCGTTGGAATGGCGGCGATCATCGGTCCTGCCTATAGTGGGATTGTCGCTTCCAAAACAAGTACCCCTTTTATAATGGGAATGAATGGCCTCATCATGTTTATTTTAGCATTCGCAGCCTTCTTTCTGTTGCGTTCCTATACGTATGTCAGAAAAAATCGCTTAAAAATGTCATCACAATTTCGGGTCAAATACTTATTTAAACACCCCGGCATGGTCCGTGCATTTTCAGGTGCATTTTTTCTCATGTTTTCACAAGGTGTGCTGGCATTCATCCTCCCTTTAAAAGTGGAAGCGCTTGGCTTTGATACAAAAACAACCGGAATGCTACTCAGTACATTCGGGGTTGTCGCAATACTAATTTTCCTTCTACCGATTAATCGTGTATTTGATCGGGTACGTCCTATGATTACGTTAGCTTTCGGGATTTCACTAATGGGCATTTGCATGATTTTGTTAAGCCAAGTATCAGCGCTCACTCACCTGTTTTTAGCGATGGGGTTATATGGCATCGGCTTCGCTTTTCTATTCCCGTCTATCAATTCATTGCTAATTGACTCATCAGCTCCGGAATACCGCGGAAAAGCATACGGCTATTTTTATGCCTTTTTTTCCATCGGTGTCGTAGCGGGATCGAGCTTGATTGGCTATTTGGATTTATCGTTCACTGGTGGATTCATGGTGACAGGAATCATCCTTTTGTTCATTGCACTTTATACAATTTTAGGTTTGAAACGAAGTTTGCTATTGACAGAATAGGTAAAACCAGTTAAAGTCATAGACGAAAAGAATAACCCTGTTCGGGAGAGGTTCATAGCGACCCTCTATAAAAAACTATGGATGCCGGAAACTACGCCATGTCCATTTGACATGGCTTTTATTTTTCCATTTCTATGGCCCCTCCCTGACAACATAACTTCAGGGAGGTTTTTGTATTGACTGGAAGAGATGAAAACACACTACAAGACTTAACACTATTAGGTAACCAACGAACGACCTATGCTTATGAATACAATCCATCCATTTTAGAAGCCGTTGACAACATGCATACAACGCGTGATTACTTCGTGAAATTCAATTGCCCTGAATTCACTTCCCTTTGTCCGATGACGGGACAGCCCGACTTTGCAACGATGTACATCAGTTACATACCAGATGAGAAATTGGTCGAAAGTAAAGCTTTGAAACTGTATTTGTTCAGTTTCCGGAATCACGGGGATTTCCATGAAGACTGTGTCAACATCATCATGAATGATTTAATTCATTTATTGGCGCCTCGCTATATTGAAGTTTGGGGGAAATTTACGCCTCGGGGTGGTCTTTCAATCGACCCTTACTGCAATTATGGTAAACCGGGAACGAAATACGAACAGATGGCGGAGCATCGTTTGATGAACCATGATCTGTACCCAGAGAAAATCGATAATCGATGAGGAGTAATGAAAGATGCGCTATTATTTAAGTGGAATATTTGTAGGTTTATTAATTTTATCGAACATTGTAGCAGTGAAATTGATCAGCGTTGGCAGTTGGATTGTTATTCCTGCAGCAGCCGTCATTTATGTCTGTACGTATCCGATTTTGGATGTACTAACTGAAGCTTATGGGAAAGAGGCTGCCCGAAAAACTGTTCAAACCGGGTTTATTGCACAACTTTTGGCAATAGGATTCATTTGGATTGCCATCCACTTGCCTGCTGCTCCTTTTTATGAAAACCAAGCTGCTTTTGAAACGATCTTTAACGCAGGTTTCCGTGTGACAATTGCCAGTTTAGTTGCCTATCTCGTGAGCCAAAACTTAGATGTAACAATCTTTGATAAGCTGAAACAAAAACACGGCTCTAAACAATTATGGGTACGTAACAATGCCTCTACGATGGTGAGTCAATTCGTCGATACGACGTTATTCATTACAATCGCATTTGCAGGAACAATGCCTACCTCTATATTACTTGGCATGATTGCGAGCCAATATATCTTTAAGTTTTCAATCGCAATTATCGACACACCCATTGTGTATGTATTGGTTGCACTCTGCAGAAAGAAAGAGCGAAACGTCCAACCAATTGTTTCACCTCAACAATAATTCGAACGTAAAAAACCGCGTACCGGCGACTCATTTGAGACGCGCACGCGGTTTTCCTTTTGTCTAAAATTCTTACACCATCTGCTTTGAAAAAGCTTTGATTTCTTCCATAAACGCTTCTCCATACCGCTCAAGCTTCGCATCACCTACACCATTGACTTCCAAAAACGCTTCGTCGGTCATTGGCATTTTAGCAGCCATATCCCGTAATGATTTATCAGAGAAGACGACGAAAGGCGGAACACTTGCTTCTTGTGCAATTTTCAATCGAAGTGCGCGTAATTGGTCAAATAACGGGTCGTCTTGCGTAATCTGTTTTGTTTCGACTGTCGCTTTCCGATAGACTTTAGTTTTCCCAGTCAGCACATCTTTGCCTAATTCCGTCACATAAATAATCGGGAATTGACCATTTTCAACACCTAAATAATTTTCCGAGATAATAAACTCAATAAAATCGGACACTTCCTTCGCGTTGCGGCCTTTCATAATGCCATATGTCGTCAGTTTATCAAATCCGAATTCGACAACTTTCTTATTTCTTGAACCAGTCAACACTTGGGCGATCATCGTCTTTCCAAAACGTTGCCCCATCCGAATAACGCAAGATAACACTTTTTGAACGTCAACAGTTACATCAGCCCGTTCCCGCGTATCCGTGCAATTTGCACAACGGTGGCAATCTTGTAGGTCACTTTCACCAAAATAGGAGATGATGAATTTTTGTAGACAAGATTCGGTATGACAATAGTCGATCATCGATTGTAATTTTTCCAACTCACCAGGTATCCGATTGACATCTTGTGATTGATCAATAAGGAACCGTTGCGTAATGACATCTTGCGACGAGAATAATAAGGTACAGTGACTATCAAGTCCATCTCTTCCCGCACGACCCGCTTCTTGATAATAGCTCTCCATATTTTTCGGCATCTGGTAATGAATTACATAACGTATATTACTTTTATCGATGCCCATGCCAAATGCATTTGTCGCTACCATGACAGTCGCTTCATCCATAAGAAAACGATCTTGTTCAGATTGACGAACAGTATCCGATAAACCAGCATGATACCTAGCAACTGCAATGCCGGTCCGCTCGAGCATCGTATATACTTGGTCAACCGCTTTGCGCGTAGCCGCATAAATAATGCCTGCTTCGCCTTCATTTTTCTTCACATACGCCTTCACAAACTTGTCCCGGTCTTGTCCCTTCACGACGGAAAACGTCAAATTACTTCTTTCAAAACCTGTCATCACAGTAAATTCGGGATCAATGTTCAATTGGTGACAGATATCATCCCGCACTGCAGGTGTTGCAGTTGCAGTCAAAGCGAGGACTACTGGTTTCTTCACAAACGAATTGATGACCGTATGCATCATTCGGTAGCTCGGTCTGAAATCATGCCCCCATTGTGAAATACAGTGCGCTTCATCAATGGCAATCATCGGAATATCCATCTTGTTGATTTGTTGAATAAACGATTGGGACTCGAACCGTTCTGGAGCAACGTATAATAGTTTATATGCGCCAGCTAAGGCGTTTTCCATAATGCCAAAATATTCTTCACTCGTTAATGAACTGTTTATGTACGCGGCTTGTACACCTATCTGTAGAAGTGCATCCACTTGGTCCTTCATCAGAGAAATCAATGGTGACACAACTAGAACCGTACCTTCCATGACCATAGCTGGTACTTGGTAACAGATTGATTTTCCGCCACCTGTTGGCATCACACATAACGTATCTCGTCCATGCAAGACATTTTGGATCGCCTGTTCTTGTCCTGCTCGAAACGATGAATATCCAAAGTAAGTGGAGAGCACGGATTGTAATTGTTCGATTGATGTCACCTCCAAATTCTTCATCATGCACATTACTCCATTCTAAATAAGTCGCTTCTTCTAGAATAGCAGACATTTGATAGCGTCTCCAAGAAAATAGAAAAAATGCGTTCAACGAATCTGATGATCGTTGAGCGCAAAAGAAAGTAAAACAACATATTATTATACTTTTGCAATCCTAATATTGCTTACCATTAGAATTCCGAGTATGATCATAACGATTACAAAAAAGGCAGGACCGACATAATGGCTTAAGAAGTAAGATAATGTTAACAGAACGCCAGCTGCAGTAATGGGCACACCGTAAAATGTTCCATCAAATTCTCTTACGTTATACCGAGCAAGGCGAACTGCCCCCGCAAGAATGTAAAAGATTGTAGCAACAATCCCAACCCATAACATATTAGACAAATTTGTCGTGTAAATTAATAAAGCAGGTGCGACACCGAAAGATATTAAATCACTTAACGAGTCCAATTCCTTACCAAACAACGATTCTGATTGGAAATGTCTTGCAACCATACCGTCAAAACGGTCAAATAGGGCTGCTAAAAAGATGAATACAAGACTCATATGGCTAAGGTCGCGTGAGATTAAGAGGATGGCGATGATTCCGAAGCTAAGGTTCGTCAATGTAATTACATTCGCCAACTGCCCTTTTATTTTAGTATAATCAAAGTATCTGGATAAAAACATGAGAATTCCTCCGTCTATTTTTTCTACTACATACTATTTGCATGGGAGACTACCGTAATGAAAAAAACACTCTTTAAACAATTCGTCGAATTGACAGGACACCCAGTGTCCTCATCGATTTTAAAAACATTTACCCGCTCTTCAATGAGTAAGAGACTACTAAAGCCTTTTGCTTCCGCATACCGTATCAATGAAGAGGAAGCGGAATATCCGCTAGAGCATTATAAAAGTCTTCAAGATTTTTTCACGAGAAATTTAAAGCACGGCGTACGCCCGATCGATCAAAGAGCAAATGTGATGACTTCACCGGTAGATGGCTATTTGACAGCATCCGGCAAAATCAATGAACAACAGTCTTTTTACATTAAAGATCATCTATATAGTATAAAACAAATTTTGGGAGATGAAAAGAGCGCAAATACGTACAAAGATGGTTTTTTCTATATTTTTTACTTATCACCCAGTCATTATCATCATTTTCACTACCCATTTAATGGACAATTGGTTAATCGATATGCATTAGGAACAACATCTTTTCCTGTCAACGATTTAGGATTACGACTTGGCAATCAACCTTTTGCAACGAACTATCGGTTGATTTCCGAAATGGAAACTTCCCATAGCAAACTTGCAATTATCAAAGTTGGTGCACTGAATGTCAACAGCATCCACCTGACAAGCACGTCAAAAAACTGTACAAAAGGCGATGATTTCGGCTACTTTTCTTTCGGTTCCACAGTCATTCTCTTCATTGAACACGATGCGCACTTTAAGTCATTACTTTCATCAGGGACTGAAGTAAAAGTAGGGCAGCCTATTGGCGAATGGAAAGAACCTCAAACATCACAGAACTACGAAATTTAACTAAATGAGGGATAAGGAATGTTACAGTTTGAAGACTTTGTCATGCATTACGGTTATTTTGCCGTATATCTATTTTTTGCGCTCGGAATTTTTGGGCTACCGTTACCCGATGAATTGGTCGTTGCTTTCATCGGACATTTATCAGCAGTCGGTACGCTGAATTATTTCAGCGCGTTCGTCATTACAATTCTTGGTGTGTTGACAGGAACCCTATTCACTTACACAATTGGTCGCAAAGTCGGAAAACCGTTACTCATGAAATATGGAAAATGGATCAGCCTTTCACCGAAACGGATACAAAAAGTGGACAGTTGGTTTAATAAGTATGGTTCATGGGCAATTACAATCGGCTATTTTGTGCCAGGTATGCGACATATTATTTGTTACATGTCAGGAAGTTCAGGTGTAGACATTCGAAGATACCTTGTTTTCGCTAGTATCGGAACTTTTATATCCTCTATCACTTTTTTAACAATTGGATACTTCGTACACTTTCCATTCTAGTACGTTGTTGTCTCTCCAAATCTGAAAAGTTGCAGTCTGTCGATCTTCGGAAATCACTCGGTTGAATACTGTCATAACAATCGTTGTTACGAGCAACTCCATCAAGATACATAGTTAATTGGGATCACTGATTTGTATTGTTTAAATACGATAAAAAAAAGCAGTTGGAAGGACTTTATCCGTCCTTCCAACTGCTTAGAAAAAAATTATACGCTAACTAATACTAAGATCAGCAGCCTCTTTCATCATCAACTCTTTGAGTTCACTATAATTGTT
Source organism: Sporosarcina sp. OR05 (assembly GCF_041414805.1). Taxonomy (NCBI): domain Bacteria; kingdom Bacillati; phylum Bacillota; class Bacilli; order Caryophanales; family Caryophanaceae; genus Sporosarcina; species Sporosarcina sp. OR05. Next base: position 508,547 of record NZ_JANKJL010000001.1, on the reverse strand, counting down.
CCTGCATTTGGTCACAACAAGATTCTTTAATAATCGCTATTAATCGATACTAATTTCTTAACAATAATTATTATAAATAACACTGGTTTTACATGAACGCCTATGGTATATTGATAATTGAAGTTAGCACACTACTATTCCAAGGAGGAATTATCAATGACTATCAATGATAATCATTCTCAAACAAAATTAACAACTGCTGCGGGTGCACCTGTTGGTGATAACCATAACTCCATGACGGCTGGACCAAGAGGACCGATTCTTTTACAAGACGTTTGGCTAATTGAAAAACTCGCTCATTTCGATCGCGAAGTTATTCCTGAAAGACGAATGCATGCAAAAGGTTCAGCAGCTTATGGGACTTTTACTGTGACGAATGATATTACACAGTACACGAGGGCTAAACTATTTTCTGAAGTAGGGAAACAGACTCCGATGTTTGCTCGGTTTTCGACTGTAGCTGGTGAACGAGGGGCTGCCGATGCTGAACGTGATATTCGTGGTTTCGCACTAAAATTTTATACGGAAGAAGGAAACTGGGACCTTGTTGGAAATAATACACCTGTTTTCTTCTTTAGAGATCCGCTTCACTTCCCTGATTTAAATCACGCAGTGAAACGTGATCCTCGTACAAACATGAGAAGCGCAACAAACAACTGGGATTTTTGGACTTCCCTCCCTGAAGCCTTACATCAAATTACGATTGTCATGAGTGATCGCGGGATTCCAAAAACATATCGACATATGCACGGTTTCGGAAGTCACACATACAGTATGATTAATGCAAATAATGAACGCGTTTGGGTGAAATTCCACTTCCGTTCCGAGCAAGGCATTGAGAATTTGACAGATGAACAAGCGACAGAATTAGTTGGTACAGATCGAGAATCGCATCAAAGAGATTTATTGGACAGCATCGATAATGGCAACTTCCCGAAATGGAAAATGTATATTCAAGTGATGACGGAAGAACAAGCCCTAAACATGCCTTACAACCCATTCGATTTGACAAAAGTATGGTACAAAGATGAATTCCCACTCATTGAAGTAGGTGAATTCGAGTTGAATCGAAATCCCGACAATTATTTTGCAGAAGTAGAACAAGCTGCATTTACACCTGCAGCAATTGTCCCAGGTATCGGTTTTTCACCTGACAAAATGTTACAAGCACGATTATTTTCATATGGCGATGCACAACGCTACCGCTTAGGCGTGAACCATCACCAAATTCCTGTTAACGCTCCTAAATGCCCATTCCACAGCTTCCATCGTGACGGCGCAATGCGCGTAGATGGAAATCACGGAAGCCGAACTTCTTATGAACCAAACAGCTTCGGACAGTGGAACCACCAACCTGATTTCAAAGAACCACCTTTAAAAGTTTACGGTGATGCTGCACATTGGGATTTTAGAGAAGATGATGATGATTACTTCACACAACCTGGAAAACTATTTAGACTGATGTCACCTGAGCAACAAGCCGTCTTGTTCGGTAATACAGCTCGTAATTTAGGAGATGCACCAAACGAAATTAAGTACAGACATATCCTTCACTGCTACAAAGCAGACCCTGCATATGGGGAAGGTGTAGCGAACGCACTCGCCATTCCATTGAGCGACGTTCTTGAAACAGCGAAGTAAACAACGAAACAAATATGAAAGCCAATGGTCTCCTTGCTTGGGACCATTGGCTTTTTTGTGACCTTACATATCTAAATTGAATAAAACACATATAAACTCCATATCCTATTTGACATAAGCCCTACTATGTCTGGAGTGAAATTGAATGGAAACTGTCGATATGATTCATTCTTCTAAAAATAGAATTGTACATACAAGTTTTCTACTTGCTTGTCTTTGTATCATCGATGCGGTTTTTACCGATATCGGGATACGCCAAGGCCATATAGAAGAGTTGAACCCGCTTATGCGCTTTGTGCACGACAAAAGTATACTACTGTTTTATGGAATGAAAATCCTTTTACCGGCAATCCTTCTAACGTTAATTCAATTTGCAAAAACATCAACAATTTTAAAATACACCGTTTTATTCGCACTGATCATCTATGTCGTTATTGTTAGCATGCACATTTACTGGATAATTATTGTGATGGCTTTTTTATAAATGTCGTTCATCCAAACATCGCTGAAAAATGCAACAAGCCCTCTTCGGTTACAGTAAACCAAAGAGGGCTTGTTCTACTTATAAATGCTTACTTTTCACTCGGGTCAGCTGCATTAAACATATTTGCTACTATTAACCCTGTAATCAGGGCAACAACACTCATCACAAATGGTGTACCGCTATCAGGAATACCTGGATAGATAACGAATACAGATCCTAAGATTAAACCGATAATGATGGCAAACATTGCATATGTGTACGTATTCAATAAGTAATGGATAATTTTACTGCTGGCAATAAAACCGACAATGACCCCTGCTCCAATAACTACAATAATTGGAAGGTTTAATGTAGAGAGAGCATTAATGGCAGTAGCATATACACCAAGCAACAATAAGATGAATGAGCCACTCACACCTGGTAATAACATCGCCATACTACCTGCCCATCCAGCAAAAAATAGACCTAATGCATTTTGCATCGTTAGGGATGTAATAATTACTGCATCAGCCGGTTTAATGAATACCGTACTAGCCAATGCTACACCCACGACGATTAACAACACATAATGACCAATTGTAAAGTTCTTTTTCACACCAGCTTGTTTGGAGATAAATGGAACCACACCAATAATCAGTCCTAAAAAGAAAAATTGTGTCGGTTGTTCATAATTCTCCAACAAGAAGTTTATCAGTTTGCTAAAAAGGACTAACGTTAACCCAACTCCAATTCCAAGCGGAAGTAGAAAACCGATATGCTTTTTCCACTCTCGACTAAAAAAGCCGCTAATTGCAATAAGTAATCGATCATATATACCGAGGATGAATGCTATTGTACCGCCACTCACTCCTGGAATTAAGTCGCTGATTCCCATTAAGAACCCTCGATAAATATTTTTCCATTCCATAAATCTGTTCCTCCAATATCATTCAATGATAGTAGTATACCATTTCACAATTACCATAAGCCATATAAAGTACACTTCCACTATTATCACTTTTCAATTAATGAAAACACACTTCATCTTCTTACTATAAGACGTCCTTTCTTCAATTTAGGTTCATAGACTGTTACCGTGAAATCTCCTATGTATGTTGATTTCCTTTCTCTAAAGATAAATGTAGTCTATTGATAGTTGTAGATGGAAAAAAATAATATGGTAACAATATCATAGGTTCAAAAAAATTCGAGAAGCCGCATTTTCATGCGACCTCTCATTACGTTTAGAAAACCTTCGTACATACTAACTAAATCATCATTATGAAGATACAGTAATGATGAAGGCGTCAAATCCAGCAGCTTTCAAATCTGCTACTTGCTTGTCCGCATTTGACTTATCCGCAAATGAACCTGCAATAACGCGATAGTAAGTGACGCCCCCTTGCGTATAAATGTCAATGAAACTATCAAAGCCTTTTGCTTGTAATTCTGCTACACGATGATCTGCATTGGCTCGTGATGTGAATGAACCGGCAACGACACGGTATAAAGTGGATCCGGAAGGTGGTGGAGAACTCGTTTTTTGTAAACCAAGCGCTTTTTCTAATCCGTTGACATGTCCTCTAGCAGCTTTATCCAACCATGCAGACGTTTTCATTAACGAAGCGTTCGATGCATAGTCAATAAATCCATTTTCCGTTAGCATTGCATGCATACGCGTTTCTCGTAGCACATGGAAATCCGCTTTCTTTTTCCCACGGTTCGGCATATCAATCAATTTCACGATTTCTGAATGAATTGTATTTCTTAGTTGTGCTGTCGTTGAGCTATCGGAAAGGTTACTATGAATATAATCTTCGTACCCATTTCCTCCACCCGCATTAATATGAATGCTCAAATAGAATGCTGCTCCCCAAGCATTTGCATCATTCGTACGTTGGGATAGACTTACCGTCTGATCCCCTGTCCGACTCATGCGCACCGTAGCATTAGAATACTCGTTGACAAGTATATTTCTAACCCTCGTCGCAATAGCAAGCGTTACATCTTTCTCCTTTAATCCATTCCCAATTGCTCCAGGATCCGTTCCGCCGTGTCCCGGATCGATATAAATTTTAACCATTTTCATTTCCTCCCTATTAGTTTTTTTAGTTTTTTGTTTTGACTTTCTTTACATCAAGTATTCTTTCAGTAGTAGTTTTTCACCTCCTTTCTGTACTTAATTCTTCAGGCATCACCTCCTTTCGGATAATAAAAAGAGCGATATCTACCTAGGCGGCAATCGCTCCTTCACTTCTTGAATTTCTTTTATAATGTCGTCATATTTATCCGCCATCGTCGTCAATAACTGCTGATACCGTTGTTCCCTTGCTTCACTGCTCTTTACTTGGTACATGAATAACCAAACAAACAGTACAGCAAATGGCCCTTGTGTCAAAAAGTAACCGAGGACTTCTCTTGCATCCATTCTCTCTCTCCCTTCTTGATTGCCACCAATTTTGGACATGTGCATCCTCACCACATACTCTTTTCACTATAAAATCCAATCCTTTTCTCTTGCTCCTCTCACCTTTTTTCACGTTCTTCTTTTTAATGTATTCCTTTATTTTCATTCATGCTTGTACCTCTTCATCACTTCCGAATGGAATTTTCAAATGTCCCTTCTATAAAATTTTTTAATTCAAAAAGAGCGATGTCCAAAACGCAGACAACCGCTCTATTCATGTTGCTTGTACACCGAACAATTCAAGATCTAGACATTCTTCTCATCACATCATTCGTAAAGTATCTCGAACCATTCCTTATATAGAACACATGTTCTTTTTTGCTTAAACATAGTGTAACGCACCCAATATGTTCAAGTCATTTATTCGACCTACGCGACATTTGCGACATCAATTTCTAATCAAAACATGATGATGGCGCGATTTGACTCGATACATGTCTTTCTCTATTCTTCATCACACATTTTTCTAATGATTAAATCTTTTAATCTTCCAATATGCCGATCAGAAATTTTCATATGCCGACCAATCCAACGCAAACTTTTCCCCTCCAATAACCAATGAAGGATTTCAGCCTCTCGATCATCCGTTATCGCGGTGAGTCTTCGTTGCACAATCATTATTTTTTTCTCATATTCAATGATCTTATTCATTCTGCGTTCCCTCCTTGTCACCTCTCTGAAAACAGGATCATTTTGGACACCGCTTTTTTTCGGCATTGCTGCGTCATTTCCATACTTAGCAGTCAATCCACCGACATGTTCCATCGACTCTCTAATCACCGCCACACTATTTACCATCCAGTGATAATCTCTCACTAATTGCTCCATTTCTTCTGCCCTCATGTCCACGCCTCCTCAATTGAGTCACATTTGAAACAATGAAAACCATAGTTTCACATATGAAACTTTTAAATAAAGATAACATATGTTCGGTTTCACTTTCAACAACAAATACACAAAATGTTGTCACAAAAGAAACTATACAGTATACTTATTCATACAGATCAGGGAGGTTAATGCATGGAAACTTTAGGTTCTGAAATTAAGAAAGTCCGTCTTGAAAATAAGTTGTCACAAGAAGAATTTGCGGAACGTATCAATCGTCAACATCATCTTGCCATTACGAAAGGGATGGTCTCAAAATGGGAGTCAGGATCTATTGAACCAAAAACCCGTATGGTGAAAGCAATTGCAGAAACATTTAATGTTTCTGTTGATGGCATTCTTGGATTGACACAAGAGAAAACTAACAAAGTTGAAACTATAGCTATGCATATGGATGAAGACCTTACAGAAGAAGAAGTGAAAGAGATTCAAAAGTATATCCAATTTCTCAAATCGCAGCGAAAGTGAGGCGGTACGATGATGTATGAATTGCTTCTCGCCCAATATTCACATTTAGCAATTAAAGAAGTCAAAACATTACCGGTAGGATTAGGTGGAGTTTATATGGATAATATGATTCTCATCGACCAACATCGTTCATCCTATGAAAAACATTGTATTCTTGCGGAAGAGATTGGCCATTATGAAACGACTTATGGGGACATTACGGATGCATCTTCTCTCACCAATTGGAAACTTGAACTGATTGCAAGAAGGTGGGGGTACGAAAAAATTGTCTCGCTCGACAAACTGATTGATTGCTATGAGTTAAATTATCTTTCAATCGAAGAAGTGTGTAGTCATTTGGAAGTAACAGAAGACTATTTACTAGAATCCATTCAACATTATCATGCTCGATTCGGTGTTTCGGTTCAATACAAAGCGTATGAAATCTTCTTTGAACCGTTATCTGTTGTTAAGAAGCGGTAAATGTTTTCCCTCTTTACGTATCATTCTTCTGACAACTACGTCTTACGACCGAGAACAAATCATACGTCCGTCTAGTGGCTATATCACCTCTATACGCTATGATAGTGTTAAAGGGTTAGCGTTCATCCGAAAAGCAAAGGAGAATGGGCATGAAAAAAGTGTTGTGGGCTGGATTAATAGGGGGATTTTTAGTCGTCATCGGTATTTTTTTATACGAAAAAATGCTAAACATTCCAGTGAACGAGGAAGCTATCATACAAAGAGACGATGCAAAATCATTGGATATGACAATTCACTTTGGCGTCGGTACATTAAAAATGGTCGGCGGCGCTTCAGACTGGGTAAACGGGACTTTCGACTATACCGATAAGAAGTGGAAACCATCGCTAACGTATAAAAACAAAAACAAAATCGGTTCTGCACACCTAAAACAAAAATCTTCAATGAATATTGGTTTTTCCAATAAAAAGTTCCAGAACGATTGGTCGCTGCAGCTCACAAATGAGATTCCAGTAAAATTAGCTGTCAGCTTAGGTGTTTCTACAGCAAATTTGGACTTAAAAGGCATCCAACTGAGCAGTCTTGCAATCGATAGCGGGGTTGGAGAATCGACAATCGACTTAAGTGGAAACTGGGATCACAGTTTTCCTGTTGACTTACGATTGGGTGTTGGAGACACAACGATTTATCTACCGAAAGATACAGGCATAAAACTTGTCGTCTCAAAAGGGGTCGGTCGGTTCAACGTGAATGATTTCATTCCACAAGGGAAAGGTGTATACGTAAACGAAGCATACGGAACCGCTAAGCATACAATCGACTTGTCCATTGATATGGGCGTAGGAAATGTTACTTTCAAAATAGTTGATTAGGTGAAATTCCATGTACGATCTTCGCCACAAACTGAAAAGGGACATTTCGCTACATCTTAAGCGAATGCCCCTTTACTATTTAAACAGTCGGTCAGTGCAGCCTTATGTTTTACCAGTCATACCCGTTTAACAAACGACTTCGTCGCATCGCTACATTTTTTGCTTCAGTTTCTCTTGCGATTTGATCCTTCCTTAACTGACCGTTAATACGAGGATCTTGCAATCTCATCGTACTCCATCCAGAAGGACCGACTTTTTTACTCACTTTCTTAATTTCATCTTCAAAAAATAACATGTCCACTCCTCCTCCCTGCACAGTAGTTGAAAGAGAGAAGCAACCTTACTTCCCACTCTCTATACAATACGCAACAAAAGAGGACATACGGAGGGTATGCGCACAGCGTGAAGCAATTAGTTATCTACTTACGTTAATTAGTCAAAACCATCTACGCAATCATAAAAATAAGCCATTGCAAATAATCGTTAACTTACAATGGCTTATCAGGAATACGGCGCTATAGATAAAAATTTAGTTGCAACTTCACCAGATATTTTCATCAACCGCTTTTTCGAATAGACTTCTTCAAAACGTGGGCAAACTGCGTAACTTAGTATGGTAAATTTTGATTTTTATCCAATTTCGTAATAGCTTACTTTGCATTTTGTTTTTTCAATTCTTTCATTCTCGCTTGATAGTCATCAATTTTTTTAACAATCCTGTCGACTTCATCTTCAACTAGCTTACGTTTCTCTACTTCCAAATCGTCAATTAGTTTTTGGTAAGCATCTTTTTGGTCGTTAATGAAAGTGATAAATTCTTCTTCCTGGCTATCACTTACTAACGCTTCATCTTTAAGTAGTTTTGCGGCCCCAATCAATCGATTGTTTTCTACTTTAATCGCCTTCTTCGCTTTATTAGAATAGTCCGACACCGTTGTGAGAGCGGTTGTTTTTGGCCAACCAATCGGCTTTGCATAGACGAGACCGACAAGATCCAAATCAGATGGTAACCAAATTTTCGAAATACCTGCTGTCATTTCTTCAAGGGAATTTGCAGCCATGTACGTTCCATTCCCAGCTTCTGCTACTGCTTTCAACTGACTTTCTGCATCTTTATCGACTTGAAAACCAATTACATTGACATGTCGACCGGCCTTTCCTTGTGTAAATGCCTTCGCCTCTGCAATCGGATCTCCCCCACAAGTTTCTGCTCCATCACTAACAATGTACACTGTTAGGTCTTCTGTCGTGTCTTTGTGATCGATACCGGCCTGTTTAATCGCTTCTGCTAACGGCGTCCAACCGCTCGCCTTTACATTATCCAATACGCTATTAAATTCTTTTTCTTTGAATTCTCCTAAAGGATACACTTCTTCAATCGTCCCACAAGAAAGTGTTTTATCAGATGCACTTTGCGTCCCTTTATGTCCATATGCATATAAGGATACTTCACTCTTTTGTCCAATTGCCGTCGCAAAGCTCTTTACTGCACTTTTCGCTGTATCCATTTTCAAGCGTCCATCCGCATAGAGCAACATACTGGAACTGGCATCGAGGAGAATAAGCGCTTTTGCAGGGTGTTTCGTTCGCTCGCCTTCTTCATTCATCTCATAAGGTTCAGGCATCAAAGGTTCAGTAAATGAAGGGTGATAGGTTATAAGCGGGTCCACCAATTCTTTGTATTGAGCACCACCAAGGTAATAGTTTAGAGCTTTTACAATCATTGCAGGGTCCTCTGTGTCCTTAACAACCTCTTTCATTTCAGATAAAAACGCAGGACGCAGCTCACTAGGAACTTCGGTTTTTGCCCACATTGACGTCTCTTCTTCCACAGTGAACTCACTTGTCAACGAGCCCGGTGACAATTCTGCTAAATCTTCTACAGATTGAACGTTCTCTACTGAAGAGATGTTTTGGAGAAGTGATTTATCTAACGACTCTTGCATTTGATTATTTTGTTCTTCCTCATCTTGTTTCACTTCATTTTCAGGGGACTGTTCTACTGGCAACTCGGAGTCCACATTCTCTTTTCCTTTAGAACAGCCTGCGAGGAAGGTACAAACAATTAATAGAGCTACTAATAAATAGTTTTTCATAATCGCTACCACCTTTCTGACTTTACCGTTTATACGGTATACAACTCGCTAAGTTCCAATTTCTACACATTACAATCCGAATGAACTATAAAATGAAAATTACATACAATTTCCATATTCGAAAGAACTATTCAATTGATTTACTTCCCTTACTTACTCGGTGACACATAACAAAAAAACACATAGATACAAAGTAATCAAACTTCGTTCCATGTGCCTTTTTCATTAACGTCTTTCATCTATTCAGTTCGCAGTAGCTACTTCGTTACGTTTTGCCTCAATCGCCGCGAGTCTTTCATTAAATTCATCTACCGTCATGTTTTGTTCTGTGAAATAACGGTTTCGTGGATGTGTACGGCATTCATCCGAACAGCTTCGCATATAGAAATGCTCATTTTCTTCTGAGCATAAGATTTTATCGTTACATTCTGGGTTTGCACAATTCACATAACGTTCGCAAGGCGTTCCGTCAAAATGGTCACGACCGACAACTACGTGTTCAACTTGGTTAATCGGAACAGCAATTCTTTCGTCAAATACGTAACATTGTCCGTCCCATAATTGTCCTTTTGCGACAGGGTCTTTTCCGTATGTGACAATTCCACCTTCAAGGTGAGCAACGTTATCGAATCCTTCGCGTTTCATCCACCCAGTGAATTTTTCACATCGAATGCCGCCTGTGCAATACGCAAGGACTTTTTTGCCTTCAAACAGCTCTCTATTTTCACGGACCCATTCAGGTAGATCACGGAAGTTTTCGATATCCGGACGAATGGCTCCTCTGAAATGACCTAGATCATATTCATAGTCGTTTCTTGTGTCAAAAACAACTGTATTTTCATCTTGCATTTGCTTGAAGAATTCTTCAGGCTTTAAGTACTCTCCTGTCAATTCCAATGGATTGATGTCCTCTTCAAGACTTAAGTTAACAATTTCCTCGCGATGACGCACATGCATTTTTTTAAATGCGTGTCCATCCGCTTCATCGATCTTAAACCAAAGATCTTTAAAGCGCTCATCGCTATGCATTTTTTCCATGTAGGCATCTGTTTGCTCAATCGTACCTGAACAAGTTCCGTTGATTCCTTCTGTACCTACAAGAATACGACCTTTCAGTCCAAGTTCCTTACAAAATGCCAAATGTTCGGCAGCAAATGTTTCTGGGTCTTCAATGTGTACGTATTTATAGTACAACAATACCCGGTATGCTCCTTTTTCCATTTCTTCGACCACCTTCTGTTTGTTTTCTTTGCAATAGAAATAACAGCTTGATCGGTTTAACAATATTCGATTGTAAACACATAAAAGCTCACCCGAATTTGCAAGATGCGGGCATTTGACAGTATATCATAAATGCACCTTTTGAAAAACCCCATTGCACTGTTTTTATCCAATTAATGCGCGTGTCACTGCGTGCATTTCACATACATTTCCAGCACTCAAACTACTAGGTATTGTTGTATACTTTCAACTAGTAAACATTCGACATTTTTTTACTTTCACAGAAACTATTTCAGAAGTCTATCCGTCTAACATACTAAGAAGACAATATGCATTTTTGTTAGTTGACGCGACATAAATCGTGTTAGTAAGACACGAAGATGGAAAAAGGAGATGATTTGAATTCAAATGGACTTTTATAGCACGAAAGACTTTGTAAAGTGGAGCGCTCGCGGCTTTAAACGGACTTTATTGACACGATACACTTGTAAAACGGGACGCTCGCGTCATTAAACGGACTTATTGACACGATAAGCTTGTAAAACGGTTCGCTCGCGTCATTAAACGGACTTTATTGACACGATTTACTTGTAAAACGAAACGCTCGCGTCATTAAACAGACTTTATTGACGCGATACACTTGTAAAACGGGACGCTCGCGCCATTAAATGGACTTTATTGACACGATATGCTTGTAAAACGGGACGCTCGCGTCATTAAACAGACTTTATTGACACGATAGACTTGTAAAACGAGGTATGCGCGTCATTAAACAGATTTTTTGACGCGATAGACTTGTAAAACGGGACGCTCGCGTCATTAAACAGACTTTATTGACGCGATAGACTTGTAAAACGTGTCGCTCGCGTCATTAAACGGACTTTATTGACGCGATAGACTTGTAAAACGGGACGCTCGCGTCATTAAACAGACTTTATTGACACGATAAGCTTGTAAAACGGTTCACTCGCGTCATTAAACGGACTTTATTGACACGATAGACTTGTAAAACGGGACGCTCGCGTCATTAAACGGTCTTTATTGACACGATACACTTGTAAAACGGAACGCTCGCGTCATTAAACAGACTTTATTGACACGATACGCTTATATTCCAAAGCTTTCGCGTCATTAATCAGCTAACAAGACTACTAATCCGCTTCTCCAAGTTTTTGACTAAGCACCAAAAAACAGCAACATGCACCTTACACGGGCTTCAAAAGCTCGAGAACCAATGAATACAAAATAAGGGAGTTTAGCAACATGAAAAAGCTGCACCATAAATACCGTTCCACTTGGATTGATATCATTTTTTCAGTCGCAATCATTCTTTTGACAATTTCCGCCTTTTTATTGGTTTTTCCGACGAAAGGTCTTCTATCTAAAAAAGAAAGTCCTTCTACAAACGCAACCTCTCCAATACAGATGGAAGAAATCGAGTCGAGCTATCCAGGCGTTAAAATTGTTACGAAAACATCAAATGATCCCTATTCACCATTTGCGATTCAATATCCACAAACAAACTACACTTCCTTTAACGACCAAATACTTACATATATTACTGAAGCACAAAACCATTACATACAAAAGTTGAAATCAAAAAGGCAAAAGAACACTAAAACTTCAGGTGAACTGAACATCTCTTTTGAAACAATTACCCATCATTCCGGAAACTATTCTTTTGTCCTTGTAACAAATACGAACTTTAGTGATGTAGAAGCCGGTACATTGGAAATTCGCTCGTTCCACTTGAATCCAGAAAACGGGAATCATTATTCAATAGAAGATCTGTTGCACAATGACCCTACTAAACTCGAAAAGATTGCTTCATTCGTGCGAGCAGCAATACACGAGGATCCATCGTTAGTAGGTCATGTACAAGAAAAAAGTATGGAAATGCATACACAACCATTTTGGAACAACTATCGCAACTACGCGATTTCTGATGAATCGCTTCTGTTCTATTTTGACGAGCAGACAATTGCAGACCAAACAGTTGGCCCTCCAATCGTTACGCTTCCAATCGATATTGTTGCGCCTTTTTTAATCGATGTGTTTCAACCTGCAAAACCAACGGATCCGAATGAAGACTACCCTTCAACAGAAACACCTACTAAGGAGGATGATGACTCTACACATGACCAGTCAACAACTCACACGGATAATGAACATAAAGTAGAACCATCAAAAAAATTAGTCGCTCTTACTTTTGACGACGGACCAGACCCAAAAATAACGCGGCAAATTCTTGACACACTTAAAAAGTATGAAGCAAGAGCAACATTTTTCATGCTAGGAAGCCGCGTCGAATATTACCCTGATGTTGTAAATGAAGTAATAGAAGCTGGTCACGAAATTGGTAACCATACATGGAACCATGCAGATCTTACAAAACTCTCAGCTGATCGAGTTCAAAAAGAAATTGAATCTACGAGTGAGATGATTGAAAAAATATCTGGCCATAAACCCGAAGCTTTCAGGCCACCTTATGGAGCGGTTAACAAAATGGTACGTTTTCAAACTGAACTCCCTGTTGTTTTGTGGGACGTGGATTCATTAGATTGGAAACACCGTAATCCTGACACACTTCTCCAACTCATAAAAGAACAGACCAAAGATGGCAGTATCATTTTAATGCACGACATCCACCAAGCCACAGCAGACGGGCTCGATGCTGTTCTTTCGTATTTGGAAACAGAAGGATTTGAATTTGTTACAGTTGCCGAATTAAATCAAACAACCGACTAAGGTAAACTAAAACCGCGCGTCACCATCATTTTTCAGAGATGGCGTCACGCGGTTTTTGTTTATTCACAGCATTGATTCTAGGTACATTTCTGTTATAATTCAATTAGAACAGATTGGAGGGTTAATATGTTCATCGAAATTGAACCGTCTTCAGAAATCCCCATATATACGCAATTGGTCAATCAGCTCATTGAATTGATTGCCAAAGGAGAGCTCCAACCTAACGATACGTTACCTTCCGTTCGTTCATTGGCCGCTGATCTCGGTGTCAATATGCATACCGTGAATAAAGCATACCACGAGCTGGAACGAAAAAATATCATACGAATCATTCCTAAATCGGGAGCAGTGGTAAGCGAGATAACAACACCAACTGACGAACAACTCGCTACAATAACACATGCTTTAAAAACTGTACTTGCTGAATCAACAGTTTACGGAATGAACAAAGATGAAGTACTATCGATTGCTTTAACAATTATGTCAGATTATAAGGAGGGCTAAGGAAATGACCGTCATCATCATGACAGTTATCATTTTATTTTTGACAGGCATGCAAGCAGGTACACCTTATTTCGTCAAAAGGACCGTTGTCTTTGGCGTTACAATTCCAGAAGGACATACCGAAGATAGCAAATTGGCACAGTACAAAAAATATTATATGACCGGGACACTCCTTACAGGATTTATAAGTGCAATCACTTTCATTGTACTAAGTCTAAATGATTCTACAGAAGCGACAATTGTCGGAAGTGGTTTGGCGCTACAATTTATCACCCTTTTGGTAAGCATGATTCTATATGTTGTCTTTCATAGTAAAACAGCAAAACGAAAACAGGACAATGAATGGGGAGCGACTTTAAAACAAATTCGCGTTGTAGATTTATCGAGCCGCTCCGCTGACGAAATGTTGCCGACAATTTATTTTACACTTCCAATGACGATTACAATTGGACTGATCATTTATACAACAATTAATTATGAGCACTTGCCTCATTTGATCCCTACACACTGGGGTCCGACTGGCGCACCTGATGCATTCAGTGAAAAGAATCCCTTTACCGCAGTTGCCCTTCTCCTCATTCTTCTTGTGATGCAAGGCATGATGAGTGCTATAAATTATTTTACAAAGAAGTCAGGCATTAAACTGAACGCTACGAATAAAAACAAATCAAAAATACAACAACTAGCATTCAGGAAATACACAAGTTGGTTTCTATTTCTAACAACGTTATTGACAACCTTACTACTTGCTTTTTTCCAACTAACAATTATTCACGAAGAAATAGGCGGTACATTGCTACTTATTACCGCACCATTAGGTTTTCTTGTTATCAGTTTAGTCGGAACTGCTATTTACGCCTACAAGATAGGGCAAGGTGGGGCACGTATCCAAAAAATTGACTTAGAAGAACAAACCCCTCAAGGCATTACGGATGTAGATGAAGACCGGTACTGGAAAGCTGGCGTATTCTATGTCAACAAAAACGATCCTTCCATATTCGTTGAGAAACGGTTCGGAGTAGGATGGACCATTAATTTCGGCAATCCGATTGGCTATTTCATTTTATTCGGTCCAATTGCGGTCATACTCGCTATTGCATTTTTCCTTTGAACATCGAACAATAAAAAACCGCGTAGATCCTAAGTTTTAACACTTAGGTTCCGCGCGGTTTTTCGATGCACAATTCGTCACTTTATTGTTGAAAATTAATTAAACACACTCGTACTGTGTAAAGGTTGCAACCTTGCTTTCGGATCAATATGTGCTTTTGCATGGTTGACAGCAATTGGAGCTTCTCCAAGGCCGACAGCAATAAGCTTCACTTTTCCATCGTAATTTGTTACGTCACCAGCTGCATAGATTCCTTCAATATTCGTTTCCATGCGAGAGTTGACCAAAATGGAATTGCGATCCATTTCAAGTCCCCATTCTTTAATCGCACCGAGTGAAGAGATATTACCGTAGTTGACGATTACATGGTCGATCGCCAACGTTTCTTCTGCACCGTCTTTTTGGACAACAACCACATCTTTCACAGTACCTTCTTCACCTATAATGGACTTGACATTACGAGATGTTAACACATTCACTTTAGATGCCATCAATTGATTGACACTCGTTTCATGAGCGGTAAAGCGTTCTCTTCTATGAACAAGTGTAACGGATGAAGCAATATCCTCGAGCATTAATGCCCAGTCCACTGCTGAATCTCCACCACCACAAACAAGTACTTCTTGATCTTTGAAGAGTGAAAGATCTTTTATTCCATAATGCAAGGTTTTTCCTTCAAAATCAGTTTCCTCTGTCAAACCAATCTTACGTGGTTGGAAAGCACCAATTCCTGCTGTCAAAAGGATTGTACGTGTCAAATGCGTCCCTTTGTCAGTCGTAAGCACAAAGTGATCATCTTCTTTTGTGTAAGAGAGTGCAGTCTCTCCAAGCAAGATTTCCGGTTTTGCGTAATGAGCTTGGGTTACAAGATTTGCTACAAGGTCTTTTGCAAGGATTTTAGGAAATCCACCTACATCGTAAATATATTTGTCAGGATAGAGCTCGACTAACTGACCTCCTAGTTGTGGAAGGCTGTCAATAATCTTGACAGACATCTCGCGCATTCCTGCATAAAAGGAAGCAAACAAACCTGTTGGCCCCCCACCGATAATTGTAATGTCGACGATTTCATTGTTCATCTATAAACACTCCAGTTTTCTTAGAATTTTCGATGAATAAAAAAACACCCTCATCAGTATTTCCTACTTTCTACTCTACACATTATCTACTATTTTTCAATAAAAATCACAAAAAACGAACGGATCAGTGCGAAATTTTTTAAAGAATTCTACGTACTTTTCCGCACAAAAATTAAAAGCGCTTAAATTTTATAATTTTTATATAGTATTATATTATCAAACAAGTATAATAGGTATATGGACTGTACTACTAGAGTGAAATTCAGGGGGAATGTAGTGTGAAATTATCAGTATCAAAAAAGATTTGGATGGGGTTTTCAATTCTTCTTGTCATCATGCTTATAATGGGGGGTTCCTCGTTTTTTGCAACGTATAAGATGAACGAGGAGTTCGATTTGTTCATTGAAGATCGTGCGCATAAAGTGAACCTTGCAGATGAATTGATTAGTGCACAAAAAGAACGGTATATCGCCATTAGTAGTTATGTATTATTTAAAACGAAAGAATTTGTCGACCAAAGAGATGAGTCAACTGCCCATGCAGAAAAGTTAATGGTTGAACTAAACGAGTCGTTTAGAAATTCCTCAGACGCTGAACTTGTCGGAGAGCTTACTACACTGCAATTACAATTTGGGGAACTTGTAGATGAACTCAGTTATAGCTTAATGAGAGCTTCCGAGACGCAAAATCGAACATTACTACGTGATGCAAACACATTGAACGAACAAATTATGGAGAGAGCAACTGCTTTAAAAGAACATCAACAACAAGCAATGCAACAATCAAGACAAGAATTGGCAAGTTTAACGAAGACTGTACATATGATAACGTTTGTATTCATTGGTATTGCCATTATACTTTCACTCATTATCGCTACCTTCATTAGTCGGAGCATTGGCAATCCTGTTAGAAAAATGACGGCTGCTATTGAACGCGTTGCGTCTGGTGATCTGACCATTGAATCATTACACATTCAAAATAAAGATGAAATTGGCGTCATGGCTACAGCGTTCAATAAAATGGCAACTGATCTGAAAGGTTTATTGGAACAAATCCGGCATTCTTCCCATCAATTAGCTGCACAGGCTGAACAGCTTTCTGCAAGTTCTGAAGAGAGTCTAGCATCATCCGAACTCGTTGCAACAGCTTCAGAGAAAAATATGAAAAATAGTGAAGAACAAGCTGAATTAGTAGGTGATACTGTCACATCCGTTTCCAAACTGACAGCTGACGTCAACATGATTGCTGCAAGCAATGCACAAATGCTCGATGCAATGCGTGCAGTGATTTCCCACGTTACAGATGGCTCATCGACTGTCAAACGACTATCTGGACAAATGAACGAGGCGGATTCCGTTATTCAAGAAGCTGCAACCATTATTCAAGCAATGGCAAAACAATCTGCGGAAATTCAAAAAGTCACGTCTCTCATTACTGCTATATCCGAACAAACAAATCTGTTAGCGTTAAATGCAGCAATTGAAGCAGCACGAGCTGGAGAACACGGAAAAGGCTTTGCAGTAGTCGCGGAGGAAGTCCGTCATTTAGCTGAACAATCTAAAACATCGGCAACAGAAATTGGACAGATGATTACTTCCATCCAACAGGCTACGAGTCAAGCAGTTTCAGCTATCCATACAGGTAGAGACAGTGTGAAGGACGGTCTAGACGCTACACATCAATCCCAAGAAACGTTCAATACAATTGAACACTCTATCAATGACGTTAACGACAATGTTGTCACTGTAGCGGAAGCTATTGAACAAATCCGCTCAATGACAGAAGCGATTTCACATTCATCTGTTCAAGTAAGAAAACTAGCAGAGTCAACTGCATTCACAGCACAGGAAACGAGCGCTGCAACTGAAGAACAACTTGCTGTGAACGAAGAGATTTCCTCGAGTTCACAATCGTTGGCACGGTTAGCAGAAAATCTTCAAAAGGAAGTCAACAGGTTTTCCTTGTAATGAACAACGCAAAAAGGCAGCGCACTCAAAATTGGTGCGCCGCCTTTTTAAGTTTTGCTACAGAAACAGCATCTGTTCAGTCGCCTAGATGCTCTTTGCAAAATTCAGCAATAGCCAGTTGTTCCTCTTCATCTAATTCAAAATCCAACACTTCATCCGTCGCACGATCAAAAAGATGATAAGATGCCACCTTCTCGGTTTCTTCATCTACAACATAAAGTACACGGACTCCAGTCCCCTGCTCTGTATAAAGTTCATCCTCTTCTTCAAATTTCACATAAATGCGAAACTCATATCGCTGACCAGATAAAATACCAGTCGGATCCACCATTTCGATCATGCTATATTCCATAATTTCCATCATCATCACCCTATCGGTAGTTACTTTCTTTCATTTTACAACACTTTTAGCTAAAGCGTTCAACATTTGTCCACTTCTAATCGATTTCTGTTCCAAAGATTTGATTCTTACCGATACAATGCGATTCTATTCATGAAGCATACAACGCAAAACATATTTAATGGAAAATGTATCCTCTCAGCATTATTTGCCATAGCTGCTTATCGAAGAAATCGCAACGGTCATTCAATCGCTACAGCATCCTTCCCTAATCGCAGCATATTTCTTCGTGAACAGTGCATTCTTCCGAAAATCGCAAGCATATTTCTCGTAAACAAAGCACACTTCCGAAAATCGCCGCATACTACTCACCAACAGCGCAATCTTCCGAAAACACCTCCATCCTTTTCCAAATCGCAGCCTGCTTTTCCGAACCAGTTGCAAATTTAAAAATACTTTCTCCTACTAGTAAATTTCTTTTGCATTTTCCCAACAATTCATGAACAATGAAGATAGTGAATACAATTCACAGTATACAAATGGAGGAATGGGAATGTTGAAATTCGAAGACTATGAATATAAGAGACCTGATTTGCCACGTATTAAGGAGCACTTTCTTGATTTACTCGAGCAATTTAAAGGTGCAACCTCTTTTGAATCTCAAAATGAAATTATTGAAAGCATTAATCGCATCAACTCTAATTACTCTACACAATCCAATATTATGCTTATCCGTTCATCAATCGACACGAATGATGAGTTTTATCAACAGGAACGTGAATATTTTGATGAAATCGATCCTGAATTCCAAGAACTCGGAACGGCTTTTTACAAAGAACTTGTTGCAACACCGTTTCGCAAACAACTTGAAGAAAAATGGGGACCACAACTGTTCGCATTAGCAGATAATGCGATTAAATCATTTTCACCAGAAATCTTACCGTTATTGCAAAAAGAAAATAAACTCGTATCCGAATACTCAAAGCTTGTCGCATCTGCACAAATTGAATTTGACGGTAAAACGTTAACACTTGCCCAACTAGGTCCATACGCAGAATCTACGGACAGATCCGTTCGCAAAGCTGCAATGGAAGCGTCATTTTCATTTTACGAAGCAAATGGTGACTCGTTCGACAGAATATACGATGAACTCGTGAAAGTTAGGCATGAAATCGCGACAACATTAGGATTTAACAATTTTGTAGAATTAGGTTATGTCCGAATGAATCGAATTGGCTATGACGCAGCAATGGTGAAAAATTTCCGTGACCAAGTCCGTGACTTCATCGTTCCAATTGCAAACAAGCTTTATAAACGACAAGCAGAACGCATCGGAATCGAATCGATGAAGTATTACGATCAAACGCTCAATTTCTTAAGTGGGAATGCCACGCCAAAAGGATCACCCGAGTGGATTATTGAGAATGGAAAGAAAATGTATGCAGAACTGTCTCCTGAAACGGACACATTTTTCCGTTATATGACTGAAAAGAATTTACTTGACCTTGTTGCAAAAAAAGGAAAAGAATCAGGTGGCTATTGCACATTTATTGACGACTATGATTCTCCTTTCATCTTCTCCAACTTTAATGGTACTTCCGGAGATATCGACGTTTTGACACATGAAGCCGGGCATGCTTTCCAAGTGTATTCCAGCAGGAACATTGGCATCCCTGAATACGTTTGGCCAACATACGAAGGTGCGGAAATCCATTCGATGAGTATGGAATTTTTCACATGGCCTTGGATGGAACTTTTCTTTCAAGAAGAAACGGAAAAGTACAAGTTTGCACATTTAAGCAGCGGCCTACTATTTTTACCATACGGTGTTGCAGTCGATGAATTCCAACACGTTATTTACGAAAATCCAGAAATGTCACCGGCAGAACGAAAAGAAGCTTGGAGAAAAATCGAAAAAACCTATTTGCCAATGAGGGATTATGACGGCATTCCTTTCTTAGAAGCCGGAGGCATTTGGCAACGTCAATCTCACATTTATCAATCTCCATTTTATTATATTGATTATACGCTAGCTCAAATTTGTGCGTTCCAATTTTGGAAACGATCTTTTGAAAATCGTGAGGAGGCTTGGAACGATTATTTACACCTTTGTAAATTAGGTGGCTCGAAGCCTTTTACTGAACTTGTTAAAGAAGCAAATTTACTATCGCCATTCGAAGATGGTTCTGTGGAATCGGTTATTGGTTCAATAGAAAATTGGTTGAACCAAGTAGACGATAAAGCGTTATAATTTCAACATAACTAAAAAAATGCATGAAGGCTCATTCCCTCATGCATTTTTTATTTCTGCTTTTATTCACCGTCTAATCCTTTACATTAAGCCGACAGCATTGCCTTTTTCATCGACATCCATTTGAAGTGCTGCAGGTTGTTTAGGCAAACCAGGCATTGTCATAATGTCGCCCGTGAGACAGACGAGGAATCCAGCCCCAAGCTTCGGCAAAATTTCGCGGATTGTAATCGTAAAATCCTTTGGTCTCCCTAGTTTTTTCGGATCATCCGAGAATGAATATTGTGTTTTTGCCATGCAAATCGGTAAAATGTCCCATCCGTTTTGCTCGATTTGTAGCAGATCTTTTTTAGCTTTATCTGTAAGCACGATACCATTTCCGCCATAGACCGTCTGTACGATTGTTGTGATTTTATCAATAACGGATTGTTCCACATCATAAAGGGGTGCAAAATGATTCGGTTCGTCCAGCAGTTCAAGCACTTGTTCAGCTAATGCTCTACCGCCTTCACCACCATTCCCCCAAACATCTGTTAACGCAGCTCTTACATTGTTCTTCTCACACCAAGTTAACACATAATCGAGTTCCGCTTTTGTGTCTGCTACAAACTGATTCAATGCAATTACGGGCTGAACTCCGAACGCCCGCACCGTTTCCACATGCTTTTCAAGATTCACGATGCCAGCCGCAACCGCTTGAACATTTTCAGTTCTCAACTCAGCTTTCGCCACACCACCATGCATTTTTAAAGCGCGTATTGTCGTAACTATAACAACAGCATCCGGTGAAAAACCACCTTTTCGTGCTTTTATATCCATGAATTTCTCAGCACCTAAATCAGATCCGAAACCCGCTTCTGTGACAACAATATCTGCAAGTTGCCTAGCTGTATTTGTCGCCATTAATGAATTGCAACCATGCGCAATATTGGCAAAAGGCCCTCCATGAATAAGTGCTGGCGTCCCTTCAATTGTTTGCACAAGATTAGGCTTAAACGCTTCTTTTAACAATAACGTTAAAGCACCTTCGACACCTAGGTCTCTTACGGTCACCGCTTCTTTGTCATACGTATAGCCGATGACCATTTGGGACAAACGCTCTTTTAAATCATCCAAGCTTGTTGCTAAACAGAAAACTGCCATAATTTCCGAAGCGACCGTGATGTCAAACCCATCTTCTCTTGGAACTCCCTGACCTGGTCCGCCAAGTCCAATCGTCACATGACGTAGTGCCCGATCATTCATGTCCAGTACACGCTTCCATGTAATCCGTCTTGGGTCAATTTGAAGCGCATTCCCTTGATGTAAGTGATTATCTATCATGGCACTTAACGCATTATTAGCTGTCGTAATTGCATGGATATCACCATTAAAATGCAGATTAATCTCTTCCATCGGCAGCACTTGTGCATATCCACCACCTGCTGCTCCACCTTTTACTCCCATCACAGGTCCTAAAGAAGGTTCACGCAAAGCAATCATAGATTTCTTCCCTAATTTTGCTAATGCATCTGCCAAACCAACTGTGACGGTGGATTTTCCTTCTCCTGCCGGTGTTGGACTCGTGGCAGTCACTAATACAACTTTACCGTTTGATTTAGCAACCGGTAATTTTGCTACATCAATTTTAGCTTTGTATCGGCCATAGGGCTCAACTGCTTCCTCTGGTATACCCGCTTGTTGTGCAATAACGCCAATTGGCTTCATCACCGCTGCATTAGCGATTGCTAAGTCTGTTAATGGTTTTGCTTCTTTTGTCAATCTAGCCGCCACCCTTCTCCTAAAAGACGTACCTCGTGCTCGTCATTTTTTACTTAATCTTAAGTACAAGTTTTCCGAACTGTTCACTATTCGTTAAAGCTCGAAACGCATCCATTCCATCATCTAAATTATACACACGGTCAATAACCGGTTTTGTCTTAAACTTCTCCATATGCTTAAGCATTGCTCGTAGCTCTTCTCGACTGCCCATTGTTGAGCCGAACAACTGATATTGCCCGTAGAAAAACTTTCGTAAATCCAATTCCACAAGATCTTCTGTTGTTGCGCCAAATACGACGATTCGTCCACCACGTTTTAACACTTCCAAAGACCGGTTGAAAGTTGCCTTCCCTACACTATCGATGACAATATCGATCGTTTCGTTTGCTAATGCTTCAACCCAGTTGCTAGAAGTGTCAATGGCTACATCAGCTCCAAGTTCAATTGCTTTCTGTCTCTTTTCTTCCGAACGGGAAGTTACGATAACACGTGCACCGACATCTTTAGCAAACTGGATAAGGAAAGTTGCCACACCACTTCCCGCACCTGGTATAAAAACCGTGTCGCCTTTTTTCACGTCAGCTTGAGTGAATAACGCTCGATAACCCGTTAACGCTGATAACGAGACTACAGCAGCTTCTTCCATCGACAAATGAGTAGGTTTTCTTTCAATTTGTTCAGCAGATATAACAATCTTTTCAGCGAATGTACCGTTATCCGGCATGCCTAAAATCTCAAACTCTTCTGGTGGACATGTGTGATTCTCATACCACCGTAACGAGGGATTAATGATTACTTCATCTCCAACAGCCCAATCCATAACCCCTTCACCAAGCGACTCGATGACACCAGCACCGTCGGACCCTAGTACAAGCGGCTCCGCTGCATCACCTCTGCGACGAGGAATCATCAAATCCCTTCGGTTTAATCCAGCAGCATGAATGGAGACAACAACCTCGCACTTTTTAGCTTTCGGCTCTTCCACTCTACCAACTTTCAATTCTCCTTTTTCATGAAAAATTGCCTTCATAAGCGCCCCCCAGTTAATAATAATTATACTAATTCTTCTCCACTTTCTATCATACAACACATACGGAATATTTTCACATTGATAATTTTGCAAATAAAAAACGCAAAGATTAATCCTTTGCGCCTTTTCCTATTTGTATAAGAAGCCAATTTTCAATATATCACATTTCGTAAAAAGGCTCTGCAATGTATCATTTATAACCAGCGTTTCTTCACTTTCGCAAGTTCAAGCAATTCCAACACATCTTTTTTCGGCAACTCCGTCAAGATGGACAGTAACTCACGTTCAGCAAGTCTTCGTCCACGACCACTTCGATAACGTTCTTTATTTTCAGCATCAATCGAAATATATAAGTCTGTGATTTTTTCGCCTTGCTCATCATTTTCTTTTCCGATGATTAAGTTCTCGCGTAAACGTTCATACAACATATCTACATTTGAGGAACCACTCGGTGTAAAAGCTCGAGATGTTTTTGGATCACCTAAAATTAATTCATCCGTGGATACATTAAATCGCTCAGAAATTTTTGCAATCCATGCTGCCGAAGGGGCATTCTTACCTTTTTCCCAATCTTTTATTCTACTTGCTGACGTTCCTATCGCGGCGCCAAAAGCCATCATTGATAAGCCTCTCTGCTCTCTCAAGGTCTTTAGTCTTATCCCAAAGTCTTCTTTACTCCAATCGTTCACCGTTATGCCCCCTCCAATATACTTATCTCTATCATATTTTTCCTAGTTCAATATGTCAATCCTAATTATTTTTATATAAAGGATTAATACCCGGTTTGTTGTCGCTTATAATTTTCTTCATTTTTATGGATATATGCATGTATAATATCTTTTGTTCTAAAATCCAATGCTTTTGCAATCGCATCATAGTGAACCCATACGTTTATGTAATGTTCCATTGAGCTATGTAAGATGAATTGTTGAATGGCAGAAATTGTTTGAAGAAATATTGAGGTTAAGTCTCCAGAAACTTCACCGTCCGGCCAATAATCAAGCGTATCCAAGTTTTTTTCAATACCTAGTGAAAGTAGAAAATGTATGGAGTCCACATACTCTTCCAGTATGATTTCTTTTTCTGAAGGACCTTTTGTACTCCAAAATTTAAAACATCTAGTTTCATTTGCTAATTCAGCAAGTTCAATAATAAGCGCTAGTCCTTTTTCTTGAAATACATCTCGACGTACTTCCTGATTCGTTTGTATATATGCATCCAATTCCTTCTGCATATCAAATAGTGTTGTTAAATTCATTAAACAATCCCTCCGAAATAAAAATATCTTGAAACCAAACTAGCTATGTTAATTATAACGCATAGGTATATGAAAGCGAACGTTTTATTTCTTGATAAACTTATTTTATTTCATTAATTCATTTACACTATTTACTTTTATGTAAGTTCGAGTTGTTATTTCGAAAAAAAGGGTTAAAATTAGATAATAAGAACTACTATATGTATAAATTAAAAATGCGCAAAGTATAGTAATAAACACCTATTATTTCCGCAATTCTTTTTGTTAATTAGAGAATATTTTGACAGCAAGTAATTTCGGAGAGATAATTGATTTTTTTTTGAATATCTTGAAACCAAACTGTTTGTCATCCGTATACGTAGATGACTAAATTTATTTTTCTTTAAGGGGATGGCAAGTATGATCTTCGTAATCCGTATTTTCATTATCGCTTTCATCATCTACTTATTTTATCGAGGTATACGTTATGTAATCGATCCTATGCGGAAATTGGATGATGCGTATGAACGAGAACAGTATTACTTTTATGATGATGTAAAAAATGTACGGAAAAACTTCTTTATTACGTATAAAGGGGCGCTGTTCGAAGGAGAGAAGTATTTAGGTACGACAGATAACGCGTTCGAAGTAGTCTCTATTTTCGTTTGGGTAAAGGACGAAACAAAACTTCAAGGATTTACGAAAGATGATTTTCATTTCCTCTCTTCGGAAATTCAATCGAACTATCCTCAAGCTGAAGTTAGTTGGAAGAATCGAATTGAGCAGTTGATGAAGAAAACGAGCGAGTAAGAATAATGCTAGATACCGCATGCGATTAAGTTACAAGATACTTAATTCCATGCGGTATGTTTATTCCATACGACTCTCTTATCTAGAAGTAATTTTCAATATATCGATTCCCAGTAAATAAAGGATGAGCAGTATGTACACAACCGCTAATAGTAGAAAGCCAACCCTAAATGTTGTTCGCCGTGTTTTATGATTAAAGATCAACATTCCTGCATAAGAGCCAATTGCACCACCCACAAATGCAAGAAACCAAAGATTCTTCTCCGGCACCCGTCTCGCTTTGCGTTTTGCCTGTCTTTTATCGTAGCCCATCGCTGCAAAAGCCCATATTGATACAAACAGTATCCAACTAATGAAAATTTCATTCATATGATTCAACTCCCCCTATTATTTTACACGGTAGCGAGTTGCAATTGGAAGGATAATGAATTGCTTTCATATGTATAAAACCACTACAGTCGTTCCTGGCATGGTTTTGACGGCATTGGCGGTAGACAATTGCAATACTCGAGGCGTATCACAACGTAAACCCTTCGCATCACAACATAAACCCGTCGTATCACAACACTCTTCCCTCGCATCACAATACTCGAGGCGTATCACAACGTAAACGCTTCGCATCGCAACGTAAACCCGGCGTATCACAACACTCTTCCCTCGCATCGCAATACTCGTGGCGTATCACAACGTAAACCCTTCGCATCACAACATAAACCCGCCGTATCACAACACTCTTCCCTCGCATCACAACACTCGTGGCGTATCACAACGTAAACGCTTCGCATCGCAACATAATCCCGTCGTATCACAACACTCTTCCCTCGCATCACAATACTCCCCTCTCCTCAAAAACACATACAAAAAGCCCTTCAACCAATTAAATCGGTTAAAGGGCTTTTTTATCGTCAATCAATTATTTTGCGACTGATTTTTTTGCTGTTTCTGCAAGTTGTGCAAATGCTTGTGCATCTGTTACTGCAAGGTCAGCTAGCATTTTGCGGTTTACTTCGATACCAGCAACTTTTAAACCGTGCATAAGTGTGCTGTAAGAAAGACCGTTCATGCGTGCAGCTGCGTTGATACGTGTAATCCATAGTTTACGGAAATCACGTTTCTTTTGACGGCGGTCACGGTATGCATAGTTGAATGATTTCATGACCTGTTGGTTTGCTACTTTGTAAAGTCTATGTTTTGAACCAAAGTAACCTTTGGCTAATTTCAATACTCGATTACGGCGCTTGCGCGTCACTGTTCCACCTTTTACGCGTGGCATAGTTCATTACCTCCTGCTATTCCTAAAGAATGTTGTAATAGTTGTTCAATGAGAAGTTAGGCTGGCGTCGTTTGACATACCTCGATGTCTTCCCTTATGAACGGGTTTGAAAGTCTTACTTCATGTATGTGATCATTTCACGGATACGTTTGTAGTCGCCAGAAGAAACAAGTGAAGCTTTGCGCAAGTGGCGTTTAGCTTTCGTAGACTTGTTAGCAAAAAGGTGACTTGTGTAAGCACGGCCGCGTTTCACTTTACCAGTTGCTGTTTTTTTGAAACGTTTTGCGGATCCGCGGTGAGTTTTCATTTTTGGCATGATCTGTTCCTCCTAAATCGTTCGTGTTACTTTTTTTCGGCAGTCGGTGCAAGTATTAGGAACATGCTCCGGCCTTCCATTTTCGGTTTCACTTCAACCGTTGAGAATTCCTTGCATTCTTCTGCAAAGCGGTCCAATACACGTTGACCAATTTCCTTGTGCGTAATTGCACGACCACGGAAACGGATAGACGCTTTTACTTTGTCCCCTGCTTGCAAGAATTTGATACCGTTACGAAGCTTTGTTTGGAAATCATGTTCGTCAATTGTTGGGCTTAAGCGCACTTCTTTGACGTTAATGATTTTTTGGTTCTTTCTCACTTCGCGTTCTTTCTTTTGTTGTTCGAACTTGAATTTTCCGTAGTCCATAACGCGGGCTACAGGGGGTTTTGCTGTTGGAGCGACAAGGACAAGATCCAAATTCGCGCGGGCTGCAATATCAAGTGCCTCATTGCGTGATTTGATTCCAAGCTGGTCGCCATTGTGGTCAATTAGGCGCAGCTCGCGGGCACGGATGCCCTCGTTTACGTACATGTCTTTGCTAATAGTAATCCACCTCCGAATGTTGTCTCGCGAATACACGGTTTGGGTATACCGCCCACCATTCCGGCAGGGGCCCCATAGTCCATTCGATTAAGAAGAGCACAGGGCACCGGAACGTTCAGAAAAAAAGCTAAATAACCCGTAAAAAAACAGCTATCATGCAATTTCCTTTAGGAACGTAGCAATTCCGAGGGACTGGTGCCCGTAATCCGGACAATAAAAAAGGTAGACAAACAGTACATTTGTCTACCCGCTTATGTGTACGTACACCTACGTGTACGGCACGTTCACTGATGTGCTGACCTGTCAACAACGTAAAGCGTCGATCAGGTGAGAAGCGGGCAGCTCCTTCTTATACCACAAACTGTATTCATTAACCTTAATAAGTCTACCATTCAATAAAAGGAATGTCAACTATTAAATTTAAATGGCTACTTTCACTTGCCGCAATGCTGTTAAAAAGTTCAGCCAGGTAAACTCGATTACCCGGCTAAACATAAACAGCTCAACACTTCAAGAATTTATTCTTCGTGTGAAACATCCGCTTTAATCATATTCAGGAAGTCCTCAAACGGCATGCTTTCTGATTTTTGCTCACCATATTTACGTACATTCACTTCTCCAGACTCGACTTCTTTATCGCCTAGTACTAGCATATAAGGAATTTTTTGTACTTGCGCTTCACGAATCTTATAACCAATTTTCTCATCACGGCTATCGAGATCTACGCGGTAGCCTGCAGCAACCAACTGTTCTTTCACTTTATTGGCATACTCAAAATGTGCATCAGGTGAAACTGGAATCACTTCGACTTGGACAGGTGCTAGCCATGTCGGGAACGCGCCTTTGTACTCTTCGATTAAGAAAGCCACAAAACGTTCCATTGTTGAAACGACACCACGATGGATCACAACAGGACGGTGTTGCTTTCCGTCTTCCCCGATATATGTCAATTCAAAGCGCTCCGGCTGTAAGAAATCAAGCTGTGCAGTTGAAAGTGTTTCTTCCATGCCAATCGCTGTTTTAACTTGAACGTCCAGCTTAGGACCATAGAATGCTGCTTCTCCAATTGCTTCTACATAGTCCAAGCCCATTTCATCCATTGTTTCTTTCAATAGACGCTGTGCATGTTCCCACATTTGATCATCATCATAATATTTTTCAGTATCTGCAGGATCACGGTACGATAAACGGAATGAGTAATCTTCAATATTGAAATCTTTATACACATCAATAATTAATTGAACAACTCGACGGAATTCGTCTTTGATTTGATCCGGACGAACAAAGATGTGTGCATCATTTAAAGTCATCCCACGGACACGTTGTAACCCTGACAATGCGCCTGACATTTCATAACGATGCATTGTGCCGAGTTCTGCAATACGGACAGGCAAGTTCCGATAAGAATGAATGCCATTTTTATAAATCATCATATGGTGTGGGCAGTTCATCGGACGGAGCACTAGGTCTTCATTGTCCATACTCATGACCGGGAACATGCCGTCCTGGTAATGCCCCCAGTGACCTGATGTTTCGTACAACGCTTTACTTCCGAGCACTGGTGTATAAACGTGATCGTAACCAAGCTTCACTTCTTTATCGACAATATATCTTTCAATGATTCGACGGATTGTTGCACCTTTAGGTAGCCATAAAGGAAGGCCTTGACCGACTTTTTGGGAGTTTGTAAATAAATTCAACTCTTTTCCGATTTTACGGTGATCCCGTTCCTTCGCCTCTTCCAACAAGCGTAAATGTTCTTGTAAATCTTCTTTTTTGAAGAATGCTGTTCCATAAATACGTTGCAGCATCTTGTTCTTGGAATCGCCTCGCCAGTATGCACCCGCAATACTTAACAGCTTGAATTCCTTCAGCTTGCCTGTGGATGGAACGTGTACTCCGCGACAAAGGTCGAAAAATTCTCCTTGCTCGTAAATGGACACTTGCTCGCCGGCTGGAATCGCTTCAAGCAATTCAATCTTATAAGGATCGTCAATTTCTTTGAAACGTTTTTCTGCTTCATCACGCGAAACATCATGGCGGATAATCGGTAAATTTTCACCGATAATGCGTTTCATTTCCTTCTCAAGTTCAGGCAAATCTTCCGCTGTAATCGGTGTAGGTGAATCGATGTCATAATAGAAGCCATTGTCAATGACTGGTCCAATCCCTAATTTTGCATCTGGAAACTTGCGTTTTACCGCTTGTGCAAGTAAATGCGCAGTACTGTGGCGTAAGATTTCAAGCGCCTCATCTGATTGGGGAGTAATGATGGCAATGTCACCATCTTCATGGATCGGTGTTTTCAAATCCACAAGTTTCTCTCCAACCTTACCTGCCAACGCACTTTTTCTTAGACCAGGGCTGATGGATCCAGCAACCTCTTCTGTTGTTGTGCCGGCGGGAAATTCCTTTATCGCACCATCTGGAAATTTTAATTGAATCTGTTCTGCCATTGTAAACACTCCTCACTCGATTTTTTTGAACAAAAAAAGCCCCATCCCAATAAAGGGACGAAGCTATTGCTCGCGGTTCCACCCTTCTTCCTTCTACATCCTCGATACGTACTCGCGGACATGGAGCTCTGAAACGGCTAACGGGCCGGGGCCGTCATCAGCTACTAAAGAAGTTCACTGATGCTGTTCGGAGGTGGTAAATCGATGTTCGCAACTACAGGGCTTGCAGCCTAAAGACCCTGTTCTCTGTAAGTGGAGCTATCGATTCATGTCCTCTTCAATACATTTCGAATATAATACTCATTAGTATAAGGAATGTCTCAGAAAATTGCAAGTGACGATTTGTCCTTCATGTCAATTCCGATTTCTAAGGTTGGAACCTTTCAATTCAATCGGTTTACTTACCGTTTTAATGCGTTCCATAATTCTCGCTGCTTTAACCTCTTCCTTTTCACCTCGTTGCGTATACGCTAAGTGATGCTCCAACTCTTTAAAATTATAGTTCGAGGTAAAGAAAGTAGGCAATTTCTCTGCCATTCGGTATTGTAAAATCGTACCTAGCACTTCATCTCGCGCCCAGGCAGAGATGGATTCAGCACCAAAATCATCTAACATAAGGACTTCCGCTTTCTTCACAAAGTCAATCTTGTCATTGAACGTTTGGTCTTGAATCGATTGTTTAATTTCCCGCAGAAACTCGGGAATATAAACAATGACTGTCCTCACTCGACGATTAGCAAGTTCATTCGCAAGTGCTCCAAGAATATAAGATTTGCCCGTTCCAAATGGCCCGTAAATGTAGAATCCGCGCTCCGGCAGTTTTCCTGTCTCACTGTATTCACTAAGAAATTGTGCGGCTGCTTCAATTGCAATAATGCGACTGTCATCATGCTCTAAATTGACATGGTGAAGACGCGCTTCCATCACATCTTTTGGCATGTGCATACTATCAATCATATTCGTAATGTTTCGTCTTTCATCGTCAACCAATTTATTCGGACATTTAACATAATCAATGTCAATGAACCCTTGCGACAAAACAAGTTTTGGTTCAAAGCCTTTCATTACGTTTATGCACCCATCCAGATGTGGACACTTTTCACATTGATGTGAAGCAGACACAAACTCATATAACTTCATTAAACTCTTCTCAACAACTGCTTTGTCAATGGAAGCCGCATGCTCTTCAATAAACTGTTGAACAGCGGGAGATTCCATCACTTCATTTCGCACCGCTTCATATCTAGCCGCCAACTCTGACGGATTGACAACCCTTCTTAATGTACTTCCGATTCGCTCCACCTATTATTTCCCCTCCGTTCTCATCGCATCTAACTTGGCGATTAGTTGACGACGTTTTTCATCCATGGATGGGTCAACATCCTTTTTGTTAGCTTGTTTACGATCATCTGTTTCATCGTTTTTACGGAACCACTCCGGCAGCTTCTCTTCTCTTCCTTGCCTTTGTTTTCGAGAGTTTGTCTGATTACTTCCTTCTTTTTGCCATTGCATATATTGGTCGTGCTCTTTTCTAGACATGTCCATTGCTTGCTTTGCAGTTGTAATTTTTTTATTAGCCCAGTGAGACGCAATCCGTTCTGCATAGTTTTTCGTTATTTTCCCGTCATTTCGGATAATGACATAATGTAACAGGACATTGACAACGCCAACTGTAAAACCGTGTACCGTTACTAAACGTTCAGCAAGCTGCACATCGACAGGAAGTGGTTCTTTCCCTGTATAATCCCTTAACATTTCTCGCGGCGAGACCGTTTCCATGTACTGTAAAAGTTCATCTTCACGAGTGACAGGTTCTTTTTTAAGAGGAGGTGCTTCCTTATGAAAAACTTTTTCAAGTTTAGGGGCATTACGAGAAATATTCAGCTTGTAGAAATCTGTAGCAGCTTTTCGTAAGCGTTCTTCTGGTAGATTCAAATCTTCATCCAACGCCATCATAATTACTTTTTGCATATCCATTGGCGTTAGTGAATAAAGAAATGCCAGTTTCCCAATAAACTCTTTTGAGACGGAAGCAAGTGCAGATTGAGGTACCATTTGTTCTGATAACCCTGCCCGAAGAAGTTGGAAATCAAAATCAAAGTTGGCAAATGGCAAGCCTTCTGACACCGATTTCCCTGATAGTTTCGTTGGTTCCTGTTCAATTTCCGATCCACTTGAACGGATCGGCTTGTAGACGTCGAGAAATGTACGGGAAACTTCATTATAGCCATCCATTTTTTGATCAGAGAGGGTAAACCGGGCTTTTAATCCACGGTACGCATTTTCACCAATCTTACTGAATAAAAATGTGGACAATAAGGGATCTTCAAAGAAAGATTTCGCATCCATCGGCGGCAAAAGTTCATAGATGAACGAGCGGTCTTCACTCTCTTCCTTACAAAATGTCCGCAATAGGCCAATCGCTTCAAGAGAGATTCTAGCTTCAAAAACTTGACCAAGTGGCATAGTCAGTAAGTTCATGAGGTGGTAGTGATTGTATTCACTATCAAGATTCCGCTCTGCATCCGCCCATAACGACAAAAACAGACTCATCGATTGCGGTCCGATAAGTGGTTGGTAAAACAAAGTGAGGAGTTGTCGATCATAATCCGAAAATGGATGCGACATCATGATTTTATAAGTGTCAATCGGTTGTAATTCTTGATATAGCATATTGTCGGAGCTCCTCTCTTTCAGGCTTCAAAGCTTAATTTCTCTCTTTTTTCGTTTGTAAATTTTGGAGTTCTTCAATGAAAACCGTAATGTCTTTGTATTGACGATAGACAGATGCAAAACGGACATAGGCAACTTCATCGACATCCGCCAATTTTTCCATCACCATTTCCCCTACGTTTTCTGAGCGAATCTCCACTGTCCCTGAACTTCTTAACTCTTTTTCAATATGATAAACAATGTTTTTAAGAGCTTCCAGATCAACCGGTCTCTTTTCACAAGCCCTTATCAATCCTCGTAATAATTTCTCGTTGCTGAATTCTTCCCGTGTACCGTCTTTTTTGACGACAATGAGCGGCATTTCTTCGACCTTTTCAAAAGTCGTAAAACGAAATGCGCATTTCTCACATTCTCTTCGTCGCCGAATAGATCGATTCTCTTCAGCTGGTCTGGAATCGATGACTCGGGTGCCATTGTAATGACAAGCTGGACATATCATTTTAGCTTCCTCCGTATTTCCGTATAGTCCTTTGATTATAACAGATGTTCAAGGGAAAAATCGAAAAGGATGTAAGAAAGATTTAGGGAATCACGACGAAAAAGAGGTTGTCTGCTTACTGTCAAGAACAGCCACCAGGCATTGTTCAACGCCTGATTCCCATTCTTAACGAAGCGACAACCTCTATGAATTATTGACCTTACGCTTTCAATTTGTTATTCAATGCATTTGCAACTTTCTTCGTCAATTCTACAACACGTGCAGAATAACCCCACTCGTTATCGTACCAAGCAAGCACTTTTACTTTGCGATCACCCATGACAATTGTCGAAAGACCATCAATTGTTGCAGATTCTTTCGTTGTATTAAAGTCGATCGAAACAAGTGGCTCAGTTGTGAAACGAAGAATGCCTGCCAACGCACCATTTGCAGCTTTGATAAATGCTTCATTTACTTCTTCGACTGTAACATCCTTTTTCACATCCACTACGAGGTCGACGAGAGAGACATTCGGCGTTGGTACACGTAAAGCCATACCATGAATTTTCCCTTCAAGCTCTGGTAATACAAGTGACAATGCCTTAGCCGCTCCAGTCGAAGTCGGTATGATTGATTGTGCACAAGCACGAGCACGACGAAGATCCTTATGTGGATTATCCAAGTTCTTTTGATCATTCGTATACGAATGAACAGTCGTCATCAAGCCGTTCTCAATTCCAAAAGTATCGTTCAACACTTTTGCAACAGGAGCAAGACAGTTTGTTGTACAGCTAGCATTTGAAATGACATCATGCTTTTCAATGTCTAATTTTTCATCGTTTACACCTAAGACAATCGTTACGTCTTCGTTTTTACCAGGTGCAGTCAAAATCACTTTTTGTGCCCCCGCTTCAAGATGAAGAGCGGCTTTTTCACGGGCATTGAATACGCCTGTCGCTTCTATTACAATGTCCACACCAAGTTGTTTCCATGGTAATTTCAATGGATCACGCTCAGCTATTAATTCTACACGCTTTCCATTTACTACAAGAGCATTTTCCTCTACAACGACCTCACCATCAAACACTCCATGATTTGTGTCATACTTAATCAAATGTGCTAACGTTTCAGCCGGATACGATGCGTTCACTGCTACTACTTTCACATCGTCCTCCATAATAATTTGGCGGAAAACCATGCGTCCGATGCGCCCAAACCCATTAATCGCTATAGAAGTAGTCATGAAATAAATCCTCCTGCATAATGTTATACTTTATATCGTTTATCCGTTAATTAGTATAGCATAATTTATGTAGGAACAAAGAGTTTGTGAACAAAATTACAATGTTCCACTTTTCAGAGAATACTTTCATGCTCGAGCACCCCATTGTTGCAATATGTGTTCCAACTGTCTCTCAGTCTCTTCTCTCGTGCCATCGTTAGAAATTACAGCATCAGCAAGGTCTTCTTTTTCAATAACCGGAATTTGGGAACGTATCCTGGCATCTGCCTCTTCTTCGGTTAAGTTGTTACGTTCCATTAATCTCTCACGCTGGATAGAAGGCGTGACCGAAACGACAATAATCTTTTCAACGAAAGATTGCAACTTACTTTCAAACAAGAGAGGGATATCCATAATGACTGTCTGTGCACCTTTGTGCAACCATTCATCTTTTTGACGAAGCATCTCTTTCCGTACAGCGGGATGCATAATCGCATTCAACCTCTGCCGTTCTTCTTCATTATTGAATATTCGATGCCCTAGGCGTTCCCTGTTCAATGTCCCGACTTCCGTTAATAGATCTTGACCAAATACATCTACAATCTGGGAAAGTACCGGACTTCCGGGCTCAACAACTTTCCTTGCAATCTCATCCGCATCGACAATTGCATAGCCTTTGTTCTTCAGCATATTTGCTACTGTACTTTTCCCGGTTGCAATACTACCAGTCAATCCAATAATCATGCACCTACCTCCTTCATCTCTGGCATTTGGGGCAGTAGACAGAAGTTCTTCCCGCAATCTTCATGCTCTTCGTATCACGTCCACACGTTTTACAATGTTTTTTTCCGTACATTTGTAGACGTGTCTGCATCGTGCCTGCTTCACCATTAATGTTACGATAATCAGAGATTGAACTCCCACCTGCATCAATACTTTCTTGTAGCACCATTACGATTTCCTGAAACAATGCACGCTTTCTTTCTTCACTTATACGTTCAGCCGCTCTGGCAGGATGGATATTCATCCGAAACAGTGCTTCTGTTGCGTAGATGTTTCCACATCCTGATATGATTTGTCCATCCATGATCACTTCTTTGATCGGTTTCCGTGCATACTTAGGCAATTTAGCCATTTCAATAAAGTGTTCGATGGCAGCCTGTTCGAATGGCTCTGGAGCCATCTTCAATAACGGCGTATAGTCATCTTCCTTATTTAATAAGCGCAATTCACCAAATCTGCGAATATCCGAGTAAATTAAGAAACCGCCATCTTGCATTTTCATCACGACATGTATATGGTCTCGGAACCTTTTCTCTTTCACTTCATCTGGGCTATCCACGACGAACCAAGCGCCGGTCATCCCTAAGTGACTGACGAGTAAATGGGATTGTCCTTCTTTCTCTAGATGAAAGTAAATATATTTGCTTCGACGTGTAACATTCTTAATTGTCATTGCTGGTAATTCTGTTATAAAGTCGTCTAACGTTTTTCCTTTTACGATCGCTTCTTTTCCTAGCTCTTTTGATTGTTTGATAACTGAAGAAACTTCCACTTCAACAATCGTCCGACCTGAAGAAGCGGGGGCCAATTCACGTACGACCCCTTCCACTTCCGGTAGTTCTGGCATAGCAATTCCTCATTTCGTATCGTACCAAGACAAGCCGAATGCAGATTCCACTAGTAACGGTACATCCAGTTGCAGTGCAGATTCCATTACTTCAGGTACGATTTCTTTCAATTTCTCTATTTCGTGTTCAGGAGCCTCAAAAATCAACTCATCATGCACTTGGAGCAGCATGCGCGCTTCCATTTTCTCAGCTTCCAATCGTGCATCCATGTCAATCATCGCTTTTTTTATAATATCTGCAGCAGTTCCTTGAATCGGTGTATTCATAGCTGTCCGTTCTGCGAAGCTACGCAAATTAAAATTGGAGCTCGTAATATCCGGCAAATACCTTCTGCGATTCATCATCGTTACGACATACCCTTTCAACTTTGCATCTGATACGATGTCATCCATATATTGTTTGACACCAGGGAAAGTCTTCAAATACGTGTCGATGAATTTCCCAGCTTCTTTGCGCGTAATGTTCAAACTTTGTGACAGGCCATAATCACTAATCCCATAGACAATACCAAAGTTTACGGCTTTAGCAGTCCGTCGCATATCAGAAGAGACACCGTCTTGATCCACTCCGAAAACATCCATTGCTGTTTTTGTATGGATATCTTCTCCTTCACGGAAAGCGGAAATCATTTTCTCATCTTTTGAAATATGCGCGAGTACACGCAGTTCAATTTGAGAATAATCGGCAGCAAACATCATCCATCCCGGTTCAGAAGGCACGAAAGCAGCTCTAATTTTTCGCCCTTCCTCTAAACGAACGGGTATATTTTGCAAATTCGGATTGATTGAACTTAACCGACCAGTCTGTGTCAACGCTTGTTGGAAGCGCGTATGAATTTTCCCATCTTCATGGATTTCTTTGGATAATCCTTCAATATAAGTCGAATTCAATTTACCGAGTTGTCTATACGTTAAGATGAACCCGATAATTTCATGTTCACTTTCAAGCTTTTCTAACACATCTGCAGCTGTCGAATAGCCAGTCTTTGTCTTTTTAATTGGTGTCAAACCTATCTTTTCAAAAAGGATTTCACCTAGCTGTTTAGGTGAATTAATGTTGAATGGTTGTCCAGCCATTTCGTAAATAATGGACTCCAACTCTGACAACCGTGTTGATAATTCAACACCTATTTGTTGGAGAATACTGAGATCAGTCTTTACCCCGGTGGATTCCATCTTGCCAAGTATTTTCGCCAATGGCATTTCAAGTTCATGGTACAAATCAAATTGCTCATTGTCGCGCAATTTTTCTTCCAACCTCGGTTTCAACAGCCAAACCGCCTTCACCTTCCTACCTGCATGATCCGCAACAACACGATCATCAGGCACTGCTCTCTTTGCGCCTTTTCCGTAAATCGTTTCATCCATTTCAACTTCACTGTAGTTAAATTCTTTCGCAACGGATGCAACATCCGTATAAGACGATGAAGGGTTTGCGATATACGTCGCTAAAAGCAAATCAAAATCAAATCCGTTCGTTTCAATCCCATAACGCAATAAAGATGCATAGGTCGCTTTCGTATCCGTCGCATACTTTTTCTTTGACTCATCTTGA
Source organism: Sporosarcina sp. OR05 (assembly GCF_041414805.1). Classification (NCBI taxonomy): domain Bacteria; kingdom Bacillati; phylum Bacillota; class Bacilli; order Caryophanales; family Caryophanaceae; genus Sporosarcina; species Sporosarcina sp. OR05. The sequence goes on along the minus strand of NZ_JANKJL010000001.1, from coordinate 470,986 downwards.
AACCACGCTGTTAACTTTGAAGATGCTTGCAGAACTTCTATCGGGATGTAAGAAATTGTTTGTCCATCCGTCATACTGACACCTAACACATCCGTCGACAAATAATTCTCGTCCATCATTTCAACGTGAATAGCCATTTCGTCGGATAATTCAACTGCATTTCCATCCGAAATGATTGCAACCTCAATCGCTTCTTGCATTTCAGCACTTTCCGCCTGTGGTGCCATTTTTTCAAGAAGCGTCTTAAATTTAAGTTCTTCGTAAATCGCTTTTACCTTCTCATCTCGTGGCCCTTTATATGACAAATCATCTATTGAGATTGTAATAGGTGCTTGGACTTCAATCGTCGCGAGCTTTTTACTCATAATTGCCTGCTCTTCATTCGCTGTCAAATTTTCTTTTAACTTTTTACCGGTGACTGCATCCAGTGACTCATAAACGCTCTCTACAGTCCCGAACTGTTTTAATAATTTTATGGCTGTTTTCTCTCCGACACCTGGCACACCAGGTATATTGTCGGACGCATCTCCCATGAGTCCTTTCATATCGATGATTTGCTCAGGTGTCAAACCATATTTCTCCTCAATATGTGCAGGTGTATATTTTTCCAGATCCGTTATGCCTTTACGTGTAATACATACAGTTGTACGATCACTCGCAAGTTGCGTCAAATCCTTATCACCCGAGATAATTACGACTTCAGCACCTTTTTCTGCGCCTACTTTACTCAGCGTTCCAATAATGTCATCCGCTTCATACTGGTCAAGTTCATATTGCGGTATCTCATAAGCGTCTAGTAATTTTCGTAAATAAGGGAATTGCTCCGAAAGCTCAGGTGGCGTCTTCTGTCTACCACCTTTATATTCACCGAACGTCGCATGTCTAAATGTTGTTTTTCCCGCATCCCACGCAACAAGTATATGTGTCGGCTTTTCCTCGGATAAAATGTTTTGTAGCATCATTGTAAATCCATATACGGCGTTCGTATGAATTCCACTATCATTCGTTAAAAGCGGCAATGCAAAAAATGCGCGATACGCTAAACTATTTCCATCTAAAAGGACCACTTTCTCTTTTGACAAATCCGATTCACTCCTTAATTAAAAACGTCATCTTCATTTATCTTACCACGAGGGGCAGAATAATTGAAAATGACGCTACTGATTACTCTAAGTATCCAGTTAGTAATTTTGCATATGGTGAATCTGCAGGCATAATGATCATTGTATCATCACCAATCGTTCTTGAGTATGATTGCAACGTTCGATAAAGATTGTAAAACTCAGGGTCTTTTGAGAAAGCATTATTATAAATTTTCGCTGCTTCTGCTTCTCCTTCAGCATGGATGATCGCTGCGTCTTTCTTTGCTGTCGCCAGCATCTCTTGAACTTCACGATCCGTTTCCGCTTCAATCTTCTTCTTTTCTGCATCCCCTTGGGACAAATATGTTTGAGCAGTTGAATCACGTTCAGAAATCATTCTGGTGTAGATCGAATGTTCGTTTTCCTCTGGCAAATCAATTCGCTTCATACGTACATCTATTACTTCAATACCAAAGTTCCCTTCTTTTAAAAACGTGTTCACTTGCTCAGTCACACGATCATTCAAACTTCCTCGTGATGGGTTTTCATCGTTAATGACATCCACGTAGTCCAGCTGACCCATCTCATTCCGTATAACCGAATAAATGAATTCCTCCATTCTTGACTCAGCATTAATAATATTTCTAGCATTCGTTATCATTTCTCTTGGATTATTAATTTTCCATACTGCATAGTTGTCAATAATGATTCGTTTTTTGTCTCTTGTATTGATTTCTGCTTCTGAAACATTATACGTCATTTGATTTTTAGGTAACACGGTCACTGTTTGAATGAAAGGTACTTTCATATTTAGGCCAGGTTCTTGAATTGTCCTTTTAATTTCTCCAAACTGGCTAATCACTCTGTACTCATCTTCCTTTACAACAAAGACATTTGCTAGCAGAATTACCGCGACGGTAAAGAATACTGTTAACAAAACTGCGGTTCTAACATATTTCTTCACATTTACAGGACGCTTTGGTGTAATGACTTTATTTGGATCCGATGTACCTTTTTGTTTTGCACGTTGTTTTTCCATGAATTTCTCTTCTATGCTTTTGAATGGGTTATTATCGTTGGTCATTAATTATTCCCCCCTTCTGTTTTTGTTTCAGCAGGTGGTGGAGTCTGATTCTCCATTTGTTGTAAAGGTAAATATTTCAACGTCTCTCCGTCATCGTTCATAATATAGATTTTCGCTTTAGGTAACACTTGCTCGAGCGTTTCAATGATTAAACGTTGACGTGTGATTGCCGTATTCTTCTTATACTCGGCATGCAAATCGTTAAATAACGCTACATCTCCCAGTGCTTGTTCAATACGTGCCGTTTTCTGTCCAATTGCCCTTGATTTAATAGCGTCTCTTTCTCCAACCGCTTCACTTGTCCGTTGGTTTCGGTACTTGTTTGCTTCATTTATTTTAGTGTTTTTCGTTTCTCTTGCATCTGTAACAGCTGTAAAGGCAGCTCGCACCTCTGCATTCGGTAGTTCTACGTCTTGCAACTTAACGCCTTGTATAGAAATACCAATGTCATACGTATTTACAAGTGAAGTTAATAGTTCGCGCGTTTTCGCTTCAATTTCGGCTTTTCCATCCGTCAAAGAAGCATCGATTGTTGAACTGCCAATGATAGATCGAATAGATGCTGATGTTGAATCATGCAAGATTTCCTGTGGATCTTGCGCATTGAACAAATACTTTTCTGGATCCGTAATTTTCCATTGCACAATCAAATCTGCAAGGACAATATATTCGTCACCTGTAATCATTTTTGTTTCCTTGTCATACGACACTAATTCTCCACTAGCGTCTTGCTTGTAACCAAACTGCAGACTATACGTCTCTTTCGATAACTTTTCAATCTGTTGAATCGGCCAAGGCAGTTTAAAATGCAAACCCGATTCAGTGACCGGAGTATCGGCTTTTCCAAATGTAATGACAACAGCCTGTTCTGATTCATCAATTGTGTACCAAGTCGTAAATGCAACTACGAGTAGTATGACTCCCGCAATTACCAGTCCGGCTGCTATCGATGCACGGCGTGTACTCATTGTTGAAGTTCCCCCTTTTTCTATGTATCTACTACATGTACGGATTTATCACAAATAAGTTTCAGAATCGACTTATAAAAATTTTATCTAGATATTCTGTACCCCTACCAACTACCTTGACAAATACTGTTGTATCTTAGACGCTCGATGTATTGCAGGGTAGAAATAGATTGATCGAGGTCTCCTCTTTACAAACATAGGCAAAAAGACGAACGGCACAAACCGTTCGTCTTTTTTCCTTATATTCTAAAATTATGACACACTCAAAGTTCTTTCGTACGTTTAGGTATATAAATTGTAAATGTTGTGCCTTTCCCTATTTCACTCTCTACAGCAACTTTCCCACCATGCGCTTCGATCAAATGTTTCACAATAGCTAAACCTAACCCGGTACCACCTGACTCCCTGCTTCGTGCACGGTCTACGCGGTAAAATCTTTCAAAAAGGCGTGGTAGCTCTTTAGCTTCAATACCCATCCCTTCGTCCGTTACAGAGAGAATTACCTCATGCGCATTCTCTATAGCTGCAATTGTAATCGTTGTACCTTCTTTTGAATAATTAATGGCGTTCGTCAGCAAATTGACCATCACCTGAATTAATCGGTCAGCATCTGCCATTACTGTAATTGCAGCTGTCTCATCGATAATACGCATGTTTTTGCGCTCTGCCAAACCCGATGTGATTTTTTTAGCGTCCTTTACAATCTCCTGCAAACTTACTTGTCGCTTGTTCAACTGGAAACCTTCACGCTCAATGCCTGACAATTCGAGGAGATCATTTACGAGCACATGAAGGCGTTCACTTTCCTTCTGGATAATTTCCAAAAAGTCCTTTAATAGTACCGGTTCCTTCATCGCACCATCCAACAGCGTTTCAATAAAACCTTTTATGGAAGTGATGGGTGTTCTTAATTCATGGGAAACGTTTGCCACAAAATCTTTCCGTATTTCCTCCAATCGGATGATTTCCGTAATGTCGTGTAAGACGACGATGATACCCAGCCAGTTCCCATGACGGCCAATGACAGGCGCACCATAAACACTCAAAAAGGATTGGCGATGACGGATTTGACGCTCTTGTACTTGTTCGGTCAAAAAGACATCTTCTATGATTCGCTCAAAATCTGTTGGCAAACCAATTTCCATATACGTTTTGCCAATCAGTTGCTCACGCGTGACACCAAATGTTTCTTCAAAGGCACCGTTTAGCAAATTGACGGAGCCCTCTCGCCCGAACATTAACAGACCGCTCCCCATGCTTTCAACTAATGTTTTTAAGCGTTCTTTCTCCATCGCTCGTAAAATGGACGTTTCTTGTAAATTTCTTGCGATTTGATTCACAGCGAGTGCAAGTTCGTCTTGACCACCATTCTTATCGATCGGCGCTCTTGCCAAATAGTCTCCTTTGGCAATGAGTTGCGCTGTCCTTTTTACATGATCAATCGGTTTAGTATATTGTCGAATGACACGTATACCAATAAACAACGTAATCAAGTAAGCAATCAAAAGAAAAAACAATAGAAAGTACCAATACTTAATCTCTATTTCTTTTGTTATTTCATGGTCAATCAGTTGAAAAAACTGGCCGAGGACGATGCCTAGACCAGCCAATAAAATAAAAAGCATCACTGCAAATGCAACTGATAGTCGTGAATGGAGGCTGCTCATTGCGTCTTTTGCTCCTCAAATTTATAACCGATGCCTCTTACCGTTTTTATGAATAACGGTTTTCTTGTGTTTTCCTCAATCTTTTCACGCAAATGACTCACATGAACATCAACAATTCTTGTGTCTCCCGCAAAGTCGTAATTCCACACAGCACTTAGCAATTGGTCACGCGTTAACACACGATTTTTATGTTGAATGAAATAGACCAGCAACTCAAATTCTTTTGGTGTGAATTCTAATGCTTTCCCATCTAAATAAGCTTCGTACTGCTCAGGATGTACTGTCAGTGAACCGGATGCCAGGATTTCATCACCATCTGTTTCGATGTCAGAACGATCCCCACTTCTACGCAATACAGCTTTTACACGCGCAATCACTTCACGGGGACTAAAGGGCTTTGTCATATAATCGTCCGCACCGATTTCCAATCCAAGCACTTTATCTGGCTCTTCGCCTTTTGCAGTCAGCATGATAATTGGAATATTACTTTTCCTTTGCCTCAACACTTTGCATACTTCTATTCCATCCATTTTCGGTAACATCAAATCAAGGAGTATTAAGTCCGGTTTTTCAGTCTCCACTTTACGAACAGCTTCTTCTCCATCGGCCGCCATTACCGTTTCAAAATTGGATTGTTTTAAGTTATAGTCGAGCAATGTGCGAATCGGTTGTTCGTCATCGACGATTAATATTTTGCTAACGATGTTCTTCATCCCCCTTAGCTGTCTACTCTACATTCGTTTTATATTGTTTTACCTCATATTCAAATCTTAAAAATTCTCCATTGCTTGTGTTGTCAAGTGGTCCTTCATGACAGGTGGAATGACGGTCATCGAGCCAGTTATGACTACACATCCATCCTCTTTTGTCGCTTCTACTTGAATGACAATGTAGTTATTTTCTTTATCAACCTGCTTAACTTCCAATTGAATATCGATTGTTTCGTAATGGTAAACGTGTTCTGGAAATTGCAAATGTTGTTCTGTGACATGTGACCCCGGACCAGGCATGTATTTGGAGATTGCAGCAGTAATAATTCCGGTTAACATGATTGTTGGCACAATTGGTCGTTCATACGCAGTTTGAGAAGCATAATCATGCTGAATATAGAGTGGATTCGCATCGTTTGTTAACCCAAGATAAACGAGTAGATCTTTATCCTCTATCTTCTCTGTCAATTTCAACTTTTCCCCTGTATCGATTTTATCAATACTACGACCTAAACGTCTTTTCTTGCCCAGTATCATTGTTTTCCCCCTCATCATTCCGTCATAAAAATTGTATCAATATTTCATCAGAAAGAGCAAGCTTCTTCCGTGCTAAATACAAGGTTTCGTTCATATTTAAGTAAATTTAACATTGTGTTTACAATTGTAAAAATCCGAGTTGCACAATGCCACTCGGATTAGTTATTTCTATCATGCCAATACTTCCATGACCGCTTTGACAGCAGATGCGGATTTCAAGAGGGCTTTGTTTTCATCATCTGACAGTTCTAACTCAATAATCTGTTCAATCCCATTTGCTCCAAGAATCGTTGGCACCCCTAAATAAATACCTTCCATTCCATATTCACCTTCCAAATAGGCGATGGACGGGAGAATTCGTTTTTGGTCTTTCAGTATCGCTTCAGCCATTTCAACAAGTGATGCTGCTGGCGCGTAATATGCAGAGCCATTGCCAAGGAGATTGACAATTTCAGCTCCTCCTTTTCGAGTCCGTTCCACAATTCCCTCTATTTGTTCGGGCGTTAACAATGATTTGATGGGAACCCCTCCTGCTGCTGAATAGCGGATGAGTGGCACCATATCATCCCCATGTCCTCCGAGTACAAATCCGGTGACATCTTTCACGGACACATTCAATTCCTGTGCAACAAACGTACGGAAGCGAGCGGTATCCAAAACGCCTGACTGCCCGATGACCCGTTCTTTAGGGAATCCTGATGTACGGAAGACGGTATACGTCATAGCATCTACAGGATTTGTCAAAACAAGTATGATTGCATTCGGAGAATAGTTCACAATTTCAGTTGTTACATCTTTCATGATTTGTTGATTTGTTTGCACGAGGTCATCTCTGCTCATACCTGGCTTTCGTGCAATACCGGCTGTTATGATGACAATATCGGATTCCTTTGTATCAGCGTATGATGCTGTACCAGTAATTTGCGCATCAAAACCTAGTACAGGTCCTGCTTCGAGCATATCGAGTGCTTTTCCTTTTGTCGGATTTTCCATGTGTGGAATATCGACAAGTACTACATCGCATAATTCTTTTTGCGCAAGCAGAAATGCTGTTGTTGCACCTGTGAAACCTGAACCGATAACTGAGACTTTCTTCCGTTTCAATGTCATTAGAAAACTCTCCTTTTTCTGTTGCAAGTATTCGAAGGGTATGCCCTCTACCATAGTCTACCACAAAACCGTAAACTCCTAACGGCTTTAGGCAACGTCCCATTGGAAAGTCCTATGAAGCATAGAAAAATCCCCCTTCATTGTCCAAAGACAATAAAGGAGGATGGATTCATGAATTATAAGTTTTTGATCAATTCATCAGCAAACTCAGAAGTCTTCACTTCAGTCGCACCGTCCATTAGACGCGCGAAGTCATATGTTACTACTTTAGAAGCAATTGTTTTCTCGATGGAAGCCATGATCATTTTAGCCGCTTCGTTCCAACCCATATGCTCGAGCATCATAACACCAGAAAGCAATACAGATGAAGGGTTTACTTTGTCAAGACCTGCATATTTAGGTGCAGTTCCGTGAGTTGCTTCAAAGATCGCATGTCCTGTTACGTAGTTGATGTTCGCTCCTGGAGCAATACCGATTCCACCAACTTGTGCAGCAAGTGCGTCAGAAATATAGTCACCATTCAAGTTCATTGTTGCAACAACATCAAACTCTTTTGGACGTGTAAGAATTTGTTGTAAGAAGATGTCAGCGATTGAATCTTTTACGATGATTTTACCAGCCGCTTCAGCATCTGCTTGTGCCTTGTTTGCAGCTTCCGTACCTTCTGCTTCTTTGATTTTATCGTATTGGTTCCAAGTGAATACTTTGTCACCGAATTCTTCTTCAGCCACTTCGTAGCCCCAGTTTTTGAAAGCTCCTTCAGTGAACTTCATAATGTTCCCTTTGTGAACAAGTGTCAATGATTTACGACCTTCGTTAATTGCATAGTTCAATGCGCCACGAACAAGACGTTTTGTTCCTTCTTTAGAAATTGGTTTAATACCAATACCAGAAGTTTCAGGGAAACGGATTTTATTGACACCCATTTCTGTTTGAAGGAATGAAATCAGCTTGTTTACTTCTTCTGAACCTTCTTTGTATTCAATACCCGCATAAATATCTTCCGTATTTTCACGGAAAATAACCATATCACAATCTTCAGGACGTTTCACTGGAGAAGGAACACCTTCAAAATAACGTACCGGACGTAGGCAAGTGTAGAGATCCAACTCTTGACGAAGTGCTACGTTCAATGAACGGAAACCTCCACCGATTGGAGTTGTTAAAGGACCTTTAATTGCAATCAAATATTCCTCGATTGTATCAAGCGTTTCTTGTGGCAACCATTCACCTGTTTCGTTGAATGCCTTTTCACCTGCAAGAACTTCTTTCCACTCAATTTTCTTTTTTCCCTCATAAGCTTTTTCTACAGCCGCTTCAATTACGCGGGAAGCTGCATGCCAAATATCAGGACCAGTACCGTCACCGATAATGAATGGAATTGTTGCTTCATCTGGAACATTTAAAACACCGTTAGTTACTGTAATTTTCGCCATTGATAATTCCTCCAATTCATGATGAGAGGGCAAGTATACCGGATACTGCCCCAAAAAGCTTGTCTATTCAGTTAAACAACTGTTATCGCTCATTGATTGGTACATATTTTTGCATATCCGGACCGATATACTCTGCACGTGGACGGATCAATCTGTTGTTCGAATACTGCTCTAAAATGTGTGCCGTCCATCCAGAGAAACGTGAAACTGCAAAAATAGGCGTGAACAAGTCATGATCGATACCAAGTGAATGATAAACCGAAGCTGAATAGAAATCAACATTTGGCGGTAAATTCTTTTCACCTGTAACAATTGACTCAATCTTTTGTGACATGTTGTACCATTTCTCTTCTCCGCGAAGAGTTGTTAGCTTTTTAGACATTTCACGTAGATGTTTCGCGCGTGGATCACCTTTACGATAGACGCGGTGACCGAAGCCCATAATTTTTTCTTTGTTATCAAGTTTTTCTCTGATGAAAGATTCAACTTTGTCTTCAGAACCGATTTCCATTAACATCTTCATCACTTGCTCATTCGCTCCACCATGAAGTGGACCTTTAAGAGCGCCGATCGCTGCGGTAACACCTGAATACATATCAGATAAAGTAGCTACACAAACACGTGCAGTGAATGTGGATGCATTTAACTCATGATCCGCATGCAGTACGAGTGCCTTATTGAATGCTTCAATTGCAATCTCTTGCGGCTGTTCTCCTGTCAACATGTATAAGAAGTTTGCTGCGTAACCGAGATCCTTCTTAGGTGCAACAGGTTCTTGTCCCTTACGGATACGTGAAAAAGCAGTAACAATTGTTGCGATTTTCGCTTGGAGCATAATCGCCTTCTCGTAGTTCGCCTCGTCAGACATATCTTCTGCATTCTCATCGTATAATCCAAGAAGAGATACAGCTGTTCTTACCGCAGCCATAGGATGCACTTTGTCGATTGGGTACGTCTTGAAATGATCAAGTACAGGCTGTGGAATCGACATGTTATCCGCTAGTTGTTGTTTGAATTCAGCAAGTTCATCTGCTTTTGGCAGACGTTGATGCCAAAGTAGATACACAACTTCCTCGAAGCTTGCATTTTCAGCAAGATCATCAATATCGTAACCGACATATGTAAGGGTGTCATCAATAATAGAACTGATGGCAGATTGTGTCGCTACGATTCCTTCTAATCCTTTTGTTGCTGTCATTTGAATCGCTCCTTCACTCAATTTTGTCTATATATCTACAAAAACCTTGTAAACATAGACAAATCTACTTATTTACTTCAGTGTGTAACGCTTACATTCACCATTATAAGCAAATATTACAGTTTTGTGAATGAAAACGCTTGTTTTCATTGTAAAAAAGTGAAAAAGGGTGGAAATTTGATCAAAAAACACGTACAACATGAGTCGATTAAACAGTTGTCACTAAGTTGGTTTCCTGCAATCTTCGCAATCCTTTTCATTTACTTTGTCCCGCCAGTTGGCATTGCAATCATTATTGCCTATTTCACAGCTCCAATATTGACTGCACTACGCACCGTCACTAAGCTACCGCTAACAATTGCCACTTTGTTTGTTATGTTATCTATCATATTTATTGTAAGCACGTTTTCGTTCATTGCCATTCACGGGCTCATTGATACCGTCCCGATTGTAGAAAAGCACCTTGCTCCGTACACTGCCAACTCCGATGTTTCAGGAAAAGTATTTACGTTCCTAGAAGAAAAAGTTGTCGAATACGGACACGCACTACTCGAACATGCCATTGCATTTACGACTACATTATTCCAACGATTATTTAGCCTTTTCATTTTTCTTGTCGCCTATTTTTTTGCGTTGCGTGAATCAGGAAAGAATCGATTCTGGTTTCTAGTCTATTTCCCTATCAGCATGAAGAAACCAGCCAAAAAGATTTTTACAAAAGCGGGGGAACTGATCGGAACTTTTGTTTTTGTGGAAGCTCGACTATTTTTGTTGACCTTTATCATTTTGGGGATTGGTTTTACACTTCTGGATTTCAGCTCTCCAATCGGAAGCGCTTTCCTTGTATCACTCGTTGACAGTTTGCCATTACTTGGAATTGGTCTCTTCCTCATTCCAATGGCTGCTTTCTTCTTTTATTCAAATAAAATGATTGTCGCGATCGCATTATTGCTCTTATACATCTTTGTCATCATCGCAAGACAGATGGCCGAGTCGCTCATGTGGGCATCTGCTTTTCGTGTACAACCGATTCATGCGTTTTTCATAACCGTTTGCTCTTTCTATTTGTTCGGACTTCCCGGAATCCTACTAACACCTTTTCTTTTGTTCGCTGCGTTAAAGTTAAAGAAGCATCCTTATTTCATCGAATAATAATCTGGCCTTTTTTCATTTTATTGTATATCCATTTCACGATGAATGGTCGAATGAGATTTCTTGGTCCATTGAACAATAGCAACAGGCCGGCGAAGTCTGTCAAAAAGCCAGGCATCATGAGAAGAATTCCTCCAATGAAAATACATAGGCCATCAATAATTGCATTACCTGGTGTTTCCATGGACGACATTCTTATTTGCAGTTCCTTCCACGCTTTTAACCCTTGTCGTTTTGCAAGATAAGCGCCGCCTAAACCAGTTAGCAAAATAAGGAGGACAGTCGGCATAACGCCCAATTGATTTCCGGAATATAACAAAAGCGCAATTTCTGCAGTTGGTACGAGGATAAACGCTGCAATTAGCCATTTCAATTCTGCATTTCCTCCAATCCTGAAAAGGCTGCTTCCGATTGAACGAAAGACAGCCTTTTGAAATGTGACGACTACATTTTCCTGTAATCGTTTCGTAAATACTTATAGGACACTTGCATGTCCATTATAAATGACTCCAGACTCCGCATCCATTGTAATGTCTTTTCCGTGGATAATCAATTCGGTCGCTTTCTCCACTCCAACAATGACCGGAATGCCTAAACTTAAACCGACAACCGCTGCGTGGCTCGTCAATCCACCTTCTTCGGTAATTAATCCAGCGCACTTCTCAATTGCCGGCATCATGTCACGGTCAGAAGAGTTTGTGACGATGATCTTACCGTCGACATCGTGTGCCAATGCTTCTTGTGCATTATGCGCAATGACTGCCTGACCGAAAGCAACTGATTTTCCGATTCCTTGACCTTTGGCAAGCATATCACCAATGACATGGATTTTCATCAGATTCGTCGTGCCCGCTTCACCAACAGGAACACCTGCAGTGATAATGACGACATCACCGTGCGTCACATATTGGTGTTTCACACTTTCTTCTACAGATTCTTGTAAAATTTCATCAATCGAATGCACTCGTTCACCAATGATCGGATAAATTCCCCAAACAAGTGAAAGTTTACGTGAACAAATTTCTGATGAAGTCATTGCAATAATTGGACAACCTGGACGGTATTTCGCAATCATTTTGGCAGTATGACCACTTTCAGTAGGTGCTAAAACAGCTTTTACATTCAAATTAATGGCTGTATATGCTGCGGCTTGACCAATTGCTTCTGTCATATTGCCTTGTTTTTCTTTCCGACGTGTAGAAACGACAGCTCGATAGTCAACAGCACTTTCTGCAGTTTGTGCAATTCGATCCATTGTGCGTACTGACTCTACCGGGTATAGTCCAGCAGCTGTCTCACCAGATAGCATAATGGCATCAGAACCATCTAGAATTGCATTCGCTACGTCACTCGCCTCCGCTCTCGTTGGACGAGGATTGCGTTGCATGGAATCTAACATTTGAGTTGCTGTAATAACGGGTTTTCCGACTTGGTTACATTTCTCAATCATGTTCTTTTGAACGAGAGGAACTTTTTCTGCCGGAATCTCCACACCGAGATCTCCACGAGCGACCATCAAACCGTCTGAAACGTTTAAGATATCATCGAGATTGTCGACGCCTTCCTGATTCTCTATTTTCGGGATGATATGAATATGGCCACCGCTGTTTTTCTCCAACAATTCACGAATCTCCATCACGTCAGATGCTCTTCTGACAAAAGAAGCCGCAATGAAGTCAACACCTTGGTCGATACCAAATAAAATATCTTCCTTATCCTTTTCGGTAATACCAGGCAATTGAACAGAAACACCTGGTACGTTTACACCCTTTTTATTTTTCAAAGGACCTGAATTGATAACAAGTGTATGAATCAGTCCATTTGCCACATCTTTCTCGATGACTTCCAGTTGAATGAGGCCATCGTCCAATAAAATGACAGAGCCTTTATCCACATCATCAATCAGCTTGTCGTAGGTAACAGAGAACATCTCCTCTGTCCCTTCAACTTCAGACATGGAAATCGCAATTTTTTGTCCTGTCACGAGTTCAACAAGCCCGTTCTTCATGGAGTGCGTTCGAATCTCGGGTCCTTTCGTATCGAGCAAGATCCCTACTACTTTACCTGTCTTTTTAGACGCTTCCCTGATGGCTAGAATTCTCGCTTTATGCTCTTCATGTGAACCATGTGAAAAGTTAAGCCTCGCTACATTCATACCTGCTTCCATCAATTGTTCCAGAGTTTCTGGTGATTCACTAGCAGGTCCGATTGTACATACAATTTTTGTCTTCCTCATCATTTCAACGCCCTTTCGTCTACTCTTCTTTAAATTGATAACTCTTTCGACAACTTATACAATTGTTTGTCAAATGTATGGTCAGAAGGGTTAAAAACTACATCCAAGTCATAGTCTACCACCATATTGTTCTGCATTCCAATCGCGATGCCACTTCGTCCTTCACAAAGCACTTCCACAGCTCTCGCACCATACTGACTCGCAATGACACGATCTCTCGCTGAAGGAGAGCCGCCTCTTTGAATATGTCCCAGTACAGATACACGTGTTTCAATCCCTGCTTTTTCCTTTAAGATTTCAGCGAGGGCTGATCCAGTCATCACGCCTTCAGCAACAATGATGATACTATGTTTCTTTCCACGACCAGAACCGCTTTGTAATCTTGTAATGATTTCATCAATTGCAAAGCCTTCTTCAGGAATCAGAATGGTTTCTGCTCCCCCTGCAAGACCTGACCAAAGCGCTAAATCACCCGCATCCCTACCCATCACTTCAATGATGAAAGTACGTTCGTGTGAAGTCGCCGTATCCCGTATTTTGTCAATTGCATCAATGACTGTATTCAATGCCGAGTCGAAACCAATTGTAAACTGCGTTCCATTGATGTCATTATCGATTGTCGCAGGCACACATACACAAGGAATACCCAACTTGACTAATTCATACGCCCCACGGAAAGATCCATCACCACCGATTACAACAAGTCCATCAATCCCATTTGCATGAAGTTGTTTGACAGCCTCTGCTCGACCTTCCTCTGTCATAAATTCAGGCGAGCGCGCTGACCGGAGCATTGTTCCTCCACGTTGAATGATATCTCCTACCGAACCAAGTTCCAACTGTTCAATTTTCCCTTGGATCAATCCTTGATAGCCATTATACACTCCTGCTATTTGAAGACCTTCATAAATTCCTTTACGAACAACAGCACGGACTGCAGCATTCATTCCAGGCGCGTCACCGCCACTTGTCAAAACAGCTATTTTCTTCAACGCGAGCACATCCTTTACAAGTAGTTGTGGAAAACACGAAAAGATGCGGGGACTTGCCCGCACCTCGACTTATTCAGTAAATACCCCTATATTCCGGAACTTTTTATAACGATTTTCTATGATTTCATTTTCATCCATCTTGCAAAGCACTTCTAATGAATCGCGTAAAACATTTCTCATATTTTCAGCTTGCGCTTTTGCATCACGATGCGCGCCTCCTAATACTTCAGGAATGATTTCGTCTATAATCTCCATGTGTTTCAAATGCTGAGCAGTTATCTTCATAGCTTCAGCCGCTTGCTTCGACAAACTTGAATCCTTCCAGAGAATTGAAGCTGCACCTTCAGGCGAAATAACCGAGTAAGTGGAATGTTCTAGCATGTGGACATGGTTGGCAACCCCTAGCGCAAGCGCTCCACCACTTCCACCTTCACCGATCACAATTGAAACGACAGGGACTTTCAAGCCAGCCATTTCGACCAAATTACGTGCAATCGCCTCACTTTGACCACGTTCTTCAGCTGCTTTACCGGGATACGCACCTTTTGTGTCAATGAAACAAATAATTGGTCGACCGAATTTTTCAGCTTGTTTCATCAAACGAAGAGCTTTCCGATAGCCTTCAGGATGAGGCATTCCAAAATTCCGTTTCACATTTTCTTTTGTATCTTTTCCACGTTGGTGACCAATAATTGTAACTGGTTTGGATTCAAATGATCCAATTCCTGCCACAATCGCAGCATCATCACCGAAGCAGCGGTCCCCATGTAGTTCAAAGAAATCCTCAAACAACTCTTCTATGTACTCTTTTGTAGTCGGGCGTTGAGGATGTCTTGCTACTTGAACACGATCCCAAGGTTCCATGTTTGTATAAATTTCAGTTTCCAAATTGCTTAAACGTGTTTTCAAATTGGTGATTTCTGCTGTGAGGTCGACATCATTGGATGAAGTGAATTCTTCCAACTCAGCAATCTTCTCACGTAATTTAACAATTGGTTCTTCAAAGGCTAATGTCTTACTCATTTTAATTACCCTCTCTTTCATGCAACTTGAGCAATTTTGCAAGTTCTTCAGCCATATCACAACGATGAATGACTGCATCTACTTGGCCATGCTCCAGAAGGAACTCCGCGGTTTGGAAATCTTCAGGTAATTTCTCTCTTACAGTCTGTTCAATAACTCTTCTTCCCGCAAATCCAATCAGTGCTTTTGGTTCTGCAAGGTTAATATCCCCAACAGATGCAAAGCTCGCAGACACGCCACCAGTTGTTGGATACGTCATAATGGAGATAAATAGCAAGCCTTTATCCGAATGTCTTTTTAATGCAACACTCGTTTTGGCCATTTGCATTAAGGATAGGACTCCTTCTTGCATGCGTGCGCCACCACTCGCTGAGAAGATAAGAACAGGGATATTCTTCTCTGTTGCTTTCTCCACCGCTCTCGTTATTTTTTCACCGACTACCGAACCCATAGAACCCATTCTGAAATGCGAATCCATAATGGCAACTGCAACTTCGCAACCGCCAATTTTTCCGACACCCGTAAGAACAGCTTCATTTAGGCCTGTTTTCGCTGCATCCGATTTCACCTTTTCTGTATAAGATGGGAAACGTAATGGGTTTTCCGTTTGTAAATGGCTATCCATTGGCTCAAAAGTATCTTTATCAAATAAACAATCAACACGCTCCCAAGCTGTCATCTTGAAGTGATGATCGCATTTTGGACATACTTTTGCAGTTTTCATCAAATCTTTCGTCAAAATGATTTCTTTACACGCTGGACATTTTGTCATTAACCCTTCAGGCACATCGTTTTTAGCCTCTTCAGAAGGTATGGTCACAGCTTTATGGCTATTTTTCTTAAACAAATCACGAATCATATCATACTTCCCCCTCAATTATTTCAATCCAATTGTCATAGGCAGTAATTGCTTTTTCCTCAAGACCACTTACTATATTTTCCAACAACGCTTTTACAGTTTCTTTTTCTGCAGCAGTTGTCAATTCTTCATAGGGAACTCTACTATATCGCTTCAACAAAAACCAAATTTTTAATGACAACCGGTTATCAGTCACTACAATCATCTCACGGATGATGTCCTCTCTCAAAACCGCTCCGTCTTCCTCAAGCCTTACTAAAAGGCTTTGCCAAACAGGTAATTGTCGCTTCTCTTCCTGTTTGCATATTGAACGAATTGCCGCTTTTTCATGGATAATCCTCGTCTGCTTTACATCCATCGCCGAATTCGGTTGCTGCATAATGAAAGTAGAGAGCACTTCGACAAGTTGATGCTTTTTAAAATCCGATAAAAATGTCCCTTCTCCACGCCTCGTTTCAATTAAACCTAATAACTCCAAACTTCTAAGCGCTTCGCGAATCGTGGATCTCCCAACTTGAAGCCGTTCAGCTAACACGCGTTCAGACGGGAGTTTATCACCAACAGCAATGCCTTCCGCCTTGATCATCAGACGTAGTTCTCCAACAATATCAAGAAACATTTTAGATGATGGTTTTATAGTTTCCATTTTGGTGCCCCTTTGGACGTCTTTTGTTGAAAAGTGGTCAGACCACTATTGTTTATAAGCATACAGAAAAGAAACCAAGCCGTAAAGTATAACGTGAAAAATTTCACAAAAAAACTGCCACCCAGCACTTTGAGGATGAACCTACTCCGCTTCATCATCCTTACAAATGTGCTGTCGACAGTTTCATATTGGTGAAATGTCTTGAATGATCAACTGATGTTGTCCATTTCTCTTCTCTACCGTTCCTTTCGCCTGGACGATAATCAATTCTTGCAAATGGACATTCAAGGAAGCATATTGCTTTGGAAAGAGCGTACAAGATACTTCGCCAGTCTCATCTTGTAATGTAAAGAATGCCATTGCTTCGCCTTTTTTTGTCCGGATTCTTTTCACTTCCATAATCATTCCAAGCAAATTCACAACCGAACGTTTCCCCGAAGTCTGAGCGTCCACTATGTCCAATACATGATGCTTCAACCGCTTTTTCATCTCGGTAGCAGGATGTTCTGATAAGTAGAAACCTAGCACTTCCCGCTCATATTCGAGCAATGCCAATCTCGGCATCTTTCCAGCTGGTGAATATTTCGGCTTTGCAACAGCGTTCATGACTTCATGAAGCAAGTCATCTTCTGCCCCGATAAACATTGCATGGTTTTTTGCTGCCTCCACGGAAGCGAGTAAAACTGCCCGATTCTCATGGAATTCGTCCAATGCTCCTGCTTTAATCAGTGGTTGGATTGTTTTATCTGTAAAGTGTTGTCCTCCTATTGCCGCAGCAAAGTCAAACATGGAATCCCATTTTTGAGCGGTTCTAGCAGTTTTCAACTGTTGATAAAATGCAAAGGAAATGCCTTTAATAGCTCCTAATCCTATTCGAATGGATTGCCCTTCAACAATATGTAAGTATTTACTTCTTGTTACGGAAGGAGGAAGTACATGGATACCTTTTTTTCTGATTTCTTGCATGATTTCCGTCGTCTTTTCTGGACTTCCTGCTACCATTGACAAAAGCGCAGCATAAAAATACGTCGGTTCATTTGCCTTTAGAAAAGCCAATTGATAAGAAATCAACGAATAAGCAACGGCATGACTTTTCGGAAAACCGTAATCAGCAAATTTTACAATCAATTCATAAATTATTGTTGCAGGTTGCTTAGGGAACCCGTTAGCAACCGCACTTTCTACAAAGTGAGCTTTTTCCTTTTCTAATACATCCCTATTTTTTTTACTGACAGCACGTCGAAGTAAATCTGCTTCTGCAAAAGTGAAACCAGCAACATGTACAGCAATTTGCATAATCTGTTCTTGATAGACGATTATTCCTTTTGTCTCCTCTAAAATCGGCTTCAATTGAGGGTGCACATACTCAATAGGCTGACACTCATTTTTCCTTTTGCTATATAACGGAATATTATCCATAGGTCCCGGACGATACAAGGCGTTAATTGCATACAAATCACTGAATGTTTCAGGTCGTATGAGTCGGAGGGCATCACGCATACCAGCTGATTCAAATTGAAACACGCCTGTCGTATCGCCAGCTTTGAATAAATCGAACGTGCGTCGATCCGTTAAAGGTATCTTTTGAAAATCCATGGTTATGCTTTTGTCATGCTCAATCATGGACTTAATACGATCCATTAATGTTAAATTCCGGAGACCTAGGAAGTCCATTTTCAACAAGCCGGCTTCTTCCACATCTCCCATAGCCCACTGTGTTAAATAGAGCTCATCTCCTCCATTTTGGACAGGGACCGTTTCAACTAACGCCACCGGAGACAATATGACACCTGCAGCGTGTGTCGATGCATTCCTTGGCAATCCTTCCAATTTCACCGCCGCTTCATACCACTTATTTCTTATCTCATCCATTGCAATCCAGTCTTGTAGCGGCTTAGATTGTTGCACGGCTTCTTCCAAAGATTTCGTCTGTCCTTCTTGAATTTGTTTAGAGATGAAAGACATTTCCTCTGATGAAAAATCAAATACCCTTGCAACATTTCTAGCTACCGCTTTTGTTGACAATGTACCAAAAGTAATAATTTGGGCGACATGTGCTTTACCGTATTTCTTTGCAACATACGCAATGACTTCCGAACGTCTGTTATCTGCAAAATCAATATCAATATCCGGCATTGTAATACGTCCAGGATTCAAAAACCGTTCAAAGATTAAACCATATTGTAACGGGTCAACATCTGTAATTCCTAATGAGAACGCGACAAGCGAACCAGCTGAGGACCCCCTTCCTGGTCCTGTTAAAATTCCATGTTCTCGCGCAAAGCGCATAAAATCTTCAACGATGAGAAAGTAATCAGCATACCCCATTGAGCCGATGACATCTAATTCTTTTTGCAACCGAACTACATACTGTTCACGTAAATGCCCGATCCTCTTTTTCAGTCCTTTTTCACAATTCCTTTTTAACAAGTCGACCGTAGACATACCGTTCTCAATCGGAAAAGTGGGCATGAGCTTTTCGCCAGGCGGTAATTCAGCATTACAAGCTAGCAAAAGGTCTTGCATGTTCTCCAGCCATTGAGGGCAATCAGCAAACCATTGGGCAAACGTTTGTGCATCAGGCAAATAGGCATGCGTAAAGTCCATCTTCGGTCGCGTCGGTTCGTTCAATTTGTACCCTAGGCGAATGGCAGTCGCTATCTCATATGTGAACGCTTCCTCGCGATGAATATACCTTGCTTCTTGCACCGCACAGATTGGGGCACCTATTTCTTTGGCAATCGCTGTAATTACTTGTTCTTCTGAATGCACCTGTCCACCCGGACGGGAAATTCCGATGAAAATCGTTTGACAAGCATCCTGTAAAAGTTTTACTGTTTCACTATTTCGCAATCCATCCCATGAAGCATCTGTCATTGGACAAACAAAAACGCAGCCCGCACTGTACGCCTGCAACCACTTTAACGGGAATGTCTCTTGATTTCGAATCGAGCTCGCACTGCTGATTTTCAACAAATTCTTATACCCGCTGTCATCTTTTGCATAAACGTAAAGAAGTACTTCACGCTCATCTGGAAGCTCAAGTGTTATCGATAGACCGATGACTGCATGAATGTCATATTTTTTCATCACCTTCGTAAACGATCGGACACCGTACATTTTAGAATTGACGATACCAACAGCTCGAGCCCCTCTTCTTTTTAGAAGCGGGGCCAATTCATCAAGCTTAATAATTCCGCGCAGCAGATCAGCGCCGGTTACAATTTGCGGATAGACAAGTGTCACAGCGCATCCCTCCGACTTGTTAATGTGTCACACATAAGTCCCTCAATTTCCGAATGATTTCATCCGCCTCTTCCCATTTATAGATCGATGCACCGGACGCTAACGGATGGCCACCACCATTATATTGTGATGCAAGCTGATTAATGATTGGCCCTTTTGAGCGTAAACGAACACGAATCTGATCTTCTTCTTCAACGAAAATGACCCATGCACAAATGCCTTTTACATCCCCAAGGACGCCAACAAGCTGCGACGTCTCTTTCGCTGTCACACCATACTCTTGTAAAAGCGACTTGTTAATCTTAATATACGCTGTTCCGTGTTCATCCATCGTAAAGTTTTGGTAAATATACCCTTTTAAATGCAACAATCGTCGATCTTCCTCATACATATCTGCATACAATTTAGTTCGATCAAACGCATACCTACTTAACGCGCTAGCAATTTCAAAAGTCCTCACCGTCGCGCTAGGGAAAATAAATCGACCCGTATCGCCGACAATTCCTGCAAAGAGCAACCGTGCACATGCGTCGGACATCTTCCAGTCATAATGATCCCGTCCTGCTTCAAACAACAGATAAATCATTTCAGAAGTAGAACTCGCTTCTGTATCGACCCACCTAATATCACCATATGGGTCAACATTCGGATGATGATCAATTTTACATAGACAAGCAGCCTCTTGGTAGCATGAAGCAGCATCGATTCGTTCAGTGTTACCCGTGTCTGTCACAATAACGAGTGCACCTTCATAATCGGACGGGTCAATTTGATCTTGACTTGCCAAGTAAGTGAGTTGCTCATCATGTACTCCAGCGGCAAAAACTTGCTTTTCAGGGTAATTCGCTAAAATAAGTTCTTTTAAGCCTACTTGTGAACCGTACGCATCAGGATCTGGTCTGACATGACGATGAATAATGATTTTGTCATATTTTTCAATTGTGTCGATGATTTGTCTTTTCAAATTTTGAATCCTCCATTATTCGATGATTTCTGTTCGCATTCCGATCAAAAAGCCGCTACAATGGAAGAAGTTCTTTGATGGAGGCTCACACATATGAAAACTCTAAATTTCTTTCTTGTCTTTTTCATTGTCGCTTCGGGCGTCTTTTATTTTTATTTCAAAACAAGACAATTCAGAACGAGTCAAGTATTCCCTATTCGCAAAAAAATGTTTGCTAGCCAGGCCGGTATTTTTTTAGGGACTTTGCTTTTCTTCTTCGGTTTGAATCAAGTCTTACTCTTTGGAGGAACCGCTACATATGTAATCGCTGGCCTCTTTATCATTTTTGGTGCATACATTATAACGTTTAACTACAAAGCATCAAAGCATTATAAACAATTCGTTGATGAAGAGACGAGTCTAAACAAAAACTGATGTGTTTGCATCAGTTTTTTTTATTTATCGCTCAAACAATTGGTACATGACCATTGCTTTGGCAACAAGCTCGGAATCCGTAAATAAATCGAAATCCACTTTGACAAACCTTCTGCTCATTTGTAAAATCCGAGGTTCGACAACAACCGTACTGCCAAGTTGTACGTGTTTAATGAAGTAAATCGTCATGTTCTCTGGAACAGATTCCCCGCGTTTCCTCATTTTAATCGCTCGGTTACCGACATCTGTCAACAAAGTTGTCAATGCACCATACGATAACGACCCGAATTGGTTCGTCATTTGGGGAGCAACCGTAAACTCAATGTTTTGTGGGTGTTCCGGAACGGTTTTCATTTGGTTTTTGACGATGTCGTCAATTTTCTCCCCTTGTTGAGGTTGACGTTGCGTCATCTGGAAGGCCTTCAACACATCTTGCCGACTAATGATCCCTTCCAATAAGCCGCTTTCACTTACAACCGGCATTAAATCTATGCCTTCCCAAATCATACTATGACCAGCTGACGCTACGCTTGTCTTACCGCTTACCGTAATTGGATGGGGTGTCATCACTTTCTCTATTAGTTCTGACTCATGCTTACCAACAGCATCACGAGACGTGACAATACCAACTAATTTACCGTTTTTTTCGATAACCGGGTAGCCTGAATGGACGGTTTGGCGATTCACTTCGTTAAAATGCGCAACACTGTCCTTCGGAAAAAAAGTAATCGTCTCTGCCAGCGGTGTTACAATGTCTTCTACTAAAAGTATCTCTTTTTCAATAAGCTGATCATAAATCGCTCGGTTTAGCATCGTTGCAACGGTAAAAGAATCATAACTTGAAGAGATGATTGGAAGATTTAATTCGTTTGCGAGCTGCTTCACTTCTTCAGCAGCATCAAAACCGCCTGTCACGAGTACAGCTGCACCTTCTCGTAAAGCAAGCTCATGAGCTTTCAAACGGTTTCCGACGATTAGCAGACTTCCTGCATCAATATAGCGTCTCATGTCTTCTAACTGCATCGCACCAATAACAAATTTTGTCAACGTCTTATGCAAGCCATCTCGTCCACCGAGAACGACACCATCCACGATATTGACAACTTCGGCAAATGTCAGTCGCTCAATATTTTCTTTTTTCTTCTTCTCGATCCGAATGGTGCCCACGCGTTCAATCGTATTGACCAATTTTTGATTTTCAGCTTCTTTGATTGCTCGATAAGCTGTTCCTTCACTGACCGAGAGCGCTCGAGCAACTTGCCGGACAGAAATTTTTTCGCCGACTGCCAACCCTTCGATATAGCGTAATATCAATTCATGTTTTGTCGACATGTTTTCACCTTTTTCCTTATTTCACCTACAACCATTTTAGCATAGTTCCTTGAAAATAGCGTAAGAAGAAGTTATTGTCGTGTAGTTTGTTGACCGATAAAACTTCTCCAACTGCATCCTTCAAAAAACCGAATCCCTCACGACTTGGAGGGACTCGGTTTCTGTACTTACATTTCTAATACGTCGCCTGCTTTCATGATTTTCACTTCATGGGCAGTGACAAGTTTTTTGAAGTCCTCGGGATCTTGCTTAATAGGTGGGAACGTATCATAATGGACCGGAACAACAATTTTCGGTTGAAGTAATTCTACAGCCATTGCTGCATCTTCTGGTCCCATTGTAAAATTATCTCCGATTGGAAGAAAGGCAACATCGATCTCATTCCTTTTGCCGATCAGTGCCATGTCCCCGAATAATGAGGTATCCCCTGCATGATAGATTGTTTTCCCTTCAGCTTGAAAAATGATTCCAGCCGGCATACCTGTATAGATGATTTCATTCGCTTCCGTCGTATAAGACGAACTATGGAATGCTTGTGTATAACGGACAGTTCCAAACTCAAACTCACAAGCACCACCAATATTCATGCCATGTGTATTCAATCCTTGCCAACCAAGATAAACCGCTAGTTCATTCGGGGCGATGATTAGTGGATTGCACCGTTTTGCAATGTCGATCGTATCACCTACATGGTCATTGTGACCATGTGTTAGTAAAATAACATCCGGTGATTGGTCAGCAGCTTGCAAATCCGTCAACTCATTGCCAGTAATGAACGGATCAATTAAAATTGTCTTCCCACCTGTTTCAATTTTGACAATCGAATGTCCGTGGTACGATACTTTCATGTAAAAATCCCTCCATATGTTTTCTCTAGTATCTAGTTCTTCACGCAACCACAATACCCCTTTTTTTGATATGATAACAATACCCAATTTAGGAGGGATATTTGTGACCAAAGTTAAAGCGATTCAAGAATACTTACAAAAAAACGATGTGGATGCTGCATTTATTACTACACCGGACAACGTGTTCTACGTGTCAGGTTTCGCCAGCGAACCACATGAACGGTTATTAGGCGTAATGATTTTCAAGGAAGCTGAACCTTTCTTAATCTGCCCGCTTATGGAAGTGCCCGATGTTAAAGCATCTGGATGGGCTTTTGAAGCTGTCGGTCATGCTGATACAGATGACGCTTGGGATATTCTATCTTCTGCAGTTGCCAAAAGAGGGGTAGAGTTGGAAAAAATCGCGATTGAAAAATCACATTTAACCGTTGAAAGACTGGAACGTATGGAGCAAATTTTCCAAAGTGCGCAGTTCCCTCGTTTAGATGAACAATTAAATAATATGCGGAATATTAAAAGTGAAGATGAGCTAAACAAACTACGTAAGGCTGCGGAATTAGCGGATTATGCAATTGAAGTTGGCTGTAAAGAAATTGCAGAAGGCAAGACTGAACTTGAAATATTAATGGCAATTGAATTTGAAATGAAGAAAAAAGGCGCCGAAAAAATGGCATTTGATACGATGGTGTTATCTGGCCCTAAAACAGCCTCTCCACACGGAACACCAGGTGATCGAAAAATTCAAAAAGGCGATTTCGTTTTATTTGACCTTGGTGTCGTTTATGAAGGATATTGCTCCGACATTACACGAACGGTCGCATTTGGCGAGCCTTCAGAAAAACAACGTGAGATTTATGAAACTGTCAAAAAAGCAGAACAGACAGCGATCGACATTGTCCGTCCAGGAGTAAAAGCGAAAGAATTGGACAAGGCTGCAAGAGACGTCATTACGGAAGCAGGCTACGGTGAATACTTCACTCATCGCCTCGGCCACGGTTTAGGCATTTCCGTGCATGAATTCCCGTCCATTACAGGAACAAATGAGATGGAATTAGTCGAAGGAATGGTCTTCACAATCGAGCCAGGTATTTACAACCCCGACATCACTGGTGTCCGAATCGAAGACGATGTTGTCGTGACGGCTAATGGAGTAGAAGTACTAACGAAATTCCCGAAAGAGTTAAAAATCATCGAAGCAAAATAATAAAACCGAATTATCGACAAAAGGGTTGGAAATCGTAAATTTCCAACCCTTTTGCTTAAACAGGTAAACTTTACCGGTTAATGGACTAATATAGCGTTAATTTCCGTTTCTGGCGGATTTCAACACTGTTAAACTTATCTCTATTTTTTTAAAAAAGACTGTAGGCCAACACCAAAATTCAAGGTGTATGTCTACAGTCTGAAACGCTGTCCGCTATTGACGGACAGCGTTATTATTATTTATTCAAAAGTGTTTCTGCTGCAACGTATTCGAGCCCTTGTGCATCAGCAACCGCTTGATACGTTACATGGCCTTCAAGGGTATTCAGACCTTTTTGCAAAGCTAGGTTGTCCAAGCAAGCTTGCTTGTAGCCTTTGTTTGCAATCTGTAAAGCGTAAGGTACGGTTACATTCGTCAATGCCATTGTCGACGTACGTGGAACAGCTCCTGGCATATTCGCAACTGCGTAATGAACCACGCCGTGTTTTTCATAAGTAGGATTGTCATGTGTTGTAATTCGATCAGACGTTTCAAAAATTCCGCCTTGGTCAATTGCAATATCGACAAGAACAGAACCTGGCTTCATGGATTTCACCATTTCTTCAGAGACCAGTTTCGGCGCTTTTGCACCTGGAATCAATACACATCCGATGACAAGATCCGATTCTTTTACCGACTCAGCAATGTTGAATGGATTTGAAACGAGCGTCTGCACATCGTTTCCAAACATTTCATCCAACTGACGAAGACGATCAACCGAAAGATCAAGCACAGTTACTTTTGCTCCCATACCAATCGCAATCTTCGCAGCATTTGTTCCTGCTTGTCCGCCACCGATAATTGTAACTTTCCCACGAGATACCCCTGGAACGCCTGAAAGAAGAATTCCTTTACCACCATGGATTTTCTCAAGGTACTGTGCACCAATTTGTGTTGCCATACGGCCAGCAACTTCACTCATTGGAGCTAACAATGGAAGTGTGTTGTTCACTTGGACAGTTTCATAAGCAATTCCCACAACTTTGTTATCAAGCATCGCTTTTGTCAATTCCAACTCTGGCGCTAGATGTAAGTATGTGAAAAGAATTAGCCCTTCTCTGAAGTATCCAAACTCAGACGCAAGTGGTTCTTTCACTTTCATGACCATGTCGGCATCCCATGCTTCTTTCGCTGTTCTGACAATTTTCGCACCTGCTGCAACATAATCCTCATCTGTGAAACTTGACCCTAATCCTGCGCCTGTTTCGATAAGGACTTCATGACCAGCTGACTTCAAGTTAAAAGCACCTGCTGGTGTCATCGCCACTCGATTTTCATTATTCTTCACTTCTTTTGGAACCCCAATACGCATAACTGATCCTCCTAAATAAATGAAAATTGGTTGATTGCTTCGAATAGTATTCGATTTGACCAACGTACAGTCCAATTCTATCAGATATATGAGAGATTTGCTTCAATTATTTACATTATGTAACTTTAATTTTTACTATATTGAAATTTTCTACTTACTCACTCGACAATTTCCGTGGCGTTGTAACATTTTCGTCAAATTCAATAAGTTTTTTTGAAGGTTTTTTATTTGATAGCAGGAGATTTGAACATTAACTAGAAGATAGTATATAGAAAGACCAATCTCACTGAAATGGAGTGGTAATCTTGGTATTAAAATATGAACAAATTATTGTAGCCGTCGACGGGTCTAAAGAATCCAAATGGGCATTTAAAAAAGCAGTAGGAATTGCTAAGCGAAACAATGCAGTGTTGAATCTTGTCAACATCATTGATACACGCTCATACGCTGCTGTCGAAGCTTATGATCGATCAATTGCAGAACGCGCGCACAAATATGCGGAAGAGTTACTGACAGAATATAAGCAAGAAGCAGAAGCAACAGGTTTAGAGAAAGTGAATATTCTCGTTGAATATGGTTCCCCGAAAACAATGATTTCTCGTGACCTCTCCAAAAGACTTGTAGCGGATCTTATTATTTGTGGAGCTACTGGTTTGAATACTGTTGAACGCTTCCTCATCGGCAGTGTATCTGAAAATATTGTACGATCAGCAACTTGCGATGTATTAGTCGTTCGTACTCCTGAAGATGAAGTATAATTTATCAATTATAAAAGGCAACTCCAGAATGCTGGGGTTGCCTTTTTTCATACATCTTTACATGTCATTTGCCCATTCATCAACTTTTTGTAAGAAAGACGACATGGCTTGCTTGTTAGACATATTTGGTACTTTTGAAAGCAATACATCAGGTGTCACTTTCATATTTTCGGTTGGCTTTTGTAGAATAAGAATACTCTTCTCATGAGCACGATTTTTAAACAACGACTCTGGCAACTGTAGGACTGCACGGATCCGTACATTTTTCTTCACATATTGATGGAAGATTGATGCTTGGTCTGATTCAAATAGTGTTGCAGGTGCAAGAAAAATCCCATAACCGCCTTCTTTTAAGTGTTTCATTGATTGTTCGATAAAAAGATGATGTGCATAGGCATGACCTTCAGCCGGCATCATTTCAAAGTTCAATCCATTGTCATCGTCTGGATAATAGCCTACCGGCAAGTCGCAAATGACAAGGTCCACTGGATCGATTAATAATGGGCGTAATGCATCTTGTACGAAGAACTGTACAGGTTGTTCAATCAAATCTGCAGAAACGGCAGCTAATCGGACAAGCAATTCATCAATCTCAACAGATGAAGCAGATGCCTTTTGTCCAAACGCGTTCATGACAGTGAATAAGAGATTCCCTGTCCCAGCTGCAGGATCCAAAACTTGCACTTCATCTTTTGCTTGCATAAGCTTTGTAGCCAGATGGCCAATAAGCATCCCAATTGCATCCGGTGTCATTTGATGATTCGGTTGCACTTGCTGTTTCATACCTTTTAAGACAGCAAGTTGGATACCTCTTCGAATATCTTCTTTTGTTACACTATCCGAAACATCCGGCTCTGCTTCGCCGGACAACCATTCATTACAAGCTTGAATGACAGCCTCTAAATAGATTCCATCTTGATCGTTTGCAGCATATGCATCAATAAATGTGAAAATTTGTTCTGTGTTTGTCGCCATGGTTACTCCTCTACCTTACTCAACATTTTTTCCCTGCACCTTCAATTCTTAGCAAGGTTAGAAAAGCCCACCCGTTTTCCGAGTGGGCTACTGACAGCATATTATGCTATTAGATTTCTTACCGCTTCTAATGCTTTGTCGTAGTCCGGGTGATTGGTAACTTCACTTACATACTCGACATACGCAATCGTGTCATCTTTATCAATGACAAAAATCGACCGAGCTAATAGGCGTAATTCTTTCATCACTACTCCATAAGCTTCTCCGAAAGACAAATCTCTATGATCAGATAAAGTTTGCACATTCTTAATGCATTCTGTCGCTCCCCATCTCGCTTGCGCAAAAGGAAGGTCTACAGAAATAGTTAAGACTTCTACGTCCTCACCAAGTGAAGTCGCTTGTTCACTAAAAGTGCGTGTTTGTTGAGAACAAACTCCTGTATCAATGGAAGGTACAACACTGATTAAGCGTACTTTCCCTTTTGAATCGTTTAACGTAACAGGTTTCATATTCGTTGTAAGCACAGTAAAATCAGGAGCTTTGTCCCCTGCTTTTAACGCTGTGCCTAGCAATGTAACAGGCTCCTGATTGAATGTAACATTAGCCATTACGACGCCTCCTTTTCATTTCTGTTCATTTTACTAGACAATCGTTCTGCCTTGCAACTGTTCACCCTCACGTAATTGTCTCACTTCAATCACTTCTTTTTCATAGGATTGCTCGTGAATGACAATTGTATCAGCGAACAGATCATGCAGTGCTTCTTTTTTCGGCATGAAGATGACAAGCAAATAAGGGAGCAAAAGCAACTTAGAGATAAACCGTCCGATTCCTTCTCTAAATAAAACCGTACCCCACGTCAACTTCTCACCATCTTTTCGAACTACTTTAATGCCAATGATCATCTTTCCAATTGTTTGACTGAATATTTTCGTCATTACTGTAAAATAAGCAAGGAACAAAACGAGCACAATGATTTTATATGGGCTAAATAACAAAAATGGTGGATTTGAAATTGTTGCATCAACAACTCTAAAAATGGGCTTAATGATTATCCCACTAATAGCCGACACAATGAGCAAATCAATGACATATGCCCAAAAGCGCGTCCAAAAACCTGCATATTGTTTCCGAAAGCGTTCCGTTTGAACAATTTCAAACACAGGGGAATGGCTAGCTGCTTCCACATTCATCCGTTCTTGATTCTCTTCAAATGAATCTGCCAATGCGATCCCCCCTTATCTTTCACCGTATAAATACATCATTCGCGGCGCTTGATAATCTGTTAGGATTTTTCCGATGAGCTCCGCTTCAACATTTCTACCGAAAAGACTTTGCACTTTCATACTAAATAGCGAACTGAAATTGTCGAGTGTGGCATATTCAAACACCGTTGCATTTTCCAGTTCATAATCTGCTTTCAATGCATCAATGACATCTCCGGTTTTACCAAACTCATCAGCCAAACCGGCTTCAATTGCTTGCCTGCCGTTCATAATTCGGCCATCTGCAACCTTTTTCACTTCTTCGACAGACATTTGTCTGCCTTCCGCTACGATATCGACAAATCGATTATATGAGTCATCAATCATTTCTTGGAGCATTGCTCGTTCTTCTTTCGTCATTTCACGAGAGCCGCTCATCATGTCTTTATAAGGTCCTGACTTAATTGTGTTAAAATCAATACCGATTTCTTCAGCCAGTTTCGAAAAATTGACACTTTCCATGATTACGCCAATTGAACCTGTGATGGTTTCAGGATGAACGAAAATCTTTTCCGCAGGTGCTGCAATGTAATAACCGCCTGACGCTGCCATCCCTCCCATTGATATGTAAATCGGGATTTCCTTTTCCAGTTGAATTGCTCGAATGGCATCATAAATGTCAGCAGACTCCAGCACACCACCACCTGGTGTATTTACAGCTAATACAACACCTTTGACAGTTGGATCGTCCAAAACATCTTGTAATTGTGACATAAAGGCTTGGTGATTATACCCGACTGTTCCTAAAAACGAACTTGCTTGAACATCTTGGATGACACCGTCCAACGACAAGACAGCAATACGATCCATCCCCACACCAGGCTCAATTACTGATTCGCTATAGCCAACACCACTTGCTGTCATTTCTTCAAATATCGAATTAAAATCTCTCGTAAATATGTACGAAAGTGCATTAATGCCTATCGATATAAAGATAAGCACGGTTGCTACGATGATTGCAATCCATCGTTTCATTGCCATTTTGTATACCTCCTTCTCTCTTTCCAACACTGTATACGAATAACCGAGATAAAATGTTTCATTATTTCTAAAAAGAAACCATGCTTTTTTACTGGAAACAACGGTTATTGCACACTTCTTTTCGTAACAACCGATTCATACACTTTGGAAACAGTAAACAAAATCAAGCCTGCCCAAATGATTGAGAAAGATAACAATTCCATTTTCCCAAACGACTCGTTATAAATCACAACACCAATAAACAACATCATCGTCGGTGCAATGTATTGAATGAAACCCGCCATGTATAAAGGGATTTTTTGAATCCCTTTCGCATACAGAAGAAGTGGTAGTGCAGTTGCAATACCTGTACCGATAAGTAACAGATCTGTCTTAAAATCGCCATGCAAAAAAGCAACTTGCCCTTTTGCAAAAATGAAGAAATAATAGCCAGCAGCAACCGGCACAATGAAAGCCGTCTCAATCGCTAAACCTCTCAACGCATCCAACTGAATGTTTTTCTTAATGAAACCATAAAACGCAAAAGTTAACGCTAAACTTAAAGCGATCCAAGGAATTGACCCATAAGAAATCGTCAAAAGCACGACACCGATAACGGCTAACAAAAATGCAATCATTTGGGCAGTAGATAATTTTTCTTTCAAGAAAAACAGACCGAGCAATACCGAAACGAGAGGGTTTATGTAATATCCTAGACTTGTTTGGACAATAAAATCATGATTAACTGCCCATATGTAAATAAACCAATTGCCTGTCACTAAAACAGCCGCCAAAAATAAACTCCAAAATTGCTTTTGCTTCGACCATAACTCTTTCACATCCGACCACAATTGCTTACCATTCTTCATCAACAAGACCGCAAGAAAAGTGGAAACGAATGCCCAAACAACTCTACCTGACAATATTTCTTCGCTCGCAACGTGCTCCAGATGTTTCCAATAAATCGGCATGAATCCCCACAGTAAAAAAGAACCCACGACAAACAAAACTCCACCTTTATCCGTCTGCATCAAAAAACCCCCTTTACACCAAAAAAGAATAGTCCAATTATAGACCTTCCATTTCATTCCGTAAAGGAGTTCTAAGAGGTTTTCCACATACCTATGTATTCTACGTGAACACCTCGATCCTCTATAACAAAGCATATTTCCGCCAAACGCCGCATATTCTACTCAAACGCGGCATATTCGTTACAAACCCAGCATATTCGCACCAAACACAGCATAACCGCCACCCAACAAAACCGTCAATTTGTCAAACCCCATAATGCGCGATACAAACCATCTTCCACCAATAATTGTCGCGAGAATGAGTATATAAAGAGAACTTATCTTTCAATACATTACAACTTAGACGCGAATCCCTTTACCAAACAGCAAATTCCTTACCACACATATTTTACTCTGTCTGATTCTCTTGCCTCTAACAAAAAAGAAAAGCGAAAGTGATCGGAATCAACTTCGCTTCTCTTTAATTTACTTCAAACAGAACTATTTTGCCGTTTCTTTCGCTTGTTCAAGTTTGCGAAGTTCAACACGCATAATCTTTCCAGACGCAGTCTTCGGTAACTCTTCTACAAACTCAATTTTCCGGGGATACTTATAAGGTGCGGTCAATTGTTTCACATGTTCTTGTAACTCTTTAACGAGGTGATCGTCTTGCTGAATTGATGGATCACGCAACACAACGAACGCTTTAACGATAGTCCCTCGCACTTCATCAGGGCTCCCGACAACTGCACATTCGCGTATCGCTGGATGTTTAGTTAACGCATCTTCCACTTCAAATGGTCCAATTGTGTAACCTGAACTAATGATGATATCATCACCACGTCCCTCAAACCAGAAGTAGCCATCTTCATCCAATTTCGCTCGATCGCCCGTTATATAATACTCTCCTCTAAATTGCATCTTCGTCCGCTCAGGATCATGTAAATATTCTTTAAACAAAGCAGGTGTAGAAACGTGTACTGCAATGTCACCCACTTCACCAGGTCGGACTGGATTTCCTTCATCATCCACAATAT
This sequence comes from Sporosarcina sp. OR05, assembly GCF_041414805.1. Taxonomy (NCBI): domain Bacteria; kingdom Bacillati; phylum Bacillota; class Bacilli; order Caryophanales; family Caryophanaceae; genus Sporosarcina; species Sporosarcina sp. OR05. The sequence goes on along the minus strand of NZ_JANKJL010000001.1, from coordinate 438,922 downwards.
CAACTTTGTTTCCTGGTGTCGGTTTCCCCATGGACCCTGGTCTTGCTTCCATACCAAGCATTGTACCGACGAGCAACGTATTTTCAGTTTGTCCATATCCATCGCGGACGCTGAAGTTAAATGTTTTCTCAAAGATATCAATGACTTCACGATTTAGCGGCTCTCCTGCCGATACCGCACTTCTAATGGAAGAAAGATCATAATTCTGAAGGTCTTCAGCTTTTGCCATGAATCGATATTCAGTCGGTGTGCAACATAACACATTAACTGCATACTTCTTTATCAACTGCAAATATGTCTGCACTTTAAACTTTCCATTATAGACAAGTCCTGTCGCTCCACTGCCGAGCACAGATAGGAAAGGGGACCAAATCCATTTTTGCCACCCCGGTGCTGCTGTCGCCCAGACAATATCATCATTTTGAATGCCAAGCCAGTTTGGTGCAGCAGTCCGCAAATGTGCATACGCCCATGCATGTGTATGGACTACACCTTTCGGCTTACCCGTTGTTCCGGATGTGTACGATAAAAACGCCATATCGGAACTTTTTGTTTCAACGGTATTGAAGTCTGTCGAAGCCGTTTCCATTAACTGCGTTAGTGATTTTTGGCCAGCTTTCGCTTGACCGATGACAAACAATTGGACATCTTCAATTGAATCCACTGCCTCAAGCTGTTCCATATATGACTCATATGCCACAATCGCTTTTGCACCACTGTGCGCTAGTCGATATTCAATATCTGAAGCCCGAAGCATTTCAGAACTCGGAATGACAATAATCCCCGCTTTAATGGCACCGATATATGTGCTGTAGGCTTCAAGGAGGCGTGGGACCATGATGAGTATGACATCCCCTTTTTGCAAGCCGCTATCCGTTAGTACATTTGCCACTTTGTTTGCTGAAGCTAACAATTCCTCGTATGTAATCGTTCTTTCTTGCTCCTTTTCATCCACATAAATTAATGCATTTTTGTTTGTATCTTTGTACTTTTCGAATTCAGATACTAAATTATAGTTAGCTGGTGCAAGTAGTTGTTCACGCTTCATAATGATCGCCCCTTTTCGACTTTTCATTCATTATACAAAGCTAAAGCGGAAATTTCAAAACATATTCATTTTTCTAACGTAATAGAAGTATAAGTGACATGATTGTTGGACATACTAGAAAGAATTTATGTCGCTTAAACAGAAAAACTGCCCCGAATAAATTCGGGACAGCTCCTCTTTACATTTTTGTTATTTTTGGTAACCGTTCATTTGTTGTTGAGCTTGACGCACTAATCGCTTAGTGATTTCTCCGCCGACGGATCCGTTGGCACGCGATGATGCATCAGGTCCAAGTTGTACACCAAATTCCTGTGCGATTTCGTACTTCATTTGGTCAAGAGCTTGTTGTACTCCTGGAACGAGGAGTTGGTTTGAGCTGTTGTTGTTGTTAGCCATGTCGTTGTCACCTCCTTGTGACTATAGAATGGACTGTATCCGAAAAATCATACAGGAGGTTTAAACGGTAATTGTTACCAACTTACAACAAGTTCATAAATCCTTCTTCTTTTACGCGCAACTCGGCTGCTTCAATTACTGTACGTTCATTTACAGCTTGTTGAATAAGCGGCTCAAAGTCAAAGTAGCTCTCAAAACGATTTACCTTCTCAATTTTCGGTTTCGTTTTAGGGTTAGATGGTGTAAAAATCGTACAGCAGTCCTCATAAGGTCTAATCGAAATATCATACGTATCAATTCGTTGAGCGATGTCAATGATTTCGAGCTTATCCATTGCGACTAACGGTCGTAGAATCGGTGTTGACGTTACTTCATTTATAGCTGTCAAGCTTTCTAATGTTTGGCTCGCAACTTGTCCAAGACTTTCCCCCGTAATAATGGCCATTGCACCGATCTCTGCTCTCACACGATCTGCGACTTGCATCATCATACGTCGTGTTGTCGTCATCGATAAGTTGTCTGGAACTTGTTGGACAACAGCTTGCTGCAATTCAGTAAAAGGAATGACATGTAACCTCACGGATGCACCAAAAGAACATAATTTTTCGGCGAGATCCATCACTTTTCGCTGCGCTAACTCACTTGTGTACGGCGGACTCGCAAAATGGATGGCATCAATTGATACGCCACGCTTCATCATTAAATAGCCTGCAACCGGGCTGTCAATTCCACCTGATAACATGAGCAACGAATGACCATTCGAACCTACAGGCATGCCACCAGCACCTTTATATACTTTAGCTGTCAGAAATGCGCCTTCCTCACGGATGTCAACAAGTAAAAGAATATCGGGCTTTTTCATTTGAACGACCAACTCAGGAAAATGGCGAAGGACATGTCCGCCGATTTCTTGTTGCAATTCACTTGTTACATAAGGAAAACTTTTGTCTGCACGTTTTATTTCCACTTTAAACGTACATCCTACAGTTTCACCAGACCCGATAACTTCAATTGCTTTTTGCTTAATACTTTCTAAGGTAGCTTCACATTGAGCAACTGGACTGAAAGATTGAATACCAAAGATAGACGGAAGACGCTCGATTACTTCTTTCATTTCTTCTTGCTTTTCAGTTTGCAAAAACATTCGATCACGTTCAGCTCGAATTTGGATTGAGCCTATATCTCGTAATGCATTTTTTATATTGGATCTCAACTTCCGGACAAATTGATTACGGTTCCTTCCTTTTAATGAAATCTCACCATAACGTATTAATATTTCGTTCCAATCCATTTATTACATCCCTTTCTCAATAACGTCAATAAAGCGCTCAATGACACTAACTAATTGTTCGATATGCTCATCAGTCGTAGTGTTCCCAAAACTGATTCGCACTACCCCGTTTTTAAAACGGTTGTGTAGACCAATCGCTTCAATTACATGACCAGCTTGACCATTTTTCGAAGAACATGCGCTAGATGTAGAGACAATTAATCCATTTTCTTGAAAATAGTTTACAGCAACTTCACCTTTAATGCCGCGGAAAGCCAAGGATACGATATGCGGTGCACTATTCTCTGGACAGAGCACTTGAATATTTTCATACTTCGTGCATGTTTCTAACACTCGATTCCGCCACGTTCGATAATCCGCTCTCTCTTTTTCAACTACACTGAGCCTTAACGCTTTCGCCAATGCGACAGCATTCGGAACCGAAACTGTCCCGCTCCTCAAACCATTTTCTTGACCACCACCATGCATGATGGCTTGAGGTTTAATCCCTTTTTTCAAAAATAACGCACCCGTATTTTTCAACCCATTAAATTTATGTGCGGAGACGGTAATTGCATCTACCCCAAGATGTTGCATGTTAACTGGCAGTTTACCTATACTTTGCACACAATCAGAATGAAAAACGGCTCTACTCTTTTTATGAATGAGTTCAGCACAAGCAGCAAGTGGCTGAATGGAGCCAAGTTCATTGTTGACATGCATAATGCTGACAAGAATTGTATCTTTGCGAAGTTTTTCATCTAACTCATCTATTGAAATGACACCTTGCTCATCTACCGATAAATAATCGACTTCAAAGCCAAGTGTTTCCAAGTGCTTACAAGCGAGTAAAACAGACGGATGTTCAATCTTCGTCGTAATTACATGTTTTCCTCTGGAGCGATAAGCCATAGCAAATCCGATAAGCGCCAAATTATTAGATTCGGTTCCACCTGAAGTAATCACTACTTCCCCTTCTCGATTATCGACAAGTTGCAACATTTGTTCTTTCGCTCTTCGTAGTAGCACGTCAGTCTCTCTTCCCATTCTATGTAAGGAAGCAGGATTCGCATAATACTCCAAGTTTGCAGCAATAAAAGACTCCAGTACAGCATTATCCGGTTGCGTGGTCGAGCTATTATCTAAATAAATCATTCGTATTTTCCTTTCCACTTCTCTTGGTGCAGTGTTTGGGTCACTCTATTCCATTTAAATTAATGAATTTGCTTGACAATTTGTAAATTCACACGATAAAGCCACCTGCACTCATTATGCCGGTGGCTATATCTATTCATTCGTTATGCATGCTCTTTTAACATTTCCTCAATTCGCTTCATTGCACCTGGTTCAACCGCTTCTACTGCAGTCGCGGCTTCTTCCAACGCTTTTGCATATCGGAATTGTCGGAACGATTCTTCTGCCATTAGTAAACGTTCATTCATTTCAGGATTGGACACACGGTATCGATTACCGTATTGAATAATCCTTTCAATCAGCATGACGTTTTCTAACAACTCTTCCACTTTTCCTTTCACTTCATGGACAACACGTTCAGCGTTTGTAAGATAATTTTCTGCTACTGCCATATTTAACGGAACTTCCTGTAAACTTTGACTGACTAAATACAACTGCTCTTCAGCTTCTTCTAATCGTGCATCCATATCATCCGGAATGCCAGGAATATTTCCTCGATGCAGCTTGCGATCAACACTTTGCAATTCCCTCGTGAGTGTCTCAAGTCTTTTCCTCACATTGTTTTCATCAATGCGAAGATTTTTCATACGACTTGCTAAACTTTCCTGTTCCATAGCAATGAGTTCAAGCTCCTCGGTAATTTGCGCAAGTTCCAGTTGCAAAGCGGAGTATGCAGATTCCTCTTCTGCAACGAGTATTTTTAATGTGTCATATTTCTTTTGCAAAGACTCGAGTTTTTTACTGCTAATTTCAGGTAATTTCGCTTCTTTTTCATCCAAGCGATAACTTTGTTGGACATAAGCTGCTTCATCAGAAGTTTCTCTCGTCAACTTTGTAATTTGTTCAAGGGCCGTTTCCAGCGTATCGAAATTCAATTCCACATAATGTCTTGCGTTCACTTCGTTTTCTAAAGCATCGTAACATGACTCGATGATATCAAGCATTTCCGTAACTTGTTGTTGAACAGTGTCAATTTCAAGTTCTACAAGCCGGTTCATCTGCGCTTCAATTGAGACTTCAATGTCCTGAAGTTTCCGTGTAATTTCAAGGTGATGCAGATTATATCCTTGTTCTTCCATCTCCCTACTTCCATAACGCAATTCACGAATAGACGCGGGGATTTTGTTTTGAAGATCCGTTAATAAAGAAGGAATTTCTTGAATCAGTTTAGACAATTGATCACCTTTTGCAGCGAGTGTAATGACTATTTCACGCGCAAGCAAGTAATTTCCATTCGCAGTCAATTCATCATACTCTTCAAACTTCGGCATAAATGCTTCTAATTCTTTCTCCAACGGCTTGACCGTCATGCCAAAAGCATGTTGGTGAGCTAAAACTGTCTTTCTTGCCAAACGGTATTGTTCCCGTAACTTTTCAATTTCAATTCGGTTCTTTTCTTCGCTACCAATCAGCTCATTTAATTCATCTAATATGGCATTTTTACGTTTATCACAGTGACGGATTTTTTCTTGAATTACTTTCTCAGCAGCAGTCGCTTTTTTGAATCTAAAACGATCAATCATATCTTCTGCGTCAAATAACATAGAATCGATTTCAGGCATAAAGACGTCAATAACTTCCGTCCATTCATTGCGCCACCGCTCAAATTTCTCCTCGGTTTCTCCAGTCATATTCAATTGTTTAACTTTCATCATCTCTTCAAAAATCGGCTTGTTTTGAATTTGGAGCTTCTCGTGTTCTAATCTACCAATTTCTCGAATATGTTTACGCCTAAACAAAAAGGCGATGGTTACAAGTATAAGTACTATAATAATTGGAATGATGAAATATTTCATCATTGTGATCCCCCTATTCCGAAGTCACTCATCTATTCTCTGTTAAAATAATATTATCTTATATAATAACATGTTTAAAGTATTTTCATACTGAAAACGACGGATTTATAGAGAAAACGTTGAATTATGTAGAAAACATGCACGAAATTTGTAGAATACTTGTCCACACCTTATAATGAACGTACTAATTTTTGGAGGTGCAACATGTTCACTTCAACAAGCTATTCAGCTGACCCGAAAGAAAAATATGAACAACTGACTTTTCAACTTGATGCTTTGCTAACTGGAGAAACTAATCGCTATGCTAACTTAAGCAATGCGTCTGCGCTGCTCAATCAATTTTTCGACCGCATCAATTGGGTCGGATTCTATCTAAATGATAATAATAAAGAATTAGTCCTTGGCCCCTTTCAAGGACTGCCAGCATGTATTCGCATTCCATTCGGGAAAGGCGTCTGTGGAACTTCTGCACTGAAGCAAGAAACGATCATTGTAGCGGATGTCCATCAGTTCCCTGGCCATATTGCCTGTGACGCTGCCTCCAGGTCAGAAATTGTCGTGCCGATTGTGAAAGAAGGTCAGTTAATTGGCGTTCTTGATATTGATAGTCCTGAAGTCAACCGATTTACTGAGGAAGACCGAGTTGGATTGGAAAAGTTTACAGACGTGTTAGTTAAATTCCTTTAAGCGCTAAAGGATAGTCAAAAAGAGCGTGAGAGCGTTGACAAAATTCGTCATTGCTCTCACGCTTTTTTTATGCACCAAGTATATCACTTACTGTTCAATGTGCGACTAATTTCTGATGCAGCGTTGTGAACGCAGCATCCAGGTCTGCAATAAGATCATCTGCATGCTCTAACCCTACCGATAAACGCAGTAAAGAATCTGTAATCCCCATTTCTAAACGTTCCTGTTCTGGTACTGCAGAATGGGTCATCGTTGCAGGGTGTTGAATGAGTGTCTCTGCATCTCCTAAGCTGACTGCGATTTTAATTAACTCTAAAGCATCCATGAACGTTTGTGCACCTTGTTTACCACCTTGTACGGTAAATGAAATGAGACCACCCCCAGCACGCATTTGACGCTGTGCGATTGAAAATTGTGGGTTATTCATATCATATGGATAATAAATGGACTCTACAAGTTTTTGCGATTGCAAATAGGCCAACAGTTTCTCTGCATTCGCCGTGTGCCTCTCCATCCGAATTGGCAATGTCTTAAGCCCGCGCAGTAGGAGCCATGCATCAAATGGTGACATGATTGCACCAAAATCTTTTTGGACCGTCAAACGGATTTTCTCCATTTCTTCCCGATCTTTCCCTACCAGAATTCCAGCAATGACATCCCCATGGCCGTTTATATATTTCGTGGCACTGTGCAATACAAAATCTGCTCCGATGGTTAGTGGGTTTTGCAAGTAAGGCGAAGTAAATGTGTTATCGACGACAACACGTAAACCATGCCTGTTCGCAACCTTCACAACTGCGTGCAAATCTACCAGCTCCATTGTTGGGTTAATAGGGGTTTCCACGTAGATACAAACCGTTTTTGGTGTAATGGCTTGTTCAATCGCTTCCTCCGTATTCATTGCAATTAGGTTATGTGTAATACCATATTTTTCTTTCATGATACCGAGTAGACCAAACGTGCAGCCGTAGATTCCTCTAGAGCAAAGAATATGATCTCCCGCTTTTGATAAATGTACAAGTATGGAGCTAACAGCCGCCATGCCAGATCCAAATGCGAGTGCGCCTTCGCCATTTTCTAAAGCAGTCATTCTTTCTTCTAGCACACTTACCGTTGGATTCCCAAGTCTTGAGTAAATGTTTCCCGCTTCTTCACCTGCAAATCTTCGTTCTCCTTGTAATGCATTGTCAAATGAAAAAGTCGAAGTTTGGTATAATGGGACAGCTAAACTTCCATGATGTTGCGCATCCTCATACCCTTCATGAATGACAATCGTATCTTGATGAAGATTATTCCTTTTCATTTCACGACCACCTCTCCCGTTTTGTAAGCACTTACATTTCCTGTTTTCATTTTACCTTGTTTCTTCTAAAAGAAAAAGAGCAACTTCAGCAACATTACTTTGCTGAAGCCACTCCTTCCATGACAAATTGGTTTTTTCCATTATTTTTGGCATAATAAAGTGCTTTGTCACTCGATTGAAACAGTTCGTTATATGATTTTCCCTCTTTACTTGACCAGGTGGACATCCCAATCGATACGGTCACTTGAGGAGTTGTGACTGTCGGTATATAGCTCACTAGCATTTGCGCAAATTGGACTCCATCGTGCACACTTGCCGACGGAAGGAAGATGGCAATTTCCTCTCCACCCCACCGACATGCGATTCCTAATCCATCTATCGCTGTAAGTATATAGGTTGAAATCTGTTGAAGTACATCGTCACCTGTCGTATGGCCGTACGTATCGTTCACTTGTTTAAAATCATCGACATCCATTAATAAAAACACACAGTCTTCTCCTTTATTATTAATGGTAGTCGCTACTTCATTGTCCAAATATCTTCGGGTATAGAGCTTTGTAAGATTATCTTTATTCACTAATTCTTGCAATTGGTCTCGCAATAAGATATTCGAAATGGCTAACGAGGAATGGCTAATCAACGAACGCATTAATTTGAAGCTATCAAATGAGAAAAAGTATTCCTCTTCATGCAGCAGGATGACAAAGCCGATCATCTCATCACGGTCGATGATAGGAAGTGCCACTTGTGATTTAAATACAATATTTGTTGTAGACGATTGTGGCGCATTTGGATCAAATATTGCTTCTTCACCACTCGATAACCGTTGCACTACCATCTCAATGTATTGTTTCGCTACTTCTTTTGTAAAAAAATCCGTACTGCTAGCTGATATATTCCAATTTCCACTATCATCCCGTAGGACAAACGCAATCTCAGTTGGCTGAAAAGCAGTAATAAATTGGCCTTTTAGATAGGCAATCATCTCTACAAGATCCAAATTACTATTTAATTTCCTAGACGCTTCATTCACCAATTGCAAATCATTGACCAGTCGATGCGATTGCTCATATAAACTTGCGTTTTCAAGGGCAGTCCCTGCTGCGTTCGTAATCATCCGAACAAAACCTTTTTCTGTCTCTGTGAATTCTGCATCATTGGGTGCTGAAATTTGTACAACGCCATAGATCCCTTGTCTACCACGAATCGGAGCATTCACTAGACTGACACTTTGATCCTTCACATTCTCAATCGTCAAATCTCCCGATAAAAACGCATCGACAGCGGATGCTCGTTCGTTTAGATAGTCAAACAATCGATAGGTTTTCATTGTCCCCTTTTGTTCTTGCGACAGTAAAAGTTGCACATCAAAGAGTGGGAAAGAGTCCTGAATCGCTTCCATCATACCATTCAAAATGACAGCACTTTCCATTGTAGAGTTGAATAACTCAGCAATTTCAAAAAGTCGTCTATACGTCATCTCTTTTTCAGTAATTTGATACATCCGTATGCTTTGATCTAGATATGTTCCAAAAACAGTTTTCAAGTCCTTCAAATAGGGCGTCGCCGCAAAATCATGCCATTTTTCTGACGCTTTAAATAGCAGTGCGCCTAGCGGAGATTGGTGATCATCTCGTATAATTAAGGAATCGTCTGCAAATTCGTATCCATTGCTCTCGACAGTAGAGATGAACGATGCAAGCAAAAGCGGGTGCTCAATTTTCACTTGAGGTTCGCCACTTTTCCAAGAACGTTCTAGCGTTTTGCCTTCCTTGACAATCGGTATATATCGGTTATTGTCGTATAACAATATATCCGCAAATTCTATATCAAACAAATTCATGAAAATTAATTTAAAATTTGTTAAGTTTTCTTCCAACGGGCGTTTACTATTCCTTTTGGAAAATAAATTAAAAATAGCCGATTTCATTTCAAAAACTAGTAATTCTTGATTATCCATCCTGTCACCCCATTTGTCCCGTTCCACTACTAAATATCTTTCTTACTATTCTAATGCATAAAACCTATTTTTAACAGTGTTTTGTATAGGACTATTCATTTATCTTCTTTAGCCCTAAAACGATTAGTGCTTGACTCCATTCATGTGAATTGTTATGATAAAGCTTGTGTAAAATAGTTGCAGCAGTTGTATGATTCATGTTGACCAGTTCATTCCTTTTCAAAAAGGTGCATCGCGTAACCTTGAGGCTGCTGAGGCGAAGGTGCAAGATAATGGAATGGCGCAAGAATTGAATACATCTGGTTCTTATTTTACAACAAAATAAAACCAATACAGAGGAGGAGTCTTTCATGGCTCGTTATACAGGTCCATCTTGGAAACTTTCCCGTCGTCTTGGCGTTTCGCTAAGCGGTACAGGAAAAGAAATCGAAAAACGCCCTTACGCACCAGGACAACACGGTCCTACACAACGTAAAAAACTTTCCGAATACGGAATCCAATTACAAGAAAAACAAAAACTTCGTTTCATGTTCGGTGTAAACGAACGTCAATTCAAAACTGTGTTCAACAAAGCTGGTAAAATGCCAGGTAAGCACGGTGAAAACTTCATGATCCTTCTTGAAACTCGCCTTGACAACCTAGTATACCGTATGGGTCTTGCTCGCACACGTCGTGCAGCTCGCCAACTTGTTAACCACGGTCACATCTTAGTTGATGGAAAACGCGTTGACATTCCTTCTTACAGCGTAAAACCAGGTCAAGAGATCTCTCTTCGTGAAAAATCTCAAAACCTTACAGCTGTTAACGAAGCAATCGAAGTGAACAACTACGTACCTGAATACGTTACTTTCAATGCAGACACAAAAGTCGGCACATTCGTACGTATGCCTGAGCGTAGCGAACTAGCTGCTGAAATCAACGAAGCTCTTATCGTTGAGTTCTACTCTCGTTAATAAATTCACTTTGCAAAGTGAACTAGAAAAAGCCTTTGAATCCCTTATTACTAGGGTTTCAAAGGCTTTTTTGTTTTATTTCACAAGACGATTTCAATAGTGAAGTGTTTCTTAATAGAGCGAATCGCTATTCAGGTGAATGTCTTTCGCCATCATCTATTGCTATTGAACCTTGTCATAATAAACTTCGGGGTAATTTGAAATGCGCTAATTAAAGACCGAGCTACTCGATCACAAAACAACTCTCACCACAGGAGAAAGTATATTTTATTAGTAAATATATCCAAAACACAACTAGTTTCCTGTATAATTCTAGTAGTGACTGAATTCAAAATACACAAACGGTCACAATATACTATTTTTCCTACTAGATACAGGAGGGGTACTGTTGAAAGAGAGCGAGACAAATAAATATCCGCAAAACGTTGTAGAAGCGGTCGCAAAAGTTTTAGAACTAGAAGTGCATGAGCAGCAAGGGGCAATCGGGACAATCACCAAGATAGACGACATGTCAAAGGTGAATATTATGGACATATACGTCAGCACTTTTGAGTTACCAATTGATGGCAAACAGATTTGTCAATGTGTCAAAGAGGTTTTCGGAATTCAAATCGACTCAAAATATGTACTGCCTAAAAAGAGAGATTTACGAACAGACTATGTGTGTGGATTTAATGTACGACTAATCGACAACTACTTAAAAGAATTACAAAATCAGCTTACTGGCCAGGAGATCCGACTACTCATTAACAACATTTTCGGTATCAATTTGGATGCAATTGATTCACTTGAAAAAACACAGATTTCACTGTACTCAAAAGGACAGTGGATCGTGCAACAAGCAAGCGATTTATTTGTCGTACATACAGGTATTGGCGACATCGATGCTTGGGTATTGCCAACTGACTATTATATTGAACAAACCGGACTAAATGAGTTACCAGAACAACTGCAACAGAATTTATCCTTAATCGGCTACGAATACAATTCGGATATTCAAGGTATGTACTACTGCAATCCTACTGGAGAGGCGGTTGAAGACGCATTTAAAGGAAGAACGATGCGCGCAATTCTTTCTTGTATCGATTAATAGTAGACATTCATCGCCTAAAAGGGAATTCCTTCATTTACCTAAATCTATTAAACTACTATTTATTAATAGACTAAAACTAGCAACATAATTAGTGATTTAGTTTTCGATGCCCCAGGCAATTAGAATACTTCTATTTGACCGGCAGGCAGAGTTTTTCACTCCCGCGGGCATTTAGAACACTTCTATTTGACCGGTAGGCAGAGTTTTGCGATCCTGCGGGCATTTAGAACACTTCTATTTGACCGGCAGGCAGAGTTTTGCTCTCCCGCGGGCATTCAGAACACTTCTATTTGACCGGTAGACAGAGTTTTTCACTCCCGCGGGCATTTAGAACGCTTCTATTTGACCGGCAGACAGAGTTTTTCACTCCCGCGGGCATTTAGAACACTTCTATTTGACCGGCAGGCAGAGTTTTTCACTCCCGCGGGCATTTAGAACACTTCTATTTGACCGGTAGGCAGAGTTTTGCGATCCTGCGGGCATTTAGAACGCTTCTATTTGACCGGCAGACAGAGTTTTTCACTCCCGCGGGCATTTAGAACACTTCTATTTGACCGGTAGGCAGAGTTTTTCGATCCCACGGGCATTTAGAACGCTTCTATTTGACCGGCAGACAGAGTTTTTCACTCCCGCGGGCATTCAGAACTTCCTATTCGACCGGAAGACTTTGTTTCTCACGAATAAACACTCCATCATCAAGAAGCATAAAAAAAAGCATGAAGACGAATTGTCCTCATGCTTTTCAATATCTTGCACTTCTTATTTTCCAAAAGACGATAAAAATTTCACGCGATCGCCCATCGGAGGAATGTTCGGATCAACTAACGCCACTTCCAATAGTGCCGGGCCGTTGTTATTCATCAAGTCCTGTAACACCTCTTCGGTGAGATCCTCAAGTTTCTCCACGCGGACACTCGGAATATTCATTGCTGCTGCCATTGCTGAAATGTCTACAGCTTCCTGTTCAAAAGTTGGATGTGTACGCTTGAATTGCAATGAATGACCATGGTACACCATGCCGAGTCTTGCATTATTCATGACGACAAACAAGATTGGTAGATTGTATTCTTTAGCCGTTAGTATTTCCATGCCGTGCATAAAGAAACAACCGTCACCCGTAATACAAACGACAGGTCTTTCAGGATCCGCTAACTTTGAGCCGATTGCGGAACCAATTCCTGTCCCCATAGCCCCGAAATGCACATTGATGTTATACGTATCAGTATCGTACACTTTCATAGTATGAATGACATAAGACATGAATTCGCCAATATCAATGGTATATCTTGTTGAAGCTGGAACAGCAGCTTGAATTTTGGCAAATACGTTCCTAGTATTAAATTCATCCGGGTTTTCTAACAGATTGTCTACTTCAATTAGCTCGTGTGCTTTTCTAGTAAACCCTAAATCTTTTAATTTTTCTACTAGCATCGGAAGGCACACATCGATGTCGCCAAGCATAGGCTCGTCAACAGGGTACTTTCGGTTAAAGACTGTTTCATCATAATCAAATTGAATGACATACCTGTCTTTTGCTAAGTTGCCATTGTAATTATTCGTCGCTGTCTCGCCTAAGCTCGAACCTAAAACAAGCAACACATCGCCTTCACCTTCAGCGATGAGTTCCGAAGCTTTTGCATGACCGGCAAATCCAAAAACACCTTTTACAAGTGAGTGATTTTGTGGGATATAGCCTTTCGCTTGAGGAGTTGTTACAATCGGCCAATTCAGCATTTCAGCCAACTCCATCACAGCATTCACTGAATTTCTTGCACCTTGTCCAACGAATATGATTCCCGAATTCCGCTCAGCCAGTTGTTTTGCAACACGTTCGATCCCTTCAGAATCGGGCACATGTTGCTGTTTCGCTACAATATAGGAATGACTTTTCACATCAATCATTTCATGTTGTACGTCGATTGGTATTGCGATATGCACAGGTCCTGGTACGCCAGACAGTGCAATTTCCATCGCTTTCATCAACTCATCTTGCAATTCATTGGCATCATTCACCAATACACTATATTTTGTAACCGGCGCAAAGATTGGCGCAACATCCAATTCTTGAGATGCATTCAAACCTTGCGTGTTCACAGGAACCGCTCCCGTTATGAAAAGAACCGGTAAATGTTCGCGCATCGCATTCGCTGCACCGGTTACTAGATTCGTTGCTCCCGGTCCACTACAACCGATTGCTACACTCAAACCGTTTGTATACTTGGCATAAGCTGCAGCCATATAGGACGCAGCCCCTTCATGTTTTGAAACAATTGGTGTAATTTCGGGCATATCGTACAGTTCATTGAAAATCGCGTTAACCGATCCTGCTGGAATGCCAAATACATACTGGACCCCATTTGCTTGTAAACATTCTAATAACATACGTGCCGCTTTCACACGAACTCCCCCTTGCAACTTATTTGTGTAAATACTTTGTTTCGATTTCTTCCGCACAAAGTGGCTTGCTGAAATAATACCCTTGCATTAAATGACAACTTTGCGCATATAAAAACTCTGCTTGTTCTTGCGTTTCTACCCCTTCAGCAATCACATCCAACTTAAGATTATGGGCAAGCATAATAATTGTTTTGGTAATGGCTGCTTCATCGACTGTCATATCTTGGATGAACGACTTATCAATTTTCAACATATTAATGGGCAAATTCTTTAAATAACCGAGCGATGAATACCCCGTACCAAAATCATCAATTGCAATTTGAATACCTAATTCTTTCAATTGCTTCATTGTTTGCAAAGTCAAATCCGTATTTTTGATAATATGATTCTCTGTCAACTCGAGATGTAAGCACTGCGGAGATAACTGAACCTCTTCAAGCGTATGTTTAATAATGGAAAACAAATTATCCTGCTCATATTGTCTGACGGATAAATTTACGGCCATATTTAAATGTCCATAGCCTTTCTCATGCCATTTTTTCAATTGTTGACACGCTTCTTTTAAAACCCACTCCCCAATTGGAACGATTAACCCTGTCTCTTCTGCCAATGGAATGAATTTATCCGGTGGTACTAAGCCATCTGTCGGATGATGCCATCGCAATAATGCTTCAAGACCGACTACCTGTTTCGTATGATAGTTAATTTGAGGCTGATAATAAAGCACTAATTCTTCATTGTCCAGAGCTTTGTAAAGGGCATTTTCATACTTCACATTCTCAAATGAGCGTGTATCCATTTCTGCACTAAAGAAATGGTAACTGTTCCCTGAAATCTCTTTCGCTTTGTACATTGCGGTATCTGCATTTTTGATGAGAATATCAGGTGTTTCCCCATGTTCCGGATACAAGCTGATACCGACACTTGTCTTAATGTACACTTCATGCTCGTTCAATAAAAATGGTTTTGAAAAACTATCGATGACAAGATTGATGACACTCATGACATCTTCTTCTCGTTTCACGGTTGGCAGAAAGACGGTGAATTCATCCCCACCTTGTCGTGATAATGTTGCACCTCTTGGCATACACGCCTTAATACGATTGGCCACTTCACGAAGCAATAAATCTCCATAACTATGTCCAAGTGTATCATTAATGTATTTGAATCGGTCTAAATCCAAATACAAAAGCGCTGCCCTCTCACCATTCAATTGGGCGTAAGTCAATCCTTGATGAAGTCTATCTTGCAATAGAATCCTATTCGGCAGGTCCGTTAAGCTATCGTAGTATGCATGGTATTTTATTTCCTCTTCCATACGTTTTCTTTCAGTAATGTCCCGGAACGTAACGACATGCCCAACCGTCTGCTCCCCTTCTTGAATTAATGAAATGACATACTCAACAGGAATGCTTGTCTCGTCTTTTCTGCAAAAATATTCATCTGTGTAGTAATGATTCAACTTACGATCACTTAACGTCAATAAGTTCCGTTTATCTTCTCCATTAAAGATTATGGTTGATGACTTACCGATGAGCTCACCTTTATTAGTATACCCTAACATTCTTTCACCTGCAGGATTAATAAAGGTTATATTTCCCTTTAAATCCAATCCGAAAATTCCTTCACCCGCTGAGTTAAGGATCAACTCTTTCTCTCTGCTAAGTAATTGTATTTCCGTAACAACTTTTTCAAGTTCATCGTTTTTCACTTGAATTTCTGCAGTTCGTTCATTAATGATACATTCCTGTTTTTCCATATACAATAAATTGGATAACGTAGATGCAGTAGCATCTGCGATGGATTGTGCCAGCTGTAAATCGACTTCTTCATAGTTGTGCCCTGCTTTTTCAAGATTCACAACAGCGATTACACCTAATACTTCACCCATGGAGACAAGTGGAATCATGAGTATGCCTTTAATGCCGAAATGTTGGCAGATTTTATGGTTAGGTCTTTTATCCAACGAAACGTCCGGTATGATCACCAGCTTCTTGGTTTCGACGACTTCTTTGAATACAAGATCATTTATCTGGTTTATGGCGATTTCATCGTGCGTTTTTAACCAGTCCTCTTCAGACCAGTCACTACTCGCACTGAGCTTTGCTGGCTTAAACTTTTTTTCATCGAGCGGATCGATAATATGAATCCCGACGTTCATATTATTAATGGTCTTTGAAATATATGAGAAGCATTTTTCGACAACTTCTTGCAGAGAAGAGCACATCGACAGGTCTCTAATAGCATCCAAGAGCATCTGTTTCTCTGCAATTAAATTTTCTTTATACGTCATATTGTTTGCGTTTTGTATCGCGACTGCTGCCATATTGACATACGCTTCCACACTTTGTATTTCAAGTTCCGTGAGATTCATCGGAATTCCGTAGTCAAACAGGAAAACAACCCCATACAACTCTTCTTCGTATGATATTGGTAATACTAATAATGATTTTATTTGAAAACTGGATACCGCACGGGGATCTGGCCTGTTATCTTTTGACGTATCCGGTATGTAAATAGTCCTTTGTGTTTCAATGACTTCTTTAGCGAGCAAATCCATTTCCAAATCAATAACATGCATATCCAATGTCATTCCATTGATTATTTCCGGTTTACCAACAAAACCTCTAAATGTACCATCTTTTTGTGGCAAATAAATACCAACTGAATCACATTGGACGATTTCCTCTGAAATTGCGGATACGACGTACTCCAACACTTCCCGAAGTTCAAGCTTTGTATTTATCAATTTGGTTAAATTAGCAAGTCTGGAATAGCGGGTTTGTTCCTTCATTGTTCATACCTCCACTCATCAAGTCGTCTCTCTGTGCTCACTAAAATGACAATCGAAAGCTCAATTGCCTCTTTCTTTCTTTTATCATCGGTTCTTGCGCATGTATCTAAAGTATCTACTGAATTTTACGCAAAAAAAACGTAGATGGCAAGGCACATAGCAGAGATGAGCTAATTTATCTAAATCGTTTAAGTTCTTTTAGCCTATCTACAATACTTGTTAATTGCTGGGTCTTTTTATTGACTCTGCAAACTCTAAATAAGTCGCCTTTTTGTTCGAGTCGAGCAAGCACTGATTCAATTGTAAACTGCTCTGGATGTAAATTCTTGTTCAACTCCTCCCATTCCAAAGGGGTTGCGACAGTTGCGTTAAGCGTTCCCCGAGAAGAATAAGGAGCAATAATTGTCTTTCCCTGTTGATGTTGGAGGTAATCCAAATACAATTTACCGCCGCGATTCTTCTTTAATCGTTCTGTCGTAAACCAATTCGGCTCCTGCTCACATAAAAATTCACATGCAAATTGTGTGAAAACGCGCGTATCTTCATAGGAACAACTTTCTCCAAAAAGCGGGATATACAGTTGTAACCCTTTCCCACCTGACGTTTTAATATAAGAACGTAATTGAAATTTATCAAAAATGTCCTTTAATCGTAACGCACCTTCTACCGCAAGAGAAAACTCTGTGACTGAGGGTGGATCTAAATCAAACACGATTTCCGTTGGGTACTTCGTCTTAACTGTTTGAAATGGAATATGGAATTCCAAAGCGAGTTGATTGCCAAGCCACAATAAAGTGTTCACGTCATTGCAAACGATATATTCAATCCCCTCCTCATTGTGTGTCGCAATAAAATCCGGAGCGTAATCAGGGCGATTCTTTTGATAAAAACTCTCACTTCCAACACCGTGCGGATAGCGAATGGCCGTCAGCAAACGATCTTGCAGCCATGGCAGTAAATAAGGGGCAACCGTCTGTAGATAGAGTAAATAATCATCTTTTACCAATCCCTTATTAGGCCAGATTGGCTTATCACTATGTGTTAGGAGTACTTTTTGAGGTATCGGATACAACTGGCGCATCACGGAACGCCACGTACACAAAATCGGTTCATGATGGAGAGTAAAAGCAACGAATCGTGGTTCCCGTAATTGTTGCCCAAATATACCGATACAATGGACGCTCACACAGATAGATGGAGGCAACTCCCACTTTTGATCTTTTGTTTGTGTACCTTTTGTCAGGAACAATGTTCGCAATGTCCTCATCTCATCTTCAGTAAACCCGTGACGAAATGATACAATCTCAACTATTTCACCCCCTTTAAAAACGGCACCTGTGAAATAGCCGTTTACCGGCTCGTACGTTCTTATAAAGACCGACACAGTTCGCCAGTTCTTCACTTTTTGCCAATAGGGAACCCTCTTCCCAGGAATCCATGCGCCATTGTTTTTCTTAGCTACTATCCCTTCACCATTGTGATCGCGAATCAGTTCCCAAAGTCTTTGACCATCTTTGTAACTGTTAACAAGTTGAATGGGGTTCAAATGTTGCTTTTCACTACTGTCAGGAAGCTTTGTTCTTTTAAAGAAATCAATAAGCATTTGCTTCCTTACAACATAGTCACTTGTCGTAACATCTTTTCCTTTGTTGATAAGGATATCGAATAGGAGTAATTGACAAGGAAAGGATTGCGCATGCTTATGAATACTGTTCCCGTTCTTCATTCGTCCTCTCGTTTGCACTCTGGAGAAATCACTCACGAATTGATTGGTAAGATGAACAATTTCTCCGTCAAATCTTAATGGCGTATAAGGCGCGACTACTGGGTGGACGCTTTTACAGGACGTTAGGATTTCCGGAAACTGCTCATTTAACAATTTCTCATTTCGACTCCAAAGTTGTACCCCTTCCTCAGTCCATTCCACAATGCAGCGGAATCCATCAAATTTCGCTTCATACAGCCAATCTTCACCGACAGGAATTTCATTTGCATCAGCTAACAACATAGGTTTCATCTTGTCTCTCCGTTTTTTTTCTTTAGTGTTCATCGGATTCACTTTCATATACATAATAAGCATCAAATTTTCCATACTAGCATAAAAAGCAGGTGTCCTATGCATACAATTTGGAAAGGTAGCATAAGTTTTGGGCTTGTCAATATTCCAATAAAACTACACGCAGCTACTGAAAATAACGATATTAAACTACGCCAACTGCACAAAGAGTGCCATTCACCAATTAGTTACCAAAAAGTTTGCCCAATATGTGATAAAGAAGTACAAAGTGAAGACATCGTGAAAGCATATGAGTATACAAAAAACAAATTTGTCGTATTGGATGAAGAAGAACTTGAAAAATTAAAAAAGGAACAAGAGGATAAAGCGGTTGAGATTATTGATTTTGTAAAGTTAGAGGAAATCGATCCGATTTATTTTGAAAGAAGTTATTTCATGGCACCTGATGCTAATGGCGGAAAGGCGTATGCACTTTTACGGAAAGCTTTGCAGGAATCCGGAAAAATCGGAGTCGCGAAAATAATGATCCGATCAAAAGAACAACTTGCTGTCGTTAGGGTTTACAAGGAAGCTTTGCTGATGGAGATCATTCACTTTCCTGATGAAGTACGTCATGTGCAAGACGTACCCAACTTACCGAAAGAGGACACAGTCGTTAAAAAAGAACTTGATACCGCTTTAATGCTCGTTGATCAATTGACAACTGTTTTTGATCCTGAAAAATATACAGACGAATATCGAACTGCTCTCATGGAACTCATTGAGGAGAAAAAGACAGCGAATGCCGGAATATCTCCAACTGAAAAACAACCCATTTCACCGTCAAATGCTAGTGATTTGATGGCCGCTTTGCAAGCGTCTTTGGATAAAACAACTAAAAAGAAGCCAACAACACGAAAAAAAGCGGCTGCGAAGAAAAATGCGTAAATGCTACTGGATTGGCTAGAATAAAATACCGCGTGAAACGAAGATGACAATGCATCCGTTTCACGCGGTTTTATGTTCTTTACTAGTTGAAAAGGACTTATGAAAATTTCACCATTTTATAGTTTTTCTTACCACGACGAACGATTGTAAACGCATCTTCCAATCGATCTGCAGCAGTCACTTCGTATCCAGTATCTGTCACTTTTTCTCCATTAAGAGAAATTGCACCGTTCGTCACATCTTCACGTGCTTGGCGTTTTGAGGGAGAAACACCTGCTTCTACGATGAAATCAACGATATTTTTATCTTCTTTTGTCGTCTCGAATGTTGGTACATCTTTGAAAGCATCTTTCATTTCTTCAACAGTCAACGCCTTTAAGTCACCACTGAACAAAGCTTTAGAGATACGGATTGCTTGGTCAAGTGCTTCTTGTCCGTGAATGAGTCGAGTCATCTCTTCAGCTAGCGCTTGTTGCGCTTTGCGAAGATGTGGTTCTTCTTGAACGGACACTTCCAACGCTTCAATCGCTTCTCGCTCCATAAATGTGAAGATTTTCAAGTATTTAATAACGTCAGCATCCGTGGAATTGATCCAGAACTGATAGAATTCATACGGCGATGTCTTTTGCGCATCTAACCAAACTGATCCACCTGCCGTTTTTCCGAATTTCGTCCCGTCAGCTTTTGTTACAAGTGGAATCGTAATGCCAAACGCCTTCGCATTTTCATCGTGTGTTTTTCGAATGACTTCAAGGCCAGTTGTAATATTCCCCCACTGATCGGACCCACCGATTTGTACACGGCAACCGTATTCATTGTACAGATGATTGAAATCCGCCCCTTGAATGAGCATGTAGGAAAACTCAGTAAAGGAAATGCCTGTCTCTAATCGTGAAGAAACGTTTTCTTTTGCCAGCATGTAGTTGACACTTAGCAACTTCCCGTAGTCACGGAGAAACTCAATTGCAGACATCTTTCCAATCCAGTCTTTATTATTTACAAGAAGTGCGCCATTTTCATCATTAAAATCAAACAATCTTTCCAATTGCTTACGAAGACCTGCTACGTTATTCGCTACTTGTTCTTCTGTTTGCAATTGTCGCTCATCCGCTCTGAATGAAGGATCACCGATCATACCTGTTGCCCCACCGAGCAACAAAATCGGACGGTGCCCATGCATGGCAAAGCGGCGTAATGTCAATAACGGGACGATGTGTCCAATATGCATACTATCTGCAGTCGGGTCGACACCACAATACAATGAAATCTTTTCTTCATTTAATACGTTTGCAAGACCTTCCTCGTCTGTTTGTTGGTACAACAGACCTCTCCATTTTAAATCATCCAATAATGCATTCGTCATAACAAAATCCCCTCCAGTAAAATTAAAAAAGTCCCTACACGATTCAAAAAGAATCATGCAGGGACGTCATATACAGTTACATAACGCGGTACCACCCGGCTTGAGAATTAAAAATTCTCCGCTCAAAGCGCTCTATCGCTGCGCACGCGTCACACTCCAAAGTTGTAATTCGTAAACGATGTACCGGACAGCTTCCACCAACCGCTGCCTCTCTATACGGATTCACCGTCACTACTGCGACTTTTTCGACATGTGATGCTATATACCCTATATTGTAATGTAAATTAAGTAATTGTCAAACATATTATTTTGATTACCAGGATATGTGTTATAATAAAATTGATTTTTAGGAGGGATAGCAAATTGAGCGATAAACGTAAAAATCGGATTGATCTAATAGAAGAGAAGTTTGAAGAACTGAAAAAGAAACGATGGGCAAAAGGTGTGCGTATCACTTCTGGGGTGATGTGGAACCTATTTCTACTATTTCTAGTAGTAGGTTTGACATTCGGTGTGTTCGCAACATCTGTTGGCGCAGGATATTTCGCTTCACTCGTTGCAAAAGAGCCACTTCGCTCATCAAAAGAAATGCGCGATGAAATATTCAACTTTGAAGAAACATCTGAAATCTATTTTGCAAATGACATTTATCTTGGACGAGTGAGTGCAGATATTGAACGGAAAGAAACGACATTAAAAGATGTATCCCCTTTCGTCATAGATGCAGTCTACGCAACGGAAGATGAATATTTTGAAACTCATAAAGGAATTGTCCCAAAAGCTATTTTTAGAGGCCTATTTCAAGATGTTTCGAATTCATCCAACCAAACGGGCGGTTCTACACTTACCCAACAACTTATAAAAAACCAAATTTTAACGAACGAAGTTTCATATGAACGAAAAGCAAAAGAAATCCTTCTGGCAATGCGACTTGAACATTTCATGGAGAAAGATGAAATTCTTGAAGCCTATTTAAACATTATTCCATATGGTAGAAATGCAATTGGTCAAAACATTGCAGGGATTGAAACAGCAGCAGAAGGAATCTTTGGTGTAAAGGCGAAAGACTTGAACTTGCCTCAAGCAGCTTATATCGCTGGGATTCCTCAAGCTCCATTCGCCTACACACCATTCCAAAGTAGTTATTATGGTGGCGGTTTGAAAAAAGACGAAAATATAAAACCTGGTATTGATCGCATGAAAACCGTACTTTTCCGAATGAAAGAAACGGGTTACATTACGGAGGAGCAGTATACAGAAGCGATTGCGTATGACATCAAGAAAGATTTTCGTGAAAAAACAAAACGTGCGCAAGAGCGCTATCCCTATTTGACGCAGGAAATTCAAAATAGCACAATTGAAATCTTAGCGAAAATGCTAGCAGAGAAAGATGGCATCGATGCAGAACGTTTGGAAGAAGAGAAAAAAATAAGAGAGAAATATTCTATTCTAGCAGAACGTGAAATGCGGACAGGCGGCTATCGAATTTATTCGACGATTGAAAAAGACTTATATGATCGAATGAATAAAGTCGCTGAAGAGTTTGAGCATTATGGCTTTACGTACACCCGTGAAGAGAAAGAC
This sequence comes from Sporosarcina sp. OR05, assembly GCF_041414805.1. Taxonomy (NCBI): domain Bacteria; kingdom Bacillati; phylum Bacillota; class Bacilli; order Caryophanales; family Caryophanaceae; genus Sporosarcina; species Sporosarcina sp. OR05. The sequence goes on along the minus strand of NZ_JANKJL010000001.1, from coordinate 416,140 downwards.
TATAGTACAGGAGAGATGATTTTAAAAGACGATCCTGTCCAAGTCGGCGGCTTTATGATGGAAAATAGTACAGGTAGAATCCTTTCTTTCATCGGTGGACGTGATCATGATCTGATTGCACTCAATCACGCTACGCAAGCGTACAGACAAAACGGCTCTTCCATGAAGCCACTACTTGTGTACGGTCCAGCAATTGAATATGGCTATATTGGTGCAGGAAGTCCAGTTGTCGATGTGAAATTCGAAATACCAGATAACGGAAAAATATGGAGTCCTACAAACTATATTGCTTCAGTGGAAAATGGCATCATTCCTGCACGACAAGCACTAGCAGAGTCATTGAACTTACCAACCGCCCGATTGTATCGGGATATTATCGATAGACGCCCAGCAGAGTTCTTGGAAAAAATGAAGTTCTCTCAGCTGACACCCGGAGATTATGTAAATTTATCAACTTCTTATGGCGGAATGGATATCGGTGTAAGCGTTCAAGAGAATACAAATGCTTTTGCGACATTTGCCAATGGAGGTAAATTTGTAGAATCGTATATTATCGAACGGATTGAAGACATGTCCGGCAATGTCGTGTATCAACATGAAGTCGAACCAGTGGAAGTCTTTAGTCCAGAAACGTCTTATATCGTAACAGATATGCTAAGAGATGTCCTTAAGGCTGGGGGTACTGGACAACAAGTACCAAAATATATGAATTTCAAAACGGATTTGGCAGTAAAAACCGGAACAACGCAAGGTTACGGCGATGCTTGGCTCGTAGGCTACAATCCGAATATCTCAATGGGACTATGGCTTGGTTACTATGACCATTCACGTAAACTTTATAAACGTGGAACCGGACAAATGCACCCGACAACAAGGACGAGTATGTTATTTGGTCGGATCATGAATGCGGCGAATGATGTACGCCCGGACATTGTTGGTGCATCGAATACATTTAAGAAGCCGGACGGTGTCGTAACGAGATCGTTCTGTGGTATTTCAGGCCTTGCACCTTCAGCTGCATGTTCAGCGGCAGGACTTGTCCGATCTGATTTATTCAACTCAAAAGTGATGCTCCCAACTAAGGCTGACGATAGCATTATCAATGCTTCCTATGTCTCTGTTAAAGGCAGTCGTTATATGGCGCTCCCTTCTACGCCAAGCGAATTTATTGTTGGAGGCGGAACAGGTGTAAATCAAGCATTCATCGATCGGATGCTCGGACCATGGGGCGGGGACCCGTCAAAACTATTCCCGTCAGGTTCGATTTTCTCATCAAATGTTGTCTCCGGTGCGGAATTCCCAGCGGACAATGTTGCACCTGCAGGGGTGTCAGCATCCTTGAACGGTTCAACGCTGACATGGACAGAATCACCTTCCAATGACGTAATTGGTTACTATGTCTATAAAGGTAACGAGCGCGTTGCAACGATTCGGGACGGTTCCCCTCTATCCATGCAAATTGGACCTGGAGATTATACTGTACGAGCGGTGGACATTACAGGTCTCCAATCGGACAGTTCAAATGTCATTACGATTGAAAAGCCAGAGCCCACTCCTGAACCACCTAGTGAAGACGATGACGATGCGAAACCAAAACCACCAGGCAATGGCGGCGGTGACAACGGCAGTGGAGACGGAAACGGTAGTGGCGGTGGAAACGGCAACGGTGGTGGAAACGGCAACGGCGGTGGAAACGGCAGTGGCGATGGAAACGGCAGTGGCGATGGAAACGGCAGCGGCGGTGGAAACGGCAGCGGCGGTGGAAACGGCAGTGGCGGTGGAAACGGCAGTGGCGGCGGAAACGGCAGCGGCAGCGGAAACGGCAGTGGCGGCGGAAACGGCGGCGGAAAGCCGAACCCACCGGATGACGATGATGAAGATTAATTAACCAAGTACATCTGGTATAAACAATCATTAATAAAGGTAAAACGCATGAACTGAGAGCTACACTCGGTTCGTGCGTTTTTCTATGTTTCACAACTGTTACTCCTTTTTTAACCTATTCATCCAATAAATGTTACTTATAGGCAAGATGTTAGAAGGATCTAGCTTGATACCTTTTTTATTCACAACAAATAAAAGTTTTCAAAAGGTGGCTACTTTCTTTAATGGGTTATGAGGCGTCTTGGGCAAGTATGCGGCGATTGGGAAGGTTATGCCGCGAATGATGGATTTATGAGCCTTTTGGCGGGAGTATGCTGCGTTTGAGCAGTTTATGCGGCTTTCTATATAAATAAGAGGTGTTTAGAGGACTCTTGATAGTTCTTCTAAGTTCTATTTGACCGATACCTACGTTTGTTTACTCTAACGGGCAATTCGACTGTTTCTATTTGACCGTTACCTACGTTTATTTACTCCAATGGGCAATTAGAACACTTCTATTGAACCGCCAGCTGTGGATTTCAGCTCCATCGGGCAATTAGACTGTTTCTATTTGACCGCTACCTACTTTTTTTACTCTAACGGGCAATTAGAGCACTTCTATTGAACCGCTAGCAGTGGTTTTCAGCTCTGGCGGGCAATTAGATTAATCTCAGTTAAAAATCCCCTACATTCCTACACACCAAAGAAGCGGAACCAAACGAGTGGCTCCGCTTCTTTCTATTACTCTAAATTTAGTCCATCAATCTTCCATCGTTGATAAGTCGCCTGTTGGCAAGTTCAACTCCCATGCTTTCAATACTCTACGCATGATTTTACCACTTCTTGTTTTTGGTAATTTGTCTTTGAATTCAATTTCTCTTGGTGCTGCATGTGCTGCAAGCTCTTTTTTAACGAACTGTTTAATCTCTTCTTCCAACTCCACCGAAGGCTCGTATCCTTCTTGTAGTGCAACAAATGCTTTGATGATTTCTCCACGAACAGGATCTGGTTTACCAATGACTCCCGCTTCGACAATCGCAGGGTGCTCCAGTAATTTACTTTCCACTTCGAATGGTCCAACTCGCTCGCCACTTGTCATGATGACATCATCGACGCGCCCTTGGAAAAAGAAATAGCCGTCCTCATCCATGTATGCAGAATCACCGGAAACATACCATTCATCGTTTAAGAAGTACGAATCGTATTTCTCGGAATTATTCCATATCGCACGCATCATTGCTGGCCAACCTTTTTTAATGGCCAAGTTGCCCATCCGGTTTGGCGGCAAAACATTTCCTTGATGATCAACAATTGCTGCTTCAATGCCTGGTACCGGTTTACCCATCGATCCTAATTTAATTGGCATAGAGCCGAAATTACAAATTGTTTGTGCTCCCGTCTCTGTCATCCACCATGTATCGTGAATTCTTAGTTTAAAGACTTCCATTCCCCACCGAATGACTTCAGGATTCAAGGGCTCTCCGACGGACAGAATATGGCGTAAAGTAGACAAATCATGTTTTTCAATTGGTCCCACGCCTGCTCCCATTAACATCCGGAATGCTGTAGGTGCACTGTACCATACCGTAACGCCATAATTTTGTATCGCTTCATACCAGCTATCTGTTGAGAATCGCCCGCCGACAATCAAGGAAGTTGCACCGGCTAACATCGGTCCGAAGACACCATATGCAGTTCCTGTTACCCATCCTGGATCAGCCGTACACCAAAACACATCTTCATCTTTCAAGTCTAAAACCCAACGAGTCGTCTGTAACTGTTGCACCATCGCTTCTTGTACATGTAAGACTCCCTTTGGTTTCCCTGTGGAACCGGACGTGTAGTGCAATAAGGTTGGCGATTCACGTTCCAACCATTCCACTTCATAGTGAAAAGATGCTTCTTTAAGATGCTTTAAAAAGTCAACATACTTATCAGTTTCTTGAATGTTTTCGCCAACTAAAAAGACTGTCTCCAAATGCGGTAACTTGTCAACTGGAACCCGTTCAAGCAATTCTGGTGTAGTCACGATCGCTTTTGCTTCACTATCTGCTAATCGATCATACACAGCCCCTTCCATAAATGCTTCAAACAATGGTCCGACAATTGCACCCATTTTTAAAGCGCCCAATAGAGCAAAGTACAATTCAGGAGAGCGCGGCATGAAGATAAAAATGCGATCTCCTTTTTCAACTGTAGAACGATTTGACAATACATTCGCCGCTTTATTGGTCATTCTCTTCATATCATTATACGTGTACAATTCTTTTCGATTGGCATCTTGATAAAATAACGCCACTTTGTTTTTCCGATAGGAATTCGCATGACGATCGACCGCTTCGTGTGCGATGTTAATGAGTCCTGTTTCATGCCAACTGAATTCCTTCTCAACATCCGACCAGTTGAAATTCTTTGCCGTCTGCTCATAATCTTGTAATTGGTAATCCCCTTGAATTACAGATAACGTTTTCGTCTCCATTCCTATCATCCTTTCATCTAGCAATTAACCCTTACTATTTTACATGATTTTTTCAGTGTTTGCTAACAAATTACTATCTTTCGTATTATCATTCAACTTAATTCGACATGTTTTACCCATTGATTTTGCTTAAGATACCATAAGTCTTAATCACAATAAAAATCTTTCGTCACATGATGATCAATGGATTGTCAAACCTCATACTTACATCCATTCTTACAACAACCATAAAATGCAACTGTAAATTGTCGCTAATATTTTCGCAACTTGAAGATGAATTGATGTATACTTAGAGGAAGTTGACTTACTTGTAGGCGGTGATAAAAGTGGAACATAAGAAAACGTATAATGCAATGGAGATCAAGCATAAGAACGGCAATCTATTTATCGAAGGACCGGTTTCGAGCACAGATTTAGCCACATTTGATTTTCATGAAGATCTCACATCATTTAGACCACCAAATCAACAACACAAAGCCCTAATTGAGATCGCAAATCTTCCAGAAGGCAGAATTCTCATTGTCCGTCATCTTAATGAAATCGTAGGCTATGTCACGTATTTATATCCTGATCCTCTTGAAAGATGGTCACAAGGCAATATGGAGAATCTCATTGAGCTCGGAGCAATTGAAGTGATTCCAAAGTTTCGTGGCGGAGGAGTCGGTAAAGCGTTGCTCGAAGTTTCCATGATGGACGATGCGATGGAAGACTATATTATTCTCACAACAGAATACTATTGGCATTGGGATTTAAAAGGAACAAAACTGAATGTTTGGGAATACCGAAAAGTGATGGAGAAAATGATGAACGCTGGCGGCTTGGAATATTACGCAACCGATGAACCGGAAATTAGTTCACATCCAGCAAACTGCCTAATGGCGAGAATCGGCAAAAGGGTCGACCAAGAATCCATTCAACAGTTCGACCAGTTACGTTTCATGAACCGATTCATGTATTAACAGGGGGGATTCATGTATGCTAATTGAAGAAATTATGAAGAGAAAAGTTATTACACTCACTGAAGAACACACTATTTCAGATGCAATCACGCGCATGAAAGAAGAGAAAATCAGGCATTTGCCAATCTTATCCTTGACGGGTGAGCTCGTTGGGATTGTTTCCGATAGGGATCTTAAAGAAGTCATCCCATCCCTTTTTAACGACGCATCTAATGAAAACGTTTACAATCAACCGCTATCCGCAATTATGACAAAAAATCCAATTCATGCACACCCTATGGATTTTGTAGAGGAAGCTGCTGTCATCTTTTATGACAATCAAATTGGATGTCTACCCATTGTTTCGAACAAACAATTGGTTGGCATCATAACGGAAACGGATTTACTTTATAAATATATTGAACTGACAGGAGCACACCAACCTGGCTCTCAAATTGAAGTACGTGTGCCTAATATCCCCGGTATTTTATTTGAAGTGTCCAAAGTGTTCCATGAACACAAAATGAATATATTAAGTGTACTTGTCTACCCCGACAAGGAACATGAAGACAATAAAATACTTGTCATTCGCGTTAAAACGATGAACCCGCTAAATGTGATCAAAGGATTGCGGACATCCGGATTTGAAGTCTTATGGCCGAATGTCCCAGGAATTGACCAATGAAACAAGAAGCAGTATTCATTTATTCCGATAAACAACTTGGTTATTCGTTTTCAGATTCGCATCCTTTTAACCAAAAAAGGATTGTTTTGACGATGGACCTTCTTAAGAAATATGGGGCATTAAGCAACGAGGACATCATTGCACCAAGGACTGCGACGGATGAAGAGCTATTACTTGTCCACGATTCCACATTCATTGACATCGTCAAACGGGCAGGTAAAGGACTGGTGACTGAAGAAGCAGGAGCGGTGTATGGAATCGGCACAGAAGATACACCAATTTTCCCAAATATGCATGAAGCGAGTGCAATGTTGGTTGGTGGTACACTCACAGCAGTAGATGAAGTGATGGAAGGACGAGCAAAATACGCGTTGAATTTAGGCGGTGGCCTTCATCACGGCTTCCAAGGAAAGGCATCTGGCTTTTGTGTGTATAACGATAGTTCTGTTGCGATTAAATATATGCAAAAGAAATACAATGCAAGAGTGTTATACGTTGATACGGATGCACATCATGGCGATGGTGTGCAATGGACATTTTACGACGATCCAAATGTTTGCACATTTTCAATTCACGAAACAGGACGATATTTATTCCCCGGAACAGGAAATGTTACGGAGAGAGGCAACGGAAAAGGATATGGCACTTCTTTTAATTTTCCGATCGACGCTTTCACAGAAGACGAATCATTTTTAGAAGTTTACGAGACAGCTCTACATGAAGTTGCCGCGTTCTTTAAACCTAATGTCATTTTGACTCAAAATGGTGCCGATGCGCATTATTTCGATCCACTCACGCATTTGTACGGAACGATGAAAATTTACGAGCACATTCCTCGTCTTGCACGAGACATTGCTGAACAATATTGTGAGGGTCGTTGGATTGCCGTAGGAGGCGGCGGCTATGATATATGGAGGGTTGTGCCTCGAGCTTGGGCTCATATCTGGCTTGCAATGAAACAACTTCCCGCTCCGACTGGGAAACTGCCTGTTGAATGGCTTCAAGCATGGCAATTAGAAGCACCTGTGCCATTCATTGAAACGTGGTCGGACCCAAATCCCTTATATGAGCCTATTCCGCGAAAGGAAGAAATTACGGAAAAGAATGCACACATGTTAGAACGTGCTTTGCATTTCATCCGAAACCAACAGTAGTTTGTACTCATCCTGTTACGCTCATTCGAAAGTTACATGAACGAAAAAAGACGAAGGATACACGCTCTCCCTTCGTCTTTACTCTGTTCAGTCAATACGATGCAACGCCATTTTTTTGAAAAAGTCAGCAATGACAATTTATCTTTTGAGGCAAGTATTCTAATTGCCCGAATGCAAAGGATTACTTCGTAGACTGACGTTCTTCCATTCGATAAGGAAGGACGACATTCGTATCGTCAACTTCTTCACCGTTCATTAATTTTGTTAACAGGCGCATGGAAACTGCACCTAAGTCATATAGCGGTACGACAATCGTTGTCAATTGTGGACGAACGACGCGTGACAGTAATGTATGTTGGAAGCAAATTACTTCAAAATCGTCCGGAATTGAGTAGCCATCATCTCGAATTCCATTCATAATGCCGACAGCGATCTCATCGTTGCCAGCGAAAATACTCGTCGGCATTTCATCTAAGCTCGCTAATTTTTTCCACTTATCATACGCATCATCGTACGTATTGTCCGTTTCGATGAAGTATTCTTCGCGAAGTGGAATGCCAGCTTCTTGGAGTGCTCGCTCATAACCTACTTTTTTGCAAAACTTATTAATATCTCTGGACATTGGACCAGCTACATGTGCAATCCGTTTATGTCCGTTATCAATCAACTTTTTCACAGCTTCATATGCTGCTTGTTCATGGTCGATGTTGACGGTCGGTAAATTTGTATTAGCGTCCAACGTTCCAGCTAATACGATTGGTACATTGGCCGTTCCCATTTCTTTTTTGATTTCGTCCGTTAGAGAATCACTCATGAAAATAATTCCATCTACTTGTTTCCCTAAATGATCTTCCAGTAGCTCGACTTCACGGATTGGTCGTTTATCGGAATTCGATAAGATGATATTGTACTCATACATGGTAGCAATATCTGCTATCCCTCTAGACAGTTCCGCATAATAGCTTTTTGAAATATCAGGAACGATGACACCGACAGTTGTCGTTTTTTTACTTGCAAGTCCTCTAGCGACGGCATTTGGTCGATAGCCTAATCGCTCAATGCATTCCAATACTTTTTTCCGTGTTGCAGGTTTGACATTTTGATTGCCATTGACGACACGTGAAACAGTAGCCATTGAAACATTCGCTTCTCTAGCAACATCATAAATTGTTACTGACATTGTCGAATCTCCTTCCCTACGTATGTAATCGTTTACTCTTAGTATAAACAAAACACCGGAACCTTAAAAGGTCCGGCGTTATTTACAGAACAATTTAATTACGCCTATGTCAATTTACGAGAAGGTAACGAAAGAGCTACCCCCTTTAAACCATTGTAATGGGACATGTAGGTTCATACAAATGTCCTGTATCTTTTCATGTAGACAAACGTTCATTCAATAAATCGAATGAGTTTTGTATAACCTATTCATCAAACGGTTTGATGTGTTTTCATGAAACGTTGAATTTCTTTATAGAACTCATCAAATTGCTGAATATCCATTTGTTGAGCAGAGTCTGATAATGCCACTGCTGGATCAGGATGTACTTCAGCCATCACGCCGTCCGCTCCTACTGCAATCGCAGCTTTTGCTGTCGGAAGTAACAGATCTTTTCGGCCAGTAGAATGTGTTACATCTACAAATACCGGTAAATGTGTTTCTTGTTTTAAAATCGGGACAGCAGAAATGTCTAATGTATTACGTGTCGCACGCTCGTATGTACGGATACCACGTTCACATAGCATGATTTGGCTATTCCCTTTAGAAATGATGTACTCTGCAGCATTGATGAACTCGTCAATCGTTGCAGCTAAACCACGTTTTAAGAGGACAGGTTTGTTTACCATACCAGCTTCTTTTAATAATTCGAAGTTTTGCATGTTCCGAGCACCAATCTGGATGACGTCAATGTAATCCAATGCTTCTTCCAAATGCGAAGGGGTAATGATTTCTGTAACAATCGACAGGCCCGTTTCTTCTGAAACACGCTTCAAAATTTTCAAACCTTCAAGACCTAGTCCTTGGAAATCATATGGCGATGTACGTGGTTTGTATGCCCCGCCTCTCATCATCGTCAACCCTTTTGCTTTAATGGATTGCGCAACAGCCAAAACTTGTTCATAAGATTCTACCGCACATGGACCGAACACAAATGTTGGCGTTCCATCCCCGATTTTTTCGCCGTTCACATCTACAATTGTATCTTCAGGCTTCCGTGTACGGGAAACGAGTAAAGCATTCCGTTGTTCATCTTCTTGAATTTCAAGGGCAGACATGAAAATACCTTTAAAGATTTGTTCCAAAATTTTATTTGGAATTGGACCGTTATTGGATTCCACTAACGCATTTAGCATTTCCCGCTCGCGGATCGGATCATATCTATTTACACCTTGCTTTTCTTTTACTTTCCCGATTTCTTGTACAACCGCAGTACGTTCATTAATCAAGTCCAAGATTTTCGTATTTAACGCATCCACTTGAACTCTTAGCTCATCTAGCTCATTTTGTCTCATCAATATGACTCCTTCCCCGCACATGTCATTCCCTTTTCGAAGTGGGAAATCTATGATACATTTTTATATAATAGTCCAAGTATAATGAATACCATTTAAAAAGTCACGTCATTTCTGCAAATTGTCAAAGATTCGCATTATTTGACGATGAAAGGGTGTATGATTCTGTCTAACAAACTTTTTGCACTGGACATCGGTACGCGCTCAGTTGTCGGAATTATCCTCACGGAAATGGAAGATTGTTTTCATGTGGAAGATCTCCTCATAATTGAACATAAAGAACGCTCGATGATTGACGGTCAAATACATAATATTGTAAGCGTTGCAAAAGTGATCACGGACATTAAAGAGCAACTCGAAGAACGCCATGGCAAACTAGAGCGAGTGAGTGTCGCTGCCGCAGGCCGTGCATTGAAGACCGAAAACGGTTCAATGGCGATAGATATTTCCAATCAAGCGCTGTTTTCCATTGAAGATATTAACCGATTAGAATTGGCGGCTGTACAACAAGCTCAACAAAAATTGTTAAGTTCTGCATCAACAACTGACGATTATTATTACTGTGTCGGCTATTCTGTATTACATTATGAACTTGACGGCGAGAGAATCGGAAGCTTAATTGATCAGTCTGGACGAACTGCCTCAGCACATGTTATCGCCACATTTCTACCGCGCGTCGTAGTCGAGTCCCTCTTATCGGCATTAAAACGGGCTGATTTGGAAATGGAAGCCTTAACATTGGAACCAATTGCTGCCATTAATGTGCTCATCCCCCCTTCCATGCGAAGACTGAATGTCGCTCTTGTGGACATAGGGGCAGGTACATCGGATATTGCCCTAACAGATAATAATACTGTGGTAGCTTACGGGATGGTACCAATCGCTGGTGACGAAATAACTGAAGCGCTTAGCAATGAGTACTTACTCGACTTCCCTGTCGCTGAACTTGCAAAACGTGCATTAACTACAGAAGAATTCGTCACTTTCAACGACATATTAGGGTTTGAACAACAAATTGCTGCCTCAGAAGTAATCTCAAAGATTAAGCCTTCTATTGAAAAATTGGCGGATTCGATTGGAACAGAAATTAAAAAACTGAACAATGGTAAACCTCCTCAAGCAATCATGTTAGTAGGTGGTGGAAGTTTAACTCCGCAACTCACAAAAGAACTTAGCATGCACTTGGACTTACCGGAAAATCGAGTCGGCATAAGAGGTTTGGATGCTCTTGCTTCTGTCAGTTTAGGAGAAGCGATCCCATCCTCACCTGCACTCATTACGCCAATCGGAATTGCAATCGCTGCGAAACGTGCGCCGATTCACTATATGACTGTCATAGTGAACGAAAGGACAATTCGGCTTTTTGAGCTGAAAGAAATGACTGTCGGGGATGCCTTACTAGCAGCAAATATTAAAGCTAAACAATTATATGGTAAACCTGGATTGGGGATATCCATCACTGTAAATGGCAATCGACTCATCATTCCAGGGGAACACGGGAAGCCATCCGTCATTTTACAGAACGGTCAACCTGCTAGTACGAAAGATCCTATATCCAATGGAGATGTATTTTCACTACAACCTGGGAAAGACGGTGAAGATGCTTCAGTAACGCTTGAAAAGATTATTGGCGATCTGTCATCCTTGGAAGTGCAACTGAATGGGCGCCTACATACGATAACTCCTCACGTTCTTGTGAATGGTAAACAAGCTTCCCTTTCACAACAGATTCATGATAGTGATGAGATCATTTATCACCCACTGACAACCGTTAAGGACTTCTTATCACAACAGGAAGAAGTTCTATATGAACCTTTTGAGGTCTCTATCAATGACCAAAAAGTAGTCGTAGATGACTATACACCAAAGATTTTCATTGGTGAACAGCAAATTGGCGGCAACTACAAACTCAGTCATGGTGATTGTATTCATACAGTTTGTCCGCAACCGCCAACTGTCAATGATTTACTTCAGACAATAGGTGAAAAACATCAATCGATCACAAAAGTCACATTTAATGGAGACCCAGTCACAATCATTCACACAAACGCTTCAGTCTTAGTAAATGGACAAAAAGTCTCTCTTGCAACTAAGATCCGTCGTCACGATGAGCTCACTATTACGCAACTACCACAACATGCGCCTGTATTCAGTGATGTGTTTAAGTTCATTGAGTATACATTGCCGAGTAGTGCAAGTTCTTATCAGCTGCTATGTAATGGCCAGATGATAGGGTTCAACGATACAATTACTGACGGTGACGAATTAGCAATCATTTATACCCCTTAATAGGAAAAGCCAGACATCCATTACGGGTTGCCTGGCTCAGAGTGTAGACAAAGTCGATTTTTACTTTGTCTACACTTATTTTATGAGATTTGTATAGAAAGAAAGTTCTTCAGCCTGATTGAAAACGCTTGTCAGGTGGGAGGCAGTCTAAGTTCGGGACGTCCTGTCCCAACGACTGCATGACCTGCTTCGTGCAGGCCCGCGCGAAGTCGAGCGAAGACGCGAATAGAACTAAAGTTCATGAGCGGACGAGCGAGACGAGCAACAACGGATGCGAGCGTTTGTCAACAGGCTGAGCCAGGCATCCATTATGGGTTGCCTGGCTCTTTGGTCATTTCTTTTGTTCGTCAGAGACGTAATTTTGGTTCATGTTTTTTTCTTCTCCTACATTGTCACTGTTATCGTAGGATACTTCACTGTTTTTCGTCGTCTGGTCGTCTGCAGCCTTTTTATCTTGGACAGTTGAATTGTCTACATAATCAGTAGCTTCTTCTCCTTCAGATGATACTGTACCATCATCCATTGGAACGGTCGTTTTATTTTTCATTGACTTCACTTTATCGACAAGCTGCCCTGATTGTTCTTGTATGGACTTTGTAAGGCCATCTGTCTTTTCTTTTGCGACAGATGAAAATTCAGTTGCCTTGTCCTTTGCAACTGCACTCAACTCAATACTTTTGTTTTTTAACTGAACGGCTTGCTCGGAAAAGTCATCACGCATTTCTCGACCAGATTTTGGTGCGAGGAACAATGCAGCTGCTGCACCAATGACACCACCTACTAGAGCACCTAGCAAGAAGCTACCAGTTCCAGAAGTATGCTCATCATAAAAATCATCGGTATTATAGCTATATGGATAGTTCACGGGTAGATGAGAAGGCTCACCAAATGTGTTTTCGTACTCGTTTTTCCCATAGTATGCGTGATCATACTGTACATCCTTATAATTCGGTTTCTTGTTTTCTGACATCGTAATTCCTCCTATAGGTTTAGTTTTGAGGCGTTAGTGTCTGTTCGGATTCGGTAATCTCTTCTGGTTCGGATCAGGTTGATAAACTGTCCATCCTGTAGACTTTTCAGCTTTCATATCCTTCACTTTCCCGATAATACCGAATGCGACATTGCTCCATTGCACAACTTGGGCTATTTTGTCACTGTTTCGTTCTGCTTCCACAGTGATGGAATTAGATACTCTACGCACAGAGCTGTTTAGATTGCTAACAGAGTCTCCAACCCCTTTCACAGCGTCCACGACAGTGTTCAGTTTTTCTGATTTCTGCTGAATGTCAACTGCAAGGGCATTCGTCTTATGAAGAAGTTCAGTCGTTTCAGTCGTAATCCCTTCAAGTTGATTTGAAACATTGTCCATCGTTTCAGAAACACTCCGCAAAGTAGTTTTCAATGAACCTAATGTCATCGCTAGGCTAATACATAAAATCAAAAATGCAATAGCTGCAATAATCGCTGCAATATACAATAATACTTCCATGGCGTTTCCTCCTTCCTTGCTACATCTATACATCATTTGTACCCTGTCGACGAACGAACTAAACGCCTGCCTCTATTACCTTTTTCGACATCTTTCTTCAATCCCCTTTATTTTTCCGAAATAAAATAGGAAATTTCCTTTTTTATCGTATCGTTAGGGGATTAGATGTGTTTTTTGAATGTCAGAAGAAAAAACAGCAGACCCCTTATGGATCAAGCTGTTTCTTCCTTTTCAGTATGGTCTGTAAAGACATTCATATACTTTTGGATATCACCAGCACCCATGAATAGGTATACTGCATTCCCGTGAGCATCTAAAACGTCAATATGATCAAGTTCAAGATGTTTTGCTTGTTGGATTTTAGCGATTAAATCATTAATCGTCAAATTACCTGCCACTTCTCGAGCTGAACTGAATATATCGCACAAATACACATGGTCAGCCGCTTCCAAGCTTTCCGCAAATTGAGAAAGCAGAGCTGCTGTCCGCGTAAACGTATGCGGTTGGAAGATCGCAATGACTTCCTTGTCAGGATATTTTTGACGGGCTGACTGGATCGTTGCTTTAATTTCAGTCGGATGATGAGCGTAATCATCTACAATGACTTTGCCTTGAGCCTCTTTAATTGAAAACCGCCTTTTTACTCCAGCAAATGATGCTAATCGCATTTCGATCGTCGATACTGGAATTCCTTCGTAATGGCAAAGTGAAATGACACCTAGTGCATTTAAAATGGCATGATCACCTGGCAAAGGAATTGTGAAATTGTGGTAAAATTCATTTCTCACATACACGTCGAAATTCGATCCGTTGGCCGATTTCGTAATGTTTTTAGCGGCAAAATCATTTCCTTCATCAAACCCATAGTATACCACGGGTACATTCGCTTGGATTTGTTGAAGATGCAAATCATCCCCGCATGCAATGATTGCTTTCTTCACCTGTACAGCCATTTGACCGAACGCTTCCATGACATCCTCCAAATCCTTGAAGTAATCAGGGTGATCAAAGTCAATATTGGTCATGATGGCATAATCGGGATCATACGCAAGGAAATGACGTTTGTATTCACAAGCTTCAAAAACGAAATATTTACTATCTTGCACACCACTCCCTGTGCCATCTCCAATTAAATAGGATGTAGGAGAATCGCCCGAAAGCACGTGTGCCAACAAACCTGTAGTAGAGGTCTTGCCATGGCTGCCTGTAATGGCAACAGAGACGAATGCTTTCATATATTGCCCTAAAAACTCATGGTAGCGGACTACATCCACGCCTAATTCTTTTGCTTTTGCTATTTCTGGATGACTATCGGGAAATGCATTTCCAGCGATTACCGTCATCCCTTCCGTAATATTCTTTTCATCAAATGGATAAATCGTAATGTTTCTTTCATGCAACGGATCTTCTGTAAAGAAGTACTTTTCAACGTCAGAACCTTGTACGTTAAAATTGGAATCGTGTAGGATCTGTGCGAGCGAACTCATCCCTGAACCTTTAATGCCTGTAAAATGAAACAATGTCATATTGCAACCTCCCGGGATCATTTCTGCTCCCACATTCTGAAAACCGGTCATATCTTGAAGGACATCTGTAGGAACCTCTCCTTCATTATACGCCAATATTCATTCCTTATAAGCTCTATTCCCATTCTCTAATGGATTCTAGTAATCATTTAAATTATGTTCTTTCAGTTCCGTTCAAGTAGTTATCAAAACTGCTTTCAGTTACAAAAACTTCTCTAGCTTTACTACCCCGTTGTTCGGATATAAAACCTAACTTTTCCATCCGATCCATTAATTTCGCAGCTCGATTGTAACCAATGCTGAAATTCCGCTGCAACAACGAAGTAGAAGCACTTTGCTGTTCAATAATGAACAGACATGCATCCGCAAACAACGGATCGGACTCTTCTTCTTCAACTGCGTTTGCCAATAAATCTTCTTGACCAAATAAATAATCAGGTTCCGCTTCGTTTTGAACGTGTTCTATTATACGTTCAATTTCGCCATCCGTGACAAATGTACCTTGTAGCCTAACAGCAGATGATTGACCGTTCCCCAAGTATAGCATATCTCCTTTACCTAGAAGTCTTTCCGCACCTGGTGTATCAATAATTGTTCTCGAATCGATTTGAGAAGAGACCGAAAATGCAATTCGCGTCGGTACGTTCGCTTTAATCGTTCCTGTAATGACATCTACTGAAGGTCTTTGGGTTGCGATAATTAAATGAATACCGCATGCCCTTGCTTTTTGCGTAATGCGGCTAATCGACACTTCTACATCTGCAGGAGCCATCATCATCAAGTCAGCTAGCTCATCAATGACAATGAGTAAATAAGGTAATTTCAACGAAAACTTACGATCTTTTTCCGCCATTTCGTTGTAACGTTCAATATTCCTTGCACCCGCATGAGCAAATAACTCATAGCGACGTTCCATTTCACCGACTGCCCATTTCAATGCTGCAGTTGCCGCCTTAACATCCGTGATGACCGGACTTAACAAATGTGGAATGCCATTATAAGGTGCCAACTCAACCATTTTAGGGTCTATGAGCAACATTTTTAAATCTGTTGGCGAAGATTTATACAAAAGACTAATAAGAATCGAGTTAATACAAACCGATTTCCCTGATCCGGTAGCTCCGGCGATCATTCCATGTGGCATTTTGCGCAAATCAAGTGTTACCGGTTCTCCCGTCAGGCTTAAACCAAGTACTGCTTCCAATGGAGAATCGGATTCTTGGAATCGTTTCGTTTCAATGACTTCAGATATTCTTACTGCACGCGGTTTGCGATTCGGAATTTCAATACCGATTGAACTTGTTCCAGGTATCGGCGCTTGGATTCGAATATCTTCTGCAGCGAGTGCCAGTTTTAAATCATCCGTCAAGTTCCTCACTTTACTCACTTTTGTACCATGTCCGACTGTCAATTCAAACCTCGTTACCGTCGGACCTTGTACAGCCTCAATGACAGTTGCTTGAATCGCAAAGTAGGAAAGCGCTTCTTCCAATTTCACAGATTGCGTCTGTAACCATTCCGTATCCTCAATATGCGCTTCAGGATGGACAAGGAAATCTTTCGGTGGAAAAGCGTAAAAAGGTTGTTCTTCCTCTGCGTGCATTGAACTTGGTTGTTCATCAATCCCATTTAGGCTTTCTACTTCCAAATCCTCGTCTTGTTCGCTTGATACTTGCCATCCATTTAGATTCTTACTAACTGTTTCTTTCATTTGCTGTTGACTTTCGTATTTCATTTTGTCATTCTTCAACATCAAAACATTAAACGGAACAGTCTTCTCTTTTTTCCGCTCTGATGAAGTATGCATATGTGAAGAATCGTTTGAAGTCCTTAATTCGATAGAACTTTCGATTGTTGGAGCCTCTTCATCAGTTGCGATAAACTCTTTTCCTACTACTGAACTCGTACTTTCCAAGTCCTCGCGTTCCACCTCATACGACGTTTGTCCGTCTTCATAATTAGTTTCAGAAAGCGCGTCAAATGGTTCAGGTTCAACAAGCTCTTCTTCCGGAATTGACGATTCATGAACAAGAGCGGTTTGTTCGTGCTCTACACTTGATGCTGTTTCACTTATTTGTTCTTCATGACCATCTACAATGGAATCATCATAAGCTGGCTGAAGCTCGTTTTCAACATCCATGTTAGCTGGCAATTCGTCTATTCGTTCTTGATTCAACTCATCATGGCGGATTGCGTCATACCTAACGTCCTTTTCCGACTCCCTCGTTACAGGCGAGTTATATGCATTTGAATCATTTTTTGGCAAATCACCTTGATAAGAGGTATCCGTCTTTGCAACCCTGTCAGAAGGTTTCATGTAGCCATACACTGGAGAGGGCACCTCAGTTGGCGTGAAAGGACGATTACTCCGTTTTTGGATGATGGATGTTCGCACCGCCTCTTCTCCAGAGGAAGGCTTAGGTTTAGGGTGTTCAACAGTTTGCGGTTGCTTTTTTTCAGTCTTGTATTTAGCAGGTGCATTTGCTCGATGGATGACCCCTTGTTTCCGTTCTCCTGGCCATCTTTCATTTTTATACAACGGTACGGGCTCGAAATCATCGTCATCCAACTGAGTTACGAGCTCTTCCTTGGATTTTTTCTCTCGTTCTTCATTTTGATCATCAGGTCCCCAACCATAAATTTCTGCATCCGTAATGATTGGAAAGCGGAAGGCAGGACGTTCATTGCTTGTTTGTTCTGTTGTCTCTAGTTCTCTCTCATTCTGATTCTCATGATCTTCCATACGAGATTCATGCTCATTTTCCGTTTCAAACACACGGTTCATCAATTTTTTAATCCATATCAATACTATCACTCTTTTCACGACGATCAGTTTATTTTAACAGGTTTTTGCTCGTTAAATCAATTAGATGCCTAAAATAAGAAAAACGTACTGCGTGAGGCAGTACGCACGGAACAATTAAAATGTAAAAGCATTCCCTGTTTCTGAGTCTGCTGGAAGGACTAATATCCCTTTTTCTTCAGGTGCATTTGGTAAATTAAGTTCTTTAGCTGAACAAATCATACCAGAGGAAGGAACTCCTCTTAACTCCGCATCTTTAATAATCATACCCGATGGCATAACAGCACCCACTTTTGCAACAACAACTTTTTGACCAGCATCTACATTTGGGGCTCCACAAACAATTTGCAGTTTTTCTGATCCGACATCTACAGTACAGATGCTTAACTTATCTGCATTCGGGTGTTTTTCTTTCTGTTTGACATACCCAATTACGAATTTTGGTGAGAGATCCACTTCTAGCTCCAAACTTACTCCGTTCTTGTCCAACGCATCTTGGACTTGCTTAACAACTTCCTCTGTCAATTCAACTTGCCCGTCCACTTCAACTTTCAGGAATTCGGAAGCATTGAACACGTTAAGAGCAACTACTTCTTTCGTTTCAGCATCCTTTATGAGTGCTACGTCATTTACTTTTTCAGTTTCAACTTCTGCCGGCCGATTTGTTGTCAATTGTATCATGAGGACATCGCCGACACCTGTTTGATTGTAAAATATATTCATTTGTTTTCTTCCTTTCGTGTTACCCTGTTTTTCGCCATTATAAAGATCGGTTCCATTTTGCCATTTTCATATATAAATGACAAGGATGTAATCGGGACCGTTCCGACTGTGAAAAATTGCATCGTCATTTGAGCAAGGATATCATAACCCGTGTCGTTTCGAATATCTCCGATAATTAGGACGTCTTGATGAGGTACGGAAACGGTCATGTGACCATCGATTTTTTGTTCCATCTCTCTCAAAAAAGCAACATTCAAAATCCGACTCGCATCATACCCATCTTTGTTGTTAACAAAATAAAATACATTTCCTGCGACTTCATCTCGTTTCACCTCTGTCGGTAGTGAGCGCACTTTAAAAAGTGCAGATTCTATAATTTCTTGCTCACTCACACCTAATGAAGCAATCATCGTTTCATCGATTAATCGATAAGTCGTCCCAAGATCGAGTGCATAGAAAATTCTTGTTTCAGCTGTGTGATCTTTATAAATAAATGGATCGCCCGCTTTTGATGTTAACGGAAAAGAAGTCGATCGAATAACTGGATAAATGACTGTGTTTTGTAGGAATCCTTCTGCTAACTCCTTTTCCATTGCCGTAAATGTTTCATTGATTGTATAAACTACTTCACGGATAGATGCCTCACCATCCGTTTCATATTTAGCCAGAATTTCAGGAAGCGAAATATCCATTCCTTTATTTAACAGAGTATGCTCTAAGCGGACTTTGTCGTTTTTCCGATCAAAGTTCCATTTAAATTCGTGTGATGGCAATTTTTCTTTTAAGATTTGTACCAGTTGAGCAGATTTCATTCACCTCATCCTTTCTGTCAAAAATAAACGGCCGCTCGTCGAATGTATCAACGGTGACCGCTTTAATTATGCGTCTTGTTCAATAGACCGGACAATTTCCATCATGCGCGCCATGTTCGTTTCGATATCTTTCAACTTAGAAATGGTCGTCATTTTAACACCACCGACACTTGCAATCAGCTCGACTTGGTCTTCTGCTAATTGGACGATCGAAGCGAAACCGAAGTACCCTTCATCCGTAAAAATCGCTTCAAAACGCTCATTCTCTTCTGATGTGTCGAGAAGGTCGTAAAATAGACGACTTTGTCTCGTTTCATTGGGATTAATGAACAGTATGAACGTTTCATCCCCTTTTTTCATGACGATGTTTTGCGCATCAGATGACTCTTCAATTGTAAATCCTGTAGGTTTATATAGAGAGACGCCTTGAATTTCATCATTTCTTTGTTTATCATGCAACTGGAAGGCCTCTTTGGCAGCAAGTAATCCATCATCCGCCATTTCGTCGACATTTTTCCCGCATGCAGCTAATACACCAATTGCTATACTTAGTAGGAATAATAATTTCCAAAAGCGGAACATTCAAGATCCTCCCATCATTACATGTTAATTTTACTAACTATCATTACCATTTTAAAGTTTCTAAGCAACATATGCAAATATCGAGTTTTAGTGAGATGCTCTTCCATATTTATATTGCCCAATAATCAAGCGCATGACATGTTCAAACATTGTGTACCTTGTGACGACATTTGCGGTAAACATGCCAACTGCCCCTTCACTGTGTGAAATTCCTTTTGCATGAAAATACGCATCTACGACTTCACCCAATTCTTTACCTGCCAAAATCTCTGATGCAATCTCTCTTGGCAAAAGGATTTGCGCGCCTCCCGCTGTAAACGTTTGACCTGTAGGCAAAACGAGTGCTCCCCAATTACAAAGATAAAGTTCATCCTCCAACGTACGAACGCCACCTTCAAGTCCAATTCCGATTGCCCCTTGTTTTGTAGCTGAGGCATTTTTTGCTCTGTTCACTGCGCCTCTTCTCGTCTCCTCATCTCCAATCGGTTGATTGCTGACTTCTGAGGGTACATCTGCAGTAACAAAATTGCTTGACGGGAAATGTTCAGTGATGATAGCTTTTACCGCCTTTACTTTTGCTGGATTCTTTGACCCAATGACAAACTTCATTTGACCACTCCTCGTAGATGAATAAAGACCATCCTTCATCACACAGAAAGGATGGTCCCATTCGTTACACGTTCTTTTTGATTGTTTCCACAGTTGACTTATCACATGCTTTGACCAATTTCACAAGCAGTTCTTTTGCCGCTGCATAATCGTCTGTATGGATAATGGATGCAGCCGTATGGATATAGCGAGAGCATATTCCGATAACCGCGCTTGGCACACCTTCATTGGAAACATGAACTTGTCCTGCATCTGTACCACCTTGCGAGATGAAGTATTGATAAGGGATATTATGCGTTTCAGCCGTATCGAGAATGAACTCTCTCATCCCCCGATGCGTTACCATTGAGCGGTCTAAAATCCGGAGTAATGTACCTTTACCTAGTTGCCCAAATTCGGATTTATTGCCAGATGCGTCATTTGCAGGACTTGCATCTAACGCGAAGAATAGATCTGGATTGATCATCCGTGCTGCAGTTTGCGCTCCTCGTAGTCCAACTTCTTCCATTACATTCGCTCCGGAATAAAGTGTGTTTGGCAACTCTGCTCCATGCACTTCTTTCAATAGTTCAATGGCTAATCCGCAGCCGTATCGGTTATCCCAAGCTTTCGCCATAATCTTTTTGTCATTTGCCATTGGTGTGAATGGGCAAATCGGAACAATTTGTTGACCGGGGCGGATACCGATTTTCTTTGCATCTTCTTTATCATCAGCACCAATATCAATTAACATGTTTTTAATGTCCATTGGTTTATTGCGGACTTCATCGCTTAACAGATGTGGAGGGATTGAGCCGATAACACCTACGACTGGACCTGCATCCGTAATTACTTGTACGCGTTGTGCAAGTAATACTTGATTCCACCATCCTCCTAATGGTTGAAAACGAAGCATTCCGTTGTCCGTTATGGCCGTTACCATGAATCCGACTTCATCCATATGACCTGCAACCATAATTCTCGGACTGTCCTCTGCTCCTTTGCGTACACCAAAGATGCCACCTAAATTGTCCTGGATAATTTCATCTGAATACTTCCCAAGTTCCTCTCGCATATAGGCACGGAGCATATGCTCATTTCCAGGTGCTGCTGGTAACTCCGTCAAAGTTTTAAACATTGTCAGCGTTTCATTGTTCATAGTAATAAGCCCCCAATTTGATATGTACTATGTCTAGTATAGAGCAGTAGTCAGAAACTTTCCATTAAGAATATTTAGGTTGGCGAATTAATTTTTCTACGCGTTCTCCCATTCAGATTTCACGAAAGTTAAAAATAAAAAGGAATTATGGTACACTTGAAGAAGATTAGTTGAGGGGGTTTCACACATGAAAATAAAAGATTTCGCGGCAGGCATATTAACAGGTGTTGCAGCTGGAATAATTGTCAATCAAGCGTTTCAGAAGA
Source organism: Sporosarcina sp. OR05 (assembly GCF_041414805.1). Taxonomy (NCBI): domain Bacteria; kingdom Bacillati; phylum Bacillota; class Bacilli; order Caryophanales; family Caryophanaceae; genus Sporosarcina; species Sporosarcina sp. OR05. The sequence continues at coordinate 394,270 of NZ_JANKJL010000001.1, read as the reverse complement.
TGAACCCGAACACACCGGCAGAGGATGTCTTACATGCTGTAAAAGAGGCTTTTAAAAAGGAAGGTCCTATTGATGGCTCGTGGATTGTTATGAAGCCTGAACCTTTCACGAACAATGTCTTAACGATGGAAGTCTACCGTGGCGGCATTTCACGTATAAAGAATGGAGAGCTTGAACAATACGAATTCGCCGCAAACGCGCAAACAGGCACTGTCGTCGAGTTAATTCAAAAATGAATGGTTGTATGAAAAAAGTAGAGAGGAGCATTCACCCTCTCTACTTTTTATGTTTACTTCGTTCGTTCAAGTGACGCAACGATTTCTTTACCGCTTTCATCCCACTGAACAAGCCGATACACAGCGTCATGATAAAAGATAAATTTATAGCCGTTTGCTAATGCTTCTTTCATGATTTTTTCTTTTGCAAAAATCGATGTCATTGGGTAATCATCGTAAGCTAATACCCACAACGGATTGCTGTGCGCATGTGTAGGCATGATATCAGCCATATGGACAATCGTTTCTCCGTTTTGCGTTAGTTTGATAATACTATGGCCGTCACTATGACCACCCGTATGAATCATCTCAACACCTGGTAAAACCGTCACTTGTCCTTCAAATGTTTTCACTTGTTGTTGAATCGGCTCCCAATTCTCTTTCCAGTACGTGTTTCGTGAGCGAATGTTTGGATTCCGCATTTCATCCCACTCCACTTGTGAGACAAAGATATCAGCATTCGGAAAGATGGACACAAGTTCACCATTTTCCCAACCTGTTAAACCGGCTGCATGGTCATTATGTAAATGAGACATGAGAATGATGTCGATATCATTCGGCTTCAAACCAAGCTCGGCTAAACTTTCTTCTACTTTGGTCTCCGCACGAACACCTAGATTGCGTTTCATTTTATCGGATAGTTTCCCTTTTCCAATGCCTGTATCTATTAAGATATGCTTGCCTTCATAGGCAATGTAAATTGGATCGGTCCGTAATTCAATTAAGTTTTGTTCATCTACTGCATATTTTCGTGACCACAACGCTTTCGGTACAACACCAAACATTGTGCCTCCATCGAGATAGTTGACTCCCCCATCGAGCCAAACAAGTTTCATATCATGAAATACATATGAATCCATCATCATACGCCCCTTTCTCATTCCCTATTTCAGTTGTTATAGACCGCCTCTAAACGATAGATCGGTTGCCCTTTCGCTGAGAACTTCTCCTCGTATTCGGTCATAATATTATCCTCCGGCATTTCAGCATGCAAATCAAGTGATACATCAAGCAGTTGCATCCCGTATGTTGACATTGAAACAAGAGAATACTCAAACAGCTTACGGTTGTCAGTCTTAAAGTGGATTTCCCCTTTGGCTTTCAACACGTTTTCATAGCGTGCCAAAAATGACTCGTGCGTCAACCTTCTTTTGGCATGGCGAGTTTTTGGCCAAGGATCAGGGAAATTTAAATAGACCCTGTCCAATTCACCCGCTCCAAATAATTGTTCGAGGTTTGCACCATTTCCTCTAATAAGTCGTAAGTTCGACGGTTTGTCAGCCTCTATCACTTTCTCTAACGCTGATACAATGACGTTATCAAAGTGCTCGACCCCAATATAGTTAATATCCGGGTTAGCAAGCGCCATGCCGATAACAAACTGGCCTTTACCCGTTCCTACTTCAACATGAATCGGTTGTTCATTGCCGAAGATTTCTTTCCAATTAATGTTCTTTCCTTCTTCTTCAAGGATCAAGACATCCGGGTGTTCACCCATGAAATCTTTCGCCCATGGTTTATTTCTAAGTCGCATAGTTGTTAGCACTCATTTCTATTCATTAATATCCATCTGTTCTTCTTGCTCGTCAAACAATCTACTTGAAGCAGTTGTTTGTGTTGTATCCAATAATACTTGTGCCGCTTTGAATTGATTAAACTTCATCGGAATCGTTGACCTCTGTAATGCACCGAACCAGTCTGCATGCGAGCGTCTATCGATAATTTTAGTGTCAAAAGGAATTGCTGGGTAATCAATATAGCCATTCTTCGAAACGATGAATTTCTTCACAGGAAATTGTATGTTCTGCTCTGCGAAAATGCTTGAGACAATTTTCTCCATACGATTTAGTCCGATTAAAGGGTTAACGAGTTTTGTTTCTCGATCACCTATTTTTTTCGTCCAAAAACGGTCTCCAGTCCCGATGAATGCAGATGCATCTTCACCTTCTAGTACAGTTATGCACAAACATTCAAGCGGAGTGATCAATAAAATATCCAGTTCGACAGGTGCTTTTTTCACTTTCAAGACTGGGTAGTAAAACAGCAAATAACTATCAGGGAGTTGTTGTGTGAAACTCTTTAATAGAGAGTCACGCAGGAACTTTGCATCTAATCGTGAGTGCTCTAACATCGTAGAGCTCGCCCATTTTAATTGGAAATGGAACAATTGGTCCATATAGAGTTTTTTTAATTGTTCAAGGTTCTCAGGTTTATAAATGATGGAAGGATTAAAGTCAAACAACTCTTTTTCATCTTGTTCTTCTGTTTCAATGTCAACTTCAATTTCCTCGTCCTGTTGATCTTTCCTTTTCAGGAGCCGGAAGAAGGGGGAAAACCATTTCCCTTCTTCCGGTTGTTGTTCAGGCTCCATTACTGCTTCTTGTTGCCACATCGTTAAATCCTCTTCATTCAACCAACGCAGTTTCATGCGCTCCCAATGGGTAGTTTTCAAACGGATATACTGCGTCGGATAACGAGATAGATCATTTTCATAGCGAGAAACATAATCAAGCAGTTTAACGAGCTGCGCCAAATTCAATCACTCCGATCAGCCGGTAATCTTCATTAGTTTCCTGTTACAAAAGCAGGAATGCGTAATGCAAATGCAGCTTGCAATTTTTTCGTAATTGGACCTGGCATCCCGGTTCCTATTTCCTTATCATCCAACTGAATAACAGGTGTCACTTCCGCAGTTGTAGACGTAATGATTAATTCATCCATCTCAAATGCTTCTTGTGGAGTAAACGGCTTTTCAACTACAGGTATTCCGTTTTCTTCACATAACTGCAAAACAACTTGTCGGGTAATGCCATTTAAAATAAGGTTCGTCGCAGGGTGTGTATAGACAATACCATCTTTCATACCGAATAGGTTTGAAGACGATCCTTCTGTAATAATTCCGTCACGAACAAAAATTGCTTCTGCACAACCTTCTTCGTACGCTTCTTGTTTCGCCAATACATTTCCAAGTAAATTTAAACTTTTAATATCACAACGTAACCATCGAACATCTTCCACTAATTTGGCCGCAACCCCCTTTTCCAAGTTCGTCGTCGGTCTTGGATTCACAAGACCATAACCTGTTACGACAACAGGCACACTAAAATCAGGGAACTGGTGAACACGTGGGGCTGCTCCACGGGTCACTTGTAAATAGATATGGCCAGTGCTAATTTCATTCGCCTTTACTAACTCTTTCGCCACATCAATCAACTGTTGCTCTGAATAAGGGATTGTCATTTTTATTTTTTGTGCACTTTGGAACAGACGTGCAATATGTTCAGCTGCTGTAAACAACGATCCATTATACACTTTTATCACTTCATAGACGCCATCACCAAAGTAATACCCTCGGTCATCTATAGAAATGTTCACGTCTTCCTTGCTCAAGAACTGCCCATCAATAAAATACGTCGTCATGCTATTCCCCATCCTCTTCTTTTGATGCTAGACGGCTGATCGCCGCTGCGTAAATGGCTGTCGCTTTGATTAAGTCCTCAATATATACATATTCATCTGCTTGATGTGCGACATCCTCTCTTCCAGGGAAAAGCATTCCGAATGCGACACCTTTTTCAAGCACACGTGCATACGTCCCTCCACCAATTGCTAACAGCTCGGCTTCTTTACCGGTATGTTCGGTATAGATCGCTTGTAGTGTTTGGATAAATGGATCATTTGCATCTACATGGTGCGGTGTTGAATTTGATTGCACGTCTAAACGGAATGTAGAGTCCTTTAAGCGATCGATGCAAGTCTTAATTTTCTCATCGAAAGGATAGGTCACTGAATAGCGCATACTCACTTCAATCTTAGCGCCTTCTTCAGGTGTAAACGATACAATTCCTGCGTTCAACGTCGTATCGCCTGATATTTCATCATTGAAAGCCAATCCTAAATAACGACCTCTTGTTTCATTGCCAAACGCATCCACCATGAATTGGGTAAAGTCTTTGGACGGACCTTCTGTAAAGATTTTATTCAAAAACGCAGCTAACAACACTGCTGCATTCACACCGTTGTCAGGTTCCATTGCATGAGCAGATTTCCCATGGACGGTTATATCAATGATTCCGTTATGTTCAACTAGTGAAAAAGCGAAATCCTGAAGATTCATGTAGCTTTCAATTTTACCCTCAATGGCAGACAAATCCGCTTTAATCTTCGCATGTGCAAGATCAGGTACCATATTTGTCCGATCACCAGATGTAAATGCCAGAAGTTGTCCATCTGCGTTTTCCACGTTTTGTGTAAACTCGAGGCTCGCAATTCCTTTTTCTGCGTGAATAATAGGGAAATCAGCATCAGGTGCAAAACCGATTGTCGGCATTTCCTCTTTCTCAAAGTACCGGTCAACACATCTAAAACCACTTTCTTCATCGGTTCCGATAATGAGCCTCACCCGTTTACCGAGTGGTATGCCTGCTTCTTTCACGAGTTTCATCGCATGCCAAGCTGCCATCGTCGGTCCTTTGTCATCGATTGCCCCTCGACCGAACAACTTACCATCTGCAACGGTTCCTGCAAACGGTTCATAGGTCCAATTCTCACCTGCTGGGACGACATCTACGTGACAGAGGATACCGAGTAACTCATCCCCTTCTCCCATTTCAATATGACCTGCCATGTTATCAATATTTTTTACGGTAAAGCCTGCTCGCCGACCTTCTTCCAACAGCCACTCTAAAGCACGCTTCGGTTCTGGTCCGAACGGTGCATCACTCGTTGCTTGTTCTTCATCCAAAACCGATGGAATGGCGAGTAAGGTTTTCAAATCATGTATCAGATGATCTTGGTGATTCAATGCTTTTTCGTCCCACTTCGTCAATGCAAGCACCTTCTTTCTTAATAACCTATTTTTACACGTTCCGCTTAGAAAATAAAGGACAAAACTTTTCATACAAAGTATTCACAAAAAATTCATGTACGATTAACAAAAATGATGTATACTTATATTGTCAGAACATTGCATCTGACGCAACGTTCTGATGAAGGGAGTGCATTGTCGGAGGCGATTTCAACTCATAAAGGTAACATTCAACAGTCTCATGCCCATTGTTTTGGAAAATGAAGATGAAGGAGTGGTTTCCCAGTTGAATCCAGCTACTGATCGTATGCTCACTCGCATCAAGGACGTTTATTTATATATCCTTGATCGAGGAGTCGTCACTACAGAAAACGTTGTCGAGGAATTCGGCATCACCAACCGCACAGCACAAAGGGACTTGAATGTCCTCGAATATAACGATCTCATCACAAGCCCAGCTCGCGGTAAATGGACTACAACAAAGAAAAAAGTGAAATTAACATCCTGACAATCACAAAAAGCGGAGGGCGCTTGCATAGGCTCGACAAGCGATGGAAGGCCGATCGGAAAGGCGCTCTTTGCCTTTTTGATCGGCCTGAAGCGACTCGAGAGCCTAGCGCCCGCAGCTGGATTATCTAAAAAGCGAAGGGCGCTTGCTCAGGCTCGACAAGCGATGGAAGGCCGATCGGAAAGGCGCTCTTTGCCTTTTTGATCGGCCTGAAGCGACTCGAGAGCCTAGCGCCCGCAGCTGGATTATCTAAAAAGCGAAGGGCGCTCGCACAGAGGCGACAGGCATAAGGCGAAGATGCGGCGTGGCGCCCTTTGCCACAAAGCAGCTTTGACTTATGACCCCGAGCCTCTAGCGCCCGCAGCTGGATTACAAAAAAGCGAAGGGCGCTTGCTCAGGCTCGACAAGCGCTGGAAGGCCGAGCACGCACTACTTCTATAGTAGTGATAAAACAGTTTTTTATACTAAATAAATCCGACAGGAGGATATTAATGACCCCTGACTTCACTACGGATATGGTGAATAAAATCGTGACTACAGTTTGCGACCTGCTATTAACAATAATTATTTACTTTTTCACGTTTAGACAGCGAGAATTTATAGCAGAAAATTTCAGTTTGCACATGAATTTTGTTTGGTTGCTTTTAGTTGGGTTACTCATACTAAATGTTAAGGATATTTATTTGCTCATTAAAGCTAATAAGACGAAAGCAAAAAAGCAAGAGTTCTAACACCCTTGCTTTTTTGCCGTTTAGCGAATCAAAAGTTTTACAGACATTACTAGTACTACACCTGTCATTTTTATAGCAACAAGGCTAATTCATCATCCGTAAGCTCACGATACTCTCCTAATGCAAGTGATTCATCCAACGTCAACTCACCCATTGTCATTCGCTTGAGATAAATCACTTTCTTTCCGACCGCCTCAAACATTCGCTTCACTTGATGGAATTTCCCTTCAGTAATCGTCAATTCAATTTCTGAGATAGGAGCCGACTTTAGGATTTTCAGCATCCCAGGCTTCGTGAAGTAACCATCTTCCAATGTAACGCCTTCTGCGAAACGTTCAATATCCTCTTGGCCGACAACCCCTTCAATATGTGCGTAATACGTCTTCGGCACTTCCTTTTTAGGGGATAACAACTCATGTGCCAACTTCCCGTTGTTCGTCAGCAACAATAACCCTTCCGTATCTCTGTCAAGCCGCCCAACTGGGAACGGTTCAAAATGTCGGTATTCATCATCCAATAAATCGATAACTGTCCGGTCCCGATTGTCTTCCGTGGCAGAAATGACCCCTTGTGGTTTGTGCATCATCAAGTAAATGAATTCCCGGTAAATGATACGCTCACCTAATATGGATACCTCATCTTGTTCAGGATGAACATGTAGCGCCGGATCTTTAACAGGGACACCATTCACTTGGATGGCACCTTTCTTCAGTAAACCTTTCACTTCTTTACGAGATCCAAATCCCATATTTGATACTAATTTATCTAAACGCATTTATTATCCTCCTAAACCAAGCTTTCTTGTGATTCTCGTCAAACGATCGCCAAATAACTTTTGTGCAAGTCCCGACTTCAGCGACAATGCACCATAGATGACAACACCAACGAAAGCACAAATTAATACATAAAGTAAGGCCTGCATTTTACCATCTACGGGACTGAATGCAAGTAGTCCCTTCAACGTAAAGTGAACAGCTATAAACATGATTACATTGAAAATCCCGATCAGTATTAGCCTTCTAAACACCATTTTGAATTGATAGTGCAGAACTCTCGATATCACATAAATATTAATCCCCACTGCAACTGTGTACCCAATTGCTGTTGCAGCGATTGCACCGTTCACTTCGAAAAGCTTGATGAGCGGGATATTCAAAATCATTTTTACGAGCAATCCAGCGAGCGAAGTGAATACTATCCACTTATGCTTATCAATCCCCTGTAGGATGGCTGCAGTAACAGTGAACAGTCCGAATAGAATCGCAACCGGAGCATATGTTGCAAGGACATCTGCGCCAACCGGGTTATCACTATAGAAAAATGTATAAACTTGATTTGAAAGAACGATGAGCCCAAGAACCATTGGAGCAGTGAGAAACAGCATAATTTGATAAGTTTGATCGAGCGATCGCGTAATACCTTTTTGGTCATTTTTTGTGTAAAATCTTGTAATAACCGGAATCAATGCCATCGAGAACCCAGTCGCGACCATAACAGGAATCATAACAATTTTATGTGTTAAAAAGTTGAGCATCGTAAAATACGTCTTCGCAACTTCTTCTCGGCCAATCGACTCCATTGTCGAGTTGAATGTAATCATATCGACAAATTGGTAGAGTGGATTGACGACGCCGACAAGCACAAATGGGATTGTATAACCAATGACCTCTTTATACATATCAATGAACGTAACATCGCTTGCTGGTGGACTACTTTCATATAGCTGGTTAAATTCCGGCTTGTATTTTAACCAGTATTTGTATAAAACTACCAGACCAGCCAAAGCACCAATGAAGGCTGCAAAAACTGCAAATTTAACAGCTATCCGTGGGGAAAGATCTAAAACATTTACGACGATAAACGCACCAAGAAGTACGACAATGATTCTGACGATTTGTTCAATAAGCTGCGAAACGGATGTCGGTTCAAACTTTTGATTTCCTTGTAAATACCCACGGACAATACTCATCAGCGGCACGACAAGCAACGCGTAACTTACCCAACGAATGACAGATGTAACTTCGGCAATTGAAAAGTCTTTTTCATCATTTGTGATAACTAAATGCGCAATCGGTTCTGCCAAAAAGAACAATACTAAAAACGACAAAATGCCAGTCATGGCCATGACGAGCATCCCTGATTTCATTAACTTCCGCCCGGTTGCATAATCTCCGACTGCATTATATTTCGAAACAAACTTTGAAATGGCAAGCGGTGCACCTGAGATAGCAACTGCTAACGCCAAATTATAAGGTATGTAAGCATATTGGTATAAGCCGATATTTTCTTCTCCAACAATTGCATAAAAAGGGATGACGTATAATAAGCCCAATGCTTTTGATAAAAAAAGACCAATCGTTAAAATGGCCGTACCTTTGACAAGATTTGATGACATGTAAGATCCTTCCAATCTATAGAACTTTTCCATTGAAGCTACTTAACAGTTTACCTCCAGCTCGCTCAATACACAATGATTAACTAGGACTAACAGAATACAAGTGTTTACCCTAATTTTATATAAGAAAAACGATTCATTACGAAAGACATTGCTCACAGACACTTATACTGTAGGTATGTACGTGTTGAATTGACACATCATGTATAATGAAGAAAAAACCGAAAGTGTGGTTCCAACTATGTATGACGTCATTATCGTCGGCGGGGGTCCATCAGGCTTGATGGCGTCCATCGCTGCGGCAGAGCATGGCAATAAAGTGCTGTTGCTCGACAAAGGAAAAAAACTCGGCAATAAATTATCAATTTCAGGTGGTGGGCGTTGCAACGTGACGAACCGTCTTCCACTCGAAGAAATTGTGAAAAATATACCAGGAAATGGCCGCTTTCTATACGGTCCGTTCTCTGTTTTTAACAATGAAGACATCATTGCATTTTTCGAAGGACTTGGCGTACCGTTAAAGGAAGAAGATCACGGACGGATGTTTCCTGTTTCGAATAAAGCAAAAGATGTTGTAAATGCCCTCTTACAAGAAATGGACCGCCTTCATGTTGATGTGCAACTGTCTACTCGCGTGAAAAAACTTTTAATGGATGATGAGCGGATATTGGGCGTCCGTCTTGAATCCGGCGAAGAAATCCGAGCAAACGCAGTCGTTGTGGCTGTAGGCGGAAAAGCAGTGCCCCAAACCGGCAGTACAGGAGATGGCTATCCATGGGCTGAAAAAGCAGGACATACCGTCACGACACTTTACCCAACGGAAGTTCCACTACTTTCCAATGAACCATTCATTGAAACGAACGAGTTACAAGGACTCGCACTCCGTAACGTTGCGGTTTCCGTGTTAAATGCAAAAGGCAAAACACTTGTTACCCACCAGATGGACATGCTTTTCACCCACTTCGGATTAAGCGGTCCAGCCATTTTACGTTGCAGTCAGTTTGTCGTAAAAGAACAGATGAAAAACGGCAAACAACCCGTTGACATGCGAATCGACTCTCTTCCTTCTTTGAATAAAGAAGCGACATTCCAGACGATTCACGCGATGTTAAAGGAAGATCCGAAAAAAGCAATCAAAAACAGCTTAAAAGGCATTGTGCCTGAACGATGGCTCCTCTTCCTTTTCGATCAAGCAGGCATTGATCATTCAGACGTAGGAGCAGGTCTTTCCAATGAAAAAATACGGAAACTTGCTAGCTTACTAAAAGAATTTCCAATGACCGTCAACGGCACACAACCCATCGAAAAAGCGTTTGTAACCGGTGGAGGAGTTTCCACAAAAGAGATTGAACCAAAAACGATGGCGTCCCGTAAAAAAGCCGGGCTTTACTTCTGTGGAGAAATTTTAGATATTCACGGCTACACGGGCGGCTATAATATTACATCAGCACTTGTCACAGGAAGAATTGCCGGAATGAATGCAGGCGCATTTGCCGAAAAACAGTAAGTGCACATACGTCAACACCAGGGAATAAGCGCCCTGGTGTTTTTTTGTTGTTATGTATTGAACGGCTTTCTAGCATGAAAGTTGCCTTCTATTATATGCGACTTATGGTTAATTGATAAATAAATTTTTATGAGTTGCTTAGACGTATAAATCGGCATCATTTTATTCGAGGAAATCGTTATCACCGATTCGAAGGTGGTTATCACCGATTCTAGGACCGTTATCACCGGTTCTCGAGCGTTTATCACCGATTCTCAGGCAGTTATCACCGATTCGGACCAGTTTATCACCGATTCGCCATTTTTCAGTGGAAGAAGCAATCTAAGGAGCGGGCATTTCACGTTACCACCGATTCAGATGAGTTTACCACCGTTTCTCGGCACGTTACCACCGTTTCTCATCCATTTACCACCGTCTCTAGACCGTTTACCACCGATTCTCGGCTCTTTACCACCGATTCATCATTTTTCAGTGGAATCAATTACTCACCGGAACGGTATTTTGCGTTATCACCGTTTCGAAGGTGGTTATCACCGATTCTCGGCATGTTACCACCGGTTCTCACCCATTTACCACCGTTTCCAGACTGTTTACCACCGATTCGTTATTTTTCAGTGAAATCAATCACTCACCGGAACGGTATTTTGCGTTATCACCGGTTCGAAGGTGGTTATCACCGTTTCTCGAACGTTTATCACCGATTCTCGAGTAGTTATCACCGATTCGGACCAGTTTATCACCGATTCGCCATTTTTCAGTGGAAGAAGCAATCTAAGGAGCGGGCATTTCACGTTACCACCGATTCAGGTGAGTTTACCACCGATTCTCGGCTCGTTACCACCGGTTCTCCCCCATTTACCACCGTCTCTAGACCGTTTACCACCGATTCAAGCAACTTTACCACCGATACTCCATTTCCAAGTGAAATCAAACGCTCATCCTCGATCTTAATCTGCGTTATCACCGCTTATACGTGTTTTATCACCGCTTGTCTGACCGTTATCACCGCTCAACGCCAGTTTATCACCGCTTGTCGCCCAATTATCACCGCTCATCACCGTTTTATCACCACTCATCCATTTAATAGAAAATTATCGATTGTAAAAATGGACAATCCTACACAATCAGCAGCTAGTAAGCAATTCCACAACACTTCAACACCTAATCCTGCTCCAAAACTTTGCGATCACACTCTCTCTAGCACTACTCCAACAAACTTCCACATGCAAAAAAATCCGCGGAAAAGGTATACACCTTTCCCACGGATTCAATTTCATCCTACCGCAACAATGTTCACTAATCTTCCAGGAATCGCAATGACTTTCTTCAGCTCTTTCCCTTCAATCCATTGTTTCACTTGCTCGTCTTCCAATGCTACTTTTTCAAGGTCTTCTTTTGAGATATCTTTTGCAACCTCAATTTTCGCACGGACTTTACCGTTGATTTGAACGGCAATTTCCACAGTATCGTCTGTCAGTTTTGACTCATCGTATGTCGGCCAAGCGACATACGCAATGGATTCCGTATGGCCTAACTTCTCCCAAAGTTCTTCTGCAAGATGCGGAGTGATTGGCGAAATCATAATGAGGAAGCCTTCAACAAATTCTTTCGGAATTGAATCAGCTTTATAGCCTTCATTAATAAACACCATCATTTGAGAAATCGCTGTGTTATTGCGCATTCCTTCAAAGTCTTCCGTTACTTTCTTGACGGTTTGGTGATAGATTTTTTCAAGTGATCCACCTGGTTCGCCACCAATTTTCGAGCTAAGTGTGCCATCTTCATTCACGAACAAACGCCAGATCCGATCAAGGAATCTGCGTGAACCTTCAAGACCATTTGTCGACCATTCTTTGGATGCATCAAGTGGTCCCATGAACATTTCGTATAAACGTAGTGTGTCCGCGCCGTGTGAATGAACGATATCATCAGGGTTAATGACATTGCCGAGTGATTTGGACATTTTCACATGCCCTTCTCCTAAAATCATTCCTTGGTTGAATAGTTTTTGGAATGGCTCTTTCGTTGGCACAACACCGATATCGTAAAGCACTTTATGCCAAAAACGTGCATACAACAAATGAAGTACCGCGTGTTCTGCACCGCCGACGTAAATATCAACCGGTAGCCAACGTCCAGCAAGCTTCGGATCGATTAGCATTTCCTCGTTATCCGGATCGATATAACGTAAGTAGTACCAGCAGCTTCCTGCCCATTGCGGCATCGTATTTGTTTCACGACGACCTTTCATTCCTGTCTTCGGATCAACGACATTTACCCACTCTTCGATATTAGCAAGTGGTGATTCGCCTGTTCCGCTAGGTTTGATATTGTCCGTTTTCGGTAACATCAATGGCAATTCAGACTCGTCAACAGGTGTCATTGTACCATCTTCCCAATGGATGATTGGAATCGGTTCACCCCAATAACGTTGTCTCGAGAATAACCAATCACGTAGACGGTATGTGATTTTCTTTTCGCCTTTGCCTTGCTCTTCAAACCAAGCAATCGCTTTTGCAATTGCTTCTTCTTTATCCAGACCGTCAAGGAATTCAGAGTTAATATGCTTCCCATCGCCTGTATACGGTTCTTTGGAAACGTCGCCACCCGCCACAACTTCAACAATCGGTAAGTTGAACTCAGTTGCGAATTCATAGTCCCTCTCGTCATGCGCAGGTACCGCCATGATCGCACCTGTGCCGTATGAAGCAAGGACATAATCTGCAATCCAGATTGGCATTTTTTCACCGCTCGCAGGATTAATCGCATACGCGCCCGTGAATACACCCGTCTTCTCTTTTGCTAAATCTGTTCGTTCTAAATCACTTTTTGTCTTCACTTTATTCAAATACGCTGCGACCGCTTCCTTCTGTTCAGCCGTCGTAATTTTATCAACAAGCTTATGCTCTGGCGCTAAGACTGCATACGTAGCACCGAAAATCGTATCGGGACGCGTTGTAAATGCTTCAAATGACAAATCTGTTCCGTCAATTGCAAACGTCAATTGTGCACCTTCCGAACGACCAATCCAATTCCTCTGCATGTCTTTCAAGCTTTCTGACCAATCTAGGTCATCCAAATCTTCTAGCAAGCGATCTGCATATTCCGTTATACGCAATACCCATTGGCGCATCGGACGACGTTCAACCGGGTGGCCGCCACGTTCAGAAACACCGTCAATCACTTCTTCGTTTGCTAGGACTGTTCCTAACGCTGGACACCAGTTAACAGGCACTTCGTCAATGTACGCCAATCCTTTTTTGTACAATTGGATGAAGATCCACTGTGTCCATTTGTAATATTTTGGATCCGTCGTGTTCACTTCACGGTCCCAATCATAGGAAAAGCCAAGATCATTCATTTGGCGTTTGAATGTTGCAATGTTTTTCGCTGTAAATTCAGCAGGATCATTCCCTGTATCAATTGCATACTGCTCAGCTGGCAAACCAAACGCATCCCAACCCATTGGATGCAACACATTGTAGCCTTGCTTTCGCTTAAATGAACTTAAAATATCCGTTGCAATATACCCGAGTGGATGACCGACGTGCAATCCCGCACCGGAAGGATAAGGGAACATATCAAGTGCATAAAACTTCGGTTTTGTTTCATCATCGACCAATTTATACGTTTTATGGTCTTTCCAATAGTCCTGCCACTTCTTCTCAATCTTTACATGTTGATAACTCATACCATTCATTCCTTCCCATTGACACGATTTGCGCACGGCATTTTGGGAATAAAAAAAACTCCCGTCCCTTAACAAAATAAGGGACGAGAGGTATTGTTACTCCCGCGGTGCCACCCAAATTGACGACGAGGTCGCCCAACTTGATTCCTTAACGCGGAAAACGGCACCAGCTACTGATCTTTCACCGATACAGGCTCATAGGCGAGTTCATCGATCCGTCATACAGGCTTGCACCTTCCGCCTGCTCTCTTGAATGACTAAAGCCGATTACTATTCCTCTTCAACGCCAACGCTATTTCATATCATTTTATTGTAGTGTACCCGATAAAGTTCCGAATTACAACTAATCATTTCAAGGGATTACGCTAATTCTTTGACAATCAATTCCGCTTCGGTAGAATCAATAACATCTTGAACCGTAAAGCCTTCAAATACTTCCTTCAATTCCAAGCCGTCCGGTGTCACTTCTATTAACGCGCGCTCGGTAATAATCTTATGCACGACACCTTTTCCTGTTAGAGGAAGTGTACACGCCTTCTTAATCTTCGGGGATCCATCCTTTGCGGTATGATCCATGATGACAATGATCTTCTTTGCGCCATGCACAAGATCCATCGCACCGCCCATGCCTTTAATCATCTTGCCTGGAATCATCCAATTCGCCAAGTCACCTTGTTCAGAAACTTCCATACCTCCGAGAATTGCCACGTCTACATGGCCTCCACGAATCATTGCAAATGACTCTGCACTATTGAAAAAGGAGGAACCCGGAATCGTTGTCACGGTTTCTTTCCCCGCATTAATTAAATCTGGATCGACTTCTTCTTCCGTCGGATACGGACCAATCCCAAGTAACCCGTTCTCTGATTGCAGAACAACCGTCTTGTTGTCTGAAATGTAATTAGCAACGAGTGTCGGCATCCCAATTCCAAGATTGACATAATCGCCATCTTTAATTTCCTTTTCTGCACGTCTTGCAATCCGTTCCCTGAAATTGATTTTCGTCATCGTGAACATTCCCCTTCCTTATCGAGTTGTCAATCTCTCAATCCGCTTTTCTTGTTTAGCCTGCAACAGACCTTGTACATAAATGCTTGGTGTATGGATCATTGCAGGATCAAGTTCTCCGATTTCTACAAGTTCTTCCACTTCTGCTATCGTCACACGACCTGCCGCTGCCATCATCGGATTAAAGTTTTGAGCCGTTTTGTTATAAATGAGATTTCCGATTTTATCCGCTTTAGCCGCTCGAACGAGAGAGAAGTCTGCCACTAACGCTTCTTCGAGAACATATTCCTTGCCGTTGAATGTACGAATCTCTTTGCCTTCAGCTACAGTCGTTCCAACCCCTGCTGGCGTGTAAAATGCTGGAATTCCTGCACCACCTGCTCGGATTTTCTCCGCTAACGTTCCTTGTGGCGTCAGCTCTACTTCAATTTCTCCAGCTAACACTTGGCGTTCAAATTCTTTATTCTCACCAACATAAGACCCTATCATTTTCTTAATCTGTTTTTCTTTTAATAAAAGACCTAATCCCCAGTCATCTACGCCACAGTTATTCGAAATGATTGTTAAATCCTTTACTCCTTTTTCAACAAGCGCCAAGATGAGCTGTTCAGGGATTCCGACGAGACCAAATCCCCCCACCATTAATGTTGCCCCGTCTTCAATTTGTGAAATCGCTTCCATCGCTGTCGAATAGATCGGTTTCATTTCGCGTTCCCCCTTCAATTCAGTAAATGGTTCTCTCTTCATTTAATCAAACTATTTCGTAAGACGCAATCTTCTAAACTGAAAACCGGGAAATCAATATCGATTTCCCGGTTTGATAACTCCTATTCTAGCTACTCTTTCTGCTCGAAATTTCGCAATGGACGATCATACAACACGGTTGTCAGCAAGGTAAACGCCATGAAGCTCGTCAGTATGAGTAGCATAATTTTCATGTCATACATTACAACAAGAACTCCACCTGCCCACGGACCAATCATCCGCCCAATTGTGGCTGCCGAGTTAACAATTCCTTGATAAAAACCGTCTCTGCCTTTCGGGGCAAATTGGCTAGCAAGCGTTGGAATCGTTGGCCATACAATCATTTCACCAAATGTCAGAATAACCATTGACACGATGAACATTTCAAACGTCTCCGCAAAACTGACAACAATAAAAGAGAGGGTAAAAATGCTTGTGCCAATGAACATTTGCATTTTCAACTGGTGCTCCAACCGCTTAATAAGGGGTTTAATCAGCGGCTGACCTAAAACAATCAGCAATCCGTTTATCGTCCAAATGAAACTATATTCCCTTAGTGAAATGCCAAGAGACAACGCATGTGTTGAAATCGTTGTGGCCCATTGTGAATACACAAGCCATGTAATCAAATACCCTGACACAAGGATGAGCAAAGCGTAAAAGGGCGCTTTATGTTTGATTCGACCCGCTTCCCGAATAACATCCGTATGACGGTCCGGTGCAATATCAAGGTTTTTATAGCCGAAATACGCAATCGCTAAAAACACGATATAAAATACCAGATTCGCAAAAAATATATAATCGATATGAACAGATGCTACTAATCCCGCTAGTGCAGGTCCAATGGCGACACCTACATTTTGAGCAAGGTAAATGGCATTGAATGCTTTTCTTCCACCTTCCGGCCAAACAGAACCGACCATGGCAAACATACTTGGAAAAATAATGCCGCCACTAAATCCTAAAATCGTCAAAAAGATGATGTATGGATACCAACTATGATCATAGACAAGATAAACAAGAGCTATGATGGACAGTACAATTCCTGCCATAATGGATTTAAATCCGCCTATTTTGTCAAATAAAAAACCACCGAGCAGATTTCCGACAACGCCTGCCCCGGCATTCGCCATGAGGACAAGACCGGCAACCGCCAATGACTTATCAAGGTATTCATGCATATAAATTGTATTTAACGGCCATAGAAATGAGTTACCAATAACATTCACTAACATCCCTATGACGAGCAGCCAAACTTTTTTAGGCAATGGCAATCGCCTCCATTCCGATCATCTTCGTTATGACTTCGGGATTCTTCAATATGTCTCAGAATAGACAGTGAGGAAAATCCATTTACAGTCAATATTTTGAGTGTATGCCTTTTTTCCCGCATTCACAAGATAATCAGAATAAGTTTCACAATTCAGATGATGCCATCTCATTGCCGCATGTTACAATGAAGTTGCTCATTTGATCAGTAAAAAAACAGAAAGAGGTTCATATACATGCGTCAAATCCGATTACATAGAGTTTTACCCTTCGCGAAAAGGTTGCTAGCCGAAACCGTAGTTGCAGGAGAAACCGTTGTCGATGCAACGGCCGGTAATGGAAACGATACCGTTTTCTTAGCGGAGTTAATTGGTGAAGAAGGAAAGGTATTTGCATTCGACATCCAACAAGCCGCTCTATGCGCAACGAAAGAAAGATTGGCTGGCTTGGCTAATCGAGTGGATTTGGTGTTAGATAGCCATGCACATGTGGACCGATACGTGCAAAAGCCTATCGGCGGAGCGATGTTCAACTTAGGGTACCTCCCTTACAGTGACGATCCAACCATCATTACAAAACCCGAATCCACTATTGAAGCGATTCATAAACTCCTTGCACTGTTAAAAAAAGGTGGAATCATCACTGTATCTGTCTATGACGGACACGAAGGCGGACCACAAGAGCGAGATGCGTTACTCCAGTACGTAAAAACGTTACGGCAGGCGGACGTCCATGTTATTCGATACGAATTGTTGAATCAACGAAATAACCCACCATTCTTGATTGCCATAGAAAAAGTCAGGGAATTTGATGAAGTAATTCTAATGGAAAATTAAGTAACCGCGTAGGGACAATGTAGATTTTGTCTCCACGCGGTTTTAGTACATACTGATTCGGTTACGTTAGATTTCTCGAATATCCGCAATCGGACAAAAAGAACGGAAGTCCTTGCGATCTAGCAAAGCAATCAATTTACCCGCGACCTCTTCTGCACTACTCAACTTACCTTGTTCCTTATAATCAACAAAGCGGTCAAGCAATGGAAAATCCGAGGCATCACTCGAACGAATTGTTTCTTGCATCCCGGTGTCGATAATACCTGGAGCAATGGACATCACATCGACAGGATAGGTTGCAGATTGCTGTTCGATTGCAGCGACTCTTGTGAAATGGTCTAATCCTGCTTTAGTCGTACAATAAACACCCCAACCTTCATACGCATTCCTTCCCGCTCCAGACGAGATAGAAACAATACGCTTTTGACCACGGAAGCTCTTCAACTTTGAAATGAAAGCATTTGACAATACCATCGGAGCTGTCAAATTCAACGCGATAGCTTGCTCCATCTGCCTAGCAGTTACCGTTCCAATTAGACCAATCGGCTCTACAGTTCCAGCGTTATTAATCAAGGTAAATGAGGTCGCTTTCTGTTCATATTCTTCAATAATTCGATGAATCGTGTCTTCTAAGTTGTCGGTTTGGCTTAAATCTGCCTCAATGAACTGCTTAATCCCCGATGTTTTCGTACGAGCAACGCCAATTACTTCATGTCCTCGTTCTGTTAACTGCTGGCACAATTCAAACCCAAGCCCTTTTGAAGCACCTGTTACAATATAAATATCCATTGTCATTCTCCTTCCGTATAAGCGGCTAGCCACTCATTCAGTGATGAATCATCTAATCGTTGTTGCACCTTCTCTTTGAAGTTCGACGGTTCGCTCAACGTTGTAAAATCGTCTCCAAACCACTTCTCCACTCGATCCCGAGTCACCTTAAATGATTGATCTTGGAATTTCAATTCTATTTCTTGAAGGTTACCAATTAACACAAATGCAGCAGTTGTATTATAAATTACCGCCTGTTCAGCAATACCATCCAGATCGGAAGTAGCTATCGGATAATGAACGAGGAGATAAAAGCGATTCGAATCCATTTCAATCGTCCCTTTATGTTCGTTCAACGGCAAAGCTTCAAAGAATGCATTCGTATTTGATGCATCTCCCATATAGGTAGTTCGAAAAGACAGCATTTTTTCGTAATCATGCGTTAAAGGATCTTGCTGAAGCTTCTCCTCACCGACTTTAGCCTTGTCTGGAATTTCAAAGTAAGCAATCCATATGTATATTGGTACAACAAGCAATATAAGTAGACCGATAATCATTCTGCGTTTATCCATTGCCATTCCCCCACTTACCCGTTTCCTACTAGTTTACCACGAATAGTTGATAAGTTAAAAAAATAGTAAAAGCCAACCCCTCTGTCATTAAAGGGATTGGCTAAACAGTTCTTATTTTAGAATCTTTATTTTCACGTCTTTACGTCCCCACTTGAACGCTTCGCTTTTTGTTGGGAAAAAGACGTCAATTTTATTTCCTTTAATCGCGCCGCCGATATCTCCTGCTACCGCATACCCATATCCTTCCACGTAAACTTTTGTCCCTAATGGAATTATTGATGGATCGACCGCGATGACTTTCGCATCTGGATTGCGTTTTAGATTAATGCCAGTTGCAGTAATTCCAGAACAACCGTTACAATTGGCAGTATATGCACTTGCTGATACCGTTAATTCTTTTACCACATTACTTTCATTGGATCTCGATGGTGTTTTACTTGCAGCTTGTGTTCCACCATTTGTGAGTTTTAGAGCTTGCTTTGGATAAATCATGTTTGATGTTAATCCGTTCCACGCTTTTAGGTCTGTTATCGAAATGTTGTAAGCTTTGGCGATGCTGTAAAGGGTGTCACCTTTTTTGACTGTGTACGATGAAGAAGCGGCAAAACTTTCGGTCGTTCCACCGATCAATAAAACTACTGTAAAAATGAACGTCACAATATGTTTTTTCAAGTTTTCTACTCCTTACTTTTTAGTCTATCCATAGATTATCAGCCTTATATTACAGCGACGTTACAAAATATATCCATTCGCATTACAAATCCTAGCCAATTATTACAAGAGGAGGCGCTTTAATTTGACGGAACTTTCAATAAGAAAGGCAGAAATACATGAAGCAAAACACTTATCCCACTTGCTTTCAATGTGTCAATGGTTCACTTATGAGGAACTTTATTCAAGCGCTTATATTGAACGTCTCATATTGAAATATTACAATGTCGAACGGATTAAACAGGAAATTACAACAACCGACAGAAGCTGGCATGGCTACGTCATTGCTGAAAGTCGTGGGAAAATCGTTGGTGCAATTGGTGGAGGAATGATTGATGAAACTACAGGAGAAATATACGTCTTCTATGTAGATCCTAAGGAGAGAGGCTTAGGTGTGGGGACAAGGCTGTTGAATTTCTATACAAAACTTCAAAAGCATCTGTATGGTGCAAGTGAACAGAAAGTTGCAGTGGCCAAAGGGAACAAGTATGGCATCCCTTTTTATGAATCAAGAGGATTTACTTTTTCACACGAAGATCTTGCTTATGGTGCCTCCGAAGAAGAGCATGACATATCGTCAATTTATAAACGAAAGATCTAAACGCAATATATTGCATATCTCCACTTTCCATAAACAGTTATTTCCTGTATACTTAAACTACAAATTGCAGCAGGAAGGTGACTGTATATGCCGATACCTTCGGAACATCAAAAAACCACACGTAAAACAGCAAAAGAAAGCGCATTCAACCAACTTCAACAATGGATTATTGATGGGACCTTACAACCTGGTGAAAAGCTGAATGATGTAGAATTGGCAGACGCACTCGGTGTAAGTAGGACACCCATTCGCGAATCGCTTCAATTATTGGAAGTACAAGGTTTCGTTAAAATGTATCCTGGGAAAGCAACACAAGTTACGGAAGTGAATAAAGACTCCATTAATGATCTTCTGCCTCCATTAGCTGTATTACAGGCTCTAGCAGCAGAATTAGCAATCCCCCATTTACAGGAAGAATCGTTACGAGAACTTGTCCAAACAAATGAACGATTTGCGCAAGCTGTTCGATCAAAAGACTATTATTCTGCCTTAAAAATTGACGAGGAGTTTCATCAGATAATTGTCGACATTGCATGCAATCCATATATACATCAAATCATCTCTTCGTTGCAGACACATGTGCGACGGCTCTTCTTCTTGAACTCCATCATCTTAACGGAAAAATCGATTGATGAGCATTCAAAGATCATTGAGCTCTTGAAAGAAGGAAAGGCGGATTTGGTTTCATCTGTCATGCGCGAGAATTGGCTCAGAGCGATAGATGAATTTCGCTCATTGGAAACAGAGTAATTGAAGATTTTAGGGAGTATGCCACAATACAAAATCAATCGAGCACTTCCTGAATTCGAAGCTGTAAAGATGAAAAAATAATAAAGAGGCTGGGACAAAACATAAAAAATGCATGAAGGCAAATTCGCCGGCATGCATTTTTTCTGCTTTTACAATGTTTCTTTTTTATCTTCATAAGTGGATCGGAGCGGAAAAAGGCCGACTCCTGCGGGATTTAGCGCGAATGTTGAGACCCCACAGGGAGCAAAGCGAAGCGACGCAGACGAGGAGGCTCAAGCGCGCCCCGCGGAAAGCGTGCCTTTTGGAGCGCAGAGGAACGGTCTATTTAGAGTTTTGTCCCAGCCTCTGTTCATTTCAACCTGTTTACTTTTCCTTACGTTAACTTCATGACTCTTGCGATAATCCCTGTTACAACCATGACTGCCAGTACCGGCAACAACCAACCTAGCCCTTCGCCATAATAAGGTAAAACATTTGTATAAAACGATACAATTGACGTTAACCAGTTCGGCCATTGCTCTTCTGTATATTCAAGCGTCCCGTACAATGTCTTCACACCATCAATTGTACTAATTGCAAGAGCAACAACTGTTGCACTGATATACACAAGTCGAGCATGCTTAAATAACGGTGACGTGAACGTCAATAGCATAAGAACGACTGCTAGTGGATAAAGGAACATTAATACTGGAATCGAATACGTTATAATGTTTGACAATCCGAAATTCGCAACGATGAAACAGAATGTCGTGAAAATCGTGACAAACATCTTATAACTGACTGAAGGAATGATCGTTGTGAAATACTCTCCACAAGCTGTCATTAAACCGATACTTGTCGTTAAACAAGCCAAGATAATGATAATTGCCAACATGATTGAACCAAACGTACCGAAGTAATGGGCAGCTGCGCCACTTAATACAGGACCACCCGTATCAAACAATCCAAACTTCTCAGTCGTTGTCGCGCCTAAATAAGCGATACCAACATACAACAAGCCAAGGAACCCAGCAGCAATAACACCCGTTTTAGCTGTTGCTGATAAAATCTGTACTTTGTCCGTCACGCCCAGCGCTCGGATTGCATTTATGACGATGATTCCAAATACAAGTGAAGCCAGGGCATCCATTGTATTATAGCCTTCTGTAAAACCTTTCATGAATGCTCCGGAAGCATACGCATCTTCTGGAGATTGGAATGAACCAATCGGATTCACAAATGCCATCACTAATAAAACAAGCAGTAATACTATGATTGCAGGAGACATCACTTTCCCGACCCGATCAACAATTTTAGCCGGATTTAATGAAAGCCACAAGGTGACACCAAAAAATACAAGTGTAAAAATGAAAAGAGCCGTTCCTTGTGCACTTTCAGGAATGAATGTTGCAATTCCAATATCAAACGCGACCGCTCCTGTACGAGGTGCCGCAAAAAACGGTCCAATCGTCAAGTAGAGCAACGATGTGAATAACACAGCGTATACAGGATGCACCCTGCTCGCCAAATCCTGCAAGTTGCGGCTACCTGAAAAGCCCATAGCTAGAATACCTAAGAACGGTAAACCCACACCGGTAATAAGAAACCCAATAACCGCCGGCCAAAGGTTCGTTCCTGCGTATTGTCCTAATTGTGCCGGAAAGATTAAGTTACCTGCTCCAAAGAACAGAGCAAATAACATGACGCCAATTAAAAGAAAAGATGAAAAAGACAGTTTATTTTGCATAGAATGATAGAATCCTTTCTTCTTGTAAGTTTATCTTGATGCATATGCAATATATCGCTGGCATTTATCATACGTGGACAAACCACTAATTGCAACAGCAAATTATTATTTGAATATATAATCAATTCATAAAATACAAGTTTATAAAAAATCCAAACGAACGATGACTAACAAATGGACTTTTGGATGCCTTTTCCGTTCACCGCTATACACTATACCGTTTATTTATTCATCTACTTAATTTTAACCAAAATAAACCATTAAGAGACCTACCGTATAAAAAAGAAACAGACGCGTAAGACGGAGTAAACTACGATTCGTCTTACGCGTCTGATTTATGACTAAAAAACTTATCACCTGACTATCAGCGCATCATTTTAATATAAATTTTGTTTCACTATGTCCTTCGTTCGATTTACGAACCTCTAGTATTGCCGGCAACGCCTTCTTCAATTCCTCAACATGGGAGATGACACCGATCATCCGACCTGATTTTTGTAAATCGATCAACGTATCCACTGCCTTGTGAAGCGATTCTTCGTCTAACGTTCCAAATCCCTCGTCGATGAACATCGTTTCGATTGATACTCCACCTTGGAAACTTTGTATAACATCCGCCATTCCTAACGCAAGACTAAGCGAGGCATTGAATTTTTCTCCCCCTGACATTGTCTTTACGTCTCGATTTTGCCCTGTATATGCGTCATATACATCCAACCCTAGGCCACTTTGTTTCCCTCGTATTTCTTGTCTTTCGCTACGCATCAACTCAAATTGGCCATTTGACAGGTTATGCAGTCTACTATTTGCGGACTGGATGATTCGCTCCAAATAATCGATTTGAATAAACCGTTCAAAGGAGAGTTTCAAGTGATTTTGCCCCCTGATCACATCATGGAGACTTGTCAGTTTACTCACTTTACGCTCTAATTCTTCAATCCCTTCAGACGTGTTATGCAAGTTGCTTCTTAATTGATTGAGCGCTTTTCCATATTCTATTGAACCCTTCCACTCTGTCAATGCATGTTCGTAAGCATCTTTTAAGCGGTCTACTTGTTCGGCCAGTATGGACGTGTCCATTTTCTCTTTGCCTTTGAGACTCGTTTCCAGCTCCACAATTGCAGTTTTTGTTGCATGAAGGTCCTCATTAAACCGTTTTACTTCCTCTTTGTACATGCGCTTTTCCGCTTCCGTCAACTTTGCGTTTCGGTATGCCTCTTCAGAATTAAAATCCGATTGGTGTAAAGCGTCTTTATAACGTGCTTCAGCTTGCTGCTTCTTTTGTACATACTCATGGACCGCTCTTTCAACGTACTGTTGAGCATTTTTTGACGTAGCAAGTTTTTCTTTCGCTTCTTCCTTTTTCTTCTGAATAGCTATCCACGAAGCTTCCAATTTTTCTTTATGAATGGCTGCTTTTTGAATTTCCGCTTCCAATGCAGGCAAGCTTCTGACCTCTTCAGGTATAGACGTTATTTCATGTTGCAACAAAGCGGATTCTCGTTCATACTCCAAGTTCCGTTCAGCTAATTGCTTTTCGATAGCATGTAATTTTGTTGTCCAATCTGCCACTTCCTTCTCAAAGGAAGACAACTGTACTTTCATGAGCGTACAGGCACTTTTTTTCTCTTTTAACACTTGTACTTTTGTAGCTATTTCCTCTTGCTTCCTTTTCACTACTTCTGCAGAGTCAGTAATTTTTTCTTCCGCCATTTCCTGTTCCAGTGCGGTGGATTGTTCTTTTATTGTTTCCAGTCTAGCCTCTGCCACACGTAATGATCGTTCTACTTCTGTTAAGTGTGCCCGCTTGTTCTCGAGCTGTTCTCGCGAAACTGCTTCTCCTTCTCTCTGTGCATGTTTTTCAGGATGGTCCACACTGCCACATACAGGACAAGGTTGCCCCTCTTGCAAAGCATGAGCTAGATGCGCAGCTTGATTGCTCAACCAATTGTTTTGTAACCCTTCAAACTCTTCTTTCGCTTTACGAAAAGCACTTGAAGCATTCATTGCAGTCTGTGTACAACTTGCTAATTCTGCTTGTAATTGTTCATGCTTTTCAACAATTTTGACGTCTGTTACATACTTGTTCAGTTGCTCGACAAGCATATCGAAAGGCACAATCGCTTCTTCAACATCGGCAATTTGCTTTTTCAAAAGTGTTTGCTGTTCTTGATAAGTAGCGGCCTTTTCCGCAATATAATGATGATCTGAATGAAGCTCACGTAAATGTCCAAGCAATTGGTGGACATGTGCTTGTTTTGCCGCTAATTGCGTGACGGCTGGCAAGTGATGACGCAGTTGAATAAGCTTTTCAGAAGCCTCATTCCGTTCAGGTTCTTGACGCTCAACCTCACTGTACACTCTTTCGATTTCCGCTAATTGTGCCATTGCAACATCTACTTGTTCAGTAGTTTTTTCAAATTCTTGCCGCTTAGCCAAAACTTCTTGCTCTTGTTGTATATAATAGGATTCGATTTCGTGAATGATTGCCGCACGGTCTGCATCGGCAAGTTGTTTCTCTTTCAGTTGAATGTGTGGTTGTTGTTGTTCTAATGTTTCAAGCGTCGTCTTTCGTTGTTCGAGCAAAGTAAACTGTTCATTCGTGTTTTTTGCTGAATGATACGTTTCGAGCAAAGCTCCATGCTTATTGTGTGCCTCTGTGTATAGCTTTTCATCTTCGACAGCTTTTTCTGTATAATACAAGATTTCTTCGTCCAGCCCTGCAAGCACTTGAGACGTTAGCATATATTCATTCCGCAGCACTTCAAATAGCAATGATTCTCTCGTTGGTACGATTGCAGTGATTTGTTGAATAAAGTGATCAGCTTTCGCTTTTTCATTTGTCAACTGCAATGTAGCCGTATCTTTCCTTTTTTTCAACACATCCACTATGCCTCGATAATCGTCAGTCTTAAAGATTTTCCGTAAAATCGCTTCTTTGTTTTCTGTATCTGACGTTAGAAACTTACGAAATTCCCCTTGAGGCAGCATGACAATTTGACTAAATTGGATTTGTGTTAATCCAAGAAGTTCTTCAACTTTCCGATTAATTTCTGAAACGATTTGGCGATCCACAATCGGTGTTTCACCTTCTGCTGTCAGTTCAAACAATTCACATTTGGCGGATGTCTCGGATTTGTTTCCTTTTTTGATGTATGGGATTTGACGCATGATTCGATAGGTACGTCGATGAATCGTAAATACTAATTCGACTGCTGTTTGAATGGCATCATCCGCAAAGTCACTACGCAACGACCGGATATCTGTCCGGTCTTCCCCACTTGCTTGTCCATAAAGTGCAAAACAAATCCCGTCAAAAATCGTTGTCTTACCTGCACCTGTCGCCCCAGACACGACAAACAATCGATGGTCTTCTAGTTGTCTAAAATCGATTGTTTCTGTCCCCTTGTATGGTCCAAAAGCGGTCATTGTCAATCGAATTGGCTTCATACGTCATTCCCACCTTTCACTTCTTGGAGTACTTCGGCGAAAATCCGTTCAGTTTCTTCATCAGGTTCTACATCGTTCATTTGTGTATAAAAATAACGGAATAACGTCTGGTCATTCGGTTTTTCTTGTATCCCACGTTCGTGTTGTTGCAAAGTCGCAGCCGTTGTGCGCATCATTTTCCGTTCGATATGCATCGCATTAGGAAATATCGACTTCACTTTTTCCATTGGAAACAGAACGGGTGATTCATCTCGCAATTTCACAAAAACAAAGTCATCACTAGGAGGAAGCGTTAAGATTTCGTCCATATGTCCTTCCACTGTCCGCATGTCGTGCAATGGATAAAGCTCTCGTTTCTCCACTGAAACTTTACCATCCGCATCCATTTCAACGATGTAAAATCCTTTTTTATGATGTTCTTCCGATATCGAATATTTCATGGGTGAACCAGCATACCGTATCTGTTCATTCAACACATAATGCGCTTGGTGTAAATGCCCTAAAGCTGTGTAATGGAACGGCTTAAAAAGATGTGCAGATACATACTCCGCACCCCCGATTGCCAACGGACGTTCTGAATCACTCGTGTTCTCTTCCTCTTCACCATGTGGCGTTACAAACGCATGTCCAACAAATACATGGCGGGCATCTTGATCGAACGTCATTTCACCAATCACTCGTTGCATAGCAGTCGTAAAATCTACAATCGTGTCATCTTCATAGATTTGCCTGCAGATTGAAGGGTCAGCATAAGGAACGAGATGGAAATGTACTTCGCCATGCGCATCTTTTAACACGATTGGCTTTATTGGACGTTTAATGCGCCCTTCAATGTAATAACCATTTTTTCGCATCAATTCACTACCAAAATCCAACCGACTAGGACTATCATGATTTCCAGCAACCGCTATAACAGGTGTCTCTAAATCTACGACAATTTCCTTCAATACATCATCCAGTAAGTTCACTGCATCCGTTGGCGGCACCGCCCGATCATACAAATCCCCTGCAATGACGACGACATCAGGCTTCTCCTCTTTTACTGCTTGAATAAACTGCTGCAACACATGTCGCTGTTCTTCAGTCATATAAATACCTTGTACGAGCTTTCCTAAATGCCAATCAGCCGTATGGAAAAATTTCAACTGCCTCTCCCCCTGTTACTGTTCTACCTTTTATTTTACAGCAATTGTGTAGAATTGATAGCGCTTGATTCGCGCGTATGGATATGTAGTTTTTGGGAGATGGCGCTGGTGATACGGCGGGAGTGTTGGGATGCGAACGTGGTACGTTGCGATGCGACGGCTTTAAGTTGTGATGCGGGCGCTTTATGTTATGATACAGCGCGAGTGTTGTGATACGAACGCGGTACGTTGCGATGCGACGGCTTTACGTTGTGATGCGGGCGCTTTATGTTGTGATACAGCGCGAGTGTTATGATACGAACGCGGTACGTTGCGATGCGACGGCTTTACGTTGTGATGCGGGCGCTTTATGTTGTGATACGGCGCGAGTGTTGCGATGCGAACGAGCTACGTTGTGATGCGACGGCTTTGCGTTGTGATGCGAGCGCTTTATGTTGTGATACAGCGCGAGTGTTGTGATACGAACGTGGTACGTTGTGATGCGACGGCTTTATGTTGTGATACGAGCGCTTTACGTTGTAATACACCTCACACAAAGCGAACACAAAAAGGACACCTGTATCAGATGTCCTTTTCGCTGTAGGATATACTCAATCCTCTATTGAGGAGAGGCATAAGGTTCATGGAGTTTTACTTTTCATTTCTATATCGAGTATAACACAATAAGTTGCACGAAGGAAACTTTTGTATACTAAACTGCAAATTACGTAAAAACAACTACTTGCCTTCATATGCTATTTGTACAACACGTGTTAAGAATCACGAACAACTCACGCAACAACAAAAACCGCCTTTTGCCAATATGAAAGCTGGCGAAAGGCGGTTTAACGTTTAAGTTCAATTGTTTTCAAAAAATACTTTTTCCGTATTGTACTTCGCACGCATCGTATTGATAATATACGTTTCGTAAATTTCTCTTTCCATTGCATCTTCTACAATGATCACTGAGATTTTCACAACTTCATCACGATGGTTTTTTAATGGTGAAACGTTATCTTCTAGGTGTTTCTTAACACGCTGGCGTAATTTACGAGCCTTCCCAGCAAGTAAAAGTTCATCCCGTTTATTATAAAATAAAATAAGACCGCCTTTATCACGTGGAATTTCATGAAGATCTACAAAACCGTTAATTGGTTTAATAGGAACTTCTACATTACTTTTTTGTTGTCGTTGTTCAATTGTAACATCCGGTTGCGGAATTGTAATTGAGATCATTATATCTTCACGTCCTCTTCTTTTGTGAACTTACATCCTACCATAGATTGCTCAAATTTGCGAAATCCAAGACATATGTATAAGCCCTTTATGTCCGTTCAGCGTTATGATTTTCTTATCCACCATTCATGTCGCCAGTACTACTTCTAAACGCCCTCTCATAAAGTGTAAAACTGACTTTGGAAGGAGTGTGTATATTGCGCGAGTTTCCAGTTTGCATTCAGACAAAAAAACTGCCTCATACCTCATCAAATATACGTGTCAACTATCCTGTCGTTACCCAAATGAACAATCATACAGTTCAACAAAAAATCAACCATACGATCATTCATACACTAAATAAGATGCTTGTGGATCAATATTTTTATGAAGATTACTTAGTGGAATTGATTGCTTACTATGAAATTAAGACGAATGAGCGAGGGGTTCTAAGCTTAAATTTAATTGTTTACTCGGACACCGGCGGAGCGCATGGGTTGACAGTAATCCGTTCGCTGACATTTGATACGAAAACCGGCAAGAACTATGAGTTGAGCGAACTGTTTAAACCAAATAGCGGCTATGAGAAGGCAATCAATACGATTATTCAACAACGTATTAAAGATTGGGACATTCAATTATTAGATCCTCCTGCCACTGAAATACGCAGTAACCAAGATTTCTATATTGCAGATGTAACGCTAGTGATTTACTTCCAATTATACGAGATTTCTCCTTATGCATCCGGTTTTCCTTTCTTCCCAATCCCTATCTTAGATCTTGCACCTTACATTCAACCAGGTAGCCCGCTCGAAACGATGATGTCTTTCACGTAAAAAGCGCGCAGTTCTTAACTGCGCGCGTTCTTCTTTATTCTCCAAACAACATACAATGCTGCAGCAAGAACGAGCATACCGGCGAGAATAATCTTCGTTGTACTCCCATTAAGTAGTCCATCGTTGTGTTCGTCTTTTTTAGCATTGCTTCCTTCAATTTTTTGACCTTTACCCAATTCATTCAGATCTTCTGCCGCATTTGAAAGATTTGTCGTCCGTTGGCAAATACTCGTCGAAAGTGTACTCTTATTATTCATATCTCCTAACGAAGCGTAAACGAGGTACGATTGACCAACTTCAAAAGGAAAACCGCAATCCCCATCATGATAGCCTGTCGTTACACTTACTTCTGACTGCTCTACGCCTTTCCAGCTTTCATCCACTGCAAAGTACACGGTAAACCCATACCCATTCAGCAGATTTTTGTTATCAACAATTTTAATCACTTCGCCACTAAATACAGCCTCTGCGTCAAGTAATGCTTCTTCAGGAGGTGGCGGCATAACACATGAACAAGCGGACACTTCTAATGAATTTCCACCTATAATGAAGACAACTACCAAACAGAACGCAATACATAATCGCTTCCAACCACCCATTTTAAAACCTCCCCATTTACAGAGTAGACGAAGTAGACTGTCATTTCGTTTCAAAATAAACGAAATGTACACCTTAAAAATGGAGTGTCTATAGCCGTTAACAAACAGGTTTGATTAGGGATGGGTCATTGTATTTGGGTGAATTGACAGCAGGTGATATTTCATATGCCTCCATTTGGTCTTCATCAAACGATTGCAACATATTCCCCAGGAAATGAATATCCGTAATAGATGGATCCAACCATTTCGCTTCTTCTTCCTTCTTTAGAATAACAGGCATCCGATTATGAATCGGTTTCACAAGGTTATTTGGTTCAGTAGTAATCGCGGTACACGTGTAAATCGTTTTCCCGTCCGGAGATTGCCAAGACTCCCAAAGACCTGCGATGCCAAACATACTATTGGACTTCAGTTTGATGCGCATCGGAATTTTTTCTCCATCTTTTCGTTGCCATTCGTAAAATGAATCTGCGGGGATGATACAACGACGCTTTGTAAATGCTTGTTTAAAACTCGGTTTCTCAGCAATCGTTTCTGCCCGCGCGTTGATCATCTTATACCCGATCTTTTCATCTTTCGCCCATGGAGGAATTAACCCCCACCGTAAATATCCTAGCCGATTTTTAGAGCCGTCGTTAATAATCGCAGCGACTTGTTGAGAAGGGGCAATATTATAACTAGGCATGTACTCACTTTCCTCGAAAGCCGATTCAATTGAAAAACGCTCAATAATGTCGTGATAAGGAGCAAACAATGTAAAGCGACCGCACATAGACATCCTCCTTTGTTTTGTAAGACAATTTAGTTAATGGTATCATGAATGTACGAAAGAATCATGGTAGATGAACAGAGAGGATGAAATTGTTGAAAAGAACATTGGTCATTAGTGACATTCATGGAGAGTTAGATTTATTAGAAGAATTGTTAATAGAAGTAGGTTATGATCCAAAAGTAGACCAACTCATCTTATTGGGCGACTATATTGACAGAGGACCTGATTCTAAAGGAGTCCTTGAGAAAGTAATTGCTCTAAAAAAGGAAGGTGCGATTGTTTTACGCGGCAATCATGAAGAAATGATGATTAAAGCGTTAACGACAGACGAAGAGAAAGCTTGGAAACATTGGACAGATCGGAATGGCGGTAAACAAACACTAGAGAGTTATGGATTTTCTGAAGATGTATTCATCGTGAAAGATGATGACTTTGTCAAACCGACACTTCAATCGTCTACATTGAATGAACACCTTCAATTCATTCAGTCATTGGATTATTATTTCGAGTGGGATGATACCATTTTTGTCCACGCAGGCGTTCATCCATCTAAGCCGATAGACGAAACTGACCCACATGAACTCGTCTGGATTCGCGATGTTTTTCACAATGGATATTGTGGAGAAAAGACAGTCATTTTCGGCCACACGCCTACAAAGAATTTACATAATGATAAATGCAATAATGGTGTCTATTATGGTGAAAATCGGATTATTGGCATTGACGGGGCTGCAGTGTATGGTGGCCAGCTGAATTGTCTTCAATACCCTGAAAACCGTACATTCTCTATTAAAGCAAAGAATAACGCTGAGGAATTAATTACAACTCGATAACTGGTAGGTTCAAAAAACAATAAAAACCGCATGTCGCTGAAAGTCTTAAAGACTCCGGCTCCATGCGGTATTTCACATTCTCTATTGGCACTGATCCAATTTAGGCAACAAGACAGATTACAAGTCTTTCTTCTTTCTACTCGCTTTCTTTTTGACTGCTTTCTCGATATTCTCAAACCTTCGAATATCTCTTGGCCGTACGGTAATCGGTTCCTTGCTTAATAATTTCCCGAGAGAAAACATGATTAGAATAATGAATAGTGTAAATGGCAATGCCGATACGAGCGAGGCTGATTGTAAAGCTTCCAATCCACCGGCGTACAAAAGGACCGCCGCTATCGCTGACATGAGGAATCCCCAAGTCATTTTAACAATTAGTGGTGGGAATAAACTTCCCCGCGTTGTCATACTTGCTAAAATATACGTTGCAGAGTCTGCAGATGTGATTAAGAATGTAAAGATTAAAATAATCGCTAAAACAGACATCAGTCCTGTTAACGGCAAATGCTTGAACGTCTCAAAAATTGCTGACGTTACATCCGCATCCACCGCTTCTGCAATCTTTGTTCCGTTGTTCATATCGCTATACAATGCTGTTCCACCGAGTGTAGCAATCCACATACACGAAAATACGGGTGGAATGACCATAACTCCCGCAATGAACTCCCGCATTGTACGGCCTTTGGACACCCGAGCAACGAACGCTCCGACAAAAGGAGACCAGGCAATCGTCCAAGCCCAATAGAAAATTGTCCAATCTTGCACCCAGTTTCCACCTTTGTACGGTTGCAAACGCAAGCTGTATTTAATGAAATTATTAATGTAATCGCCAATTGCAAGTGTAAAACTTTCTAAAATAAATACTTTAGGGCCCACGATAAAAAAGAATACAAGCAACACAATCGCCATGCCTAAATTGAAATTCCCTAAATACGCAATTCCCTTCTTCAAGCCGGTTGATGCAGATAGCATATAGGAAAAGAAAAGGACTACGATGATCATCATTTGGACGAAGAACGTGCTTTTCATATTAAACACTTGTTCAAGTCCTCCACTCATCTGCAACACACCCATTCCGAGTGACGTTGCAATTCCCATTACAGTCGCAATGACAGCAAAAGAATCAATCCCATTTTTCACAATTCGGTTTGATCCAACGAGTGGCTCCAAAGCTGTTGACACAAGGCCATCCCTCTTCTTTCTGAACTGAAGAAAAGCGATCACAAGACCAACAATGCCAAAGATGGCCCATTGGGATACCCCCCAATGGAAGAAAGAATACCCCATTGCTACACGGGCCGCATCTTCGGACTGTGCTTCCACTCCGTTAATGGGTGAAGCGAAATAATGACTCATCGGTTCGGCTACACCCCAGAAGACAAGACCTACGCCAAACCCTGCAGAAAACAACATACCGATCCACGTGAAGAAGGGATATTCCGGTCGCTCCGAATCTCCACCTAAACGGATCGCTCCATATTTACTGATCGCAAGTGCAACAAGGAATGCAATAATGACAAATACCGTGAGCAAATAGAACCAACCAAAGTTGGTCGTTGTAAATGCGTATAAACGATCTGCAACGTTGCCAAACGGCCCGGGTATGGATGCTCCTAGCACAACTAATAGCAAGATGACAATTGATGAAATTAAAAATACCGGATTCCTTAAAAATGTCCTATCCAAAACGTAATCGACTCCTAATTAGTAAGTTACCACCCTTATACCCTATTTTTTTCTTGAATAACATATAAACAATAGAAACTACTACGGAGTTTATAATTTCTACAATAAAGAATCGCTCTTTTTATTGACTGCTCGATAAAAAATAAGCACAACAAAAATAAGCAGTGAGGATAGTAAATACATCTTCTGGTAGCCCAAGTGGATCGCCAAAACGCCTAACACATAGGAACCAATCGCCAAACCAGTATCAAAGAAAGTAAAAAACGTAGCCGTTGCATACCCGCTTCTTCGTTCCGATGTCGATTGAATCGCAAGTGTTTGTAAACTTGGCACCAATGCTCCATATCCAAAACCGACAAATGCTCCAGCCAGTAAAAACACCCCTGGCGAGTTGACAAATGCAAGGATGAATAGTCCAATACCGAACGATAGAAACCCGGGTATTAAAATCGAATTAGGTCCTTTTTCATCAAATAATTTACCGGTAAACGGTCTTGTACCTAGCATAACAGCAGCATACACAGCAAAAAATGTGCTTGCAAGGTGCAACAAGTCTTTGCCTTGTGCATAGATCGATAAATAGGACAACACACTTGCATAGGCGAATGAAACGATACTGCCCACAGTTGCAATCGGCAGTGCCTTTCTTTCAAACAAATCACTCCATGTCAAACGTTTAAATGCCGCACCCGTTGAGTTTTTTTCTGTCTGAGGTGTAAATAAAGATAGAATACTTCCAAGTACCATAAGCACACTCATTGTGACAAAGAGGATATGAAAAGAGTACGCTTGAATAATGTATAGCGCGATAAAAGGACCAACAACAACTGCTAAGTTCGAAGACATAACAAAATAGCCAAGCCCAGCCCCTCGTCTTGATGGCGGAACGATAGACGACGTAATCGATACAGCTGCCGTTGTAATAATACTGAACCAAATGCCTTGGAAAAACCGCAAGAAGAGTAATCCTTCAAATGGAGTGATAAAAACATAGAGGATCGTACTGACTAAATAGAAGAACAAACCCCACAACAACAATTTCCTTTTTCCGACCATATCAAGTAGTTTTCCGGTAAATGGACGGACAATAATTGCGGACAGCAGGAAAATTGTCATGAGCAACCCGGCTTCTTCATCTGTGCGTTGAAGGGCACCTGTTGCATATAACGGTAGCGCCGATACGAGGCCATAAAATACGATGAAAACTGAAAGATTTGTTAAAAATAGACTAAGAAATGCTTTCGTCCAAATTGGTGGTTTACTTATCACGAACGAGGACCTCTTTCCCGTCTATTTTACGCAACAACAAGATGAGCTGATTTTCCTCTTCCAGAGTCAGTCGATTTAAGCAATCACTTTCGAATTGGATAATTGTCTCCTTAATATGAGGAAGCTTTTGGATCGCTTCTTCGGAAAGACGTACAATTTTCTCACGGCGGTCCTTCCCTTCTCGAGTTACTAACCATCCCATCTCTTCCAATCGATTCACAGTTCGTGTAATCGTTGGGGCTTCGACATTTAAATACTTCCAAATTTGCGTCAACGTCATTTCAGTATGTAAATCGATGCAATAAATGACACTCCACTGTGCCGCGAACAAGTCATGTTTCTTCAGTACATTATTTACTTCTTTCGTTAACAGTCGATATTTTTGAAATAGCTCATGAATGATTGGATTCAACATTTTCCACTCCTTTATTTACTTAAGTAACTAAATGAGTGTACACCGTTTGGATTTTGTTGTAAAGGTGCATAAGCCAAGCTATCTAAAAAACCGTGTGAACAAGGCTGTACACGCCTTAATTTCACACGATTCGTTGAAATGAGAACTTATAATTGACTTAACAACGGAGCTAGATTCATTTATTTCATTCTAACAACTAACGATTTTATGATGTTGGCTTGGTGACCGTTATTTTTTGGTCTTTCGGCAACATGAGTCCGACGAGACCAATGAAAGGAAGGAATGAAGCAATCACCATTGTCGGGAAGATCCCGATTACATCCATTAGTCTACCCATAACAACAGCACCAATCGCACCCATACCAAAAGCTAATCCGACAGTGAGTCCGGCCATCGTTCCAATTTTACTTGGGACAAGTTCTTGCGCATAGATAACCGTCACGGAGTAACTGAGCATGATGAAAAATCCAATTGCAGCTAACAGAGGACCGACTGCCCATAGGGATACATACGGCAAGAGGAGGCATAGGGGTAATGGAACGAGTAGCGATAGAACGATTACATTCTTCCTTCCAATCCGATCCGCCATTGGCCCACCGAAAAAAGTCCCTGCAGCTCCTAGTGCCATAAATAAAAAGATTAATAATTGACCTTGTGCAATTTTCAATCCGTATTCATCCAACAAATAAAATATGTAAAAGCTCGTTACGTTTGTAACGTAAAATGAACGCGCAAAGATGATGGTCAAGATCAGTGTCAAAGCGATTGTAATCTGTCTTTTAGTCAATTCTCCAATGCTAGAGAGTAATACTTTTTTTCGATTGTTTTGCCTCTCCAGTTCAAGTTGTTGTTTATACCAGGCAGATATTCGAGATAACAGTACAATTCCGACTGCAGCAACGATAATGAAGACAGCAGCCCCTTTCTGCCCTAGTGGAACAAGCACAAATGCGCTGATTAACGGAGCTAATGCTTGTCCGGTATTACCTCCTACTTGGTAGATCGACTGAGATAGTCCTCTTTTATTGCCAGCAGCTAAAAATGAAACCCGGGATCCCTCTGGATGGAAGACGGCTGACCCGAACCCTAAAATGATGACGGAAAGTAAGATAAGCCAATAACTTGGCGCAATTGCCAAACCTGCCATACCGACAAGTGAAAAAGTCATTCCGATCGGCAACGCATAGGGCATCGGACGCTTATCACTGAAGTAACCAACGACTGGCTGGAGAACGGAAGCAACCATATTTAAGGCAAAAAAGATGAACCCAAGCTGCGTAAACGTTAGCCCTCTTTCCGCCTCCAAAACAGGAAACATCGCAGGAATAACGGCTTGAAGTGTATCATTTAGCAAATGACAACCACCGATAGCAAACATGATTGGATAGACTGGATTGGTAAAGCCTTGTTTTTCTTTCGTTAACGCCAATTGAATCCCCACGCTTTTCAATAAAATTTCACAATATGTATAGTATAGCGTAATTAGTAGGCACAATGGGGATATCTCAGAAATTTTGCTTTCTTATCGTTTTCGTTTTATGACGCAAAATTTCCGGGTAAAACAATTGTACAGATTACGAAAGGGTGGACATTGCTATGATGCTCTTTGACTCAATTCCTGTAATGACTCTGTTCCCCATCACACTTTTTTTATTGACATTGGAAATTGTCCTTTCCTCTTACAAAGCTTCATCCATCCATTGGACCCGAAAGCTTGCATTCGGCAATCTAGTCATTAATGTCTTCTGGATTGCACTAATCATCATTTTACTATTAAATCCATTGGTCATTCATCCGTTTTTAGCAGACATGTTGTCGCAAATTTTTGGCCGATCGCCTGAAGATATATCAAATCAGGTGTATCTGATTATTTTCGGCATTGGATTTCTATCCATCATTTCAACCGTAATCGATTCTTTTACTGGTTTTAAACAGTCCAAAACCGAAAAAACTAAGCTCCAGTAAAAGAACTTAGTTTTTTCATGCGTCGCACTAATTGGTCTAGGATGTTCCAATTAGTGGGTGAGCTGTCAGTTTAATTTGAAGTTATCGATCAAATTCACAAAGTTATGACCAAATCAGGACTATTTGACTAGCAAGAGTGCATTGTTTCATTACACAAATACGATATCATTTTAGAATCCTTCGCTGATCAGGTTCCTGCTTCAGCAGTACTTTAGCTAAAAGATTAAAATTTTTTAACGCGAACTTTCCTTGATGCAATAAAGCTTGCTGCTAAACCGACACAAAGGACTGTAACGATTGAATGGAGTAAGGAAATACCGCTCAATAAATAACTTCCTGTAACAACAATAAAACTGTCGAAGAAAAAAATCATGAACGCTGGATTGATGGAAATCTTATTCGCAATCATTTGTGCAAGTAAATCAGTGCCACCAATGCTCACATCCATTGATAACATCAGACCGACACCCGTCCCTATAATGAAGCCACCAATAGCAGCTTCAATAATTGGGTCAACAAATATCGAACCTCCAAGTACTGTCAACGGATGAAACAAATCGATGAATAAGGAAGAACAAAGCATTCCATGTAATCCATTGTAGAAAAAAGGGCGATACAAAAACCAAGCGACGAGGAAGATCGGTACGCTAATTGCCAAGAAAGTCTTTCCTACTTCTACGTCTTGTAAATAATGAAGTAATAAGCTAATGCCAAGTGCTCCGCCTTCCATCAAACTGTTCGGGAGCAGGAATACATTTACACCAATTGCAATAAATGAACTGCCGATTAGAATCATCGTTGCCCTTTTCAGCATCTCATTCTTTCGGCTATTTGTAGATGCGACCATATGTTGTATAGGACAACCCCCGTTTATATGGAATGAACACGTTTTTCATTATGTACAGTTCCTTCTTTAGCGGATGAAGTAATCTTCTTCCAGTCAACGTGTAGACAAAGTCGATTTATGGCTTTGTCTACACTCTTTTGAATGAAATTACTAATCCATAGGAAATTCTAAACAAAATATTACCGTTATGACGTTACACTTTGCTCTTCTTCCACAGTTTCAGTACCTGCTACAACAACAGCTGCTGATGCATCTCCTACAACATTTACAGACGTTCTCATCATATCCAGCACCCGGTCAATACCTGCTATAAGCGCAATGCCTTCAAGTGGCATATTGACAGAAGTGAGCACCATCGCGAGCATAATCATCCCTGCGCCAGGAACACCTGCAGTGCCAATGGAAGCTAAAATGGTAATGAGGACAACCGTCAACAATTGCAGAAATGATAATTCTAAGTTATAAAACTGTGCAATGAATATGACTGCAACCCCTTGATAGATGGCTGTTCCATCCATATTTATTGTTGCACCTAACGGCAAGACGAAGCTCGAAATCTTTTTCGGTACACCAAGGTTTTCATTTGTGTTCTTAATCGTAACAGGTAGGGTACCTGCGCTGCTTGCCGTACTAAATGCAACTAATGCAGCAGGTGAAATGCCTTTAAAGAACTTTTTAGGACTCATCTTGCCAAATGTTTTCACAGCAGTCGAATACACAATGACAGCATGCAACAAACAAGCTACATACACTGCAACAATTACTTTTAGAAGCGGCAATAACACAGATGGGCCATATTGACCGACAACCGGAGCAAGTAAGCCTAAAATGCCAATCGGCGCAACTTTCATGACAATCGCAGTAATTTTATACATCACTTCTGCAAACCCTTCAAAAAACTTGAACACGGGCTGCGCTTTTTCACCAACTAACGTAATCCCAATTCCGAGAAATAAAGCAAAGAAAATAATCTGCAGGATACTCCCATTTGCCAATGAAGTGAATGGATTATCAGGGACAATATGCAACAGTGTCGTTATTGGGCTCTGTGGTTCTTTCGTTGCCGCTTCAGGTGCAACAAGACCGTCAGAAGAAACTGATACCCCTTCTCCTGGTGAAATTGCAAATGCAACTGCAAGTCCGATGACAATTGCCACAGCAGTCGTCGCAAAATAGTAAACGACTGTTTTAAACCCGATTCTTCCCAATTGTTTCGGGTTTGTCGTACTTGCCACTCCAACGACTAACGTCGATAAAATAAGCGGTGCAATGATGAATTTAATTAATCGTAAAAACAGCTCGCCAAAAGGCTTTAAGAAATTGATGGAACTGCCAAAAAATGTACCTAAAATAATCGCTAAAACAAATGCCATAAAAATCTGCGTCACAAGACTGAATTTAACTTTCATCGTTCTCCCCTTTCACAGTGTAGTCAGTACGTAAAATTCTCTTATACCAACATATACAAGTTCGAGGACAAACATGAGTAAATTCGTGGTCTCAGAAGAAAAAGGATGCTCTCATCGTGTAAAGCTCACAAAGAAAGGAGCTAGTATTTTTTGAAATGAAAGAAGACAGTACTGTAAACTTTCGAGTGAAGTGATAGAAATTTTGTGCATTTTAGTAGAGATCAAATACAAAAGCCGTGTCAAACCAAGGTGAGATTCTTGGCTTCACACGGCACTATACATGACGAGTAGAACGATTCTTGCGATAAACATAATAGAC
This sequence comes from Sporosarcina sp. OR05, assembly GCF_041414805.1. Classification (NCBI taxonomy): domain Bacteria; kingdom Bacillati; phylum Bacillota; class Bacilli; order Caryophanales; family Caryophanaceae; genus Sporosarcina; species Sporosarcina sp. OR05. The sequence goes on along the minus strand of NZ_JANKJL010000001.1, from coordinate 354,632 downwards.
CATTCCCATCATTAAGAGAGCAGCAACAGTGATGATCAAAAACACATTAGATAGGATATTTTTAATATGAAATGGAGCTTTATGTGCATAAACAGCCTTCACCCATTGCTCATTATTCTCTACAGCAATTGCTGAGGATGTAGAAATTCCTTTTATTTCATAATAGTTCGTTCCAATTGGAAAATAGTTTGAAGCATTCCCGTAATGATCACCAGTCATCTCATGTGGTTTCGTCTCCACTTCTCCTAGCCTTTTGCCGATTTCACTTTCTTCAATCATCTCTTCCAATTTGACCTCGTACACATCCCCATTCCAAACGACAAAGGGATATGCCCATTGTAATGCATGCGCTGAAGAAGCAAGGAAAAACATCAATAATAAGACGATCGGAAATTTTCGCATGAACATCCCCTTTGCTACACTGCTTTAAAACCATCTTCCGACAATTGGGTATTGATACGGTTCATCTTGTACTGCTTTCACAATGCCGATAATTGGAACAATAATGGTCATCAAACTAAATACGATGAGCATCGGAATCCCAATCAGAAAAATGACTAAAATAGCGGAAATAAAAATCAATGCCCCCATTACTAATTGAAACAATAACGCTTGAATCGATAATCTCTTAACTTCTACATCATCAATGACAAGATACAATATAAACGGCACGAGGCATGGTGCAAAAAATGCACTTGCATGAACCAATATCTTAAGACCTGTTTTTTCCATGAACTGAACCCCCTCTATCTACCTTTATATACGGAAGGTGATAGCAAAAGTTTCATTCAACGTAGCGCTTCTTTCGCTTGTTTGTTCAAAGCATTTACGTCAATCTGCCCCACAATGTCGTCTTCTAAATTGTAACGATGCTTCAGCTCTAAGATCCTTCTTACACTTTCGTCAATGCGTTCTTCAGAAATAGTCCCTGTAAATACGGCATCTTTTAAAGTTTCAATTGTTTTGACTTGATTGGCATAGTCCCCAGCAATAAGTAAAAGATCACTTCCAGCAATGAACGCTTGCAAGCCCGCTTCAGGAACGGTGTACGCATTCGTTATTGCGCCCATCGTTAAATCATCAGTTATCACAACGCCGTCGTACCCTAGTTCTTCACGGAGAAAATCGGTTATGACATTCTTAGATAACGAGGACGGATTTGTGGCATCTAGTGCAGGAAACAAGATGTGTGCAATCATGATGCCATCAACTTCTTGAGCAATAGCTTGCTGGAATGGTACAAGTTCCGTTGCAATTAATTCGTCGATATTTTTATCGATGACGGGCAATGATTTATGTGAATCAATGTGTGTATCCCCATGTCCGGGAAAATGTTTCACAATCGAAATAACGCCATTATCAACCATGCCCTTTCGAACGGAAAGTGCATGTTGTGTTACTATTTGCGGGTTTGACGAATAGGAACGATCGCCGATGACTGGATTTTTCGGATTACTATTCACATCCAGGACAGGTGCAAAATTTATATTGTATCCAAATGCATGGAGCAGCTCGGCAAGGTATACCCCACTTTTGTAAGCGAGTGCTTCATCCTCTTTTTGTCCAATTGAAGCAGCTGCAGGTAGTTTTTTCATACCTGCTGGCAATCGCGATACACGTCCACCTTCTTCATCAACCGAAAGGAATAAAGGAATGGAATAGTCTTTGTTAGCAACTTTCGCTTCATTTAGTAACTGGACAATGCCAGTAGGTGTAGATACGTTCTTCCCTAAGACAATGATGCCACCTACACGATAGTGGCGGATGAGGTGATCGAGTTCATCATCATATGTCTTTCCTTTCATACCTACGATGATCAATTGACCGATTTTCTCATCAAGAGACATCTTTTCCAATTGTTCATCAATGTAGGATACCGGCATATCGGCTATTGGTGCCACTTGTTCTCTTTCCGAAAACGTAGGAATCGTCTGTTCATCTTGCATCGTTGACGGTTGTGAGCAAGCCGTTAAAAGTAGAAAAAGGCATGCAAGGACGTAACCTAGACGTATGCACATATTTGGATTCCATTGCCTTTCTGTCACTTCCAAAATTCTTTCGCTCTTTCAATGGATTCAACTGTCACACGACCTTTCAGCATAGGTGGTGGACAATGTTTGTTATGCTCGTCAATCTTTTGGTTTAGTCCTATGACACGATTTTGTAAATCTACCTCAATGTTCTCGGCTTGTAACTTTGAAATCGCATGTAATTCATCTCTTATTTCATGTTGAAGCTTCAGCCAATGCGGTTTATACCCTGCATCTTTTGCTATTCGTTGAAAATGTTGATACGTATCACCCGAAAAGTATTCTTTTGGCAATGGCTTTCCTTGTCCTTTCAGGTTTTCCATTCCCCCTTCTTTTGCATGGCTCTTTAAAATATCTCCAATCAAGTCATTGTATGGCGGCATCGAATTCCCATCAGACATCTCCATCACACCTTCGTTTAAAGTTTTATAAGATCATTCTTACCACTTGAATAATCCAGCTTCATCTGCTCAAGTTCAAGCTTCAACTTTTCTGTTTCCATAATGAAATTCTGCTGCTTCAATCGCTCCAGTTCCAACTCTTCTTTCAGCATATCAGCTTTAATCTTCAACATTTTTCGTTGATGCTCTGTAATGATTGCTGTAATTGGTACACACATGACGACCGCGACAATTGCAAACCCTATCATTCCATTTCCCGTCCTTCCACCAAAAACTTCATACAACGGATTGCATGAGTATCTTTCACATGATTTGTCCAACATAGTCTCGCTAACATGATAATATGACAATTGGCAAGAAAGACTACTTTCATTTGTACTGATTCAGTTATCATTTCGCAGTAAACGTTTTGGGCATTACAACGCCGACGACTTCACCTTTTGCACAAACGACATCTTCTGCAAACACTTCTACTGTAACTTTCCATTTTTTCGGATGAATCTCTTCCACCGTGCCGACCGCTTTTAATGGAACCCCTTGTGGCGTAGGCTTTAAGTAATCAACATGTAAAGAAGCTGTCACAAACCGCGGTACATCAGCTTCATCGCCTGGTTCATGACCATTTTTCCGATAAAGTGCTAACGCACAGGACCCTGTTCCATGACAGTCCACTAGAGATGCAATTAGACCACCATATACAAATCCAGGAATCGCAGTATGTTTGTCTGATGGCTCATAATATGTAACCGTTTTCTCGCCATCCCATCCTGTCCGGAAATGATGCCCCTCGTCATTTAATCGTCCACAACCATAACACCAAGCAAAATCATCCGCATACCCATCTTGAATCGCTTGCTCAACATACTTTTTCATCCTCTTCACCCCTTCATATTTTCATTCCTTTGAAAAATAGTATAACATTAATCTTCTAAAATCTCTGCAGATGCAGTATTGAAAAAAATCCATTACATACTAAAACTACTACTAAACATCCCTCCGCACGCATTAAACATTATCGACACGCATATATACCATGAGTACTAATCCGCAATATTTTCTCTGCGTATACTATACAAACGACAGACGAGGAGGGATTGATTGGATGAAAATGCGAGCCCTATTGCTGACCGCCCTTCTAATTGGAGGAGCATATGCAATGCTCCAATCATTTAATGAGTACCAACAGAAAAAGTTTAGTGAACTCGTGGAGACAACACACTCAGAATTTCATACACTCGTCTTCTCAAAACCTCCCATGTTCGGCGCACCAGCAGAAACATGGGTCGTAGATGATGAAAAAGAAGTGAATGAATTCCTTGATTTTTTGCAAAACTATACGATTCAGAAACTCAAACCCGAGGAAATTGACCCTGACGACAATATCGACGAACTACGTATTACGCTCCAAAATCGAGATGGGAACAGCCTCACAATTGTCATTGCGGAAAACATGATTATTCAAAACTCCGAGCTTTACTATGAAATCGTAGACGGACCACTTGATGTCGATTGGATCGTGCGATTTATTGTCAGCAACAAATCATGAATGTGGATAGCGTGTAGTGAGCAAACCTTCCCTCTTGTTTGGAGAGAAGGTTTTTGTGATGTTATCGCGTGGGAGTGTTGCGTTGCGAGCGGGTTATGTTGTGATACGAGCACGTTACGTTGCGATGCGAGCTCATTACGTTGCGATGCGAACTCATTACGTTGTGTTACGAACGGAGCGTTGTGATACGAGCAGGTTACGTTGTGATACGAGCACGTTACGTTGCGATGCGAGCTCATTACGTTGTGTTACGAACGGAGCGTTTCGACGCGAGCGGGTTATGTTGTGTTACGGGCTGGTTACGTTGTGATGCGAGCCAGTTATATTGTGATACGACGGGAGCGTTGCGTTGCGAGCGAGTTACGTTGCATTACGGGCAGCTTACGTTGTCATGCGTCGCGAGCCTCTCTAAGGTTTCAATTTGTTTAAAGTGGAATAATTGTTAGAAATCGACTATATATAAAAAACACATGGTACCAAGGTTTTGTACTCGGTTCCATGTATGCTCCATTCTTTCACTTATACGCTCTTCAATCTTTAATTTACTATCGCATCGCATATTGGAGAATCATCTCTCGTACTCTAGGATTTAGCGTTTCAGGCATATTAGTCATTGGAAAATATCCGACTTCTGTTGTTTCGATCCCATCTGCGCGCAATTCTCCGCCACGAATGTCTGTTGTTGCATAAATGATGGTGACTGAATAATACTCGTGTCCATTTTTTAAGACTGTATGTGTTTTTGATCCCGATACGACGGTTACTAGTTTCAACTCACCAATGTGGATTCCTGTCTCTTCAAAAACTTCCCGTCTACCTGTTTCTTCAGCTGATTCACCTAGTTCCATGAACCCCCCAGGAATTCCCCAACGTCCATCCGCATTTTTCTGTAAAAGAATTTCGCCTTTCGAGTTAAACACACCTACTCCTACGCCAGTTAAGAGAAGCGGGCGATTACCTACTATTGCTCGTAAATCTTTAATATAATCCAACTCATTCCCCCTTCCGATAAACTGTGGTATCTCCGATGATATAAATTTTAGTCTTACATCAATCTATATGCACAACTTCCATACTGCGCCATTCATTCGGTGGAATTTCACAGGTTACTGCACCCCTTGATAACAATAAGGAATTGATGTCTTCAAAAGTTCTTCAATTCCCCCTTCGTAATAAGGTAATTCTCTATTCGCAATATCTAACTCCATCCATGCAGCTTCCAAAATGCCATCCTGGTCTTGAACTGCAACTTCGCCTTCAGTCGCTTCACCTATAAAAGTGAAAAACAGCACATGATTATTTTCTTGTCGTCTGAATGTTTCATTGACAGCAAGGAGCTTTCCGAGCGTTACGGTTAATCCCGTTTCCTCCCATACTTCTCGAATGGCAGCTTGCTCCAACGTTTCACCTTTTTCAACACCACCACCTGGTAACGTCCAATTCGTATACTTCTTATTCTTCACCATTAGCACTTTTCCTTCTTTTACAATCAATACGTAGACAACATCGACACGATTCACGAATTTCATCCCCCTTTTCATATATACTAAGAATCATAGCTTATCCTTGGAGGCGAAAACAATGAAGTTTGAAAATATTGACGAACGTGTTATTCAAAAATATCAAGAAGATGAGACACTGATGATTCGTCTGTTTGTACAATGGTGCAACAATCACAAGTTAGATGCACAAACGCTTTACAAAACAGCTTATCCTCACCAACAACAAAACGAGCGTTTGAAGGAAATTGTGGAAGCAGACGATTCTGTTGACGAGTTGTTCATTGACAATGAAACAATGCTTGACGTTCTTCAGCTATTTGGCAATGAAGACTTGGCATTTGTAGTTGCGGATGAAATTGCCCGGTTGTCTACACGAAAAAATTGAGTGCCTGAATGTTCACATTCATTTCCCTTTTCTAGCATACTACTATATACTGTAATTAGTTCGAATACCGTAATAAGGGAGAGATGAGAATGGTTAAAAGCTTACCACCACGTTCAGCAGTAGCAGTTGAAGAAACATGGAATCTAGAGGATTTATTTAAAACAGAAGATGCTTATAACGAAGCGATTAAAGATGTACAAGCTACAGTCGCTGCTTTTGCTGAACGCTTCAAAGGCAACATGACGGATGACTCTTCCGTTATCGAAGCGATTGACGGATACGCTGCGATTATGGGTAAATTGGTGCCAATCGGAGCTTATACGAACTTGGCACTCAGCGTCGATCAAACGAACGATGAAGCACAAATGCGTGCAAGCAAATTCGGTTCAATTGCTTCAAAATTGGGTAGTCAACTGGCTTTCTTCTCAAGTGAGATTTCGGAATTACCGATTGAACTATTGGAAAAAGCGATGGAACAATCCGCCGAATACAAAAATTACTTGGAAGAATTGATTCGCCAAAAACCTTATAAACTACATCCGGAAGTTGAGCGTACGTTAGCGGCCCTATCATCGGTATTAAACGCACCTTACGGATTATACGATACGACAAAATTAGTCGATATGAAATTTGATGATTTTGAAGTGCATGGAGAGAAGTTCCCACTCAGCTATATTTCTTTTGAAGGTGGCTGGGAACAAGAACCTGATACTGAAAAGCGAAGAGCCGCATATGATGCGTTCCATGCGAAGCTGAAAGAGTACCAACATACACAAGCGAAGACGTATGATATGCAATTGCAAAAAGAAAAGACCATTTCAGATCTACGTGGTTATGATACAGTGTTTGACTCCCTTTTGTTCAATCAAGAAGTCGATCGATCCATGTATGACCGCCAAATTGATTTGATCATGAATGAGCTCGCACCACATATGCGTAAATACGCGAAGCTCCTTCAAAAAGTCCATCGTCTGGATGAAATGACTTTTTCAGATTTAAAAGTGCCGTTAGATCCGAATTACGAGCCTAAAATTACAATTGAAGAATCAAAGAAATACATTAAAGAATCCCTTGCCATCATGGGTGACGACTATATGGACATGGTGAACCGCTCGTATGATGAACGTTGGACGGATTTTGCACAAAACGTTGGAAAATCAACGGGTGCTTTCTGTTCAAGCCCATATGGAACCCATCCGTATATATTAATCTCTTGGACAGGTAGTATGGAAGATGTATTCGTACTTGCTCATGAACTTGGACATGCTGGACATTTTTACAATGCGCATCAACACCAAAACTATTTTAATTCACGACCGTCCACTTACTTCATAGAAGCACCATCTACGATGAATGAAATGCTTGTTGCCAACCATTTGTTATCAAATTCAGACGATCCGAAATTCAAGCGTTGGGTCATTTCATCAATTGTAGCACGTACGTATTACCACAACTTTGTGACGCATTTATTGGAAGCGGCGTACCAAAGAAAGGTTTACGAGCGTATTGATGCAGGCGGTAGTGTGAATGCAAACGTCTTGAACAATTTGAAACGTGGCGTATTAGAAGAGTTCTGGGGCGATGATGTCAAAATCAATGAAGGTGCAGAGTTAACTTGGATGCGCCAACCTCATTACTATATGGGCTTGTATCCGTATACGTATAGTGCAGGCTTAACCATTTCAACACAAGTTTCCAAGCGAATCCTATCTGAAGGACAACCTGCTGTTGAAGATTGGTTAAAAGTGTTACAAGCAGGTGGGACGAAACCGCCTGCCGAACTGTCAAAAATGGCTGGTGTCGATATTACGACTGAACAACCATTGAAAGATACAATCGCGTATATCGGTGATTTGATTGACCAACTCGTAGAATTGACAGAAGAAATTGAGGGAGTCACAATTTAACAACGGTCTTTCATTGCTTAGCTGCCAACTATCGTAACTTCGGTAAATTGGCAGCTTTCTCAATGTTGTCACGGATTAAATAGTTCGATATGATAGCTAGTGTACACAAACCATTTTTGAAAAGAGGGATTCTTCTTGCCTTCCGCGCAATCCAATTGGTATATACGATTTGGGTGTCTTGCACCAATAATAGGAATTGGCTTGTTAGTCTACTTGTTAAATACGGATGCCATCATTCCTGGCTTCACTTTCTTTGCGCTGTTCTTTGGGTTCGGTGTATTGTTCTTGAATTTGTCAATTAGAGCAGAACAAAAAGTGAAGCAGAAACAGCTCGATTATTTAAATTCATTTAAGCCTACTTCACCCAATTACAACGAATCACACGCATTTGTCTCCTATGATTTATTGTCCAAAATAGCTGTGGATGAAAAAAATCGCCGCATTTACTTTTGGGAACCTGAAACAAGTGATGGAAAACCGCTTACAAAAGCGTATTTACATATGCCTTATACGGTTAAATCGTATACATACCAACAACTATTAGCTGTTGAATTGTTTGAAAACGGGACAAGGCAACAAACTGTCGTGAATGAAGCACCAAAAACGATCGAAAGAATTGAGGAACTTGGTCAATCCGTCGAGCAAATCATTACGAACAAGTCCACCTTAATCCGAAAGGTCATTTATCGTAAAGTGGCAACGTTGGAAATGAAAGTACTGCTTGATGATGAGGAAAAGCCTTATCGCATTGTCCGGTTTTACTCCAATCTTGATAAACGGTTAAAACGCAAATCAGCAAGCTATACATCAGTAAAACAAGACGCCGAACATTGGATTTCATTATTAACTTTTGTCATGAATCAAAAATAATCATAAGCTGCTATCCTTGATTGTTAAAGGATTAGCAGCTTTTTCTATCGAGTTCATGTTCATGTTGAGTTTCCTATCATGCATATAGTAGAATGAAAGCAACACCCAGTCAGACAAGTTCAAAAAATACGAAAAAGAGGTCGTTACATGCTGATTTCGAACCGTGTGAAGAACATGCCACCCCATTTTTTTTCTACATTAGTAAAGAAAGTAGAGGCTGCCAAAGCAGCAGGTATGGACATTATTAATCTTGGCAGAGGTAATCCAGACCAACCGACACCCCCGCATATCATTACAGCACTACAACAAGCAGCCGAGCGCCCAGATACCCATGGTTATTCACCGTTTAAAGGGATTCCACAATTTAGACAAGCTGTGGCAGATTTCTACAAACGGGAATATAACGTCGAAGTAGATCCTGAAACAGAAGTTGCCATCATCGGTGGTTCCAAAATCGGGCTCGTGGAATTGCCACTCGCAATGATGAATGAAGGGGAGCTGCTCTTATTACCAGATCCCGGATATCCGGATTATTTATCAGGCGTCAGCTTGGCGAATATCCGCTATGAGACGATGCCCCTTCTTGAACAGAATGGTTTCTTACCGAATTTCAACGCTTTGTCAGATGAAACGCGAAGACAGGCAAAAATGATGTATCTGAATTACCCGAACAACCCGACGAGCGCGGTGGCAACCATACCGTTTTTTAACGAAACTGTCTCTTTTGCCAAAGAAAATGCGATTTTCGTCCTCCATGATATGGCGTACGGTGGTATTGGATTTGACGGTCAAAAACCGGTTAGTTTCTTACAAGCTGAAGGAGCAAAAGAAGTTGGCATTGAAATGTATACATTGTCCAAAACGTATAATATGGCCGGCTGGCGTGTAGCGTTCGCAGTGGGCAATGCGGAAATGATCGAAGCGATTAATCAAATCCAAAATTATTTATTCATCAGTATCTTCCCTGCCATTCAACACGCGGCCATTGCAGCGTTAGCTGAAGACCAGACATGCGTGAAAGAGTTGACCGCATTATATGAAGGACGACGTAATATGTTAATTGATGAATGCAGACGGATCGGATGGGCAGTCAATGCACCGAAAGCTTCCTTCTTCGCTTGGCTTCTCGTTCCAGAAGGTTATACAAGTGAGACGTTTGCCGATATTTTACTTGAAAAAGCAGGCGTCGTCGTTGCACCAGGTCATGGTTTCGGGAAACACGGTGAAGGATACGTTCGCGTTGGTTTGTTGGCGAGCGAAGAGCGGATAAAAGAAGCGGTTGGACGGATTGAGAAGTTAGGGATATTTTCGAATAGTTGTGTTTAAGCTTTTGTAGAAAATGGAAGGACGGGTTGCGACGTCCTTCTTTTTTTGAATGAATTGTGAGAGTAAAGTCCTAAAATGATCGATAGAATTGTGAAAGTGATTGATAGAATGAAAAAAGTGAACGATAGAACGATAGAACGATAAAAATGTTGAATAGGCTAGATTTTTAGAGGAGTTTCTCCTATTTCAACGCAAAAACCCAGATTTTTATTCACATAAAAAACCTCTCCCTCAGGAAAGGCTTCAGTTTGAAACTTTAGCACTCTGTAAACCCAATATGGACCGAATCAGCAATTCGTTTATAGCCAATTTCTTGATAAATTTTATTCGAAGTCGGATTTAACATGTCTGTATACAAAACACAGAATTGATAGTCCTTTAACAATTCATTGGAACCTTCCAGGACCATTGTTCTTGCATACCCTTTTTTCCGTTCCGCTTTCGGTGTGAACACTAAGGAAACCGTGACACTATTTTCTGTTGGTCTCGCTTTCTTCATCATGGAAACAACTTCTCCACCGTTGACCCAAAGAAATATTTCCCTTGCTGCAATGAAAGTAGCGGCACGTTCTTTAACTGTAGATTGTGGACTTTTAGGTAGATGTGTATCCTCTTCAAAAAGTGTAATCCACTCTTCAATTAACGGACTATCATCTTCAGTGGCAAACCGCCATTCCCCTGGACTCAATTGTAACGAGTCATCGACTTCATCTAATCGATAAAGTCCTTGATCCATCAGCAACTTCTGCTGCTGACCAGTTGTTGTACACCATTCACTCGCAAAGAGGGACGCCCACGGTTTCAAACTAATGACACCCGGAACCTCCACATTGCTGGCGACCAAGTTATGGATTAGGAAGGCAATCACTTCTTCCATTCGACTTTCATTCACGATGACTACGTTCAAAGGGTGCGGCGGTGTCATTTGGACAATAGCTAAAATGGCATTGCCTTCCTCTACAGTAGCAAGAAAAGGGTTTTCATATTTTCCTTGTTTAATTGCCTGAAGAACTCCTAAAAATAGGCTGAACACGTCTTCTTGTTTCATGACAATCGGTTCAGCAATGCTAGCAAACTTCTCTGCATCATGATAGCGCGTCCATTGCATAATCGTTTCCCCATTTCTTTTCTATGCATTATAGCTTGAAAGGTTTGAATTGTCACCTTTGCACATAAAAAGGATGTGCACCATTTATGCACATCCCTTCCAGTACATGATGCATATAAAATCACCATAATACCGGTTTTTGAACCATTAGCCACAGCATGACTAACATTAGCACGATATAGATCCAACATGTCCGTTGTAGCCTTGTCAAAATGACTTCCTTGTTGTTTGAGGATAAATAATAGCTTTTTAGTACTTTCGAAAAGCCAGTCGCTAGGAAAAATCCGGAAATGAGCAAGACGATAAGCGTTGCAATGACCCAGGATGTATACCATGGCCAAGGCCCAAGAAGTACAAGTAGAACGCCAGTGCCCACAAGAACGTGACCAGCGTGCATGACCAAACGAACCGTTACATAAATAATGGACAAATAGGCACTTTCGTATGGAAGTTCACTTCTCCGTAACCGCTTAATGATTGGCAACAGCAGAAATAATGGTCCGATTGCGAGGACAGCGGATACTACATGGGCATAGACGAGTGCACCATAAAAATAGTTCATCGGTTAGCTTACTTTTCTACTGGGCTGAACTCGTGGACCCACACCTTCATTGTCGGCAGCCAAGGCATCTTTGGGTGCAAGGCAAGAATGGATTGTTTATAGTCTTCCAACGAAGGATACCCTTCTTGCTTTGCGTGTTCATCCGTCATTTCGCCAAGTTGTTGACGATATAATTTATCGACTTTGAATTGTTTCCCATCCAATTCCATAATCTCATCTGGATAAGCATAGACACCATTTCTTCGGGTAGCTGTTTTCTCTCCTTTTAACACTCTTTCAACATCTGCTGGCACGGTTACAAGCCGCTCCACTGAACACGTTTTTTCTGGATATTCCATCATAAACAATCACCGCTCCTTTTCTAGTAGTTCTATTTTATATGGAAGACGTAATTATATCCATTTTTTTATTCCCATTCATTATGCCACTAAAAAACAAGAGCCGTTGAGACTCTTGTCAGTTGCTACATCATTCAATTGAAATTCAGCTGAAGAAATCGTTACTTTACTTCACTTCAACTGTGTACTCTTCATGCTCATGCAATCCATCATCGTTTTTCACATGTATTTTCACAACGTAAGAGCCCGCTTTTTCAAAAGTGTGAGTTGCTGTATATTCACCAGCTACCGTTTCCGATGCATCTACCCATAAATGCTTATCGCCAAGTACTTCACTAGAAATTTCATACCGTACATCTGCTTGTTCAAGTGGTTTACCGTCAATTTGTAAGTGTGTCATCAGTTCAGTTCCAGCAGTCGTCGTTGGGTTTTCGGGATTTACAAAATGAAGGGCAAAACCATCCGTATGCCCATGTTCATGCGCGCCGTGTCCTTCTTCATGTCCCTCACCGTGGTCATCACCGTGCCCTTCCTCATGCGTCTCTTCTGCAGAAGCCCCATGGCCGATTGTCACTTTTTTCACAGGCATCGAATGCAATTGTTTTGCATCAACGTGGGATTGGATATGAAACAAGCCATCATGGTCAAACGTCGTTTCAGCTGTGTATGAACCATTCTTTTCATTTACAGCATCGATCATAATAGAATCTTCTTTCTTCCCTTCTTCCCACACTTCAAATACAACTTTGTCGGCATCTTCTACTTTTTCATCCCCATATGTGACAATCGCTTCCATCGTAACTGTCTCACCAATTTCAGCTTGTTCCGTAACAGTGAGCTCCACGTTTAATGGGAGCACTTCTGTAGATGCCCCCTGATCTGCCTCTTCGGCTTTTCCGCATGCTGCCAATACGAGCAATCCTACCAGTAGTCCGATTGCACTCAATTTTTTCTTCATTCGAAAGACCTCCACATTCATTTATTTACACAAACATTTTTTGTTCAGTATGATAGTATCAAGTAAATAAGAAATTACTATGAAGTCACTCACTTCACAAGTATTTCATATATTCCAGCTACTATTTACCACAATCATGAAGCTGAAAAGAGGGTCGTGTATGAAACCTTATTCAATATTAATCATAGATGATGAACCACAAATGAGGAAACTTATTCGCACGTTTTTAGAACGAGACGGTTATACAGTCGAGGAAGCGACAGACGGTGTAGATGCCTTGGCGAAGGTGTATAAAATGCAACCGCATTTATGTATTGTTGATGTGATGATGCCTTATATGGATGGGTTTGCTTTTGCAAAAGAGATCAAACGGACAACGAACATCCCTCTACTATTTTTGTCGGCTAAAGGGGAAGAATGGGATAAAATCGAGGGACTGAAACTTGGTGGTGACGATTATGTCGTCAAACCGTTCATGCCGGGTGAATTACTTGCACGCATCGAATCGGTCTTGCGAAGAACGTATCAGCAAAACACCACCTCACATATTTTGAGGATTGGTCCACTCGTCATTGATCATATGGCGCATACGGTTCAATTAAACAATCAACCTTTATCGTTGACGTTAAAGGAATTCGGAATCCTGGAAACGTTAGCAAAAAACGCCGGCCGCGTCTATACGAGAGAGCAATTATTGGAACTTGTATGGGGAGACCAACATCAAAGTACCGATCGTACAGTTGATACACATATAAAAACACTCCGACTCAAAATGGGTGAATCGGGTGGTTTGATCGAAACAGTATGGGGCATCGGCTATAAATTTGAGGTGAAATGATGAAAAGGCTCACCTTGAGCAAAAAAATATTAGCCATACTTCTTGCGAGTATTGCTTTTACGATCCTTTTTTCTTTTTTCTTTCTCCACTTCCTTTATTCCAACTTGTATTTGTCGAGCATTGAGGAATCCATTATCTATCAAGGGAAGCGGACCACTTCACACTACCATTATGGCGAATTAAGTGAAGAGATTATTGAAAAGATTCAATGGTATAACATTGTTTCTGAATATGAAATCATTGTAGTGGATGAATTGGAAGCGTTAACGTCATACTTCCCGTATAAAATCAACACAAAGGATTTAGTGAATGCCTCTGACTATGCCAAGCTTGAAAAAGGTTCTTACGTCTTAAAAGAAGGCTATGTGGAGGAATTGGATCGTGAAATACTTGGTGCCATCTTTCCAATCAAAGGCGAGGACGGTCTAATCGGCTTCATTTATATTTATGTACCGCTCGCTGCCATTCAAGATGTTTTTCGAGAAAGCATTCCCCTGTTGCTCATTGTCGGATCGCTGTTCTTTTTCATTCTTTTTCTTATCATTAATCGCGCTTGGCGATCGTTGTTCAATCCGTTACGTCAGTTGCAGCAATTTTCAACGGAAGTGTCAAAAGGCAACTATCAGAATCGAATTGCCGTAGAACGTGAAGATGAGATCGGACAACTGGCGAACGCTTTTAACTCGATGAGTGAATCCTTGAAGCAACAAGAGGAACGTAAGAAAGAATTCACGTCAAACATTGTCCATGAATTACGGACGCCGTTGACGTATATCGGTGGGTATACACAAGCGTTAAAAGACAAAATTTACTCTTCACCTGAAGAAGCAGAAAGCTATTTAAGCACGATCGAAAAAGAGACGGGTCGTTTAAACAAACTCATAAATGATTTAGTGGAGCTCAATCATTTGCAAGGTGATTTATACGTTTTAAAGCGCGAACCGATAGCATTAGCACAAATCGTATTGGATACACTTCATTTATTCCACGTGCGAATCGCTGAAAAAGGGTTACATTTAGAAACAATAATTGAAGAAGACATTGTCATCATCGGTGATGCACAACGGATTCAACAAGTTTTCTACAACGTTCTTGATAATGCCGTAAAGTATTCAACGAAGAGCGGAAAGCTACTTGTTCACTTAAAACAAGATGGACAATTTGTCGAATTCATAGTGACGAATGAAGGAATATCCATTGCAACGGAGGATTTACAACGACTCGGAGAACGTTTTTTCAGAACCGATAAAGCACGGAATCGAACAACGGGCGGCTCGGGTCTCGGACTATCTATTGTTAAAGAAATCGTTCGTTTACATGGTGGCACATTCACAATTACAAGCGATCCTGTTATAGGAACGACTGTGAATATACGCATCAATCGTACACCGACTGAACAGAAAGATGGGATGTCTAATGAATAATCGCAAATTCATTCACTTGCTCCTTCTAACGCTGGTACTGTTAGCAGCTTGTAGTTCGCCTCAACAGTCTGGTAGGCAAATCGCATCCTTTTCATTTACGGATCAAGATGGAGAATCTTTTGGTACAGATGAATTAAAAGGTGAGGTTTGGGTTGCCAATTTTATTTTCACTGAATGTGAAACAGTCTGTCCTCCAATGACGTTTGAAATGGCAGAACTTCAACAAATGGCTAGCGAGCAAGAGTTGGACGTTCAATTCGTTTCTTTTACGGTTGACCCGATGGTTGATACGCCTGAAAAACTCAAAGCATATGTGACACAATTTACGGAAGATGATTCGAATTGGCATCTTTTGACGGGCTACTCTCAAGAAGCCATCAAAAACCTAGCGTTAGAACAGTTTCAAACTATCGTTCAAAAACCTAAAACGTCCGACCAAGTCATTCATGGGACAAACTTTTATTTGATCAATCCAGAAGGTTTTATTGTGAATGAATTCAACTATGCAGAAGACGATTTTGAAGAAAAGTTGCTAAAAGAAGTGAAACGTTATCTACACTGATGGTGATTCTTTGGAACGGGAGTAAAAATCTGATAGCATAAGAACAAGACTTGCCCGGGAGGAATCCACTTGACTGAACCGAACAATGCCCCAATTTCAACATTGACCTACTTCACAATCGAGCGGTCGATTGAATGGTTTCAACAGAAACAGGAACAACAAGCAAACAGCATGACGTTGCATGTAGAGATGGTAACAACGTCAGAGCGTACCTTTTCGTTGGAAACTGTTCTGGATATGTCCTATCGCCCTTTTTCCAACGGCACTGGCCTCTTTTATCTCCATACAAACCAAGGCGTGTTCACATACGGCGTCCAAACGGATCCGAAAGAATTCATGAGCGCCTATCGTAGATTAAAAGGCAATTCGATCGAATACTAACTGGACTTTGTAAACGTTCCTTGTTTAAAAATAGCGTATTGAGGTATATATACAACAAATACGATATGGAGGTAATGTTGACATGACAGTTAAGAGAATTGTAGAAAATGCCGTACAAGCAAAAAGTGAGATTGAAGAATTGACGCGCCAAGGTTTTACACATGACGACATCTATATCTTCGCGCATGATAAAAAACGATCTGATGATATTACAGACGCACTTGATACAGAATCTGTCGGGATGCAGGAACAAGGCTTCCTCGATAGTATGAAAAACATGTTTTCTTCACGCGGTGACGAGTTACGTAACAAGATGGAAGCAGCTGGTTTGACAGCTGAAGATGCTGCTGATGCGGAACGTGAACTTGATCACGGTAAACTTGTATTGATTGCACGAAAATAATAATGATTGTTCGACAGCTCGCACTAGTCTACTAAGTGCGAGCTGTTTTCCATTTCCCTACCCTCCTCCCCCGTTTTCTTGTATGATATGTACGGAGAGAGGGTGCGAAGTTATGGACAGTAAATTATGGAAAATCGGCTTTTTTACAGGGCTGACTTCCTTCGTTCTACTCATTTTGGGTATACGGACGATCTTAGGAACAGAATTGACATTTAAAAATTATTTAGCATTCGGCGTGTTTAGCTTGACCGTTGGCATCATTGCAGCTGTCATGCTCTTTTACAACATGAAAATCGCTTACAGGGTTTTCATGGTAGCGCTTGTACTTGCCTTTGCAGAGTTTTTTAGAAGCTTCCTTATGAATACAGACGGATTTGGCGACGTCATTGGTGTTTTATCGTTATATATGATCACTTCATTCGGTTTTGGTGTAGCGATCATTGTTCAATTTATTGTGATTGCGATTCGTAAGATGAAGAGGAAAGAATCTTAATCGTCTAAGCAACCTACTTACTCTTTTAAGTGGGTTGTTTTTTTGTCGTGAGTAAAAGCCGTGACGAAGAACGGCTTTTTCGAGTAAAGCGTAGCGGTAGGAGCAAAGATTCACCAAGGCTGCCTTAATTTTATTCAGCAATTTTACATCATATTCAAAAAGGATAATTCATTCAAAATTTGTCGTATTCACACTACTATTGTCGAACTACTTTTAATAGATTGAACATTAAAGCGGTACTCGCTATAGTATGAGGGGGGAGAAAATAAAAAAGGGGTTGATGAATATCAAACGTAGAACAGCAGAACCGTACAAGATTAAAAGCGTGGAAACGTTATCGATGTTGTCGCGTACGGAACGTGAAGAATCATTGAAGCGTGCTGGATTTAATACGTTTCTCATTGATTCGCAAGATGTGTATATTGATTTACTAACCGATAGTGGAACAACAGCCATGAGTGATGCGCAATGGGGAGCGCTCATGACGGGAGACGAAGCGTATGCTGGTAGCAAGAGCTGGAAACAGTTAGAGCAGGCAGTCCGCGACGTATATGGGTATGAATATGTGTTACCGACACATCAAGGACGTGGAGCAGAGAATATTTTATCGCAGTTAAAAATCAAAGAAGGCGATTTTGTTCCTGGTAATATGTATTTCACGACGACTCGTGCTCACCAAGAAATGAATGGCGCTACATTTGTCGATATTATTATTGACGAAGCACACGATCCTTCGATCAACCTACCGTTTAAAGGGAATGTTGATTTAGCAAAATTACAAGCGTTAATTGATAGAGTTGGTGCTAACAAAATTCCTTATGTTTGTCTTGCAGTCACTGTGAATCTAGCTGGCGGACAGCCAGTTAGTATGCAAAATATGAAGGATGTCTATGAACTGTGCCAATCCTATTCGATTGACGTCATGCTCGATGCGACGCGTTGTGTTGAAAACGCTTACTTCATTAAAGAGCGAGAAGATGGGTATGGGGATCGTACGATTGCGAGCATTTTGAAGGAGATGCTTTCCTATTCGGACGGGTGTACGATGAGTGGAAAGAAAGATTGTCTTGTCAATATCGGCGGATTCCTAGCGATGAATGATGAGGATCTCTATATTCGGTCACGTGAACTTGTCGTCGTCTATGAAGGGATGCCTTCTTATGGTGGGATGGCAGGACGTGATATGGAAGCAATGGCGATCGGGATTCGTGAAGCTGTCGATGATCATTACATTGAACACCGGATCGGCCAAGTGCGCCATTTAGGGCAACAATTGTTGGATGCAGGCATTCCAATTGTTCAACCAATTGGTGGTCATGCGGTATTCCTGGACGCTAAAGCTTTCCTCCCTCACCTTGCCCAAGAAGAATTTCCTGCTCAGGCGCTTGCGGCGGCATTGTATTTGGATTCAGGTGTACGGAGCATGGAGCGTGGCATTGTGTCTGCTGGTCGAGATATTCAAACTGGGGAGCATATTAAGCCGAACTTGGAATTAGTGAGGTTGACGATTCCACGACGTGTGTATACGAATAATCATATGGATGTCGTCGTGGATTCGATTTTGTCATTGTACGAAAAGCGGGATTGGATTTGCGGATTGAAGATGGTGTATGAGCCACCGACATTACGGTTCTTCAATGCACGCTTTGCACCGTTGGCAGAAAGCGGGAAACTAATCGATGAAGAGAATAAAGTAAAGCAAATTTCTTGAGTGGATTTTTGGGAGGAATGCGGCGTTTTGGGGAGGTATGCGGCGTTCTGAGCGGGTTATGCGGCGTTTTGGGGAGATATGCTGTTTTCGGGATGATTATGAGCCATTTCGGAGAGATATGCGGCGTTCCGGGAGATTATGAGCCGTTATAGGATAATTTCTCTTTTAGAGGATTGAAATGAAGAACGATCTGACACGCGCGGAGTTCTTTGACATCAAAGTTCACTATCGCGCCAAATGCTTTTAACAAACTAGTGTTTCATTTAATGTGCAGCGTTTATGACAGTATAACGGTTTTCCAGATGGCTTCATTGACGATCAAGATGATTCAGCATGAACTAAGTGAATGACATTGCTGTCATTTACCGAAAGAAAATGTGTGTTAAAACGCAAGAAATGTAAAAAAACAGTAATTTTTATTGTAAGCAAAAAAAGTAGAGTAGGAATTATTCATTCCTTCCTCTACTTTTTTATCATTTTGCTTTTTCTTTGTCTTTTTTAATTTGCTTACTGCGGAGCTGACCGCATGCTGCATCGATGTCTGTTCCGTGTTCAAGACGGACGCCGCAGTTAATGCCGCGTTTCTTTAATGTTTCATAAAACGCTTTAATCGCTTCAGGTGTACTGCGTTGGTATTGTCCGTGTTCGTCGACTGGATTGTATGGAATCAAGTTGACATAGGACAAGTGGCGTTTTTTATAAAGTAGTTTCGCCAATTGTTCAGCTTCTGCTACGTGGTCATTTACATCATTTAGCAAGATGTATTCAAATGTAATTCGACGATTTGTCGTCTCCAAATAGTAGTCAATTGCATCCATCAGTTTTTCGATTGGATATGCTTTGTTGATTTTCATTATGCTTGTTCGCAAATCATTATTCGGCGCGTGCAAAGAGACGGCCAAGTTGATTTGAATGTTTTCATCCGCAAAGTCACGGATTTTAGGTGTTAATCCACTTGTTGAAACCGTAATGTGACGTGCACCGATTGAAAGACCTTGTTGGTCATTGACAACTCGAAGGAAGCTCATCAAGTTCGTATAGTTATCGAACGGTTCTCCGATTCCCATAACGACAATATGACTGACGCGTTCATCTTCGCCAAGTTCATCCAAATGCGCTTGCACCATCATAATTTGACCAACGATTTCGCCTGCATCCAAATCGCGGTTCTTTTTCAATAATCCACTTGCACAAAAACTACATCCAATGTTGCAACCGACTTGAGTTGTTACGCAGACCGATTGACCATATGGGAATTTCATCAGTACCGTTTCGATTAGATTCCCGTCTTGCATTTTGAAAAGGAATTTAATCGTTCCGTCATCGGATACTTGTTTGACCGCTTGCTCCAATGTCTGAATCGCAAAGTTCTCCTCTAACAATTGAAGACAGTCTTTATTTATATTTTTCATGTCTGCAAAACTGCTGACCCGCTTTTTGTAAAGCCAGTCCCATACTTGTGCAGCACGGAATTTCTTTTGTCCATTGTCCACTAACCAAGTTGTTAGCTGTTCCAACGTTAACCCGTAAATTGATTTTTTCATGTCAATTCCTCACTTCTAAAGTTCGCATTCAGTAAGTATAACATATTTAGCATGAAAACCGAAGAAAAAAAGCTGGATTTCTTGAATCACAGCTTTTGTTTCTTCTCTTATTTTGGTTCATTCGCTTGTTTTTTATCCTGCTTAATTTTCACTGTGAGGACGAACACATTCAACAATGCAAGCACTGAA
The DNA here is from genome assembly GCF_041414805.1 of Sporosarcina sp. OR05. Classification (NCBI taxonomy): domain Bacteria; kingdom Bacillati; phylum Bacillota; class Bacilli; order Caryophanales; family Caryophanaceae; genus Sporosarcina; species Sporosarcina sp. OR05. The sequence continues at coordinate 334,154 of NZ_JANKJL010000001.1, read as the reverse complement.
AACATTATGCCGATACCTGTTTGTCCAGTTGTGAAACGATCAAAGGCAAAATAACTTAAAAAAATGATCAGTGCAACGTCAATATATTTTGGCATATTCATGATAGACACCTACCTTCTCCAGGACAATTTCCCTTTACTAGTAGTATAACAGTCTATCACAATTCTTCGACAACAAATTTTTTATCTACAGTATTTTCCGTAAAGTTGTAAGGAGCATTTCCATTTGTTCATCGGTACCAATTGAAATGCGTAAATAGTTGTCAATGAAAGGCGCATTGAAATGACGGACGAGGATGTTATTTTCCTTTAACTGCTTATACAACGTCTCTGCTTGAACAGATGCATGTGTTGCAAAAACAAAGTTTGTCTTCGATGGCAAAACGGTGAATCCAACTTGTTGAAGCGCGGATATTGTTAACTCTCGCGTCTCTACAATTTTTTCAGTTGTCCTTTTGAAATATGCATCGTCATCAATTGCAGCAGTAGCTGCCACCATTGCTAGTCGATCTACCGTGTAGGAATTAAATGAGTCTTTAATGCGCATTAAAGCGTCAATTAATACCGGATTGCCGATTGCATAGCCAACGCGCATTCCTGCTAAGGATCTGGATTTTGAAGTCGTCTGAACGACGAGAAGATTGTCGTAACGGCTAGTGAGTTCAATCGCGGAATTTCCCCCGAAGTCGATGTAAGCCTCGTCAACGATTACGACTGTGTCAGGATTCTTTTGAAGAATCTGTTCGATGGACGATATGTCCTCATAGAGACTAGTCGGTGCATTTGGATTCGGAAGGATGATACCGCCTTCGGAATGAAAAAACGCATCGACATCCAATGTAAAGTCGTAATTCAATGGTACCGTTTCATACGGAATTGCAAACAACTTTGCATAGACCGGATAAAAACTATACGTTACTTCTGGAAATCTAATCTTCTTCTGTTGGTGAAAAAAAGCCATGAATGAAAACGCGAGCACCTCATCCGAACCGTTACCGACAAACACTTCTTGTTCTGTAACACCGAAGTGGCTTGCAATGACGGAACGCAGTGGGGTTGCACTTGGAGAAGGATACTTCTGTAACTGTCCATCCATTTCACGTAAGATTGCTTCTTTCACACGCGGGCTAGGAGGATACGGGTTTTCATTTGTATTCAATTTAATAATGTCCGGTCGATTCAGTTGCTCGCCGGGCACATACGGCTCTGTCCGTTTCACCATGTCACTCCAATAGTTACTCAACACGCAACACTTCTTTCTTCGGCCTTCGATCACGAAGCACTTTTTTCACGTCCTCCACTGACACTTCTAACAACTCCATCAAAACAAGTGTATGATACGTTAAGTCTGCCAACTCATTCGCCAGTTCAACTTTGTCACAATTTTTCGCTGCGATGACCACTTCAGTCGTTTCTTCACCAATTTTTTTCAAGATTTTATCGACGCCTTCTTGGAATAAATACGACGTATAGGAGCCCTTTACAGCATTGTCTCGTCGTTCTTTAATTTCACGGACAACTTCACCGACAACGCTGTTAACCGAAGGCTGTTCTTCTTGGATTGTCTGAAAGAAACAGGATTGTTCCCCTGTATGACAGGCCGGACCAATGGGCTCCACTTGTAAAAGTAGAGTATCGTTATCGCAATCCAATGAAATGCGTTTGACGAGTTGGCGATTGCCGGATGTCGCGCCTTTGTGCCACAATTGTTGTCTGGAACGACTATAAAACCAAGCCTCTCCTGTTTCAAGCGTCCGTTCAATCGCTTCTTTGTTCATGTATGCGAGCATAAGCACTTCTCCTGTTTGATCGTCTTGCACAATCGCAGGAAGTAACCCATTTTCGTTAAATGAAAGTGTATTGATATCCATAATCGCTCATCCTTTTTGTCCGACAAGGAGATTTTGTTGTTGTAAATAGGCTTTTAATTCACCAATATTGACTTCTTCAAAGTGGAAGACGGATGCAGCAAGTGCAGCGTCTGCTTTACCTTCAGTAAGCACTTCAGCAAAGTGTTCAAGCTTCCCTGCACCGCCACTTGCAACAATTGGAATGTTTACTGCCTCAGCCATCGCTTTGTTCAACTCGATGTCATAACCGTCTTTTACACCATCTTCATCAATGCTGTTGACAACGAGCTCTCCTGCACCGAGTTGTTCGCCTTTTATCGCCCACTCAATTGCATCGATTGCAGTCTCTTCCATGCCGCCTTTTGCAAACACTGTCCATTTGCCTGGCCCCGTTTTCCGCACGTCCATCGATAGCATGACCTTATCCGAGCCGAACCGCTCAGCCACTTGTTGAATTAAAGACGGATTTGTTAGTGCGGCACTGTTTATGGATACTTTATTGCCACCTAGTGAGAAGATTTTCTCTACATCTTCAATTGTTCGGATGCCTCCTCCAACGATGAAAGGAATGGGTACTTCTTTCGCAATCTCTTCGATTAGGTCCAGAAACATTCCACGATTTTTCGTAGAAGCAGAAATATCATAGAATACGAGTTCATCTGCACCATCCGCGACATACTTTTTCGCTAATGTAAGAGGATCTGCCACTTCTTGTACATCTAGAAATTTCTTCCCTTTGACGACTTTTCGATTGTCGACATCCATACACGGAATAATACGCTTTGTCATATGCTATTCGCCTCCATCACGGTTTCTAATGATATGTTTCCTTCATACAATGCTTTTCCGATAATCGCTCCGTACAGTTGCATGTCTCTTAACTTTGCAATATCCTGTTCCGTCGATACGCCACCTGATGCAATAATGTCGATATGTGATGCTTCATGCATCAATTGCAGTTCCTCAAAGTTCGGTCCTTGCAACATCCCATCTTTCAAAATGTCCGTATAGACAACGGTTTTAATGCCCATCACCGCAAGTTCTTTTAGAAGGTCAACAGCTTTTACAGCGCTCGTTTCAGTCCAGCCATTTGTCGCCACAAATCCATTTCTTGCATCGATTGACACAGCGATTTTTTCTCCATACGTTGCAACTGCCTCTTTGACGAATGTCGGATTCTCGATTGCCGCCGTACCAATGATGATTCGGCTGACGCCTAGATCACAATACGCCTCAACCTGGTCCATCGTTCTAATTCCGCCACCAACTTGTATGGGAACTGATACAGATTGCACGATTTCTGCGATCGCTTTTTCATTCAATGAATTCCCTGTTTTCGCACCGTCGAGATCGACGACATGTATATAGGTAGCACCTTGTCGTTCCCATTGCTTGGCCATTTCAGCTGGGGAATCATGATAGATCATCTCCTTACCGTAATCACCTTGGACTAGACGGACACATTTGCCGTCCCGAATATCAATCGCTGGAAATAAAATCATTCATTACGCCCCCTTATAATGTCCCTTTTGTGGAAGGAATCCCTTTAATGTCCGGATTAATTGTACTCGCTAAACGCAACGCTCTTCCGAAACTTTTAAAAATCGACTCGATGATATGATGGCTGTTTTTACCATATGCCAAATTAATATGCAACGTAACTCCTGCATGCCGAGTGAACGCCAATAAAAATTCCTCGACGAGTTCCGTATCAAATTCGCCCACTTTTTCCTTTAAGCCTTCCACGTTATAAACAAGGAATGAGCGCCCACTAATATCGAGAGAAACGGTCGCTAACGCTTCATCCATCGGAGTCGATACCGTTGCATAACGTTCGATTCCCTCTTTTGAACCGATACTCGCTTGGAAAGCTTGCCCTAGGACAATGCCTACATCTTCTACTGAATGGTGTTGATCGACAACAAGGTCCCCTTCACATTTCACGGTCAAGTCGAATCTGCCGTGACTTGCGAACAGAGTCAGCATATGGTCAAAAAAACCGACGCTCGTCTCCAAATTGGTTTTGCCTGTACCATCAATTGCAAAGTCCAAGTCAATCGTCGTTTCTGCCGTTCGACGTGTAATCTTTTTACGTCTCATTTCCGCTCCCCCTTCCGCACGCGTATCGATTGTGCATGACCGCTTAGCCTTTCCGTTTCTGCCAACACAATGATATCGTCGGCAACTTCCTCAAACGCCTCTTTTGTATAATGAATGATGCTTGACTTTTTCATGAAATCATAAACGCCTAACGGTGAAGCAAAAACCGCCGTACCACTTGTCGGTAGCGTATGATTCGGTCCTGCGACGTAATCACCTAACGCTTCAGGAGAATAGTCACCGAGAAAAATTGCCCCTGCATTTCGAATGAACGGAAGTATTTCCATCGGGTTTTGCACCATGATTTGCAAATGTTCAGAAGCGATTTCATTCACAACATCGATCGCTTCTTGTGCTGATTCAACGACGACGATACGACCTGCATCTTCTATCGATTTAGTTGCGATTTGCACGCGATCCATCTGCTTTACTTGTTTTTGCACTTCACCTGCTAACTTGCCGGCAAACGCTTTGCATGTCGTGACACAAATAGCCGCAGCTTGCTCATCATGTTCCGCTTGGGATAATAAATCCGCAGCAACATATACCGGATTTGCGGTTTCATCTGCCAAAACACAGATTTCACTAGGACCTGCGATCATATCAATCCCGACATCCCCGAATACCCATTTCTTCGCACGCGCAACATACGCATTCCCGGGACCAGTAATTTTATGTACTTTCTCAACGGTCTCCGTGCCGTACGCTAGCGCCGCAATTGCTTGCGCACCACCAACTTTGTACACAATATCCGCTCCTGCTTCTCGTGCTGCCACTAATACAGCAGGGTTGACTGAGCCGTCTGCTTGAGGTGGCGTCGTAATGGCAATATGCTGAACACCAGCAATTTTCGCCGGAATCACATTCATCAATACGGTAGATGGATAAGCTGCTTTCCCCCCTGGCACATAGACACCAACTCGTTCAATCGGCGTCACCTGTTGGCCAAGCATCACACCTTTTGATTGTTGGATGAACCAAGAGCGTTCTTTCTGTTCTGCATGGTAGGTAGCTATCCGCTGTTTCGCTTGAACGAGAGATGATAGAAACGCCTCTGACACATTTGCATAGGCCTCATCAATTTCTTCATCGGTAACGATGAAAGATCCGATATCGACCCCATCAAACTGATTTGTATATGCTTTTAGCGCAGCGTCCCCATTTTTACGGACTTCTTGAAGGATTGCTAGTACCTGTTGATCAATTGCAAGATCCACAGATTGTAGATTGCGAATCCGCCACTCTGTCAAAAATTCCGAAGCACGTAGTATCTTCACGTGCTCACCCCCATTCCTTCTTTCACACTCCCAATTAGTTGTTGAATTACAGCCGTTTTAATCGCAAAGCTTGCTTTATTCACAATGAGTCTTGCGCTGCTATCGGCAATTTCTTCAAGAACAACTAATCCATTCTCTTTTAACGTCTTTCCAGTTTCTACAATATCAACGATGACATCTGCCATTCCAATCAATGGTGCCAGTTCGACAGATCCATTCAACGTTATGACATCTGTGCGAATCCCTTTATTCGTAAAAAACGTCTTAGCTACATGTGGATATTTTGAAGCGACTGTCAGTTGTGTGTTTGGATACGGTCCTGGAAAACCTGCAACGACAAGTTTACAAGCAGATATCCGCAAATCTACCATCTCATACACGTCTTTTGGATCTTCGAGCAGGACATCTTTCCCGATAATCCCGATGTCAGCTGCACCCTTCTCCACGTATGTCGGAACGTCTACAGCCTTCACAAAAATCAATTTCACTTGACCAGAATCATCGGTCAACACTAATTTCCGACTATCATCCTGTAAACTCGAAAAGTAGATGCCTGCTTGTTCAAAAAGCTTCATCGCCTTCGTTGCAGTGCGTCCTTTTGCCATAGCAACCGTTAACTGTTCCACAGAAACACTCCTTTTTGCACAAAATCCTCGATGCTTGTAAATTGTTCCACGCTCCCATTTTTGTGAATCGTCTTCTTCCCTTCCCGGATATGAATGGTGAACGTACTGTTTTCTGCTTGTAACCGTTCTTTCGTATAAGGAACCGAAACGACTTTGAATTGTCGATTGCGCAAAGCAGTTGCCAGTTCAATCGCTTGTGCTAACTCATCGTGTTCATAAAAGATCGTTACGTCAACTAAAGATTGTGGTGCATGATTTGCATACAGTGCGTTCACAATGGATTCGATATCACATGCGAAACCGATAGCAGGTAGTTCAGCCCCGAATGCTTTGCCAAGATCATCGTAGCGTCCGCCCATTAAGACCGGTTTACCAACCCGTTCAACATAACCTTGAAAGAGAACCCCAGAATAATAGTCCATATCATTAATTAATCCAAAGTCTATGACGAGGTAGTCTTCTAAGCCATAGAGTACTAATATTCTGTAAACCTCTTCGATATATGCGATCGTCTGTTGCATGTCAGGTGCAGTTAGAATCTGCTTCGCACGTTGCAACACGTCGTGTGGTTTTCCATAGAAAGTCGGAATTTGTTCTACAGCATGTATCATTGTCTTGTCTACCGAAAGAGAAGCAAGAAACGGTCGTAGTTCCACTATATTTTTTGCTTGAATCAACGACTTTAAGGTATTCTGATTGTGCTCGTCAAACCCAAGCACTTCAATCAAACCGTTTAAAATAGCTGCATGGCCAAGTTCAATTGTTATGTTCTGCCATCCTAAGTCCTGCATCGTTTGAATAGCCAATGCAATTACTTCGGCATCAGCTTCTGGAGAGCATTGGCTAAAATACTCAACTCCGGCTTGTGTACGCTCCGTTTTCATCGATTGTCCAACTTGCTGTCTAAACACTTCCTGAATATAAAAGAAACGGTATTCTCTTGTGAGTTCGTTTCGGTCATGAGACAATTCCTGTGTAAGTGGAATTGTTACGTCAGGTCGAAGAACGAGTACTTCCCCATTCGTGTCAATGACTTTCACCATTTCTTGCCGTTTCACCGAGCTCGTCACATGTGAATACAAATCGTATTTTTCAAATGCAGCTGTTTTCATGCGTGCATAACCGTATGTCGCAAATCGTTTGCTTAACAGATCAATGACTTGTGTATATTGTTGATTTCGTTGTAAAAAAGTGTTCAATTCCGGCACCCCACTTTGTCACTTCATCACTTTACTTAACTAAAGTTATAAAGTACTATAAGACTATTATGACTGTTTGTCAACTGATAGGAGGAATTTTTATGTTTGATTACCATATGCATAGCTCTTTTTCTGCAGATTGTACTGTGGAGATGGAAGAAATGGTGAAAGGGGCAATTGCAAAAGGGCTTTCGGAAATTTGTTTTACGGAGCATATCGATTACGATTACCCCGATGAAAATTTTGTGTTTGACTTTGATAAGAAAAAATACGGCGAGCGCATTGATACGCTACAGCATAAATATGCAAATCAAATTCGACTTAAAAAAGGCGTGGAATTCGGTGTCCAACCTCATATTTTGGATCAATACAATGAGTTGGTAAAAAAGGAAACATTTGATTTCATCATCTGTTCATTACATACCGTCCAAAGAAAAGGATTACATTTCGGAGAGATCTTTGAAGGGCGCACCGTTGAGGAAGCATCGCAACTGTATTATGACGAGTTGCTAAATTGTGTGAAGCACTTTGAGAAGTACTCTATTTTAGGGCATATTGATTTAATTAAACGGTATGCGCCTCAACTCGTGCAAAATAATTTCCATGATGTATTACGAGAAATCTTTCAACTGATCATTCCTGCGGGCAAAGGAATTGAATTAAATACGTCAGGTGTCCGGTATGGCTTGCCAAACGGATTACCAAGTGATGACATACTAAAGCTCTATAAAGAATGCGGCGGTGAAATGATCACACTTGGATCAGATGCGCATAAACCAGATGACATCGGTTTTCAATTCCAAGAATCACGCGAATTGTTGAAGTCGATTGGTTTTCGCTATGTTACAACTTTTGATAAGTTACAGCCGACTTTCCACGCAATCTGAAGATGTTTCTAAACAAACGAACCGCATAGCACCTAAATGGGTGTCATGCGGTTCTCCTCATTTCCCAACTATTTTTGTTTTAATCAACGCCAATCGTTCACGGAACTGCTGTTGTGCTTTTATGGATGCCGGCGTTTTTGCTGCAACGATGTCTGTTTCTAGATCTAGTTTTTTAGCAATCATTCGAGCGCGGGCTATATGATAATCACTCGTAATGATTGTTACTTCATGAACACCTTCCGGCAACAACTTCTTGGTATTCACTAGATTCTCATACGTGGAAGTCGATGTGGATTCGAGTACTAATCGATCCTCGTCTATTCCATGCTCCACCATGTAATTCCACATTGCTTCTGCTTCACTGATGTCTTCATCAGGCCCTTGTCCACCTGACAGGATGAATGTCACGTGAGGATGCGCATGAGCATACGCAACCGCAGATTCTAATCGATACCGTAAAGAAAGTGAAGGTGTCTTCCCATTCACTTTTGCCCCTAGTATGATGGCGTAAGGTTTTGAACCGTCCGCTTCTGGTTTCAACGCATCTACCATTAACTTCCCTGGCCATAACCAAAAGACAAGCCCCGAAATCGTAACGACCATACCGATGAATATCCCCAACTTTTTCTTATTTTTCAACGCGTCACCTGCTCCATGTAGATGAGTATATGTCGGAGATTCGCTAAATAGAAAAATCCCCTCATCAAACTAACTTGCAAGTTAGACGTTTTAGAAATGAGTAAGGTTTCCTTTGGATAGAAGAAGACGTAGACAATTTTGAAAGAGAATAGAAACATGAAAAAATGCATGGAGGCGAGTTGACCTTCATGCATTTTTGTTTTATAAGCTGCTTTTAACCGTTTGTTGTTTATTCACCGTACTATGCACTTCTGTCGGCAAGCCCCATAGCTGGATGAATCCGATAGCTGCTGACTGGTCGAATTGATCATCTGACGTATAGGTTGCCAGCTTTTCATCATAAAGCGAATTAGTCGACTTTCTTCCTTCCACAATTGCATGGCCTTTGAAAAGTTTAACACGGACAACTCCATTGACATATTGTTGAGTGTCTTTAATAAATGCCTCCAATGCGTTGCGTAACGGAGAAAACCATAACCCATTATAGATGAGCTCGCTTAACTTCTGAGAAACAAGTGGTTTGAAATGGGCGACATCTTTCACAAGCGTAATGTCTTCCAGTTCTTTATGCGCCTTTAACAAAGTAATAGCACCCGGGCATTCATACACTTCACGTGATTTAATGCCGACAAGACGGTTTTCCACATGATCAATTCTGCCGACACCATGTTTCCCTGCGATTTCATTCAAAGTTAAAATGAGCTCGCTTAATGGATAGTGCTTACCATCGATACTGACTGGAACTCCTTTTTCGAATGCAATCTCGATAATATCTGGTTGGTCAGGTGCATGTTCAATGGATGAAGTAAGGCCATATGCCTCTTCAGGTGGAGCTGCCCATGGATCTTCCAAAATTCCACATTCATTACTGCGCCCCCACAAGTTTTGGTCGATCGAATACGGACTGTCAAGATTGATAGGAATCGGAATGTTCTTTTCTTTTGCATACGCAATCTCTTCCTCACGCGACCAACTCCACTCACGAACAGGCGCAATGACCTCTAGTGAAGGATCGAGCGCTTTAATTGCCACTTCAAAACGAACTTGGTCATTCCCTTTTCCTGTGCAACCATGCGCAACAGCCGTCGCGTTTTCCTGGTGAGCGACTTCTACAAGTTTCTTAGAAATCAAAGGACGAGACAGAGCCGAAACAAGTGGATATTTATCTTCATAATACGTTCGCGCTTGTAAAGCGAGCAATGCATACTCCTGCGCGAACTCTTCTTTCGCATCAATGACATAACTATTGACCGCCCCAACTTGCAACGCTTTTTGTTGAATAAAATTCAAGTCTTTACCCTCTCCAACATCCAAACAACAAGCAACAACATCGTACCCTTTATCAGTTAACCATTGCACCGCTACCGACGTATCTAGTCCACCTGAGTAAGCTAAAACCACTTTCTTCTTGTTCATATCTATCGTCCTCCTTATACACGTTTATGTATTTTTATTCACTTATGTGTATTTTTATAATAACATAGTCGTTTGGAATTTCAATAGATTTGACTAAAAACTTTTCAAGGGATTTTAAATTGGGTGTACTTTGAGCGTGGGATGCTCCATTTTGTGTATAGGACGGTCAGGTTTGTGTGCGGAGCGCTTCACTGTAGACGAGGCCAAAACATTGTACCGACGGCCGATCAAAAGTGACGCGATTCAACACGATACCAAAACAAAAACTATCTCAATGGCTGAGATAGTTTCAAGTTATCGGATGCCGTGCGCTACCATGGCATCGGCTACTTTCAAGAAGCCAGCGATGTTTGCACCCATTGCAAGGTTGCCAGGTTTGCCGAAACGCTCAGCGGCATCTTTACAACTGTTGTAAATGCTGATCATGACAGTTTTCAACCGTTCATCGACTTCTTCTGCTGTCCAACCGAGACGCATGCTGTTTTGCGACATTTCCATTGCAGATACCGCAACACCACCAGCATTTGCAGCTTTGGCAGGTGCGAAAAGGACCCCATTTTCGATGAAGATGTTAATCGCTTCATTATTGCAGGGCATGTTTGCTCCTTCTCCAATTGCTTTCAGACCGTTGGCAATTAAGATGTGCGCAGCAATTTCATCAATCTCATTTTGTGTCGCACACGGCAATGCAATGTCACATGGAATCGACCAAATGCGAGAGCAATCTTCGTGGTATTCGGCTTCAGGATGCTCTTTTGTGTATTCCCAAATCCGTTTGTTTTCAACTTCTTTTAATCGTTTAATGGTCTCTACATTGATGCCTTTCTTGTCATAAATGAAACCACCTGAATCACTGCACGCAATGACAATTGCACCTAGTTGCTGCGCTTTTTCGATTGCATAAGTGGAGACGTTTCCTGATCCAGAAACAACTACTTTACGCCCTTTAAAAGACAAGCCGTTTTCTTTTAGCATTTCGTCGACAAAATAAACCGTACCATATCCTGTCGCTTCTTTTCGACCAAGTGAACCACCGTGATTCGGATCTTTCCCGGTAAGTACGCCCGCTTCATAACCACCTTTCAGACGATTATACTGACCGAACATATAGCCAATTTCCCGTTTTCCCACGCCGATATCACCAGCAGGCACATCAACATCAGGGCCAATATGTTTACTCAACTCCGTCATGAAGCTTTGCGTAAAACGCATGATTTCACGTTCCGACTTCCCTTTTGGATCAAAATCGGAACCTCCTTTTCCCGCTCCGATCGGTTGACCGGTCAATGCATTTTTGAAAATTTGTTCGAACGCGAGGAATTTCATAATGCTGTTGTTAACAGATGGATGAAATCGAATGCCCCCTTTATAGGGGCCGAGGTCGCTGTTGAATTGTACGCGGAATCCACGGTTTACATGTACTTTTCCTTTGTCGTCTTCCCAAGCAACTCTGAACGAGATGATGCGCTCCGGCTCTGTAATTCGCTCAAGGATCCCGTTCCGTATGTACTCCGGGTGTTTGGCAAAGACCGGACGAAGCGAATCAAATATTTCCCTAGTCGCTTGCAAAAACTCTTTTTCGTCCGGATTTCTCTTTTTTACAAGCTCATATACTTCGTGCACGTAATCATTCGCTCGATTACGATGTTCTTGAATCGTTTCCATATTTGTCAATCGCCTCATCCCTTTCTCAATCATCATAAAAGCCTAGACATTCATTTTACCATAGTTTGAAAATTAGTATTTCAAAATCTATTCTTCGTTTTTACTAGTATTACCGAAAACGTGAATAAGTACAACATTTTTTTCATGTTTATTCATTTTGTGTAGCGGGAAAAACTTCATTACAAACTAGAATTAACGATCTCTTAAAACACCGCATGAATTGCTCAAACACGGCATATTTCGCCAAAACGCGGCATACTTATCCAAAACGGCTCATAAAAACGGCATTTGCGGCATAACTTTCTCAAACGCCGCATTTCTCACCAAAACGCCGCATACTTGCCCAAAACGACGCATTCTTACCCATCATGCCAAATTGCCCGCGAATATTGACGACAATATTAACAGTCAAATGAAAACATTTACAACACTCTAAACATAGACTATTATTAGTACATCCAAATCTCGAAAATGAGTAAATTGGAAAACTACTAAGAAGAGAAAGAGGAGATGCTATATGAAATTCACCAAGATTGTACGTACTGTTATCGGAGCCAACCTAGCGATACTGATGGCATTTGCATTCCTACCTGCTCTGCTCATCAACCCTGATGTTGAAATTTTCCAAAGCGTACTCAATTACATTTCGAAAGACTGATCGATGAAGAAAAGGAACCGTATGGCGTATGTTCGCCATGGGTTCCTTTTTACTTCTACTTTTTGTCACACTATCATTCACAGCTCGTATACAAATGCAGCATAACATTTTTTACCGTTTAATGATTGTAAAGTTATCATTGAGTAGTAACCAATTTTGCGGGAATGCTAATCCTAACTTCCAATACATCATGCCGCGCAAGTTAAATTCTTTCAGCAAATTGAATTTCGCTTGAATACTGCGTGCATCTTCAAACCATACGTCGTGTCTGACACCGTCATTATCCCAATAGAGGAAGAAGGGCGCTTGTGCAACCGGATCATATTGGATATTTGCATTTTGGCGAATCGCTAAGTTAACCGCTTGTTGAGGGCTTAATGCCCTCGCTGCAACACCCGTTTCAGGCGGATACGGATACTTCCAATCATATCCATACAAGTTTTGTCCTAGAAAAATTTTCTCTCTTGGAATTTGGCTCACTGCAAACTCCACTACTCGCCGAACTTGGTTGATAGGGCTAACAGCTTGGGGCGCACTGTACGAATAGCCCCACTCGTACGTCATTAACGTAACGAAGTCACAAATTTCACCGTGTGCTTTGTAATCAATTGCCCCGTAAATACCAGTAACATTTGCGCTTGTTTTCGGAGCTAGCGCGGTCGAAATCGTCAAGCCTGCTGGTTTAAAACGCGCTTTCGCATTTCGTAAAAACGAATTGTATAATTCTCGATCCGCCGGTCTTAGAAACTCAAAATCAAAATGAATGTCCTTGTACCCGACCCTTTTAGCTGTCCGTACAATATTTTCAAACAAACGGTTTTGTACGGTCATGTCTGTGAATAAAACATGAGCCAATTCTGAACTAAATGCAAAGTTCTCTAAGTTACTGATGACCATAGCATTCAGCACGCCCGCATCCGTCGCGATTTGAGGTATCTCTCCGATTGGTGGCGATTTTAATGAGCCATCTCGTTGTGCCTCATAACTGAACATTGCCAAATACGTCAAATCGTCAACGCGTTCTTTTACTTCAGCAGTAATTTCTGTCAAATTCTGCTCCCGAGGTTCAACATACAACAACACTTCAATTGCCCTCTTTGTCCTTTGAGGAATCGACAAGCGTTGACCGACAAGCAAAATGGCGTTTTGAGCTATTCCGTTGATCCGCGCAAGTTCTGCTACTGTCGTTCCATATAACCTTGAAATGATGTAAAGGGATTGTCCCGGTTGTACCCAATGATAACTTCCTGTTACAGGAATGACTAGCGCTTGCCCGACAACAATTTTTGATGGTTCCATCAATTCATTCGCTTTTGCTATCTCTTCCCATGCAATCCCATAAGCTTGTCCAATCCCATACAAGCTTTGACCTGCCTGTACAACATGAATTTGCATAATGCTCCTCTGCCTTTCATTGACAAATTGTCCACTACTCCATGCTATTGTCAAAATGAGCAGAATATGCGTGATTTCCACTTCTTTATACATATCCTTTTTGATTGAAGCCATACTACAAATGATTTTTAAAACCTTACAAGGAGGATATGTAATGACACACAATGAATTCCATGAAATGCACGAAAATATGCAAACCGGTCCAGTCTCAACAAAAATGAATCACGGCGCGAATGGTATGATTGGGATAAAAGATGTACTAGGGAGCGTCCTAGCTACACTAAACCAAGCGACACTTTTTCGACCACACGTAAAAGATCCCGAGTTGCTGGATATTATGGATCGTCAGTATCGTTTTATGCTTGATGAATACAACATAACGGTGGAATGCTTCAAATCAGGTACGGATCCTTCCCATCCGACAGGCAGCTACAACATGAAGCAAGAGAACGACTTCGTCTATGGCACGAAACCCTCTCAACCGAAAAAGCCGATGCAAAGTGCCAACGAATTAAATGATGAAATGATTTCTGGATTCATGTTAGGAGCAATGAAGAACATCGCTTCCCTCAAAACGACTTCCGCAATAGAAGTGACACATCCAGTTGTCAGGAGAGTGCTCGCTGATTCCATTGCGAATTGCATTGAAATGGCGTATGAACTTTCCATTTACCAAAACAAACACCATTACTACCAAATCCCTCAACTTTCAGATCACGACATGCAAGAAATGATGAACTCGTTTGCAGGCGCACAAGGTCAACCCGGCATGCCTATGCAATAAGAAAAAGCGGTCCCGCTAAGGGGCCGCTTTTCTTATTGGACTTTACGAAGGAAACTCGTCGGTAGATCCGTTTCAAACTTCATCACTTTTTTAGTGACTGGATGGACAACCGTTAATGACGTAGCATGCAAACCGAGTCTCTTCAGTGGATTCACAGTGGATCCGTATTTTTTATCTCCTACAACCGGATAGCCAAGTTCCTCCATGTGTACACGGATCTGATTTTTCCTACCTGTATCCAAACGCACTTCCAATAGGGAATACTGGCGATTTGATTTAATTTTTTTATAATGCGTAATGGCGAGCTGTCCACCGTTATCAGTAGGATTCGAGTACACTTTGTAGGTGCGTGTTTCTTTTAACCACGATTTAATCGTACCCTGTTCCTTCTTAACGTTGCCTTCTACAAGCGCAGTATAAACACGTTCTTTCGCCATCTCGTCCCAATTCGTTTGCAACGTCATTTTTACTTCTTCGCTTTTTGCGAATAAAAGAACCCCAGATGTATCTCGATCTAAACGATGGACGATGAAAACCCGTTGACGAGGGTTTTGTTTCTTTACATAATAAGAAACTTCACTGAAAGCTGTTTTTTCATTTTTATCTTTTGCAGCCATTGATAATAGGCCTTCCTCTTTGTCGATGACAATGATCGATTCATCTTCATAAATAATTGTCAATCCCGTCAGCATACTTTCGCTTTTCGCTGCCTTATTTTTTTGGATTTCTACTTTTTGTCCAATCGATAACGGATGATTGTGTTTCGTCACCGGTTGTCCATCTACTTCCACTTGCCCTCTTGTCAACATCGATTTCACCGAATTTCGGCTATTTTGTTTCATGTTCTCTAATAAAAAAGGTAATAGTTCAGCCTTTTCCGTTACGGTAAATAAGGTTGAATGTTCTCTTCTCTTTTGATGATTTTTTTGCATAACTCGTCTCCTCACTCTCTCTCTCTTTATTATGCGGAAATTGCCCTTGGATTACAAACACTGTATCATCATAAGTAAAAGCTCCTGTGTGTGCATAAAGAAAAGGGGAATGTTCTTGAGAATTGCAATTTTCGACTTCGACGGCACTGTTTATGCGAATGAAACTTTTAAGGTATTAATGGAACACTTAAAACACCATCCCACCTATCATTCAAACTATCGGACTTTTTACAGACAAATCCTCCCTTTGTACATCGGTTACAAGACAAAAATTGTATCTGAGGCGACGATGAAAGAACGATCAATGCAGTTATATGTAAATGCACTTGGCTCGTTAAACCAAAACGAGCTACAACATTATTTCGCTGAATTAAAAGCCAGTATGCAAAATGATTTCAATCATGAAGTTGTTTCCCGTATCCACCAACACCATACGGAAGGGATTTTCACAATGCTCGTGTCAGGTGCATATACGCCTTTACTGCACGCTGTGACAGAAGGACTTCCTTTTGATGCAATCATCGGCACTGAAGTCCCTTACACGATAGACCAGCAATTAGACCGACAAAAGAGCATTTACCACATTCAAGGGAAACGCAAAAATGAAAAAATCATGGAAGCCCTTCAATCCAAGGACATCGATTGGACAAACAGCTATGCGTATGGAGACAGTTATTCTGATTTATCCGTACTTGAATTAGTCGGTTCACCAGTCGCAGTAAAACCGAAAAAAAGGCTTGCACAAATTGCAAACGAACGAGATTGGGAAATCATCTAAACTTATGACAATGCCTTTAATCCAACAACACCGATAACAATTAATAACACACTCATCACTCGACCGATACTTTTAGATTCTCCAAAGAAAATCATATTAATGAGTACGGCTCCTGCTGTTCCAATGCCAATCCATACAGCATAGGCCGTGCTCACTTGTAAGTAGTTGAATGACATGTAAAGAAACGCAAATGCTGCGCCAAATCCTCCTCCAAATAACAACACATTTTGAAAGCTTTTTTGCTCGTTATATTTATTTAAACCGACAACACCAGCAAATTCACACGCTGCCGCTAATAAAACAAAAAACCAACCCATTACTGAACAATCCCTTTCTTCGCTTTCTTATCTTCCAAGTCATCCGCAAGTTTCAACCCGACAACCCCGACAACTAAAATAAACATGAAAAATATTTTACCGGCACTTAAACTTTCTCCAAAGAAGAAAACATCCATTAGCGCCGTCCCGACAGTTCCAACGGCAGCAAAGATGGCATACACCGTACCCGTCGGTAAATTTTCACAAGCCTTCGCCAAATAATGAAAATCAACAAAAATAAAAAACACGATCGGTAGCCAATGCCACCATTCACTTGCTACGTTAAATCCAAAAATCCAGACCAATTCAAAGAAACTGGTCAATGCTACATAAAGCCATGATTTATTCATTTCGATTTCCTCCGTTACATTATGACTGACTGTCATTCATTTAATAACAAACGATAAAATTTCACCCTGCTGGAGAACGGAAGAAATCGCTCTCCAGCTGTGCGATTAGTCATGTATGGACAAAGCAAAACGTAAAAACTGCTTGACCTCTCTTTTTTGTACGGCAGCCTCGTCCTCTTTGTTTGCATCATACAAGTAAATCTGTTCCGCAGCTGATTCAACAAGACCTATCACTAATTTTGCAGTGCGTGCAGGATCAACAGAATCTCTAATGACTTGATCTTCTATCGCTTGTTCCAAACTCTCGCTGATCCATTCGTAAAACGGTGCATAGACCGTCTCCCATTTTTTTAAATGCTCGGTAGATGCGAGACCGGAATAGATGAGCGCTTGCATTTCGTGATACTCTTCACTCACTTCAAAAATTGCATCGACTAATTGATCGAGTCTGACTGGAAAAGGAGCTGATTTTGAGACTTTAGCCTGAACAATCTCCATTGTTTTCTCGACCATCACTTCTGCAATTGCAGGCATCAGCGACAACTTGGAAGGAAAGTATAAATAAAACGTTCCTTGGGCGATCCCTGCTCTCTTCACAATATCCGAAATTTTCGTCTTCTCGATCCCCTGTTCACTAAAGACCTCAATAGCTGCAGACACGATTCGCTCACGTTTGTCCATTTGTTCATCCTCCTTTACGAACGATATGAATGACTGTCATTCATTTTATCATATAAATAGTATGCATTTCCAGTGCTACTAATAAAATATTTTTTTCACATACTAAATATATATCGAATCATCGTGTAAGCGTTATCATTCACATAATCATTGGATTAAACAGATTTTCACCACTTGCATTTACTGTTTGATGCTGTTAATAATTTTAATTACCCATAAAACAAATAGAACGGAGCGAACTAGATGACGAAAGAATATCATTCCGCATTAGCGATGCATGGACTTCACAAAGGGAAAATGGAAGTTGTTTCAAAAGTCTCCCTAGACAATACGAAGGATTTGAGCTTAGCCTATTCCCCTGGCGTTGCTGAGCCTTGTTTGGAAATCGCAAAAGAACCAACAACTGTGTACGATTATACGATTAAAGGGAATCTCGTTGCAGTCATTACAGATGGAACAGCCGTATTAGGTCTCGGAGATATCGGACCAGAAGCTGCATTGCCTGTAATGGAAGGCAAAGCGCTTCTACTTAAACGTTTTGCCGATGTGGATGCGTTTCCGATTTGCCTCGCAACAAAAGATGTAGAAGAAATTATTCAAACCGTCAAACTGATGAGCCCAACATTCGGTGGCATCAATTTAGAAGACATTTCTGCACCCCGTTGTTTTGAAATTGAACAACGTTTACGTCAAGAATGTGAAATCCCTGTCTTTCATGATGATCAGCATGGAACCGCAATTGTCGTTGCAGCGGGACTGATTAATGCATTCAAACTGACAGGTAAAGACTTAAAAACTGCCAAAATCGTCGTGAACGGTGCAGGCGCAGCAGGAATTGCAATCGTCAAACACCTTTTGACAATCGGGTGCAAGGACATCATTTTATGTGATTCAAAAGGAACAATTTACGAAGGTCGGACAAACGGCATGAATCCGATAAAAAATGAGATGGCAGCACTGACAAACCCAACTGCTGTTAAAGGCAGTTTGGCGGATGCTCTTGCTGGTTCTGATGTCTTCATCGGTGTCTCTGTTGCAGACTTGCTAACAGAAAAAATGATTGCTTCCATGAATGAAGGGCCAGTCCTTTTCGCACTTGCGAATCCAAATCCTGAAATCATGCCAGCACGCGCTAAACAATATGGTGCACGGATTATTGCAACAGGCAGATCTGATTTCCCTAACCAAGTAAATAACGTTCTTGCATTTCCTGGAATTTTCCGTGGAGCGTTGGACGTACGTGCTACGGATATTAATGAGCAGATGAAAATGGCAGCGACCGTTGCAATTGCATCTTTAATTGACGAGAAAGACTTGCACGAAGACTATATTATTCCAGATCCTTTTGATGATCGTGTCGCAAGTGCCGTTGCACAAGCTGTTAGTGAAGCTGCAATTACTACTGGAGTTGCCACGTTACAAGTCACGCCGACTGCGTAATTTATTGACCGGTTCGCTCATCGACATGGAGTGTGCCATCGCCCAGTATTTCAGCATAAAAAACTTGTTCAACATTGCCAATACCCTTTTTCTTCAACTGGAGATACACCCATTCTTCCGTCAAATGAAGTTCGGTTAAGTTTTCTTTCATTAACTTCCCATCAGAAATAATCTCAGTCGGAAGATATTTTGGTTCAGGGCTAGGAGCATTCACATCTTTTCGTGTGGCTGGCTCCTGGCTCGCTTTTTTTAATACACTCAGTTCCCCATTCGTTTCAAGTATCGCATAGTTAACATCGGTCACAGTAAAAATGCCTTGTTCTCGAAGCATCATATTTAGGTCGTTTAATGTGAAACGGGCTTTCTTCATGCCTTGTTCACTTATTTTCCCCTTTAAAATAAGGATTGTTGGCTGATCATCTAACAACTTTCGTAAATTCTTTGATTTGATTGTTAAGAAGTTCACAAAAACCGTCAATAAAGCCCACCAAATTAAGGATATACTGCCATTATAAAAATGCGTTTCCGAATTAACGGATATCTCGGCAGCAATCGATCCAATCGTAATACCCGTCACATAATGGAAAAACGTCAATTGTGAGATTTGTTTCTTCCCCATAATCCTTGCAAGAATGAGCAAGATGATAAAAGCAGTTGTCGTCCGCAAAAGCATTTCCCAAAACTTCAATTCCAGTAACCCTTCTAATTCCATGTTCTCTTACCTCCTCTGTACACTAGTTTGCAGCAGAAAGAGGGACTTATTCAGAAGAGAAATACGTAATCGAATAGGAATGCAAGTTGTAGAGAAATTTGAAAGCTTTTAACTTAATTTGAATGCTGTTTTTATTGACTCGAAAAACGCATTGAAGCCAAAAAAGCCAGCATCAGCAACATGTGCCAATGCTAGCTTTACTTTTATTTCCATTCAAATGGTGTCTCTTGATACACATAATAGTTCAGCCAGTTGGAGAACAACAAATGCGTATGCGAGCGCCATGTATTCAACGGTTGCTTCGTTGGATCATCGTGCGGGAAATAATTTTCCGGAACATCGATTGCAATGCCTTTTGCAATATCACGCGCATACTCTTCACCAAGCGTACATGCATCATACTCCAAATGCCCTGTCACCATAATATGTTTGCCATCTTTCGAAAGTATGATGAAAGCTCCCGCTTCTTCAGATATAGCCAACAATTGAAGGCGATTGTCCTGCTCAATTTCTTCAATTGATACGGATGTGTAACGAGAATGAGGAGCGGTGAACAAATCGTTGAAGCCACGCGCAAGCTCTACCGTCGGATCCGTCAATGTATGTTCATATACACCCGACAACTTCTTGGGGAGTTCAAATTTATTAATGCCATAATGGTGATAAAGAGCTGCTTGAGCGCCCCAACATATGTGCAAAACGGATGTGACATTCGTGTTGGACCAATCCATGATTTGTTGCAGTTCATCCCAATACGTTACGTCTTCGAATGCAAGATGCTCAATTGGTGCACCCGTAATAATTAGACCGTCATAGCGGCGATTTTTCACATGCTCAAATGTTGTATAAAATGCATCTAAATGCGTTTTACTGACGTTTTTCGATTCATATGTAGCGGTGTTCAAAAAAGATACATTTACTTGTAAGGGTGTGTTTCCTAATAACCGCAATAGTTGCAGTTCAGTTTTCTCTTTTTCAGGCATTAAATTGAGAATGATGATGTTTAATGGACGGATATCTTGAGAAGTAGCTCTCCCTTCATCCATCACAAATATTTTTTCTTCTTTCAACATTTCTCTTGCTGGCAATTGTTCAGGTATATTAATCGGCATGTAAATTCCTCCTATTCATGTGAAAAATCCTCATTCCTAAGATAGGAACGAGGATTTTTAACGGTCTCCGCTCTTATCTCTCAAGATTAACATCTTGTTGGAGGTAGCACCTTTTTGCAAAAGCAGAGGTTGCTGAAGCTTCATCGGGCCAAATCCCTCAGCTTCTCTTGATAAGAATTATTCTTTTGTTGTCCATTATATCATTTTATACAGAATTGTATACTTATTTCTTACAGTCTTACTTTCGCTCTCGAAAAGCCTGTCCCCAAAATTTCAGAAGCATTCAGGAATATGACAAAAGCGCTCGGTTCAGCAGTTTGTAACAACTTTTTCAAATAAACGGCTTCTGATTGTTCCACTACACAGAAAATCATCGTCTTGTCATTGTTTGAAAACCCACCTGTTGATTTTACTTTCGTCAAACCACGGTCGATCTCATTTTGAATGACCGCTTGGATTTTATCTTCATGTTCGGTAATAATGAGCACTAACTTCGTCGGGGAAGTTTGCAATTGCACGAAGTCAATCACCTTGCTTGTAACATAAATGGCCATGAGTGCGTATAAAGCGAGTTCAAAATTAAATACAAATGCTGAAGTGACAACGACAATTCCATCGACAATCAATTGTGAGAAACCGCTTGAAATGCCTGTATACTTTTTCAACAATTGTGCAATTAAAGCGGTGCCGCCAGTCGAGCCATTCCCACGGTACACAATTCCTAACCCAATACCAAGCATGATGCCACCATAAATAGAACTGAGTAGAGGGTTGTCAACGGACAAGTTAATATCATGCGTTAAAAAGATGACAAACGGGACAAAAAACGTACCAACAATCGTTTTCACACTAAATTCTTTTCCTGCAAGCACAAGTCCAAGTACAATTAGTGGGATATTAATGATCCATTGGACGACAGCCGGATTATAGTTGAATAGCTCGTACAATATCGTACTTACCCCAGAAATCCCACCCGCTGCAATACGAGATGGCAACAAAAATATATTAAATGCAAGGCCGACAAAAGTCGCCCCAATAATAATTTGAACATAATCAAAAAACACCGATTTCTTCAATAAAACAGACATACAATCGTTCTCCTTTCTTTACAACGTTTCCTATTTTAACAGAAATCGATGTATAGAATAGTTTTAAAGTTTCCAGATGTGGAATAGTAGAAGTAAGTAAAGATAAGAAAGTATATTCATATTTTTGTATTTTTTCTATTTTACTGGTATACTCATCCATACTGGTATAATAACTATCACGAAGTCAGGGAGGATATTATGCGTAGTTTAGGTATCGTACGGAAAGTTGATCATCTTGGAAGAATTGTGATTCCAAAAGAACTTAGAAGCACCTTACAATTGGAGAAAGGTGCACCGATGGAAATTTTTGTAGACGACGATATGATTATTCTACGAAAATATGTTGTCGATGAGGCGTGTATTGTAACTGGTGATATCACTTCTGAGAATAAACGTTTGTCTAATGGCATGTTCATCAGTCCAAGAGGTGCGGAACTTCTCAAGAAGGAAATTGAAAACAACAATAATTGGAACTGATTCAACACAGACTACATGCATACTAAGCGGGCTGCGGACTAACCGCCGCCCTTTCTCAATTGCATAAACGAACAACCATTTAGATGCTTTGAAATCTTTATCTATATTACACTTGCTACTCGACTGTAGCGTCGGAGGAAAATACAATGGACATTTTTGCCCACAGAGGAGCTTCCGGGACATTTCCCGAAAATACAATCCCCGCATTTAAAGAAGCAGCTTCCCTACCAATTCATGGAGTGGAATTTGACGTTCATATGACAGCAGATCATGAATTGGTTGTCATCCATGATGAAAAGATTAATCGAACATCAAATGGTAAGGGCTATGTAAAAGACCTCACTTTAGAAGAATTGCGCACATTCGATTTCGGAAGCTGGTTCGCTCCCGAATTTAAAGGAACGACCATTCCTACATTACGAGAAGTGCTTGAAGTCTTTCAATCGACAGAACACGTGATAAATATTGAATTGAAGTCGGACATCTTTCCCTATGATGGAATGGTTCAACAAGTAATTGAACTAATTGAAGAATATCAGTTGACAGCTCGCGTCATCCTTTCGTCGTTTGACCATGGTGCTATTCAATTAAGCAAACAACTTGCACCAGCTATTAGAACCGCAACGTTGTTCATGGAAGTACTCGTGAACCCTGTCAACTATATACGAAGCGTCCCAGCAGATGACTTACATATCCTTTTTCCAGCTGCTGTTCGTCCTTCCATGCGAGAAGTTTTCGAAAGTGGAATTCCAGTAAGGACGTTTACAGTGAATGATGAACAGTATGCAAAGTACATGCAACAAGTAGGTGTGCAAGCAATTTTCACAGATTATCCTGAAAAAATGTATACATTATTTGCGGAGCAATAATCTGAACGAAATGAACCGCAACAAGTCCCGTTATCGGTTGGCTTGTTGCGGTTTATTCATTCGAGCGGGAGTTAAGACTTGGCTTCGGGCTTGGGGTTGTCTTTATTGTATACTGGAGGGTCGCTTTGGGAACAGGAGATGATACGTGAGTCTGGCAATTGAGTATGTAGGTGCTGAAAACGATCTGATGCAAGTAGACATTTTCTACTTACGCGATTCTTACAATAAAGAAAAGATGGAAATGAATAGCCATATTTCCACCTTTTCATTAGTTAACACATCAAAAATTGGCGTTAGTTTCCTAATTCGTTTAAAAAGGCTTCAATTTCTTCTCTCGATTTGCGGTCTTTGCTGACAAAACGACCTGCCTCTTCTCCACTATGGAAAGCAACGAAGCTTGGTATGCCAAAAATGTCGAGTTGCTGGCAAATATCTATGAATTCATCGCGATCGACATAGATGAATTGGTATTCAGGATAATCTGCTTCAATTCCAGGGAGAAGCGGTTCGATGATTCGGCAATCAGGGCACCAATCTGCTGAAAACATGAAAACTGTGCGTTCCTCATTTTTTAATTGTTCAAACTGCTCAACTGACGTTAATTTTTCCATCCTATCCATCTCCTTCTGTAGGTCCATTCTCTTGTTGAGTATAGCACAACTACACGATCTACCGTAACACTTCCTTTGAGAAGAACATTCACATTTCTCCACCATCTAACAATCCAAATTCCTCATGAAAAACGTCACTTCGGGAAAGCTATAAAGTGAATAAAGGAGGAATCCCATTTGCGTATTCACTTAATGAGCATTCCGTTTTGCTTTTTGTTACTCACTGCATTTCCTTTTGTGAAAACGATGGCTGCAAACATACAAACCGAGGAAGCAACAATTGAAGAACGGATGAAGTATTATTATCAGTTTTCAAGCGAGCTTGTCCCTTGGTATTATTTAGCCGCGATTGATCAATATGAACGAAATATCCAACAAGTGCGTCCGGACCTAGAAAAAATGCAAGGTCCGATTTCCATTCAATATCCTACTCCGTACTGGGTTGGCATGTTAAATCCTGAAGCTTCAGATACTGTTCTGGATTCCATTGCTTTCTTCGGTGGAAACGGAGATGATGGAGATGAAGACGGCCTTGCCGATTTGCAAAACCCAGCTGATATTCTTGTGACGATGGCTAATCATCTCGCTTTGTATGGTCCACGTGAAGAGGATTACAAAGCAGCGTTATGGCATTATTACAAAAAAGAAGCAACTGTTAACCAAGTACTGACGATTGCCAAGTTGTACAAGCATTTTGGAACAGTCGAACTGGATGAACACACCTTTCCTATCCCAAAAGCTCATCATTACAGTTATCGAAGTACATGGGGGTCAAGCCGCGGTTGGGGTGGAAGGCGAATTCATGAAGGTACAGACATTTTTGCAAGTTATGGTGTCCCTGTCGTGGCAACATCATACGGTGTCATCGAAGTGATGGGATGGAACCAGTTCGGAGGTTGGCGCATTGGCATCCGTGATAACCATAACACATACCATTACTTTGCCCATTTAGCGTATTTTGATAAGGGCATTCAAGAAGGCGATATCGTCGAGCCTGGCACATTGCTCGGATTTGTTGGTAGTTCGGGTTACGGCAAAGAAGGTACTTCAGGCAAGTTCCCCCCGCACCTTCACTATGGTGTATACAAATATAACGGAAAGACAGAATGGGCTTTTGATCCATTCCCAGCGTTACGAAATTGGGAACGACAAAAATAAAAATCAGGGCCCGTCAGTACAAATGACAAATGGGCGCCTGATTTTATTTATTTCAAGACCAATTTTAAAAATGAATAAATATCGGTTTGTTCTTCAATAATTTTTGCTGTTGGTTTACCTAATCCATGTCCTGCATTTTTTTCTACGCGTAATAAAATTGGATTAGGACCGGATTGAGCTGCTTGTAACGTAGCAGCAAATTTCTTCGCATGAAGAGGTACGACCCGATCATCCGTATCCGCCGTAGTAATTAAGGTGGCTGGATATTCAACTCCAGAATGCACATTATGAAGTGGAGAATACTTGATCATAAAAGTAAAGTCGTCAGCACTCTCTTCCGCATTGCCGTAGTCTGTCACCCAATAGCGACCGACTGTGAACTTATGGTACCTTAGCATATCAATAACCGGAACTTGACAAACTGCTGCGCCAAATAGGTCTGGCCGTTGCGTAATACATGCTCCGACGAGTAACCCACCGTTACTACCGCCCATGATCGCCAACTTTTCCGACTTTGTATAGCCTTTTTCAATTAGCCACTCGCCTGCTGCGATAAAATCGTCAAAGACATTTTGTTTGTGTTCTAATGTTCCTGCCTTGTACCACTCTTCCCCGAATTCTCCACCACCACGTAAGTTCGCAACAGCATACACACCGCCTTCTTCCAGCAAAACTTGCACTGCTGGTGAAAAACCCGGCGTGAGACTTACATTAAAACCTCCATATCCATACAACAGCACCTGATGATTCCCATCTAACGCAATTCCACTGCGATGTGTGATGAACATCGGAATTTGGGTGCCATCTTTTGACGGATAAAAAACTTGTGTTGTTACAAAATCATTCATTTTTTCATCATGTGAACGACGAAAGATCTCTCTAGATGTAGCAGCTGAAAAATCATATTCAACAATTGTGCCAGAGGATAAGTAAGACGTATAACCAATGAACATGCTCGTATCTTTCTTCTCACCTGTCATTCCTGTTAACGATATGAAATCCGGAAGAGGGACATCATTTACAAACTTTCCATGCATGTCATAAATCTTCACTTTGTAATGTGCATTATGTAACGTACATGCAACGATTTGGTGGTTGACGATTTTCGCAAATGACAATACATCCTCTTGCTCAGGTATAATTTCCGTCCAATTTTCCTTACTTGGACTTTCCACGTTAACAGCAATTACACGCTCTTTCGGTGCATCCGAATTGGTCACAAAGTAAAATAACTTGCCTTCATTTCCAATGAATGTATAGCGAGCATCACCCTCTGCGAATAGTTTCACAAATCCAGAATCATTGGCAACGTCTTTCATATAAATCCGGCTTTTATTTTCTGTCCCTTTCCACACATTCAACAACAAATAGTTGTAGTCATCCGAAAAAACGGGGTCAAAGGAGAACTCTTTATTGTCCAAATCCTCATAGATGAGCACATCATCTTCTTGCGCTGTACCGATTTTATGCCAATACACTTTGTTATAATAGCTTTCATCCTCAGCTGGAATCGTTGAAGGATCTGGGAAACGGTTATAATAAAATCCGGTGCCTCCTTCATCCCATGCGATGCTACAAAACTTGCACCACTGCAACAAATCCCCCTCATCTTGAAGCGTTTCCAAGTTCCGTACCCGGATTTCCTGCCAGTCACTGCCGTTTAACGATACCCCATACGCTAGTCGCTTACCATCTTTCGTGAAAGAAAGGTTGGTAATTGCAGCAGTCCCTTGTTCATTCATCGTATTCGGATCTAAGACCACTTCCAATTTATCCGAATCAAGATTTGTTGTCCGATAGAAGACTGCTTGGTTTTGTAGGCCGTCATTTTTATGAAAATAATAATAGTCCCCTTCTTTTCGAGGAACTGAATACTTTTCATAATCCATCGCTTTCGTCAATTTCGTTTTTAACAATTCACGATCTGCAAATGTACTGACAAAATCATGTGTTTGTTTATTTTGTTCATCTACCCAATGCTGAACTTCTGGATCTTTCGGATTCTCCAACCATCTGTAGGGATCTTCAATTTTTGTTCCATGGTAATTGTCTACAACTACTTCCCTTTTCGTTTGAATCGACACGTAATTTCCCCCTTTAAAAATCATCTCCATCATTTTACCATATTTTTCTGAAATAAAGCACAAAAGAAGCAGCTGACGTTTGCCAGCTGCTCCTTTTGTTAATGAGGAACGTGAATTGGTGGTGGAATAATCCAACCCTTTTCTTTATTCATCTTTAATAATTTCATGCCGAATAGTAAACGCTCAGCATGGAATTTACTGAACATCATCGCGACGTCTTCCCGTAAGCATTGCCCAATCACTTGGCTGCACGATACGAGGGCTTGCCCAACGTTTATCGAGATTGCGCCACTAATTTCAGGATCCATGAAGCGTGCGCCAGCAGGAATTTCTTCTTGGTTGGCAATTGGACGATCAGGTAATGTAGGAGGTGGCGTGACTCCATGTTCTTTCAATAGTGTTTCCACTTGCTCATTTTCTTTTTTCATCATTTGCACAGCTTCGTCCAACAGTTTTTTAAGACCGTCATCTCCCGCATGGTTAATGAAGCCTTGATATCCGCTAATGAGTCCTTTATTTGCCCCTACATATGCCCAACATCCTAATACTTCACCATAATGCATCGGTTCTTCTTTTGAATTTCCGCTTAAAATACCCAATTGTTTTCCCTCTTTTCTTGAACTTTTCCATTGAATTCATGGATTTGGTATTATGATGTGATAAGAATGCGATTTTATACACTCGTTAAAAGGCATTTTATTGTTCATTCAAAAAAAGGTTGACATTTTTTTAGATACTGATATGATATTCAGTAATTAAATTTTTCGATAATATTGCGATGGAGATACGCGATAGATGATGGCATCTAAAGAGAGCTGATGATTTGCTGAAAATCAGCGTTGACATGTCTGTTGTAGCACTCCTGAATAGATGTACCGAACAACTTTTTAGTAGGTACGTACGTTTCATGCTCGTTACCGCATGCAATGAAGACTGTCTTTGACAGTGAACAAGGGTGGTACCGCGTAAATTGTAAGCTTTTCGCCCCTTTACATGTAGGTGTAAAGGAGAGTGGAAAGCTTTTTATTCACAATGATAAAACACGAACAATAATTGATTTAAAATTATTTTAGTACGCGTTTAACCAATTATTTTAATCCTAATTACGAATATCATATAAAATATAGATCTAAACACGAATTAATTGGTTGACATTCTTTTTTCACGTGATATGATGTTCAATAATTAAATACCTAAACGAACAATGTTGATGGAGACATGTTTTACGTACTCGAATCTTAAGAGAGCTGATGGTTGGTGAGAATCAGTGGTTCAGTCGTAAAGTAGCACTCTGGAATTGGTGATCTGAAACTTATGTCGTAGGATCATCCGTATGATGCACGTTACGCAAACAATGAAGGCTGTCTATTTTGGACAGCGAAAAAGGGTGGCACCGCGTAGCGTAAAAGCTTTTCGCCCCTTGCAGTACATGCAAGGGATGAAAGGCTTTTTTATATTTTTTATTAATAGGAGGAGATCTACATGTTAGCAGACCAACACTTTTTACGAATTCCAGGACCAACACCGATTCCGCCGAGCGTACAACGGACAATGAGCCAACCGATGATCGGACATCGAGGAAGTGAAACTTCTGAATTGCTACGTACCATTCAACCAAGACTACGAAAAGTATTTGGCACAACACAGGATGTTGTCATTGTAACCGGCAGTGGCACGTCAGGACTTGAAGCAGCTGTTGTGAATACAGTTAATCCTGCGGATGAAGTACTTGTGATTGTAACAGGAGCGTTTGGAGCACGCTTTGTAAAAATTTGTGAAGCATATGGAATTGTCGTTCATCAGCTTACGGTCGAATGGGGAAAAGCTTTTGACGTAAAAGATGTGCAAGCAGTCGTGCAAAATAATCCAGCAATTAAAGCTGTATTTGCAACGTATTGCGAAACTTCAACAGGTGTCATGAATCCTGTTCATTTGCTTGCACAGACAGTCAAAGAAGTGTCCGATGCACTTATCATCGTCGACGGAGTCTCTTGCGTTGGCGGTGTGGAAACGAAAATGGACGATTGGGGGATTGATGTGATCGTAACGGGTACACAAAAAGCATTCATGCTACCAGCTGGACTCACTTTTATTGCCGTAAGCGAGAAAGCTTGGAACCGAATTGAAAACAATTCAAATCGTGGATTCTACTTGGATTTAGTGAAATATAAATCGAATTTAGCTAAAGATACGACACCTTTTACACCTGCCCTTTCGTTGCTTTTCGGACTACATGAAGCACTAAAGATGATGGAAGCTGAAGGTCTCGATGAAGTATATGCTCGTCATAAACTCATGAAAGAAATGACGCGCGCTGCTTTTAAAGCATTGGCGATTCCTTTACTGACAACTGATGAGGATGCTGCAGACACTGTCACAGCTGTTTCCCCTGAAGACTTTGACGCCGAATTATTTAGAAAGACGATTAAAAGCGAATTCGGTTTAACAGTAGCGGGTGGACAGGAACATCTAAAAGGCAAGATTTTCAGAGTTGGGCATATGGGATATTGTTCACCTGCCGATGTCCTTCAAACCATCGCCATGATTGAAATCGGATTAGTAAAATCCGGTAAGCAAATAGAAATCGGAAAAGGCGTGGCTGCAGCTCAAAAAATTTATGTAGCAAAAGGAGCGACAAACTGATGACATTCCATATTCTAATTACTGATCCGCTTAGCGAAGAAGGCATTTATCCATTACGACAAGCTGAAAACTTAGCCATAACCATTGCAACCGATCTATCCAAGGAAGCTCTGCTTGAGACAATAAAAGATGTTGACGCGTTGCTCGTCCGAAGCCAAACACAAGTGACACGCGAAGTGATTGAAGCAGGTAAAAACTTAAAAATTATCGGTCGAGCTGGTGTCGGTGTGGATAACATTGACCTGGATGCCGCGACGGAAAATGGCATTATCGTCGTCAATGCACCCGACGGCAACACGAATTCTGCCGCTGAGCATACAATTGCGATGATGACTGCGTTGGCTCGAAAAATCCCACAAGCGTTCAATGCATTAAAAAATGGCGTTTGGGATCGAAAAACATATATTGGCGTCGAGTTAAAAAATAAGACACTCGGCGTGATCGGTCTCGGTCGAATTGGTGCGGAAGTTGCAGCACGTGCGAAAGGACAGCGCATGAATGTCATTGCGTACGATCCGTTCTTGACGGAAGAGAAAGCGAAAAAGATGGGGATTGACTTTGGTACGGTTGATGATGTCATAAGAGCAGCAGATTTCATTACCGTTCATACACCTTTATTGAAAGAAACGCGTCATTTATTAAACGAAGAAGCGTTCCGGAAAATGAAAGATGGCGTACAGATCATCAACTGTGCAAGGGGCGGTATCATCGATGAAGATGCACTCTACAATGCGATTGTTTCTGAAAAAGTTGCCGGTGCTGCCCTAGATGTTTTTGAAACCGAACCATTTATCGATCACCCGTTGCTCACGCTACCTGAAGTGATTGCAACACCTCACCTAGGTGCGAGTACAGTAGAAGCGCAAGAAAGTGTCGCAGTAGATGTAAGTAATGACGTTGTTAGCTTTTTCAAAGGCGAAGCTGTACGCAATCCCGTCAACTTACCTTCCGTTTCTAAGGAAGTACTTGCAAAGATTGCTCCTTTCTTCGATTTGGCAGAGAAATTAGGGACATTCCTCTCTCGCAAAACGGATGAAACAATCGTAGAAGTGAACATCAAGTATGCAGGCGAACTTGCGAATTATGATGTCAGGGCGTTAACGCGCAATACGGTAAAAGGGATTTTAAAACGGAATTTCGGTAGTCACGTCAACGATGTCAATGCAAAATACCTTGCGGAACGTTTTGACATAAAGGTAAATGAACATAAAACAACGACGAGCAAAGGTTTCCTCCACTTAATCACGGTAGAAGTGCACACTGCCGGTTCTGTTCATCGCGTAGCGGGTACGTTATTAAATGGACTCGGCCCGCGTATTGTAAAAGTCGATGATTACGTAGTAGACGTCGTGCCTGAAGGGCATTTATTGTTCATTAAACATAAAGACCAACCGGGTGCAATCGGCCGAGTTGGTACATTGTTGGCAGAAAAGAATATTAATATCGCCACGATGCAAGTCGGTCGAACAACTATTGGCGGTGAAGCAATCATGATGCTGACAATTGACAATCATGTGGAGCAAGAAGAAATGGAAGATCTGACTGAACTGGCTGATATTTACGAAGTTCGTGCGATTGATCTGTAAAACACTTTCTTAGCTATTAATGGACTGATAAAATGTTGATTTCCGTTCCGAGCGGACGCTTTCAGGGGGGCTTGCCCTCAGCCAAGCGAACAGCATAGGGTTCGCTTTGCCGTATTTCTGCGTTCTTTGCGGAAATTAAGGCATCCGTGCTCCCAACACTACGCTAATGCTGTCTAAAGCTGTTCTACGTGACGGCTTTTCCTGCGGGGTCTTCACGCTGCGCTGATCCCCCAGGAGTCGCCGCTCTGCACTCCAATCAACTGCATCCCCCTTTACAAAGATGCATCATTTCAATAATTACGGCAGCTTTCTTCATGTTTAATCGGCCAGTTACTTTAGATTCATGGTAGAAAAAGTAAGTTTCCTCCATGGACATTTTAAAGCCCCTGAGTGTTATCCTTCGTATACCAGTTTTCTTTACACCAGTAAAGACACGCTAAATCGTCCCTTCGCACTTTCCATATATCTTTCAAAAAACATGGCTTTGTCGCACAGAACTTCGTGGATTGCGGCATGTGTTTCTATTTAAGCACTGTTTTTACTCCAATGCATACTACTCATTCAGATCCGATAACTCTCCTAATATTGTAAATAACTCATCTAAATGACTTATTTCAAAGTCAGGTCGGATTTCATCATGTTTCGGCTTGTTTTCTCGATTAATCCAAACGGAACGCATGCCGACTCGAGAGGAACCTAATATGTCTGTCATCAAGTTATCACCAATCATTAGAGCATGTTCTACAGGAGTAAGTGTTTTTTCTAGTACGTACGTAAAGATTGACGGGTCCGGTTTTCCTTTTCCAAATGCACCAGAAATGACAATTTCATCAAAATACGGTGCGATCTCAGGCGTTATTGCAAGCTTTGTTTGTTGCAATGAAGGTGCTCCATTCGTTAACAAGACCAGTTTGTAGTTCCCTTTCAACTGATCCAATACGGAAAATGTCTCTTCATAAACAAACGGTGCTTTCTTTCGCTCTTCGATGAATCTTGCAGCTAATGTTTTTCCGTATTCCTCATTATGTATTCCACATACTTGCAATCCTCTTGTCCATGCATCTTTTTGATAGGATGGTATGAGCTTTTTCATTCGTTGAAACGCTTCTCCTTCATCATCAAAAGTACCCCATAGCCCCTCAAATGGATTGATGCCAATGAGCTGAGTATGTGCATATGTTTCATAAGTAGCATAGAGAGTGCGAGCTGCTTCACGAACAGCTGCCTCCAATTCCATCGGGTTTACGTCATATTGTTTTGCAGCAAATTGACACGTTTTTGCAAATGCCGTGGCGATACTTTTTTCATCCCATAAGAGCGTATCATCTAAGTCAAATATGATTGTGCGGATCATCTGCTGTCACTCCTTTTTGTTTGATTATACACAAAAACCGCTCCAAAAAACGCATGGAGCGGTAATTTTCAGGTGATGTATATATTGCGATCCCAAAAACGTTGTTGCGTGATTGCTTGAATATAATCCTCGGCGAAATCATTTTCTGTTGCAAAGACGATACCTGGCCCTGGCTTTGCATCAGATTTACTGAAAATCGGCATACCAGTTGAAGCGACGCCAATCGGTTTATATTGGCTGTATGCGACATTAATGTAATTTATGAGCTGACTCTCAAATTTCTTCTGATTATCCGCTTTGCCTCCCACAATATATAATGAATCAAACAGGGAAGGCGCTGTGGATACCAAAGATTGGTTCACTACTACTTGAATACCATCTGCTCCTGTTAATGTCCCTAACTTTTCGCCGACAATATCGACAGTAACACCTGCATCCAGTAAAGAATTGACGACTGATTTCACTTCACTGCCGTTGAATCCTTCACCGATTAACACACCTACTTTCAGCGTATATGGATACTTAGGTGTGTTTTCTTGACTGAGCGCAGGTGAAGAAGCAGTAACATTCACTTGCTCTCCCGTTGGTCGATTCACTCCAACAGCATCTGCAAGTGTCGTTGCCAATTCCTTATCCACATGTACGAACATATCGACGACTTGTTGCCTAACACTCTTAGACTGCACTTTACTCACTTCGAAAATGAAAGCGTTCATGATATGTTGCTTTTCAACCGGCGTCATACTGTTCCAAAATAATCGAGCTTGTGAGAAATGATCTTTGAAAGATTCACTTCTTGCTTGGATAACACGTCCTTCGACTTTTTCAGCATAATGGACAAATCCTCCCTCTTTCCAAGTGGAGGTGGATGGTGTATTGTTCGCCAAACTATTCTTATGATAACTGACTTGCCCTTTGTCGATTCGTTGACGGCTGAATCCGTCACGTTGGTTGTTATGAAACGGACAAATCGGACGATTGATCGGTATTTCAGTAAAGTTCGGTCCGCCCAAACGAAGGAGTTGTGTATCCAAGTAGGAAAATAATCTTCCTTGCAATAACGGATCATTTGTAAAGTCAATTCCTGGGACAACATTTCCTGGGTGGTAAGCTACTTGCTCCGTTTCCGCAAACACATTTTCCACGTTTTGATTCAGCGTAATTTTCCCGAAGAGGCGCACAGGTACGATTTCTTCTGGCCATAATTTTGTCGCATCCAGAATATCAAAATCGAACATGAACTCATCTTTTTCATCAATCATTTGTACACCTAAATCATATTCGACGACATTGCCATGCTCGATTGTTTCCCACAAATCCCTTCGGTGAAAATCAGGATCTTCTCCTGCAATCATTTGAGCCTCTTCCCAAATAAGTGAATGAACACCTAATCGAGGTTTAATATGAAACTTAATGAATTTCGCTTGGCCCGCTTCATTGACGAATCTGAACGTGTGGACGCCAAACCCTTCCATCATACGGAAACTCCTTGGAATTGCTCGGTCTGACATTAACCACATCATCATATGGGCTGTTTCTTGATTCGTAGCGACGAAATCCCATAGCGTATCATGCGCTGATGAGGCTTGCGGTATTTCATTATGAGGTTCTGGTTTGACGGCATGCACAAAGTCGGGAAATTTAATGGCATCTTGGATGAAGAAAACAGGAATGTTGTTACCGACTAAGTCAAAATTCCCTTCCTCTGTGTAAAACTTTACAGCAAAACCTCGTACATCACGAACAGTTTCAGCAGATCCTTTGCTTCCTGCCACAGTTGAAAAACGGATGAAAACTGGTGTTTTTGTTCCTGGTTCTTGAAGAAATGCTGCTCTTGTAAACTCTTTCATCGAATGATACAACTCAAACTCTCCATGAGCCGCAAAGCCTCTTGCATGAACAACTCGTTCTGGAATACGCTCATGATCAAAATGCGTCATTTTTTCACGGAAATGGAAGTCTTCGATTAACGTCGGTCCACGTACTCCGGCTTTTAATGAATTTTCATCATCCGAAACCTTTACCCCTTGATTGGTCGTCATTTTCTTTCCATAGTTATTCACTGTATACGGTTTCAGTTGCTGAATTTTTCGATTTGTCGTTTCGTCCACGTAATCCCCTTTCGCCTTCTGGTTGTTCCCCACATTACTATATGCTTAGGTTTGTGTATTGGGTACTTGACACGACGTTTTATCCTGTACAATATAGGCTACAATACCATTAAAAGAGCACATAAGGAGTTAAAGAATGAATACACATTACTTCATTGGCATTCCAGCACAACAAACGATACATGAACAGGTACATCACTACTGGGACAAATTACAACTCGCAAATCATTATAAAGTTTTACCAGGATTAGCTGATTTGCATATTACGTTGCTGTTCATCGGATCGATACCTGAACATAGACTTCACACATTACAACAACAGCTAACGCAAATCGCTAAGCATCACAAACCCTTCACATTGCTTATCAACGGAATATCCTATTTCGGTTCACCATCTGGTCCGCGAGTTGTCTATTTAGCAACATCACCTAACGAAGAACTGGATCATTTACAAAATGCAATTGCTGAAAGCGGATTAGATGTAGGAATTCAAAGTTCAAATCATTTCACGCCACACATGACAATCGCAAAGAAAAGGAAGTCAACAGATCCCATCATCATACCTAAAGAAACGTTTGATTCGATTCCTTTACAGGTCAAACATTTTTCACTGTTTTCAATTCATCCATCACAAACCCCAAAGTATACTGAGGTTCAACGGTATGAATTATAAATGTCCATTGACTCAAATTAATTAGGAACCTATCTTTATATGTAAACACCACCCAAACACCACCCAATCATTGCAATGACAAACATTGCTGCGAGAACGACCGGATAGGCATACTTGTCCGGCAGAGGCAAACACGATTTCGGGTGTAACTTCTTGATCCAACTCCATGCCGTACACACTCAAAAGTCCTTCTAAAAACTCGTACCAGCAAAACTCACTTCCGCAAGCATACGACCGCTCTTGCCGCGCAATTTTAATGGTTTTACTTCGATTTGCGCCTCTACTTCTTCCTGGATACGTTCTTCCCGAACAGCCGAAATCGGTTGTCCATTGTTCTCTCGACTGCGCACAAAATGCTCATCATGCTCAATCTGTATAGGACGATTACTGCTCAACCACCGCTCTATCATTAGATGTATCACCTACTATTACATAGTATACAATGGTAATTCTATAAAAAGTCTAATGTTGTCAAAATATTATATGTATTTAATGTAAAGTGTTTTTTGGTTATAATCGCAATAAATTTGTAATGTCAGTTTATAGGTTGTTTTATATGATGACAGGTACATAACATAATTAAAAGGTCAATTTCTCAACAAAAAATTGAGAAATTGACCTTTTGAGTGTTCAACAATTGCGCCCGATTGCCGATATTGCTGATTAGGATAAGACTCCACAATTGTTGTAGAAAATTTCTGTTTTTTAAAAGAAGTTTTATTCTTGCCTTTTTATAAACATTGATATTACACCAACCAGTAGCACAATACCTATAAAAGCATAGACAAAATTAGAAATATAATCCAAACCATTAACATAGCTTTGACTGGTATGATATATAGCTTCAATAACTTCCGATAGAACCAAAATAATAGATAACGATAAAAAGGATAGTCCAATTAGAAGAATACCTACTTTTTTAATTATTCACACCCCCTATTAAAATAACTCTGAGTTTTCCTTAATAACAATTACTTCAAATTCCCACCTATTTCACAATACATCGCTCCAGAATCTGGCCCGTTTGCGGAATACTCAATATTTCTTACTTTACTCAATGATACCATTTTAACTTCCCAAAAATCTCCACTGAAAATATTAACACGGACTTATGACTTCCTTCTTTGATTTATCCTCTTCTGTTGCTTCATTAGTTTCTGCTGCAACTTCAATTTTTCAAATTCCTCATATCCTCATCCAATATCCGATCAATTGCTTTACCTCTAAAAAACTGTTCAAATAACGTTTGGGAACTGTAGATGTTCATTTGTTTGCCCCCGAACGTGTCATTGAAAAAAATAGTTCCTTGCTCTGTTGCTACTTCTACAGCTGCTAAAAAGCAATCGCTTTCTTTTCGGACAAGATGTCTTCTGCAACACAATCACTCAATACAAAAGCCTGATAACGAGGGTGCGCCAAATCCTTCAATAACTCCAATCCATTCCTTCTGTTCTCGTAGCAACTCTTGCGCGGATACCTGCTCTCCTTGTAAAACGGCTACATCATATGCTCGTTTCACCCGTACATAATCAGAAACGGACTTGTTTCACCACTTCTTCCTCATGCGCCTGCAGCAACGTCTCCTTAATTTCCAACTCATTTAAAGTTCGATCCAGACAAGCCGTTTCATTGATTAGCGCTCGCTTCTCATAAGACGTCCACTGACTCGTTTCAATCGACTGTAGAAAGTAACACTTCATTTCTCACTTCCAATATTAGTTCTGTAAGTACAAATTCCCTTCCACCGTTTTTTTCATACCACTCAACAACACGTTGAACGTGCTCCTTGTCTGCCCGCACGTTCTTTTCAATTTCAACATAATCCTCATAACTATCGTATTCCCAAATCGCAAAAATTTCGGTTGTACCATCTTCGTTATCTTTCATCCACCGGCCAATGAGCCTTGCGCCATGTTTAAGTTGGTTAGGCAAATTCGTCTTGTTAAAATGATCATTAAAGGTTTCCACGAAATCGGTTTTTACAGTATAGTATTTCCGTCTATAGAACATACGAGTACCCCTTTGCTTTACATGGTTTTAACTATTTCTTTTTTGTGAATCCATCAATCTCTATTATGTTTTTACATCTTTAATAATATCTTTCCTTCATAATTACGACTTTCGACTAATCTATGAGCCTCCGCCGCCTCATGTAGACTAAATGTACAAGCGATAGGCAGCGTTATTTTATTTGAAGCAAACAGTTCCAAAACTACTTGTGCTATAGGCGCAAGTTTTTTTGGGTTATGCTTTCTAGTTGTCCCTAAACTGAAACCTTTAACATTTCTACAACTACTATGCACATCAGCTGTTGTAAATGTCCCTATACTTCCACTACTATTTCCAAATTGAACTAACGTGCCATACAGCGCTAAACATTCCATACTTTTGCGTGTAATCTCTCCAGCCACTGAGTCCAAAATTACATTGGCCCCTTTACCATTTGTTTGAGTTAGAACTACATCTACAAAATCGTCGTATGTACATACGATATCGGCTCCTAATCCTCTAACATATCTTTCCTTCGTTAGACTTCCAACCGTACAAATAATGTTTTTTACACCTGCTAATTTTGCTAATTGTACAAGCATAGTACCGACCCCACCTGCGGCACTATGTATGACAATCGTATCTGTTGGTTGTACTTGGCCAATTTCATGTATCAATAGATAAGACAAAATTGAAACCGTAGGCATTGTTGCAGCTCTTTCCAGGGACAAACTTTCTGGTATTTTAAATACTAGGTCTTCTTTTGCTACAACATATTCTGCATAAGCTCCGTTTTTCGGAAAAGCAATTACCCGATCTCCCTTTGAGAATTTCGATTCACCAAACACTTCCTCGATAACACCTGCAGCATCCAAACCAAGTACTAAAGGAAAGTTTGCGGGTTCCTTATTCCCCGTCCGTTTCTTAATATCCGCATAATTTACCCCTGCATATTTTACTTTAATAACTACTTCGTTCTCTCTAATTTTTGGTCTATCCATTTCTGTATAAGAAAGAACGCTCGCATCTCCATATTCATGTTGAATAACAGCTTTCATATCATCACGACCTAAAGGTTTTTTGTTCTACATAATTCATCATGCAAACCAATCATCGACTATTATCAAAAATGATTTGTAGGATCAAGAGAACGGTAACGATTCGTAATAAAGGTTTCACATACTTTGGATTTAGTTTTTCAGCGAAGCGGACGCCTAGTTGAGCTCCTGAAATTGAACCTGCCATTAAGACAATTGTGAGCGGCCAAACGATTGTCCCTGCAGCAATATAGGTGATTGCTGCTCCAAAGCAACTGGAAAACGTAGCGAGACGGACATATCCGACTGCTCGGATATAAGCCACATCCAAATAATTGAACAAATAAAAGAGTAGCGTACCTTGGCCGGGTCCAAAAACGCCATCGTAAATGCCAATGCTATATAGTCCCGGAACACTCACTTTATTCAATGTTAGTGTCTGTTCACCTGAAAAACTCCCCTTGCCGAAAAACGATGATACGAAGGCAAAACTTAAAAGAATAATTGCCACAACATACAAGTTCTCAGCTGAAAGTTTTGTCGCGATAAAACCACCTGTCACCCCACCAAGTAAACTAATGGGTATAACCCACACTGATTCTCGCATCGAGATCTTTTTGTGTTTCAAAAGAATATAGAAACTAGAGAACGAACTTACCGTATTGGATACTTTGTTTGCTCCAATGGCAGAGTGGATTGGAATACCTAACAAAAGCATTGCAGGCAAACTTATGAGACCGCCACCGCCAGCCAACGTTCCAACTGTCGTCGCAAGTAAACCGATGAAAAAAAGCACTACATAATCCAACAAAACCACCCCCTTAGTCACTACTAGTATACTTTCAATTCAAACATAATGAAATTCAATGTTTATTATGAAAGTATATAAGTATATCTTAAGGGGGGGGAAGCCTAGAAGATTCTCATCATTTACAACAGTTTCCCTCAGGATTACTGTATATCCTCATGAACGAGTCGCTTTTCCATTGTAATTCGATGAATCCCTTCATCATCTTGAAAAGTGGCCACAATATCGAAGCCATGTTTAATGTTTGCAATTAACATGTTACGCCATTTGTTTCTTGTTTTAGTTTCCAAAATCG
This sequence comes from Sporosarcina sp. OR05, assembly GCF_041414805.1. Taxonomy (NCBI): domain Bacteria; kingdom Bacillati; phylum Bacillota; class Bacilli; order Caryophanales; family Caryophanaceae; genus Sporosarcina; species Sporosarcina sp. OR05. The sequence continues at coordinate 294,554 of NZ_JANKJL010000001.1, read as the reverse complement.
TATAGCCAGCTTCCGCTATGAGTTGATGTTGCTTCTTCATTAGTTCAGAAGCAATCCCTCGTCTTCGATATTCTTCAGATACTGCACCATACCAACTATAATAACGGTCTTTAGTCAATTCATAACCTATTTTATAACCGACTACCTCTTCATTTTGACTAGCTACAAGTACTAGTGCGTTTGGAACGATCGAAAGCTTTGCACGTAAATGGTCAGCGTTCATAAAAACCTCATGATGTAAAGCCAATATGCCCTCGAAGATTTGTTGTTCCGGCATTCCCCAATAATGTCGATACTGTACCATAGTTAGTCTCCCTTCAAAAAGCGTATAGCGTTCCTGGAAATTGTATTTCAGATTAGACTTGGAATTTCCCGACTTCACTTTCCAAACGATCAGCAAGTAACGCTAAACTTTGTGCATTTGTCGATATTTCTTCATTTACAGCAAGTTGCTCTTCCGTTGCCGCACTTACCGAATGGGCTTGGTCCGACGTTTCGTTAGCAAGAAGTTGCACTTTCTGTGAACGCTCTAGTACTTCATCCGTCATTGAACGCACGTGTGTAATTTTGTGACTGACGGCTGTAAGTGTACGATCCATCTCCTCTGTTGCAGTCTCAATCGCATGAAATACTTGCTCTGTTTCACTGGAAGTAATTTGACTTTTACCGATATGATTTGATACGTCTTGTACACTAACTACCGCCTCATCCATTCTACGGGTAATTTCTTCAATCATCTGGCCAATCTCCCTCGCTGACTGCTTGGATTGTTCAGCTAGACGGCGTACTTCTTCTGCTACAACTGCAAATCCCTTACCATGCTCACCAGCCCTTGCTGCTTCAATAGCGGCATTCAATGCAAGTAAGTTTGTTTGCTCCGCAATAGTTGTCAGTACTGTCGTCACATGTCTGATCTGTTCGGAATAGGAAGACATTGCACTCATTGTGTTCGTTGAATGCGTAATGCTCCTGTTCATCTTCTCCATCTGCTCTGCAAAATCCTTCATTTGAAGATTCCCGGTCGACACAAGTTCAGAAACATGCACTGACGCGATTTGGAGCTGATGATTCGATCCGTTCATCTGAATCATTTCATCCATCATTTTCTCTATGTATGTAGTTGTTTCGTCTACAGTTCGGACTTGCGATTGGCTTCCTACCCGATTCTTTTCCGTAATTTCACTCACCGTTTCAGCTGTAGCGAGACTTTCTTCCGAACTCGCAGATAATTCTTCTGCTTGTTTTGCTAGTTGAGATGCTGAGACGCGTACTACGCTGAGGATTCCTTTTAAATCCTCTTTCATGTGATTAAATGCAGTCGCCATTTCACCAATCTCATCTTTGTTGTGAATAACAACGGTTTCTGCTGTAAAATCACCTGTCGCTAATTGCTCTAAAGATGTGGTCATCTTGCCTACAGGCCGTGCAATACTTCTACTCACCTTTTGTGCTACTAAAAAGCTAGCCACGACGGCAAAAGCTATAAAACCAACGATGACGAGCTTAATCTGTTGCAAGACAGTACGTAAAGATTGTTCGGTCTGCTCTTGTCGCGTATTTTGTTGTTCAATCAAATTCTCCAATAACACCGTTACAGCATCTTGATAATAGACACCTTCTTTTGCTAGACCCATCGCTTGTTCAATATTACCGTCTTTGACCCCTTGGATGACTAATTCACTAATTTGATCATAACTTTTCGAAGTCTCCGTCACTTCTTTTAGGATTGCCCGGTCTTCATCATTCCGGACAAGCTTATTCATCTCTTTCAACTTCATCTTTAATGCTTGCATGTTATCATTACGATCATTTACGTACGTTTCTTCTTGATAGATGATATACCCTCTCAAGTTTTTTGCATCTTCATTTTGTAACGACAAGACTTGCTCTAGCAAAACGACTTTTTTTATTTGTTCATCAATTAAATAGCGGTATTCAGCATTTAATTTTGATAGTGCCCAAATTCCTGACAGGCCAACAACTAGTAAAATCGCAAGTAAGAATAGAAATCCGAACCATATCTTCTTTCCAACCGTTAACCTCATCCCACTTCCCCCTCAATTGATGTAGTCAATTCAGATTATATACGATAGTAGGAAAGTAATATGTAAAGTTATTGTTAAGTTGAAAAATAAATTTATTGACTAATTTCAATTTTAGTAATTGTGCAATCTTTCAATTCATAAGATAATGTACTTATCTTGGACGAGCTTAATTAAGGAGGGAACATTGATGGATCAAATTTTAGAAACGATTGTAGGATGGCTTTGGGGACTTCCCCTTATCTTCACTGTATTGTTTGTCGGAATCTATTTCACGATCGGCAGTAAGTTCTTTCAATTCGGTTATTTACCTCATATTTTTAATGCTACTTTTGGAAGACTTTTTTCAAAGAAAGAGCAGACGGACGATGCGAAAGGAATTTTGACACCGTTTCAGGCAGTCAGTACTGCAATTGGAGGCAGTATCGGTGTCGGAAATATCGGTGGTGTCGCTACTGCAATTGCAGTCGGTGGACCAGGTGCTGTGTTTTGGATGTGGGTAACTGCACTTTTAAGTATGATGACCAAAACGGTTGAAGTAACTTTAGCAGTCCATTACCGAAGTACCGATGAGAAAGGCAATCCATACGGCGGTCCTACATATTACATGGAAAAAGGGTTAGGCGAAGAAAAGCGATTTAAATACTGGAAAATCCCAGCGATTCTTTTCGGGTTTGGGATTTTCACAACATTTTTTATCACTCTTCAAAATTACACCGTTTCAGAAGCGGTCAGTTCAACATTCAACATCGGCATGATTCCTTCTTCACTTATATACGTAGCACTCATCTATTTACTCATTTACGGTGGGATTAAACGGATTGGAATGATCGCGTCAAGACTCATTCCGATTATGAGCATTTTTTTCGTAGCATCTTCTCTATTCATCATACTTAAGAATTTCACTGAAATCGGTTCTGTGTTTAGTTTAATCTTTGATAGCGCTTTTAACGGAATGGCTGCTGTTGGAGGATTTACGGGTGCGGTCATTGCGCAAGTGATTCGGATGGGGGTTGCACGTGCAGTTTATAGTAATGAGGCTGGATGGGGGACATCACCGATGATTCACTCGACTGCTAAAACGAATCACCCCGTTAAGCAAGGGATGTGGGGAGCTGTAGAAGTATTCATTGACACCATTATTATCTGTTCAATGACGGCATTTACAATCATTATTACCGGTGCATGGTCATCTGGCTTAGATGGTGCCGCCTTAACATTGTCTGCTTTTGAAATTGGTATCGGTGAAGCAGGTCGAACCATTATTACACTATCAATTTTCTTATTCGGACTAACGACGACGAGCGGTTGGTATACGTATTACGAAATTATTTTACGGCACCTGTTTCATGGGGAGAAAAAGGTTAAAACGAAGAATAAAACTATTGCTTTTTACAAGTGGCTCTATCCAATTCCAGGTCTACTTATGGTCATTTACGCAGTCTATTATGATTTGCCTGGAAAAGCCGTTTGGTATTTTGCAGATATCACAACTGCCATCCCAACGTTTGTGAATTTAATTGTCCTATTAGTGTTAAGCAAAAAATTCTTCGAGCTGCTACGCGACTATAAGGCAAGGCATCTAAACATCGGTACGATTGATCCGAATTTCAATATTTTCTATGAAGATCGGCACAATAAGAAAAAATAATGATAAACGAGAGCATCCAGCGTGGGAGGCTCTCGTTTATTTATAGTACAATATCCATTTTCTTTTCGCGTTTCCATAGCATGATCGCACCTACTAGTGTTAGTAGAATCATCACACTATATGCTATTAACGCAAGCCATTTAGGATTCCATATGGAAATCATGTGAGGCACCAATGGATATAAGCCTATTAACAGGAATCCGACGACAAATGGAATTTGGATGCCAATCAATGAAACCATGTTCGGCACTAGGCTTGAAAACACCATGGAAAGCAGCCCGAAGACAAGCCCTATGATGTAAATGCCAGCGACACATAATAAGATGAATTGGAAAAATGTCGGGTCGAACCAAGATTCGTTTGCAATAAATGTGTTAACTCGAACGTCAAAATACATCGATGTGTTGTTCAATGAATACAAGCTGAAATACACAATTAACAGAGCTGTAATTAGAATGAATGTAGCATTGCTTCCTGCAAGGAATTTCGTCTTGAAGAGATTCCTTCCTTTTCTCGTCGTGTATTGAATTGCCACGACCTGTCTCGTTCGATCCTTTACTATCGTTGGGGATATGACCAATACAACGCTGAAAAGAATTGCGATAGCGACATTTGCAATGAACGATTTAAAATTCATCATAACGACTTCCGGATATACTCCGAATTTTTCTTGAGCGATCAATTCTTCAAATCGTTGCCTCTTTTTCTCTGAGAGTACATGTGGAATTGTTTCTCGTCCCTCATAAAAACGAATGAGACTTTCTCGTTCTTGTAGCTCCCAAAAGAGGTCAACTTTTTCATTAATAAATACATCTGATCTAAGTTCGTCGATTTCTTGAGGTGCATTCCACCAATCATAAGCGAGGAATTCTTCATATGTATCCAGTCCGACTTCAACGAATTCCTCTCTAGATTGCAAGTATTGAGTAGCCTCTTCAACTTGATTGGCATAGGCCTTCTTAAAATCAAAGAACTCCTCTTCATCCATTGTGGTGCCGTATTTCTCAATCATTTCTATGCCCATTTCATATGAATAGATTCCACTTCCATTCGGGAAGTTTTCAATATAGAACTCAATCAACAGAAAATAAAGCACACTATTTATGAAAATTAGCAGTACAAGCATTTTCCACGTTAAAATCTTTTTCATTTCGTTCCATAAAACACGCAATGTTTTGACCTCCCTTACTGAATATCTATTTTTGTAAAACGCTTATAGGATACAATACATAAAACAATTGTAATAATCGTCCAGCAGCTAATTGTTACCCATTCGAAATTTTGAAAAAGTATGAGCCCACTACTTCCCATGAATGAATTTGAAATAGCTAACAATAGCGTTGGTAATGTATACGAAGAGACGAATAACAGATTTGAAGATTTCGGCATGAAGCTTGGCAATAGCCATCCAAGTACAAAAAGAATGGCAACAAGAAAGAAGGTAATGTAACTATTTTTCATCACGACGGATAATGCAAATGTCAACCCTGCAAATAGCATTTGAGCGATGAAAACGAGTATAGTTACACCGATTAAAAATTCTCCAACCGATAAATCCCACCAAGTAACGTATGGGAAATTGTATTCCCAATTAAACGCACTGTTAATCGATGTTTTCCAAACGCGTGAGTAGTCAAATACGGTAAAATAAGTTCCTAGTGTTATTGCGAACAACAAGACTGAAATAACCGCCGATATTGCTAATGACGCGACCAACTTGTCCATCATCAATCGTCTTCCACGAGGCGTTGCATATGTAACGAGTTGTGTCCGATTCTCAAACTCATATGTCGTTATGAAAGCAGTCGACAAAACGATTAACAGTAGTGATTCAATAATGATATGCAAGAAGACCTTTTTAAAAAGAAAACTGTGCATGAAGTACGGCTTGCCTGCAAAAAACCATTCCTTATGCTCTTCATTTGCCACCATTTCTTCAAAACGCTCTGCAAACTTTTCGTTCTCTTTCAGAAGTGTTTCGGCCGCTTCATCACTGATGCCGTACTTTTGTACATCGCCTTCTCCAGCTTCTTTTACATGAATGTTAGCGTACCTTTCGTCAATTGAATCCGCCATGCTATAGTACATTTCCTTCAATTGTAATTGATTGAAAAACTCCCATTCTTCGTCACTGTAAAGCTCTCGCTCTTCATAATGTAATTCACCAAGAAAATCATAGATGCTATCATATTGCTGGCCGACAATTGACGTTAACGTTGAGAGATCGTTTTGAATATCTTTTTCAAATTGTACGAGTGAGTCTGTTGTTATCTCTCTGCCATATTGATCAATGATTTCATTCACCATTGTTAATTCATCTTTATGGTCAGAGGAGCTGAAGATGACAAAGATGTTGAATGCAGAAAAGATGATTAGCAATGCAATTAGAATCGGTGACGTCAGGGCTTTTTTACACTCGAGAAGAAAAATTCGCATTATACCTCTCCTTCTATCTCATCACGATACTCATATAGAAACACATCTTCCAGCTGTGGTGGTACGACTGTCCAATTTCTCTCTGCTTCCCCTTTATGAATAAAGCGGACGCGCATATTTCCGTACTCCTGCTTTTCGGATAGTAGGCTATGTTTCAGTCGGAAGTCTTCCAACTGATCATAAGCAATGGTTGTCTCGAAAACATTTCCAATTAACGACGAACAGATATTTTCAACCGAATCTTTATAAAGTAGCCGTTTATTTTTAATCATTATTATTTCATTTGCAATCGATTCGATATCTGAAACAATATGCGTTGAGATTATGACAAGTCTTTCACGTGCAAGATCCGTAAGCATGTGCCGGAAGCGTGCCCGTTCTTTAGGGTCAAGGCCAGCTGTCGGCTCGTCCAAAATTAAGATTTTGGGGTTATTCAACAATGCTTGCGCAATCCCAACTCGCTGAATCATTCCACCTGAAAACTTCTTCATCTTTTTATTTATCACATCACTCAACGCCACTTTCTCCAACAACTCCTCAATTATATGGAGTGCTTCTTTCTTTCCCATTCCTTTCAGCGCTGCCAAATAGAGAAGGTATTGCTTTGGCGAATAATTTTTGTAATAACCGAAATGCTGCGGTAAATAACCAAGTAGTTCGCGATAGCGATCATCCATATCACTAATATTTTTTCCGTTGTAAAGAATTTCTCCCTTTGTGGGCGAAATTAATGTCGCCAACATCTTTATTAATGTGGTTTTCCCCGCACCGTTTGGAGCAAGCAATCCATACAGGCCGGTACTGAATTCCAGATTGATTGATTCTAAAGCTGTAAAATCCCCATATTGCTTACTAACGTCTTTTACAACAAGCATATTAAAATACCCCTTCCATCTGTTTGAATTGAATTAGTTTCTTTACACAACGTATATAAATGAATACCATTCCGAGTAGAACAATTGCATTCACAACAGTGGGCAACTTGAGCAGAAAATCATTATATACTTGGACATTTACTGTTTGTAATAAAAGATTTCCGAACGTCCATCCAATGACAGTCATGACAACAATTACTGAAGTTCTCCGTCTCATTAACGCAAATAATAAGAGGGTTGAGAACACAAACAGAGAGGTTAATGATAGTAAAAAAGCTCTTAAAAAATGAATCCCCTCAAATTGCATCGCCACAGCCGCAATGGCAATCGTATTCAGAACAACAGATAACAAACTAAACAATAACATTCTGCATGCAATAATTTGGTAAACATTATACTTACATGCCATTTCTACTTCGTACGTATTATTTTGCGTTTTTCGTAGATAAGTTGAGACTGATAAGACCATGAAAAGTATAGGTGATAATAAAAAGATGTAACCGTATATATCTTGGATTTGTCCTTGAAACGGTGAAATGATTAACATTGCTAGCAAGGCTGCTACAACGGTAATGAGAAAGCCAAGTTCTAACCGATCCGAAAAAATATGACGCATTCCAACTTGCTGGATCATTGACTTCAAGTAAGTGAGAAACGTCACTTTCGGTGTAATTCCAGCCGTTACAATCTTGTCGATTTCCATTTGGACGAGATGCTCATCTAAACTAGGAATTTGTAATTTCTCTTTCCTCATCCCATTAAACCTCCATTTCTTTTCGTATTTTTCGTAATGCTGCATAATACCTTGTTTTAACTGTCGACACAGGAATGGATTCCATCTCTGCTATTTCTTTTAGCGTGTAGTCTCCAAACAGGTTTAGCCTCATAATTTGCTGTGAACTGGATTCCAAATTATTTACGATTGCATTCACTTGTTCGACATCTTCTTTGTATTCAAGTGATAGCACCAAATCATGTTCGTCTACAATCTCTCTGTCTTCAATCGGTTGTGAGAATTGTGTATACCGATAGGTTTTAGACCTGTAATAGTCAACAATCTTATTCGCCGCTAACCGATAAAGCCAAGTCCGAAAAGATGCACGTTTTTTATCATAAGTATGAATGGATTGTAAAGTACTGATGAAAATTTCCTGCGTCAAATCCAGCGAAAGATCCTGATTCAATGTCTGCTTAAAACAGAAAGCATAGATTTCTTTGTAGTACTTTGAAACGAGCGCATTCGCAGCCGATTCGCTGGCGTTTGTTTGTATTTGTTTAATCCAGCGTTGTTCTTTGTCCATGGTTCACCACTTGCTTTCCACATATCATTGTCTCTCTTAAGTATATTCGTAAATGGTCTTCAAAAAGTTTGTAGGTTTGAAAATAAATAAAAAGGCTTCCCTAAGGAAACCTTCATCTATTTCACAGTTCATTTTCTGTTCTGTCGATACAAATCTTTTGATTTATAGCCTTCCGCTAAAATCATCTCCATTTCAGCAAGTCTCTTTTCTTGTGTTTCTTGCCTTTTTGCACTGTACACGTACCTTGCCCAATCTTTTTGGTAACCGAAAGTCAGCGCATCATAGATTGGTAATATTTCTTCGTTTGTTTGAAGGTGTCGTCTAATATCTTCAATGCGATCGATGTAATCATCTACACATTGACTTGCTTTAGCCGATTTAGTTTTCGTTTTTTTCTGTTCACACTTCAGTCCGACAACTGTAAATACATCATTCAAGCTCACCATTCTAGAAAATTTCAAATCACTGCCATCTACATAACCATCTTCATCAACTTGTAGTTCGTTATAAAACACATCTCTGTCAATGAACGAATCGTATTGCTTGTTCCCTTTTTTAGGATAGGCGAAAAACAAATACCCTTTGTTTTCAAGCAAACTCTTTTCGATGACCAAACGAATTTCTCTCTTAAATTCTTCCAAATTGTAAATGAAAACGAACAGACAATTGTACTTATCCTTTAAGATCCCATCATCATAGGTAATGGCAGCAAACTCTTCAACCAAGTCTTCTGGGCTGTGAATTACCGCTATTTGTTCATATTTATCCAACTTCAATTTTTCAATAATTGTCTTCGTCGAGTTCATCTATTTTGCCTCCTATATAGTCATCACGAGAGACTTTAATCCACTCGTCAATAAATGTAATTCGTGCATCGGTCTTGTCATTGCGACATACAACAATTTCCGATCGATCTCATTATCGTTGAATGGCGCATGAAAAGCACCTATCATGACTGCGTCAAACTCTAATCCTTTTGATAAATGACTTGGGACAATTAGAAGACAATCCGCTGTTAAATCGGAATCTTCTCCAACCAATTGAACCGGCATTCCGTGCTCAGATAACACTTTGTAAAACGTTGACGCTTCTGCTTTCGTTTTACAAATCAGTGCTATCGACCGATGCTTCCTTTCTTTTATCTCGTTATAAAGCGCATGAATTTTATGAGGATCCAAACTTTCCATTTCATAAAAATCCGGTTCTTGTCCATGTCGCACAACAGGTTCAACTAAAGGGAGATCTTCCTCCATCTGCGCCAGCACCTTGTTCGCTAACTGCATAATTTCAATTGTTGTCCGATAACTCTTTTGCAATGTCGTATATGTCGCACGGGGGAACAACTCCTTGACAGGATCCCAAGAAGTCAAAGCACGATAACTATGAATTCCTTGCGCCAAATCGCCGACCATTGTGAACATATCCGTTTCCAATCCATCTTGTAATGCCGCTAACTGAAATTCACTATAGTCCTGCACTTCATCAATGAATACGACACGCATCTTCCACTTGTCGGACACTCCTTTCAATTTGGCATGCAAATAATAGAGCGCCGCCAAATCTTCCAGCTCCCACATTTCCTTTTGATGAGCATTCAAAAAAGCATCCCTTTCTGATTCAGACCAGTGGCATGCCAACTCTGTATGTAGTTCAGGATCTGTCAGCCAATCCCTATATAGTTGTTTGATCGAAAATTTCTTGAACCGGCGCATGTAGGAAGCGACTGTCTTCTTGCCTTCCTTTTCAATGAAAGGAAGACGTTCATCTCGCTCATCCATAATTCTTGTAATTCTAGCTCTTCGCTTTTCGTCATCTCGAATACCATAAAGTGCTTTATCCAGCGCCTCTTCATACTTATCAGATAAAAGCTTATAAAGCTGTTTACGCTTACGATTCACTTCCGTTTGCATGATAAGCTTGATGCGCACTATGCGCTTCTCAAGCGGCATATACTTGAAGTCCTCCAAAAACAATTTACGTAGACGAGATGCACGCATAATCCGATATTTTTCAATATACACATCCTCGAATAGCGATGCTGTTGCTCGTTCAATTTTTTGAACATATCGATTCATCATTTGGCGATAGTCAAGGGAACCTTTCACTTTTGTGATAAACAACTTCTCTTCATCAATCGTACCGTCCGCTGTCAAACTCTCCAACTTCTTATTCGAGTCCCCAAGCTTCAATTTCAGCCCAGTAGCATTTAATACGTATTCTGTATAAGTTGTTTGGCAAATACGGCCTACCCCTAGTTCAGGCAGCACATCCCCGATATACTCCATGAACAACTTGCTCGGTGCAAGGATCATTAGTTTATCTGAAGGGAAGTCCGTTCCCATCGTATACAAGAAATAAGAAATCCGATGAAGCGCAATCGTTGTCTTCCCACTTCCTGCTGCCCCTTGCACGATAATCGGCTGCTTTAAGTTTGCTCGTATTATTTCATTCTGCTCCGCTTGAATGGTCGATACTATTTCCGTCAAGCGCGTATCAGCTTTCCCAGAAAGGGCTTCTTGTAGCAATTCATCATTCGTTGTCAAGTCAATATCGAGTATATCCAGCAGTTCGCCTTCCTCGATTTTGTACTGTCTTTTCGAGTATAGATGTCCAGTAATCTCTTCGTCTCTCACTGGATAAGAGATGTCGCCTAATCGCCCGTCATAATAGACATTTGCAACAGGTGATCGCCAATCGACAATGATCGGTTCTTGTGTTTCCTGATGAAAGACGGAGGTTTTCCCAATGTACAGGAATTCATCCTTCTCTCCGTGTGTCTGAAAATGGATGCGTGCAAAATAGGGTTTTTGACGAATCGCTTCTAACCCTTCTTTTTGGGAACGGGCCATTTCAAAAAAGCGGGTGTTCGTCAAAATATTAATATAACTTAAACTTGAATCTAAGTAATCCAAATCCGCCATTGCATGGCGAATTTCATCTTGCGAGGATTTTACATCACGTTGAGATTCTTCCAGTAGCTTCTTCATGTACTGTTTGGTGTAATCAAGGCGCTGCAATTCAAACTCAAAATCAGGATGTTTCTGCATTGGACAGTCCTCCATTTTGTGTATTGGCGTCTTACGATTGTTGATGGGAGATGTTGGGGATTTAAGTCAGAGATTGATTGTATCATTCTACAGACATGAGAGCAATGTTTATTTTCAGATAACAGAAAAAGCTGACTGGACATGCAGTCAGCTTCTGTCTTTATACCGTAAATCGCCCTAAATCCGTTTGAAGTTTTTCGGCCACTTCTGATAAAGTTTGGGCACTTGAACTGATTTCTTCATTGGATGCAAGTTGTTCTTCCGTAGCAGCACTTGTTGATTGTGCTTCTGCCGAAGTTTGTACTGCTAGTTCTTGAACCTTTTTAGCACTAGCTGACACACGTTCAGACATCGAACGAATCTGATCAATCGCAACGGCTACCGTTTGCACTTTTCCGCTTACATCATTGGAAGCAAATTCAATCTGCTCAAACACACGGCTCGTCTGCTGCGTGATACCAAGTCCCTCGTTCACTTTCTCCTTTCCATTATCTGCACTATCGACTGCCAATGAAACATTTTGAATAACCGTTTCAATCATCCGTTCAATCTCTTCCGCAGAATTTTTGGATTGCTCCGCAAGATTTCGCACTTCATTTGCAACGACCGCAAAGCCTTTTCCTTGCTCTCCTGCCCGTGCTGCTTCAATTGCCGCATTCAAAGCTAACAAATTGGTTTGTTCTGCAATACCGGTAATCATCCCAGTTACATTCCGAATATTTTTCGAGTGTTCCGCGAGTTCATTTATAATCGTGGAAGAATGCTCAATCGTCGTTGAGATTTCTGACATTTGAACGGTCACCTCATTCATGAGTTGAGACCCCTCTCCGACAAGTCTTGAAACTGTTGTCGATGAAGTGAGCATCGCTTCGTTGTCTTCTGTAATTTGCGTGACACCGTTTGCCATCTCTTCCATCGCAGTAGCCGACTCATTGACGAGATTCACTTGCATATCACTTGCCATCAAGTTCTTTTCAGCGATTTCTGCTACCATTTCGGATGCTGCAAGACTCTCTTCAGAACTTGCCGTCAATTGCTCAGCTTGTGCTGCCAACTGATGCGCGGCATCCCGCGTTTTTGAAATGATTCCGCGCAAGTCGGTCGTCATCTCATTGAAAGCTGTCGCCATCTCACCGATTTCATCTTTGTTTTTTATACGTAATGCTTCCATTGCAAAATCACCTTTTGCAATCCGTTTTAATGATCGTGTCATGACACGAACAGGTTTTGTAATGCTTCGACTGATGAAAGTAGCAATTACAATACTAAGGACAGCACTGAAAGCAAGGACACCGAACAGGAAGATACTCGTCCACTTACGGGTGTCAGCAAGCTCTTTTTTCGTTGTAGCCATTTCAGCACGTTGGATTTCAATTAATTTCTTTGCTTGTTTCGTTATAATGGCTTGATAGTCTTCTGCCTTATCAGCAAATGCAATGGCATCAGCATCTCTGCCATTGTTGAACGAACTAATTGCGGAATCTGTCAATTCGCTATAGCGAACACCAGCATCTTTTAGCTCCGCTAACAGTTCAATACTCTCTTCCCCTTTTAGAGATGTTTCTAGTTGGTTCACTTTTTCATTGAATGACTCGATTTGTGTGCGGCGATTCGTCAAATAGACAACTTCCTTATAGAGCAAGTAACCACGTAAATCATTCGACAATTCGTTTTGATTTGTCGCTACTTGTTCAAGCACAATCACTTTTTCCATTCGGTCATCAATTAAGAACTCATATTTTTCACTCACGCGCTCCATTGCCAAGTAGTTCAATATCCCTGCAATGACCATTAGGAAGACTAATGTCAAAAAACCAGTCCACAGTTTCCTACTCACTGAAAATCTCATCTGTATCCCCCTATGTAAACCTTTTCATCTATATTCTACTATACTAATTTCACAGTGATATAGAAAGGTAGATTGCCAAAATAATGACTGAAGTACTTATCGTTTTGTAAATAAAAATACTGACGACAACTCACTAAACCTTTAGGACTATTCCAACATAAAAAAACGATCCCAATTTAAAAGATTGAGACCGTTTTACTGGATTGCCTACGTTATTAAACTGTTCGCTTCTTTTTGAAGATGACTTTCCACTCTTCAGCTTCTTGTCTCATGCCGACACCAATCCAACCATCTTTTAGTAACGCCTGTTGCCTTTCAAGGTAAGACATATCGATAAGGATTGTTTCCAAATCATTCACTTCGATTGGATCATCCGTTAATTCTTTCATCATCGTATAACGAATGAGATTGCCATACTTCACTTTTAAGGAAATAATATGCATCCCTAAAGAAAATTTATCTTTTAAGCTTGCAATGTTGAATGGTGCGACCGTCGTGCAGACATATCGGAAACGACTCGTATCTACTTGCTTCATCAACATTTTTCCAAGCATTTTTTGAAGGCCGTTTCCTCGATAAGCAGGATGGACATTGGAAATTTCAGAGTATAAGACGGATGGCAGCTCATTTTCTGAGAGTCCCGCATCTCTCCCTAAATGTTCTTCATCTATTTCAGGTTCTAACATCGCTCGAAATGCAATGAGCTCCTCCTCGTGGAATGCACCGAGCATACTACCATTTCCATTAAGAATGAATCGAAACTCTTCCTCTGATAGCGGTTGAAGGAAAGACGTATCCGGAAGAGCAGCGATGACGTTCTCTTGTAAGCTTTGAATGGCCAAGAGATCATTCATCGTCAACGATTGAATTCGAATTGTCTGCCCGTTCGGAAGTGTTTGTACCGTATTCATCCTTTCACCTTCTCAGAAAACACTGTAAGTTTCGCTAAGACACTTTCATCTACATCTACGCCTAATCCAGGCTTTTCTGTTAAACGGATAAACGGAACATTGTAGTGCAAGTTCCCAACATCCTCACTAAACTTTAATGGACCCGTCAATTCAACACTTGTCATGATTTTCTTTGAAAAAGCAACTTGGAAGCCTGCCGCTGACCCGATGGATGACTCAACCATCGAACCAACTTGACACTCAATTCCTGCCATTTCAGCCATATGCGCAAGTTTCATGGCTGGATAAATACCGCCACATTTCATTAACTTGATGTTTACCTTATCAGCTGCACGTTTTGCAATGATTTCACGCATTTCGCGAACACCCCGCAAACCTTCGTCAATCATGACAGGTACGGGAGTTTTAGATTTAATTTCCACCATCGCATCAATGTCATCCGCTTTAACAGGTTGCTCTAACCAGTCAAGGTCGCATTGTTCAAGTTTCCGCAACGCTTGTAACGTCGCTGCACTATTTACCCACCCCTGATTTACATCGACACGGATTGCAATGGCATCTCCAACACGTTCACGGACTGCTTGGATTCGTTTAACATCTTCCATAACATTCGTACCGACCTTCATTTTCAATGAACGGTACCCTTCTGCTACTCGATGCTCTGCCTCGTCTGCCATATGTGCTGGGGAAGCAATGCTTAACACATGTGTAATTGGAAATTCGTCATGGTATCTTCCACCTAACAACGTATACACCGGAACGTCCAACGCTTTACCGACTACATCATAACAAGCGATATCGATTGCAGCTTTGGCAGCCGGGACACTATAAATCTCCTTGTCCATCCGTTCATGAATCTTTTCCATTTCTGCTGGATCCATGCCAATGAGCGCAGGAGCTAGTGTATTTTTTAATACTGCAAATGTACTCTCCCAGCTTTCTCCCGTAACATGTTCATCTGCCACCGCTTCTCCATATCCAACATGCCCACTATCGGTCGTCATTTTAACAATAATTGAAGGCATATAATCATAAGTTGCATAACTGATTACAAATGGTTCAACCAACGGAAGGTGTATCGCAAAAATTTCAATTTCAGTAATTTTCATCATTTTTCTTCCTTTCTGTTTTAACATCCTTTATAGTAATTGTAACACTGTCGTTAAATAGTCGCTATAAAATTGGAGGGATTTTTGTTGAGAATAAAAATTGCGATCATCGGTTCAGAACATTTTTGTTCGCATGTTTTACAGCTCGTCAAAGAAAACGACGATATGGCTATCGAATGTCATATCTATGATGAGCCCCAAGAAGCAGCTGCTATCATTCAAACGATTAAACCTTGTGATGCGATTGTGTTCTCCGGATCACTGCCTTATTTGTACGCACAAAAAGCGGTTCAACAATTCGCGGTTCCAGCAATCTTTTTACAACAGGATGAAACCGCTATCTCCACTACGTTACTCTATGTGTTAGCGAACGAGCAACTACCTTGTGATCGTATTTCCATTGACGTCACAAATCGAATTTATGTGGATCATGTGATTGAAGATGTTAACGGAACCATTGCTCTTCCTTTTATCCATGAATTACAAGAAGATGACACGATTGCAACACTCGTTTCATTTCACAGTAAGCTAATGGATGAAGGAAAAACAGCTATCGCTATTACAAGTGTCCATGCTGTGTACGAGCAGTTAAAAGCTGTCGGGAAAAAAGCTTGCATGATGATCGACCCTGGAAGCTCTATCGTAAGAAGCCTTTACGAAGCCCGTCAACAAGCTATGCTTCAGCAGAGCACTTCTGCTCAAATCGCTGTCGGCATTGTGACAGCTCAAGATCCGTCTATGCAAGACTTTATCGCTACACTCGCTCAACAATTACATGCACATTGGCATGAATCAGCAGGGGAATACACACTCTTCACGACAATGGGAAATTTGGAGTACTCTATTAGAAATCCGCAATTTACAGCACTAGTAAATCAACTACCCTCCACTGTAAAAATAGCATTCGGTTGTGGTGAGTCAACAATGATTGCCGCAGACCATGCAAGGCTTGCTTTAAATTTTAACCGGTCGACAGAACTAAGTGGTTTTTACATTCTTGATGCTCACAAAAAACTGCACGGGCCATTTCCACAAACGGAAGATGTGCTGGACATGAAAGTCGATCATCCTACATTATTGTCCATGGCTGATAAAACAAAACTCGGGCCAGCAAACATCTCGAAATTACTTGCATTTAATAAATCACGTTCAACAAACCAATTTACTGCTAACGATTTAGCCATCTATTTGAATGTATCCAGAAGAACCGCAGAACGCACAATTAAGAAATTGATTGAGTATGATTATATAACAATCGTGGGCGAGGAAATGACGTACAAACAAGGAAGACCCCGTGCGATCTATGAATTTAATTTTCCAACTCACATGTAACAAAAGGCCGTCCTAGCCTAATGGCAAATGGACAGCCTCTTTTTTTACATTTCAACTTGGACTTTATCATCCAATTGTTCTTTTTTTGCCGCTTCCAGTTCTTCCTTCGTCATTTTGACAATAGAGAAACCAGTAGCCGCATAAATAATTGAAATCAACGGAATAACTAAATTGAGTATTGCATAAGGACCATATTGAGCAACCCCAACACCTAATGTACCTAATATGAATACCCCACATGTATTCCAAGGGATAAATACTGACGTAATCGTCCCACCGTCTTCCAAAGCACGGGATAAGTTTTTCGAGTGTAGCCCCATTTTTTTATACAGCTTTGAAAACATTCTTGACGGAACAACGACTGAAATATACTGTTCTGAACAAGTTGCATTTGTAAAAATACAAGTTGCAATGGTTGATGTGATTAAGGAAAAAGATGATTTAACACCTTTCATGAGCTGATTAATAATTGACTGAAGCATACCTGAATACTCAAGTATTCCTCCGAACGTCATTGCGACAAGCGTCATTGAAACCGTATACATCATGGAATCCAAGCCACCGCCATTGAACAGCTTATCGACCATCATATTGCCTGTTTCAATTGCAAAACCACTTTGTAATGCTTCAAGCGCACCTGCTAATGAACCGCCTTGAACAAAAATTTGTGATAAGAATCCAAGGATAATACCTACAATAAGTGCAGGGATTGCTGGTACTTTTAATGCAACGAGCACAATAACTGCTAACGGAATGAGCAGTAACCATGGCGTAATGAGGAAACTCTCTTGTAACACTGAAGACGTTTGTGCGATCTGTTCCAAGTTTAAATTGCTGTCTGCAAACCGTCTTCCTAAAAAACCATAAACCCCAAGTGCAATTAGTAAACCAGGAACGGTTGTATACAACATGTGCTTAATGTGATCAAAAAGATCTGTCCCCGTCAAACCTGATGCTAAGTTCGTCGTATCTGAAAGCGGTGACATTTTATCACCAAAATAAGAACCTGAAATAATTGCTCCTGCGACCATCCCGGCAGGAATTCCCATACTTAACCCGATTCCCATACCTGCAACACCAATCGTTCCCATTGTAGACCATGAGCTACCAATTGCTAAGGAAACAATTGCACAAATGATTGTAATTGCGACTAAGAACCAACCCGGTGTAATGATTTGCAAACCATAGTAAATCATTGTCGCAACGATACCGCCGCCCATCCATGAACCAATTGTCAATCCAACTAGCATAATGATGACGACAGCAGGTAATGCAAGCTTAATTCCCTTGTACATCATTTCTTCGATTTCTTTCCACGTAAATCCATATCGCCAAGCGACTAAAGCTGCGGTCGTTGTACCGACGATTAAAGGCATATGTGGACCTTGCTCCAGTTTCACGACGGTCAGAAGCATAACACCCATCATAATGAGTAGTGGCAAAATTGCCATGAAGAATCCAATCTTCTTTTTCTCTGGTTGTTTCATCGGTACCCCTCCAATAAATAATTATTTTTTTGTAAAATTAAAATTTGTCGCTAATTGGTCGTTAATAGAATAATATACAGTTTTTCAAAAGGAGTCAATAGTTTTTTTGAAAGCGATTTCAGTGATATACTACAATAATGTATAGAATACATTGAGATTCGAGGTACATAGTACGATATAACTAGTTAAACTAGTGCTAAAAAGGAGCTTATTGTCGTGAAAAAAGAACATAAAAAGGAAACGTTTCGCAGTCTTATCCAACGCTACTTTTTCATACTTATTGGGGTTACATTAGCAGCAGTCGCGTTGGAGCTCTTCCTAATACCCAACTCGGTCATCGATGGTGGAATCATCGGAATTTCACTTATCTTGAATTTCATGACGGGCATTCCGTTTGGTATTCTCATTCTCATCATCAATTTACCGTTTCTCTTCTTCGGGTATAAACACATCGGCAAGAACTTCTTCATTTCTTCTTCTGTCGCGATTGTATTATTAGCCGTTATCGAATTCCCATTAAAATCGGTAGGTCCATTTGTCACCGATCCCTTGCTCGCGACCGTCTTTGGCGGAATTTTGCTAGGTGCAGGTGTCGGACTCGTCATTCGAAATGGCGGGGCATTAGATGGTACAGAGATTCTTGGTATTTTATTGACAAGAAAAATCCCTTTTTCCGTGGGCGAATTCGTCATGTTCTTTAATATTTTCATATTTGGATGGGCTGGTTTTGTCTTAACGTGGGAAAAAGCAATGTACTCCATTTTGACATATTACATTGCTTCAAAAGCAATTGATATCATTATACAAGGGTTGGAAGATACGAAAGCGGTCATAGTCGTATCTGACGAATACGAAGAATTGAGCGCAGCCATTACGGAAAGACTTGGCCGCAGTGTCACATTGCTTCACGGTAAAGGTGGTTATAACGACAATGAAAAAGAAATTATTTACGTCGTCATTACCCGCTTGGAAATCTCCAAGTTGAAGCAGATCGTACGTGATATGGATCCGTCAGCCTTTGTGACAATAACGAACATACAAGAGACACACGGCGCCGCTTTTAAGTCTGCGATCCATTGATGGAATTCAGGTTCATAGACCGTTCCTCTGCGCTCCAAAAGGCACGCTTTCCGCGGGGCGCGCTTGAGCCAATCGAACAACGAAGAGTTCGATTGGCCGTATTTCTGCGTACTTTGCGGAAATTAAGGCATCCTTGCTCCCAACGCTGCGCTTTTCCTGTGGGTCTCAACATTCGCGCAAAAATCCCGCAGGACATTGAATAGGCTTCCTCGAATAAGCATCGCACGAAGGAAATGCGTCAGCATTTTCGAGGAGTCGGCCTTTTTCCGCTCCGATCCACTCATGAATATGAAAAAGAAACATTGTAAAAACAGAAAAAAATGCATGCCGGCGAATTTGCCTCATGCATTTTTTTATGATTTATCCCAGGCTCTTTTTTATTCTTAATGGCTTACTTGCCATTCTATGCCAAATTGATCTTTTACCGAGCCGTAGCACTTGCTCCAAAAAGTCTCTTGAATATCCATCATTGTTATGTGGCCACCTTGTTTAAGCTTATGAAAGATGGTTCGTAATTCTTGTTCATCTTTGCTCACGTACACTAAGCTTACGTTGTTTCCAACGACATAGGGTGAACCTGGAAATGTATCTGAAAACATGATCACATCATCGTTTATTGTCAAACGTGTGTGCATGATTCGATCATGCGCTTCTTCAGGTAATGGGTACTCCGGATTCGGTGGGGCTTGACCAAATGTCATGAATTCAGGTTTTTCCACATTAAATACGTCCGCATAAAACTTCACTGCTTGTCGACAATTTCCATTGAATGTTACATATGCATTGATAGCGATGACAATCATACTCCTTTTTCAGATAAGTAGTTTTATTTATCATAGCATAGGTTTTATTTAAGCGGAAACAAGAGTGGAATGGCAATCATCATGACAATGAACATGATGAATTGTAGCGGGACGCCAATCTTTACAAAATCCTTAAACTTATAATTCCCCGCAGTCATGACTAGAGCATTCGTTGGAGAAGCGACTGGTGTGGAAAATGCCATACTCGCTCCTACCGCTACAGCCATTAAGAATGGATAGGGACTGACGCCTATACTTAACGCTGCACTCATTCCGATGGGAGCAAACAGAACCGCTGTTGCTGTATTGCTTATGAATTGCCCAAACAGCATCGTCAAAAAGAATATTCCTGCAAGGACGCCCATTGGCCCTACCCCGCCTAAGAGTTGAATAATCCCTTCAGAAAGCAACACCATGCCTCCTGTATTCTCAAGTGCAGTCGCCATCGGTAACATTGCACCAATTAGCAAAATACTCTCCCAGTTAATTTGTCCATAGGCATCATCCATATTGCGTACACAGCCGGTTAAGATCATTAAGGCTGCGCCTATTAAGACCGAAATGACTGCTGGAAACACTTCAAGCACCATTAGCAGAACGATAAGTGCCATGATTCCTCCTGCAATTGCAGCCTTTCCGCTTGCAGAAGCGACACTTGCATGCTCTTTCGGTTGGCCGATGACAACAACATTCCTCGTTTCTTTCGATAACAATTCAATTGAATCCCAAGCACCTTGCACGAGAATGGCATCTCCAAAACGCAGCTTTTGCTTGGACATATCTTTGACAACAAATTCTCCTTGACGATTAATCCCTAAAATATTCAAGTTGTACTTTTCACGAAAATTAATACTTCGCACTGTTTCATTGATTAGTTTAGAATGGGGCGTCAATAACACTTCTGCAATGCCTAACTGTTTGGATACAAGTTCTTCCGTTTCTGAAGTCGCTTCTTCACGAACTAGCCCAAACGCTTGGATGAATTTCTCGAGATTAGCTGCACTTCCTTGGATATATAGTCGGTCTCTCTCTTGGATCACACTGTTTGGACCAGCCATTTCTTGATACGTCATAGGCATTAAGTTCATACCTTCAACAGATTTACGACTAATTTTTAAAATGCATAAATGGTACGTAGCCGGAATTTTTAATTGTGCAAGACGTTTTCCTACCAATGATGAGCCTTCAGGTACTTTCACTTTGAACAACTTTCCACCTAATTCATAATCAATGGCCAATTGTTTTGTTGCTAATGATGCATAGCCATTTGTAGTAGAAGAGGCAGAACTACTTGGAAGCAGTTTATTGCTTACAACATACAAATAGACGATACCAACCACAACACCGATAATACCGATTGGCGTGATTTGGAAAAAGCCTAATTTTTCATAGCCGTTATCGACAAGTAATTGGCTCACTATTAGATTGGGTGGAGAAGCGATCAATGTCAGCAATCCTGAAAAACTTGCCATATAGGAAAGAGGAATCAAATACTTCGACGGACTACTTTTAATGCTCATTGCAATGCTAATGACAATCGGCAACATGAGAGCGACCGTACCCGTATTACTCATGAACGCACCAACTGAAGCGACAATAACGAGTAACAATACGAACAATCGGCTTTCACTTTCTCCCGAATAGCGCAATAAAAGAGTGCCTGCCATTTGCGCAAGACCGGTACGATAAATACCTGCACCGATGATAAATAAGCCCGCTATCATGATGACAACAGAATTCGAAAACCCGGATAACGCTTCTACAGGTGTTAGGATTCCGGTAATGACAAAGGTCAATAACGCAAGCATCGCAACCAAATCGGCTCGAAGCTTATTTGTCATGAATAAAACAATGGTAATGCCTAAAATGATAAACGTCAGTGTAAGTTGCAAAATCGATAATTCCTTTCAATGAGTTCGTTACTTCTATTGTAGTATAGACAGAAAAAAAGTGCTTTATCGATCAGCACTTTTTTGTGAATCATTGAAGCGTTTTTATGTTTACGATGAATAGTACATTTCATAATATTCAGCCGTCCCCATTGGCCCAACTGTCATCTCTTTCTCATTGTATGGTAACATGATCTCCATCCATTCTGTCTGTTGTTCCATACTGAGCCCATCGAGCGGAAGACATAATAAGTGATTTGCTACATAGACATGTTTTTTTGGTAACGTAAGATCTTTCTTTAGAGCAGTATATTGCTCCGGAGACATTTCAATTTTAAGGAAGCACTCATTTTGGCTTGTGAAACGTTGCTCGTGAATGAATGTCCCATCTTTTAAAAACAATACACGATCTGCATACAAATCTAGGTTTTCTAATAAATGCGAAGCAACGAAAATCAATTTATCACTCTTCATATCTAGTAAGCATTCAGAAAGAAGGGCAACATTGTCCACGTCAAGACCATTCATTACCTCATCCATTAGCATCATCGGTGTATCAGCTGCCATCATCATAGCGAAACACAGTCGTTGGCGCATTCCAAGCGAATAGGTTCCCACTTTCCGTTTTACATAATGCCCCATCTGAAGTCTCTCAACAATCATAGGAACATTTTTACTATTCCCTTGCCACAGTTTTGCATAAAGTTTTAGATGATCAATCCCTGACAACTCTTCAAAGAGATCTTTTTGCTCAGGAAATGTGACCAACTGTTTATGGATATGTAATTCTTCACGTTCATTCCGATACGTATGCTTTCCTCCAAAGACGACTTGACCTTTATCTGGTTTGACGAAGTTGGCTATGACATTAAATAGTGTAGTCTTACCCGTACCGTTCGGGGCAACTACTCCGATAATTTCCCCTTTATGAGCGGTTAAATCCAGTTCATCTAAAATTACTTTATGTTGATATGCAATAGATACATTTGATAATTTTAACAAATCTTCTACCTACCTTTCTCTAACTAGTTCATTTACGT
Organism: Sporosarcina sp. OR05; assembly: GCF_041414805.1. Classification (NCBI taxonomy): domain Bacteria; kingdom Bacillati; phylum Bacillota; class Bacilli; order Caryophanales; family Caryophanaceae; genus Sporosarcina; species Sporosarcina sp. OR05. Next base: position 271,702 of record NZ_JANKJL010000001.1, on the reverse strand, counting down.
CTTCGCATTTGAGTAAAAAAGTTTATGGGAATAGTTTAGAAAAATTCCTTTTTATCAGGCATGTTGATTAACCGTTTTTTTAAAAGTATATTTTTTGACCCGTTGGCTTGCGTTCCGGCGCACGCTTTCCGCGGGGCACGGGTGAGCCAATCGAACAACGAAGAGTTCGATTTGCCGTATTTCTGCGTACTTTGCGGAAATTAAGGCATCCTTGCTCCCAACGCTACACTTTTGCTCGCAAAAGCCGTTCTACGTAACGGCTTTCCCTGCGGGGTCTCACCATTCGTGCTATTCCCCCGCAGGAGTCGGCGCCTGCACTCCAGCCACCTAGTTTATGACGACAACTTATTTTCCTCTCACTTTAATACCACAATCTGGTTAATCAACAAATCTGCTTTTTTATATCACAAGCATTTGTTATCCCCATTGTCTTTTCTTTCTGAAATCTCATTCTATTATAGGTAAAATCTTAAAATTTTTCAATAGGTTTACTCTAAGTCTTTTAAATCTCCTTTCATAATCGTTGCTAGTAGCCACCAGATAAAATCACGAATTTTCAAAGTTACGATAAAAACCATTCGACTGACGAACTTTTTTCCAATAGTATTAAACATAGTGGTTGCTATTTCTACGGTTGAAGGAGTTGGCATACGTTGGATTTACTCTTTATTATCTTCCCGGTCTTTTTCATATTCTTGATTGGGTATATTGGACAAAAGCTAATAGGTTTTGACATTAAATCGATTTCAATGACCGCTTTGTACTTAATGTCACCATTTTTAGCATTCCGCACGTTTTACGGCAATCCGTTAACTTGGAATTATATGTACATAATCGTTTTTAGCTTATTATTATCTATCGCTTTGTTCATTGTTGTATGGAGTACAGCAAAATTGATGAAGGCAACGCGTTCTGAAAGATCCGCAATGATTTTAGGCTCGGTATTTATGAACAGCGGCAATTATGGTGCACCTGTTGTTTTATTCGCACTCGGTAAAATTGGTTTCGACTATGCTGTCATCATGATGGTTTTTCAATCTCTGCTAATGAACTCTTTCGGCATTTTCTTTGCATCGATTGGAGCAAGCGAACGGGCTACTTGGCAAGACGCCTTGCAGCGTGTAATTCGGATGCCACTCATATATGCAGCACTTCTTGGCATTATCCTGCAATTACTTGCTGTTGAACTGCCTTCTACGTTGATGGAAGGGGTTAGTTTAATAGCTGATGCGTCGATTCCAACGGTCATGTTAGTGCTTGGTATGCAATTGGCCGCAATGGTTAGAAAAAAAGTGAAGTATCAATATGTAACAGCAGTGACAATCATTCGCATGTTCGTATCTCCAGCAATTGCAGCTGTTATATTGTTATTTTTACCGGTTGATGATGTACTTCGAGCAGTTCTGATCATTCAAGCTTCTATGCCTGCAGCAGCCAACACAACAATGTTTGCATTACAATTCGGCACTGAACCTGATTTAGTTTCTTTTACGACGTTTGTCACGACAATAATTAGCATATTGACGATTCCGGTCATACTGCTACTCGTTGGTGTTTGATTTGTGTTCTGTGGGTTTATGCGGCGTTTGGAGGAAGTATGCTGCGTTCTGAACGTTTATGCGGCGTTTGGAGGAAGTATGCCGCGTTCAACAGAATTTTGCTGCGTTGTAAAGAGCTATTTATTTTAATCATAGCTTGCAAGAAACGTTAATCAATTGAAGGAATTAATCTGTTCAATGAATCTTTAGCTTCAGAAATAGGATTGTTGGAACGCGGGAAACATCGAGTTTAGGGATAGCATAGACGCGCCAAATTGGTTTTGACCAATCAGGCTTTTGAGCTTTATGGATAGATTCAACTATAAGGTTACATTAGAGAAGGCTATTAAACGACTTTAGAACAAAATAAAGCTATAGAACTTGTCTCAGATTCTTCTTTTTTTAAAATGCCTTTTGCATGGAATGTAAAGAAACGATAGAGAGAAGATCTTCCTCACTTATTTTATAAGAGAAGGGCTGTCACAGAAAATCAGTGTTCAATGATTTTCCGGACAGCCCTTCTCGCTATTTTTAATTAAGAGGCAACTGCCACTTTGTTTTTGTTATTTTTATCTTTCGTCTTGAGCTGGATTGCTAGTAGAAGTGCAAACATGCCTAGTCCCACAACATCCGTAATCGTTTCTGGGAAAATGAGGAGCAATCCTGTCGCAACGATGATAATCCGTTCAATCCAATAACATTTTCGATACCAATAGCCGATCATTCCAGCACCAATCGCGATCATCCCGACAATTGCTGTGAAAGTGACCCATACAATTTCAAGCAATGAAGCATCAATCATTAACAAGGCCGGATTGAAGACAAACATGTATGGAATGATAAACGCCGCAATGGCCAGTTTTGCTGAATTGACACCTGTTTTTATCGGATCGCCTCCAGAAATTCCGGATGCCGCAAATGCAGCCAATGCAACCGGAGGTGTAATATCTGCAATAATTCCAAAATAGAACACGAACAAATGAGCAGAAATGGCGATGACGACAGGCACCGTCGTATCGGCACCCATTTCTCCACCCATTAGTAATAAGATAATCGCTGGCGCTGCTATCGTAGACGTAATGACATAGTTAGCAGTTGTCGGCGATCCCATTCCTAGTACAATTGCTGCCAACATCGTGAATATGAGTGTCAATAGAATATTCCCACCAGCTGCTGACACGAGACCGTTCGCTAAACTTAAGCCTAATCCAGTCTTTACGACTACACCGACGATGATCCCTGCGCAAGCTGTTGCAGCAGCAACTGCGAGAGCTGTACGTGCACCATCTACTAGCGCTTCAATAATATCTTTAAATCCAAGTCTCGTTGCTTTATCAAAGAAACTCACGACAATTGTTAAAACGATTCCGTATAGTGCAGCTTTCATCGTTGGTACGCCTAATAGGAGGAACACAATGATCCCGACTATCGGCAATAACAGATAAATCTTCTTTAAGGTCGCCTTTCTGTCTGGCATCTCTTCAGGAGACATTCCTTGTAAGCCAACACGTTTTGCTTCGAAATGCGTCATAATCCATATTCCTGTAAAGTAGAGTAACGCTGGGATTGCAGCCGCTTTGGCAATCTCCCAATAAGTTACCCCACCAATAAACTCAACCATTAGGAAGGCTGCAGCTCCCATAATCGGCGGCATGATTTGGCCACCTGTAGAAGCAGCTGCCTCTACCCCTCCAGCGAATTCTTTTCGATACCCTAACTTTTTCATCATTGGAATCGTATACGAACCGGAACCTACGACGTTCGCAACGGAACTTCCTGAAATAGTCCCTTGCAAAGCACTTGAGAATATCGCAACTTTTGCAGGTCCACCTGTCAAACGCCCGGCAAGGACAACTGCTAAGTCATTGAAATAATTCCCGACGCCTGTTTTAACGAGAAACGCACCAAAGAGTAAGAACACAAAGATGAACGTTGCAGATACACTGATCGGCGTACCTAAAATACCATCTGTCGTAAAGAATAGAAGTTGGACCAATGATTCTAAATCTTGTCCCCTATGTGCTAAGAAACCTGGGAAATGGCGACCAAAGAATGCATAAATTATAAAGACGACTGAGATAATCGTGATTGGTAATCCAACAGCTCTTCTTGCCGCTTCAAGTGTGAGTAGAATAGCAACGATACCAATGAACATATCCATTTCAGATACGCGACCGACACGGTATACTAAATCATTGTAAAATAATGGCCAATAGAGACCGACCGCGACCGCCAATAGCGCTAAGAGTATGTCATAAAAAGGAACTTTGTTTCGTTTCACACCAGGTTTTTTTACCGCGGGAAATAGCAAGAAAATTAATGACAATGCAAAACCTAAATGGACTGAACGTTGGATATACGCAGTAAATTGCGTTCCGATGGATGTGTATAATTGAAACAGTGAAAATGCAAGCAATCCTGCAAATACAATGATCTTGAAGAAACCCGTTAAGTTTCTTGTATTGGACTCAGGATCATATTTTTGTAGTAATTCTAACTGTTGTTCTTCAGTTAACGTATCATGTGATGAAATGTCGGTCTCCTGTTGGGATGGGTTCCGCTTTTTATTGTTCGCCATTCATCTGAACTCCTTTCATCTTCTGGTACCAAGATAGGCGTTGCACACAAAATTTGTACGACTCCCCCCGTGCCAAATAGTTTTTCAAGTTGATTTCCTTATCACGATACTTAAATGCCAAATCAGCATCTACATCACCTACAAAAAGAACAAACGACTGGATACGGTTATCGTCGTAAGAAAGCGTATATACGCCATCTTCGATAACCAACGTTTCACCTTCTTCAGCATAACCCGGTAAACCGATACCGACATCTTCATATTGCATGGACAGGAACTGAAGTTTATCTGTTTCTGTGACTTGATAACTTTCAATGACATCTGTCAAAAAAATGGAGTGAACATACCGGATTTGAAAATTCCTATCATTCTCCAGTTCTACATAATACGTCTTTGGATGATCAGATCGATAGTCCGTAAAGGTGAACGACTTATGTATGGGTAAGAAAATAGAAACGAGGCTGGTAAGCAGAATAAGAAGTAGAATGGGCAGCCATACACTCTTTTGCATCATCTCCCCATCCGCCTTTCTCACTTGCAATGAAGAATGGGACGGCTGAAGCTAATTGCTTCACCGCCCCGCGCTACTTGCAGTTTGTCAATACTTACTTATTTTTCATCAAAGTACTTCTGAGCACCTGGATGAACAGGAATGCCAATACCATCAAGTCCTGTTTCTTTCTTGATCAATGCACCTTTTGGATGCGTCAATTTAGACGTGTTGTCATAAATTGCTTTTGTAATTTCATACGCCAAGTCTTCTGGTACGTCATTTTGAATGACTAGCATTGCACCAACAGATACTGTCGGTGTATCTTCAGCAATTCCGTACGTTCCAGCTGGAATGACTTCTTTCGCGTAATATTGATATTTTTCGATTAGCGCATCTGCTTTATCATCCGCAACAGGGACAATGAAAACTTTTGCAACAGCATTCAAGCTTTCAACCGCTCCTGTTGGTGTACCTGCTGTGATGAATGCTGCATCGATTTGGCCAGATTGTAAACTTTCTTGAGACTCACCGAAGTCTAAGTCTTGTTTTTCGATATCATCCATAGACAAACCGTGGATTTCAAGAAGTTGCTCTGCGTTCGCATACGTTCCTGAACCTGGTGCACCTACAGAAACTTTCTTACCTTTTAAATCTTCAAATGACTTAATGCCTGACTTCTCCGTAGTAACCAATTGAACAGTTTCCGGATAAAGTGCACCAATAGCAGATACTTGGTCAACCACTTCTCCGTCGAACATCATTTCACCTTTAGAGGCATAGTACGCGATGTCTGTTTGTACGAAAGCGATTTCAGCTTTTCCATCTTTTAATGCTGTCATGTTAGCAGCTGATGCTTGTGAAACTTCAGCAGTCGTTTTTACACCTGTTTCAGATGAGATGATATCAGCTAGTGCGCCACCTAACGCATAGTACGTACCTTGTGTTCCACCCGTCAATAAAGACAGATAATCATAGTCTTCTTTTGTTTTGGCCCCACTTGCATCATCTTTGCCACCACATGCTGAAAGAACAAGCAATGCAAACATTGAGATAATTGCAAGTATACGCATACCTTTTTTATTCATACAATCTCTCTCCCCTTTTGTAGAGTACTAGTTTCTAACTCCCAACTATTCTACCATGAGTATATAATCACTTGTCAATCTTTCTATGGAATACTCAGTAATTTGCAACCGATTTCATTATGACTAAAAAAAGAAGAAGTATCATTACTGCCTACTTCTTCTTTCCGTTTCTCACTCATTCGGCGAAGGTTTGTCTTTTTGCGCATTCGCTTCCAAGTATGTTATGCCTGCTTCGTCTAAATCACGTTTACGGTGTGCAAGTCGAGATGCTGCACACGATGCGACACTCGCAATTAAGTCATCTAAAAATGTATGAACACCGTTCCCTTTTTTGGTGTCTAGATCATTTATAATGCCGATTTTGTTTTTATCCAAATGGCCGAATGTCGTTACAGCGATGGAACCATATGTAAAAACGGCTCCTAAAGCAATCGTTTCATCCACTCCGAACAGTCCTTCATCTGAAACAACAATTTGTTGCAATGGAGCTGAAAGTTTTCCCTGTTCGGCTAATTCATCGAGTTCAATGCCCACAAGAATTGCATGTTGCAGTTCACGTTTCCTTAACACGCGCTCTACCGAGTCCACACATTCATCCAATTCCAATCCCTCATGATAAGGGACTTGCATTTCATAAACAATTTTAGCGATGTCTTCTAATGTCACGCCTCTTCGGAACAATGCTTCTTTTGTTGCTGTTGTAACGACATCGGAATGGACAATATTTTTACCAGTAAACATAACGTAATTCCTCCTTCGATGATCTTTCGATTTATCAACTATAGTATGACAAAAATCTTTACATTGTACGTTCATTCTAACGTACCGTCCACTTCATTCAACTCGTTGCCCATACAAAAGGTGTATAGCCTGTCCAAGCATTATACCTGTTCACTCCCTTATGGTACAATCTTCGTACACACTCAACTAGGAGGGAACCGACAATGAAATACGGCAAAATTGAAGAAGTGAATTTTTATAGCAATGCGCTGAATGAGGACATGCAACTGCTCATTCATTTACCACAACAATACTCTCCACTATATAAATACTCCGTGTTGTTTGCTTCAGACGGAAAAGACTATTTTCAATACGGAAGGATCGGCCGTGTGGTGGATGAGCTCGTTCATGATGGCGAAATTGGGAATATGATTGTTGTTGGCATTCCTTATAAAAGTGTATCCGAACGGCGGAGAATGTATCACCCGGACGGGGATCGACACGAAAATTATATTCGTTTTTTAGCGCATGAACTGGTTCCTTATATCGATGAACACTATCCGACGTATCAAATTGGGGCGGGGAGAGGCTTAATAGGAGATTCACTGGCAGCAACTATTTCTTTGCTGACCGCTTTAAAATATCCGAATTGCTTTGGGAAAGTAATTCTTCATTCTCCATTTGTAAATGATAGTGTATTGGAAAAAGTCGAAGCACACAAGGATGTGTCTACATTTTCCATATACCATGTCATCGGAAAAGACGAAACAGAAGTGAAGACAACAGAGGATGGAGTTCAAGATTTCCTTACACCGAATCAACAATTGAACACCCTTATTAAGAAAAAAGGGTTTTCGTACTTCTATGAAGAGTTCGATGGAGACCATACGTGGAAGCATTGGCAAAAGGATGTTCGTCGTTCAATTCAGCATTCATTTCAAGATGAATGATGTCAATGAGGACAAATTGTTATACATTCTGCTATAATTAGCAATATGATGTATGTTTTAAACATTCCAAGAGGAGGTCATTTAGTATGAAATATGGTATCGTAGCATTCCCATCCAAGAAACTTCAAGACGTAGCAAATGGGTATCGAAAACGGTATGACCCACATTATGCGCTAATTACGCCACACATGACAGTCAAAGGCGTTTTCGAAGCAGATGATAAAGAAATAGAACATGTTGCAAAAGCAATCCGTGAAGTTGCGAATAAAAACAAACCATTTGAACTGAACGTTTCAAAAGTGAGCACATTCGCTCCTATTACCAATACCATTTTCTTTAAAGTGACAGAGAATGATGAGTTACTTGCACTCCACAAAGACCTAAACGAAGATTTCTTCGGTAATGCACCGGAATATTCTTTTGTTCCACATATTACAATTGCACAAAAGCTCAGTTCAGGTGAACATGACGATATTATCGGCCAATTGAAGATGGTTGGAGTTGACCATACGGAAATTATTGACCGCATTCACCTTCTCTATCAACTTGAAGATGGATCGTGGACTGTATACGAAACGTTTCGTCTTGACGAGGAAAACTGAAATTGATAGATGTTAAAATTGCCCGCTCAGATAGAGAGCGGGATGATGCTTTTTATGTGCGTAAAAAAGTTTTCGTGGATGAACAAGGTGTTCCTATTACATTAGAAATAGATGAATATGATCAGACAGCCAATCATTTTATTGTATACATTGATGAGAATCCGATTGGAGCAGGTCGTATTCGTGAAATTAACAAAGGGATTGCAAAAGTGGAGCGTGTTTGTATTTTACAAGAATTTCGCGGAAAACACTTAGGTTCTTTGATCATGGAAGAACTCGAGAAGTACGCGCGTTCTGAAAACATGACGAAAATTGTGCTTAATGCGCAATCTTATGCAGTGCCATTCTATGAGAAACTTGGGTATGTCGTCACATCTCCAGAATTCATGGATGCTGATATCCCACATCGGGCAATGGAGAAAGAAATTAACTAGTACAGAAAAGAGCAGATTTGATAACCGGGTGGCCGGTTTTCAAATCTGCTCTCTTTTTCATCATCTGTGCAGCTAAGTCATTATTTTCTGCGGTCATTTACACATATGCATTCACCGCAAGACCTTTCCCAACAACATAGGCAATTTCGGGAGACAAGTTTGTCGGGTCTGGGTAAATAAATCCTTTCATTGCAGGAGGGTGATTACTTGCTGAAGACGGATTTTCATTCTCGTCCATTAACCTCTCCTGTTCTTGCAATAACGTATCATTGAACTTTCCTAACTGTTCTGGATCCAGCTTCACTTTTTCGACTCGATTAATATAAGCAAAATTAGTCCGCCCGGCATTCATGCGATTCGCATACATTTCAGATTGAATTGGTTGAAATGGTAAAATGTAACCCATACCCACACCTCTTTTCAAACGTTTTACTTCTTATTCCCCGTTCTCTACACTATGAAACATTTTTTGAATAAAGAATTAATTTACTGTAGATAAAGTAAAAAGTAAAAAAACAGAGAGGCTCGCTCTCTGTTTTTTTACGGACGAAAGGCAGCTCCTCGGGTCACTTCAGTCTATGGAAATGGTGCAAAGAGCTCACCATTGTCCTTAGCCTTCCGACGTACACGACGTACTAGTGTCGACGTTGCCACAGGACGTGGCGCACTTAGTCGACCAGTGCCTGTCGGAGCTAAACGCCTTTCTTCGCTTTAGGTTACATCCAGCTGCAGGCGTCAGCCCCTCGAGTCGCTTCGGTCTTGAGATAAAGGCAAAGGGCGCCTTTATTTCAAGACCTCCGACGGACACGATGTACTAGTGTCGACGTTGCCACAGGACGTGGCGTACTTAGTCGACCAGCGCATGTCGGGGCTAAACGACGCCTTCCGCTTTTGGTTACATCCAGCTACGAAAGGCAGCCGCTCGGGTCGCTTCAGGCTATGGAAATGGTGCAAAGAGCGCACCATTGTCCTTAGCCTTCCGACGTACACGACGTACTAGTGTCGACGTTGCCACAGGACGTGGCGCACTTAGTCGACCAGCGCCTGTCGCGGCTAAACGCCTTTCTTCGCTTTTGGTTACATCCAGCTACAGGCGTCAGCCCCTCGGGTCACTTCAGAAATGAAAGTAAAGGCAAAGAGCGCCTTTATTTCATTTCTTCCAGTGCCTGTCGGAGCTAAACGCCTTTCTTCGCTTTTGGTTACATCCAGCTGCAGGCGTCAGCCCCTCGGGTCACTTCAGACATGAAGCTAAAGGCAAAGGACGCCTTTACTTCATGTCTTCCAGTGCCTGTCGGGGCTAGACGACGCCTTCCGCTTTTGATTAGTTCCCCATCATTTTTTGGATGTCGTTGATGTTGACGGAACTGCCGTTTTTGACGATTGATTTGACGAGTTCGTCTTCCATGTGTTGGGGGACGTTTTTCTTTGCGAGTTTTCCTACCTTCTGAACGATTTTACGGACTTGCCGTTCGTCGTTGAAGTTTGCGTGTTGGATTGCGTTCGCTAGTGCGAATACCTCTTCCATTGGCACACCCGTTTTGGATTCAATCTTCTTGAAAAAAGAATCATTCATATTGTCTATCCTCCCCCTTAGCAAAAGGTCGCTCCCACAATGATCAGCAAGATGAAGAGAACTACAATTAGAACGAATGTGGAACCGCCGTATGAGCCTTTTCCGTAACCGCCATATCCTCCGTAGCCGTAAGGATTGCATCCACCGTACATAAAAATCCCTCCTTCCCTTCCATCTATCGTATGCAGATAGTGGAGAGAAAGAGGGGGCGTTCGCACAGATTATTTTAGACATTGCCTTTTGGTTTGAAAATGAAGGATGCGATGAACGCGAATAGGATGGCAGAACTGATTCCAGAGCTCGTCACTTCGAACATCCCTGTTAACACACCAATTAGTCCATGTTTTTCAGCTTCCTCTAATGCCCCATGTGTTAATGCATTCCCAAAAGAAGTAATGGGAATGGTTGCACCGGTGCCGGCAAAGTCAATAAGCGGCTCGTATAAGCCAAAACCGTCTAAAACGGAGCCAATTACGACTAATGTGCATAGCGTATGTGCCGGAGTCATCTTGAATACATCAAACATGATTTGACCAATGACGCAAATGAGTCCACCTACTATGAACGCAGTTATATAAATTGAAAACAAATGAACCACTCATTTCATCGTTATTTCGACTGCATGTGCAACACAAGGAATCGTATCGCCTTGCTGGAAGGTCAATGGGGACAATAACGCACCTGTCGCTATGAGCAACACACGCTTATACTCTTTTTTCACGAGCTTGTTATAAACCTCGGATAAATAAACAGCAGCCGAACACCCTGCACCACTGGCTCCTGACATAAAATCAGGATTATTTCCATAAAACTCCATGCCTGCATCACTGAAATTATCGAACTTCGTAATTCCTTGATTGCCAGCAAGTTTTTGAAAGATCGCAAATCCATTCTTTCCTAAATCCCCTGTCATGATCAAATCATAATCTGTGGAAGAAGTTTGATGTCCATCAAAATGGCGCTTTAATGTGTCTGCAGCTGCCGGCGCCATTGCGGCTCCCATATTCAAAGGGTCGGTCATGCCCATATCAATTGCTTTGCCAATTGTTCCACATTCAATAGAAGGAAAACCATTTTCATGTGGAGTGACGGCGGCCATACCCGCTGCAGTAACGGTCCATTGTGCGGTATCCGCCTTTTGTGCTCCATATTCAATCGGATAACGGAATTGCCTTTCAATCGCGTTATGTTGACTAGCAGAACCGGCGATTGCAAGTTTTGACATACCAGCTTCCGTTAAAAGTGCACCCATTAGTAATGAAGAAACAGAAGTTGCACATGCTGAGAATAACCCGATATATGGAATACCAAGCGTGGTCGCCCCGAAATTTGATGGTGTCATTTGATTCACTAAATCACCAATTAATAAATAATCGGCTTGGCTCGGCACTTTCTCAAGTTTACTTAGTGCAATCATACAAGCATCTTCGACTAACTTTGCATGGCCTTGTTCATTCGTTTTCATCTCACAACGTTCATCTTCGTACATTTTGTCAAATTGATGAGAAAATGGACTTTTCTTTTCAAGTGGACCGGCTGTTACACCTGTCGCTACAATGGAAGGTTTTGAAGAGAATGTCAGCAAGCCTTTCACCATGAAACGACTCCTAACTTCACGAGTATCGTTTTAACAAGTGCAACTAAAAATGCCGAGAACACGCCGAATAGAATGACTGAACCAGCCAATTTAAACATGTTTCCGCCAACGCCGAGTACGAACCCTTCAGACTTGTGTTCAATTGCCGCTGAAACGACGGCATTTCCGAAACCTGTTATCGGAACAGCCCCACCCGCTCCACCAAACTGTCCAATTTTTTTATAAACACCGAATCCTGTCAATAGCATTGAAATGAAAATCATTGTTGCGACTGTCGGATTGCTTGCTGTCCGCTCAGTGAAATTAAAAAATAGCATATAAAAAACAGCAATGAATTGGGCGATTAGACAGATAAAACCACCTGTTAAGAATGCTTTAATACAATTTTTCAATAGAGGTTTCTTCGGTGTAATACTTTGCTCGATTTTTGCGTACTTCTGCTTGTCCATTATGTCTGTTCCTCCGCTAAGGCAATAAGTTCGTGGATTTCTTCGAGTACATCAATTTGCTCTTTATTCAGAATTAGTTTCGTCGTTTCTGTCAAGATCTTACTATCTGCTGACACGAAAACAGACAACTCCGGATACTTTTCCTGCAATTCCTTTTCTATTGCCGAGGCAATTTTCCGCTTATTGAACCTGGAAAATGTTTTGACGCGGATGCCGACAAGTAAATGATCTTCATGAAAAAGGACAGCAGCTCCTTTCACACGGGACTCGTCTTTAATTACTTGTTCAGCTGTACTTGAATTTTCTTCCGTCCCGTTCTCAACTCTAAATTCATTCGGTATACACCCGGACAACAATAACACGAGACACAGAATGGGTAGTAGTTGACGAATCGTCATCAGCCCCTTTTTTTAACAGTATGGACTGTGCATTTGTTTTTATGCATAGTCGTGATGTTTGCCCTAGCCCTACATGAACAGGTGCATAAAGTATAAGGAGTTGAGAAAAGGAGGTGGAATGAATGGGATGTGGAAGAAATGATGACGTCGGAAATGTACGGCACCACGACAGTTGTATTTGTGAAGTGGTCCGTGCCATTAAGCGCGTGCAGGATATCAGAGATGATTTCGACTGCGACGATTGCAAAACTGACTGTTTCCTGACTCCGCTCGGTAGCCTTGTAAGTCCTACAAGACAACGTGCAAATACACGTGTTTTCATGTTGTTGGATGAAAAAGGTAATCCATTCAAAGCATTGTTCAAGAGAAATAGAAGGTTCGCTGAAACAGAAGACACAACGACCTCCGAACAAGGTCGTAGAGAGTGTGCTACATGTTTCTCAATCTTCTTCAGAGTGCAAAAGATTTTTGATAACTGCTGTGCTACATTACAAGTTCTTGAACCTCGCGACGCTAGAGGTAGAAAAGTTGACTTATTTAAACACGGAAAGTTGGATCTTGACGCAGTATGTGAAGTGGAAAGATTCACAGCGACTGGAACGTGTGTCACTGTAGACTTGAAATGCTTCTGTGGCATTCAATGTGTGAAAGACGTATTTATTGATTGTGACGAAGACTAATCGCAATGCCTGTGGTGCTTATATTGCCTGATCAGTTTACCTGATCAGGCTTTTTCTAATAGGATTGAATAACCTAATACCTTCAGCCTTGTTTATTTTAGTATACGCAAATAAGGAGCTTCTACATTTAGAAGCTCCCTCTGTACATGTTAAATTTTCGTATTGAACGATTGACCTCTCCACAAAATATCCTCAATCTTTTCAATTTCAATTTCTTTTACATCTTGATCGGTTTCAATCCAAAGAACATTCCCTTGTACTCGTTGGATGTCCCCTTTCACCTTTTGGCCTTCGACTACAAATTGTAATGGTTGATACGCCTGTTTTTGAAACGGTCCACTTAAGTAATTGATTTTATTGAGAATACTTATGTTTCCTTCGTCTGTATCTCCTGCTTGTGTCATCGACGGTTGGATTTCAATCGTTTCTTTCACTTCTTCCTCATTCATAAAAAAGACGGAAGTGCTTTCTTCTTCCAGGACTTTCACTTTTACATAGACAGGTGGCCCTTGCACAAATAATAACGGAGCATTCGTGGATATGATAACTCCCCCTTTTTCCGTAGTATATGCGCCTATGTTGGATGAAGTTCTTTTTCGTTTTTATAAACTACTTATGAAAACTGTTGCTAATCCTAAGTAAATGATAATGCTGATGACATCATTCAACGTTGTAATAAAAGGTCCTGAAGCAACTGCAGGGTCGATTTTCATTTTGTGCATAAACAATGGAATGAATGAGCCAGAAATGGTTGCAACGAAAATCGAAACCAAGATCGCTGCACCGACTAATAAAGCAATGATGAATTCATGTTTCCAAATGAAAATGAGTCCGATGACAAAAATTGCACAGACAAGCCCCGTAATTAACCCGGTTCCTGCTTCCCTTAAAAGCAATTTAAACTTACTTTCCTCTTCAACATCTCGTGTCGCAATCCCACGGACTGCAACGGCTAATGCCTGCGTTCCACTATTCCCGGCAGTTCCGGCAATGAGTGGGATGAAAGCAGCAAGTATTGCAACTTGTGAAATCGTATCTGTGAAAAGATCAATTAGATTGGCCGTAAGCATTCCAAGTACGAGTAGGATGATTAACCACGGTATTCTTTTCTTTGCAGCTGATATGGACGTTTTGTCGAAAGAATCCATATTGGAAACGGCCGCGAGTTTGGAGTAGTCATCTGACGCTTCTTCATCAATGACGTCGATAATATCGTCAACGGTAATAATCCCGAGCATATGTTGTTGGAAGTCGACGACAGGTACTGCCAGTAAGTTGTAGTCCTGTGTCGTCCGAGCAACATCTTCTTGATCGGCAGACACGAGTACACTGACAACCCGTTCATTCATAATGTTTTTGATTAATGTATCTTCGTCTGTAATGATCAAGTCACGTAAAGATACGACACCTGTAAGGTGATTATCTTCATCTACAACGAATACGTAATAGATGGTTTCAGCGGATGGTGCTTCATTACGCAAAATCGTCATAGCGGATCGCACAGTTGAATTTTGTGGAACCGACACATATTCAGTCGTCATGATTGAACCAGCCGTGTATTCTTCATAATGGAGAAGGGACTTGATCTGTGTAGCCGCTTCTTTGTTCATTAATGTCAAATAACTGGCGATGTGCGATTTATCTAGCTCTTTCAGGACATCTACCGCGTTGTCAACGAACATATAGGAAATCATGTCTGCAGCATACGTCGTGTCCATCTCCTGAAGGAACTCTTTATACTCTTCTTCATCGATTTCGCTCGTCTCAAAAATCTCTGCCAACTCTTTTGGCGAAAGGAAATAATACATCCTTTTACGATAGTTGGTATCCACTTTTTCATAGAAAACTGCCCGGTCATACGGGTGAAGCATCAAATATTCTTCCCGAAATGATTTGATGTCTTGTTGTTCCAAAGAAGCAATCAGTTTTTCTTCATCGATGACTCTTTCATCGCGTACATCTTCATTTATACTCATGGCTACACCTTCCTTCCATTCCGACATGCATGTTTCTATACTCTATTGGTATGATAATGAATAAGAACCTTACATTCAAGGAGTGATACGATTGAAATTTGATATTATAGGCGATATTCACGGCTGTTATGACGAATTGCTCCTACTGATTGAAAAGCTTGGTTATTCAATGGAGGCGGGTCTTCCTGTACATAAGGATGGAAGACGTCTTGCATTTGTCGGTGATGCTATGGATCGTGGTCCAAACAGTTACCAAACACTTCTTTTCCTATTCAACATGCAAGATCACGGTCTCTTACTTTACTCTCCTGGCAATCATTGCAATAAATTCTATCGTCTGGCTAAAGGGAATAAGGTTCAGCAAACACATGGACTTGAAACGACTGTCGCTGAATTGGAGGCCCTACCCCCAAGTGAAAAAATACAATTTTACGAACGATATCGTCGCTTTTATGAAGCACTACCCTTGTATGTGTCACTTGACGATGGGAAACTCATTATCGCACATGCGGGCATTCGTGAAAATATGATAGGCGAACCATTTTCGAAAAAAGTGGAGACTTTTGTTCTGTACGGCGATATTACAGGTAAAACACATCCAGATGGACGGCCTGTCAGAAGGGATTGGGCAAAATCTTACGTAGGAACACCTTGGATTGTTTATGGACACACACCCGTCCTCGATGCCCGATTTGTCCAGCGAACAGTAAACATCGATACCGGGTGTGTGTTTGGTGGAAAGTTAACAGCAGTACGCTATCCAGAAATGGAGATTGTTTCAGTACCTTCCTTGCAACCATTCATTCCAGAAAAATTCACATCTTTTGATGCGTAATCAAATGCTCGTTCAACATTTTCATATCGACAGGCATGCCACTTGTGAATGACAGTTGTTCACCTGTTAACGGATGGCGGAATCCAATGGAAGCACAATGCAATGCTTGCCTGTTCAACAATGAGCGAGTACCACCATATAAATCATCACCAACGAGTGGATGGCCAAGCCATTGCATGTGGACACGGATTTGATGTGTGCGCCCTGTATGCAGTACAAGCGATACGCCAGTATATTGGCTGCCAAGACATTCAAAACGGCCAAAGACTTTGGCGTCCGTTCTGGCGTATTGTCCATCCTCCCTTACAATCCGTTCAATAATGCTACCATCTTTTCGTCCAATGGGCTGTTCAATCATTTGCTCATTCCAAGCCACCCAACCTTCAACGAAAGCAATGTACTGACGATAAAAACCCGTCATTCTCATTTGTTCGTTTAACAAATGATGAATATGACGATTTTTAGCGATGCAAAGGAGGCCAGATGTATCTCTGTCCAACCTTGTTACAACATGGACGGTAGACGGGACACGCTCATCTGCGAATTTCCCTGCTACAACATTCGCGATTGTTCCACTGGATTGATCTCTCGATGGAATTGTCCCTTGCCCCGCAGGTTTATCGATGATGACGATTGCTTCATCTTCGTACACGATCGATAACGGTCCAGATTCCGGCGTTAACCCTTCACTCGGCTGTTCTATCGGGAAGCAAATCGTTACCGTATCACCTTCTACAAGCGCATATCTAACCGTTTGTTCATTGCCATTGACGAGGAGCTTGCCACCGTCATACTTCACCGCTGTCAATGTTCGCTTGGAGATCCCTTGACGCTGGAGGAAGTCCCGCAATTGTATGTGGTCTTCTTTGACACTGAACTGTAAGGTGAACGGATTATTATTCATCGCTGGAAATGAATGAATCATGTACTCTCGTCCAAAACGGGAATGGTCTGAACCGGCCAAATCGTACCTTTTCGGATGCAACTTTGTATTCAATCGACTTAACGTCTTTATGCAACAGTTGCAAATGATCGATCGTCACCATGAAATCTGGTCCTTTTACAGGTGTCAACACACAACGATGATGGGCAGGCAAAATGAGAGGCGACCCAACTGTTCTAAACACACGATTATTAATCGACGCCATCTCAGTCAATTGGATAGCTGGTAATGATGGATGGATTATTGCGCCACCGAGTGCCTTATTATACGCTGTTGAACCTGACGGAGTCGACATACAAAGTCCGTCGCCACGGAATCTTTCAAAGTGCACACCGTTCAGTTCAACGTCCATTACAAGCGTCACTTCAGGAGATTTCACGGTCGATTCATTGAGCGCCAAATACGTTGTAGCTTTCTCTGTTTGACGGTAATTGATCGTCACTTCAAGCAAAGGATACTCGATGACGTTATATTCTTTCCTTGCAATTGACAGCACTAGTTTTTCCATTTCTTCCGGTTTCCAATCTGCATAAAACCCTAAATGTCCAGTATGGATACCGATAAAAGCAGTCTCTTGTAAACGATGGATATGTTTGTGGAATGCATGCAATAATGTACCATCGCCACCAATTGAAAGGACAATTTCCGGTTCCGTTTCATCAAAAACAAGTCCGAAATCTGTCAAATAGTCGACCGCTTCATCTTTCAAACGATTAGACAAGGCATCATTTCGGCTTTGAATCGCAAATTTCATCGCTCATACGCTCCTTTCATTTGTTCTCACCATAATCACGATCATCGGTTTCCTTATATGCACTAAAATATTGTTGCGCTTCGTGGATTTCATCCCGTATTAACGACATTTCTTCATCCAATCTGAAAGCCGCTTCAGCAGCTCGTTCCAAACGATGACGGATTTCATCTGGCAATTCACCTTGGTATTTGTAATTCAGAGAATGCTCAATGGAAGCCCAAAAATTCATCGCAAGCGTTCGTATTTGAATCTCAGCAAGAATCGTCTTCTCTCCATGAATCGTTTGGACAGGGTACTCAATGATTATGTGGAACGATCGATAGCCGCTCGGTTTTTTATTGGAGATATAATCCCTTTCTTCGATCACTCGAAGATCAGTACGTTTACGTAAAGTTGTGACAACCTTTCCGATATCATCTACAAATTGGCACATGATACGCAAACCGGCTATGTCTGGCAACTCTTCTGCCAATTCAGCAGATGGTTTGAATGGGATTCTTTTTTCCAGTGTTTTATCATATATGCTTGCAAGAGGCTTTACACGGCCTGTCACAAATTCGACAGGCATATGAACACCTTCCAGTTCGTATTGTGCCCGTAATCCTTTTAGTTTCACTTTCAGTTCTGCAACTGCCTGCTTATAAGGCTCAAGAAATTGTTTCCATTCCCTCATCACTAGCCCTCCCGACTGTTAGTTCACACGTTGAAGGAAAGCCTCGAACTCCTGCTCAACTGCAGTTGTGAATGCCTCTCCATAATTGTCGTTCCCCTCAATATTGTATAAAAGCATCGTTAGCTCCTCGATAAAGCCCTTCAAAGGGATAGATTCATCCTTCCAGACGAGGTAAGGATCTGCACCCCCATCCAATGCTTGCAACATAGATGACCATGTCTCCCTCGGAAAGTGTATGTAAGCGTAGCCTTCATCTGCATCCATTAAATAAACGAATGCTGTTTCATCTGAGTCGGTAATCATTTTTTGTGCAGGTGTGCCAATGGAATGACTTTCGTTTGCTTCTAATATGAAGTGCATGTCATTTCCTACTTTTTGTCCTTCTTTTATACGGTTTTGAATTCGCATCAGACTTCTTCCTTTCACTAATCATACGTTCAGTCTACCATATGAAACGCACTCATGCAGTCTGTAACATGCGTTTTTAGAAGGAACTTGTTATACTTAAATGAGAGTTAACTGTTTGCAACAGTCAGGAAGGGATAGGGTATGAAATGGACGCGCGTGCAATACGTTCTTTACTAGACATACAATCGATGCAGACACTTGGTGCAGTACAATCACAATCTATAAATTACGAAACATCTCTATTTAGCACAATGTTGAGTGAAGTACTTAACGCTACAAGTAATGACAATCTGCAATCTAACTATTTTCAGCACAACACATTCGGTCTGTCTGGCAGTTTGCAGACATTGGAAAGCTTACATTTTCGCAATCCGGAAGCAGTTTATATGCCTGCTGTATTAAATGGATTGGAAAGGTACACGAATTATTCCGTTCATGAAGATATGCAGACTACGATGACCGACAATCAGTTTACCCATGTCATCCGGCAAGCAGCAGATGCCTACAATTTGCCTGAACAGCTCATTTCATCTGTCATTCGACAAGAGTCGAACTTCAACCCAGATGCAATTAGTCATGCAGGTGCCACAGGCTTAATGCAACTTATGCCTGGGACTGCAAAATACCTCGGCGTAAAAAATAGTTTTGATCCGGAGCAAAATATTATGGGCGGGGCAAAATACCTTCGTCAAATGCTCAATCAATTCGGAGATGTAGAACTTGCATTAGCAGCCTATAATGCAGGTCCCGGTAATGTCAAAAAGTATGGAGGGATCCCTCCTTTCAAGGAAACTCAACGTTACGTAGCCACTGTATTAAACTATTATAATCGCTCCATCGGGTAACGCCCCATCGTTCTTTGAAGGCGATTTATTTGTGAAAGAATTGTATGGTTGTTAAAATACTCATACAGTCAGAGCAAAGGAGATTGACATACATGACTCGAAAACCTTTGATTCCTTATGAGGAAATCGGCGCTGCAAAATTATCAGAGCTCATTGATCGTTTTTATGAAAAAGTGGCTGTCCATCCAGACTTATATCCGATTTTCCCAAAAGACCTGACGGAAACAGCACGAAAGCAAAAACAATTCCAAACACAATACTTAGGCGGACCGAACTTATTCACGGAAGAACACGGACATCCGATGATGAAAGCGCGTCATATGCCTTTTCCTATAACACCAACTCGTGCAAGAGCCTGGCTCTCCTGCATGGAGGAAGCAATGGATGATGTCGGACTAGAAGGTCCTCTTCGTGACGTCTATTATCAAAGACTCGTATTGACTGCGAATCATATGGTGAATAAAAGCGAGGAGGATGGGCAGTGAATCGAGAGACCATGTTGGAAAGCAGCATTAGTTCATCAGCTTCATTGTCAAAGCCGATTGAAATCTATGTATTTGTGGATCCATTATGCAATGAAAGTTGGACATTAACACCATTACTTCGCAAACTACAAGTAGAATACGAACGCTACTTTACGTTAAAAATCGTTTTACGCACTTCGTTGCCAAAGATGAATCTCTCTTGCTTGAGAAGTAAAGAGACAACGAATTCTTGTGAAAATCATCATCCCGCTTTTCCAAGCATCGCGATGAAAGCAGCGGAGTTCCAAGGTAAGCGAGCAGGTTTCCGCTTTCTATCCAAACTCTTTGAATATACGTACTTGCAAGCTGGCAACATCCTCTCATTTGACACACTAGTCGACATTGCAGAACGCATCGGTTTGGATGTAGATGAATTCATACTAGACTTTTCATCCAATAACGTATTGCGTGCATTGCAAGTAGACTTGTATTTGGCCAATGAAATGGAAGTTGATAATGCTCCTTCTTTCGTGTTCTTCAATGAAAATATTGAAGATGAAGGGCTGAAAGTAAATGGATTGCATCATTATGAAATTTACGAGCAAATATTAGAAGAGATGGTAGGCTATGCAATCGAACCTGATCTCCCACCAACTTTGGAAGATTTGTTTAAACGATTTGACTCGTTAACGACAAAGGAGATTGCTGATATTTATCAGCTACAGGAAAAGTGTGCAGAACGCGAGTTAAAAAAACAACTCCTTCTTCAAAAAGTGGAGCGCGTTACTTGCCAAGACTTGACGTTATGGAGAAAAAGAAATTAAATCGACGAAAACATAAAGCTGTTTCAAGAAGTGAAAGTACCTTCTTGAAACAGCTTTTTAAATGCTTAACAAATCCTTATTTGAAAGCGCTGCGAGGAAGACAATATAGATCTTCGTAACACTTCTGCTCGAAGTATACAAAAAGAGCATCCGCTCCTGGGGGAGAGGGATGCTCTTTACAAAGGGAATGGGAGAAATGTTCACGTTCAAACAAAAGGGGTGTATGTTTGGTATGTGATTTATTTCACATCTATAACTTATCATAAAATAATTGTACAAGCAACATTTCACGCTAAAATTCACATGACTGTCACAAATTATTTTTTAGACAAACCCTTTACCTACCAATGTTTTACTCTTTCAATCCAACAAAATATAAACAATTGTAGAAATGAAAGCGCTATCTATTCCATTATATAAATATAACAAAATTCTCAAGATAATAATAAAAGACTGACTCAGCACCCAAAAATGCTTTGTCAGTCTCTATTTTTCTGTTTTACTGCTTATTCAGCAATACTTCCAATTCATTTAAACGCTCTTCAAATACTCGGCATGCCTCTTCAATCGGTTCTTTACTTGTCATATCGACACCCGCTTTTTTAAGCACTTCAATTGGATAGTCTGAAGATCCTGCTTTTAAGAACTGATTAATGTAACGGTCTACTGCAGGCTGTCCTTCCGTTAAAATCTGATGGCTTAACGCAATCGCTGCACTGAAGCCCGTTGCATATTGGTAGACGTAGTAATTGTAGTAGAAGTGAGGAATTCGAGCCCATTCCAGTGCAATTTCCTTATCTTCTTCTACTGCGTCTCCAAAATACTTCTTGTTCAACGCTGCATATTCCTCTGACAACTTATCTGCTGTCAGTGCAACCCCTTGCTGATCTAGCTGATGGATCAAATGCTCGAACTCAGCAAACATCGTTTGACGGAAAACAGTTCCACGGAATCCTTCTAACCAGTGGTTAAGCAAGTAAATGCGCTTTTGTTCATCATCTATTGTTTTCAACAGATGATCATTTAATAACGCTTCATTCACAGTCGACGCTACTTCAGCGACGAAAATGGAGTAGCCACTGTACACATACGGTTGAGATTTACGTGAATAATAGCTGTGTACACTATGACCAAATTCATGCGCCAACGTAAACATGTTGTCTACATTATCTTGCCAGTTCATTAAGACATACGGATTTGTGCCATATGAACCTGAAGAATACGCACCCGAGCGCTTGCCTTTATTTTCTCGCACATCGACCCAACGGTTTTCAAGACCTTCCTTCACAATGGAAGCATATTCCTCACCAAGTGGATGGAAACTGTCCAACATTGTTTCTTTCGCTTCTTCATATGGAATTTTCATTTCTACGTCTTTGACCATAGGAGCGAACATGTCCCACATATGAAGTTCGTTAAGTTCTAACACTTTCTTACGCAGTGCGACGTATCGATGATGCAATCCAAGATTTTTGTTAATCGTTTCAACGAGGTTATCATACACTTGCTCTGGAATATGATTTTGAGACAGTGCTGCATGGCGAGCAGATGTATAATTCCGGATGCGTGCGTTTACATTATGACTTTTCACATTTCCACTTAATGTTGATGCAAAGGTATTTTTAAACTCACCATATTTGCTATACATCGCTTTGAATGCCTCTTCACGCACTCTCGGTTCTTTACTTTCTAGGAAACGGATATAACGGCCGTGTGACAGCTCCACTTCTTCTCCGTCCTCATCTTTCACCATTGGGAACGTTAAATCCGCATTATTTAACATGCTGAACGTTTCAGATGGACTTCCTGTCACTTCACCAATTTGCGCTAGCAATGCTTCCTGTTCAGCAGGTAGTACATGCGGACGATGTGCATTTAAAATTTCAAATTCTTGCTTGTATAATTTTAAATGATCATTTTCTTCGACGAATTGATTAAGTTCCTCTTCAGGAATTGTTAGTAGTTCAGGTGTTAAATAAGATAACGCTGTAGACACTTTGATAACGAGTGATTTTGCTCGGCTTTCCATCGCTTGATAGAAGCTGTTCGTCGTGTCTTGGTCACTTTTCAAATGAGCATACGTGTATAATTTACCGATCTTTTCATACAAGTTATCTCGATAGGCCAATGCATCGTATAGGGCTTCAGGACTGTCCGCTAACGTCCCTTTAAATGAAGGCGCTTTCTCACTTAACGTTTCGATTTCTTTAAACGCTTGTTCCCAAGCTTCATCCGTTTCAAATATGTCTTCAAGACGCCAAGTTTCTTCTACTTTTACCTGATCACGCGTCAAAACTTTGTTTTTCGCTTCACTCATTATACAAAATCCTCCCTATCCTCTTTCTTCGTAATCCGAATCATTATCATTCTCTCAATTCTGCGTTGCTTTTGCAAGAAATCTTTCTGAAATGATTTGCAAAACCTCATTTTCACTAAAATCAGTTTCCTCTCCTAATGATTGGAAGTTGTGTTGCCGTAGAAATCGACTATAATTTCTACAGGCTTCCACTTTTTCAGTAGAAGGATTTGAAAACTGGTTGACAAAGCGGCTTATCCAAGTTCGACCTACACGCTGGACAGGCAAGCTATGTTGTTTACAGAAATGAAGCAAACGTAGTTGCCATTCATAGTCCGCTTCTCGGAATGCATCGTGCCCTTTCGTTGGCACGCCAATCCACAAAGGTAACTCAACAGGCAAGATCCGCAACTTGTAACAGCTTAATAAGAATGGATCTTTAATGCCTTTTCTATTCAACAGTATCCGCTTCTTTAAATCGTCCTCACGGAAAGCCTTATACATGTCTGCGTAAGAACGCAAGGCATTTTCATTGAGTAGCTTAGGACGAGCCAAAGGAAAAACTTGATAATGCATCGGTAATACGTGATGTATACCTATATATCGTTGACCGGCTAGATGTAACAAATGATGGTAGTAGTGAAAAGTCTTTGTGTGGGGATAAAAGGTCAGAAGGACGTCTCCTTCAATTGGGGGATTTAAAGTAAACCACTCTTGAAACTTTGAAAGTCTCAAAACACTTACACCTTGGGGACAATCTACTAATGAGATAGGTGTCTGTAAGATCCATATCGGATTCATCCCGATTGTACGAAACCCATCCGTACGTTTTTGGAGTTGATTTACCGGGATTGTGCTGCACTGAAATTCAATTGGTACACATTCTTCATCGGATGTCACTAACAAGTCAGGGCGTTGTTGAATCGCCTTCATCACCGGCTCTAACACGACATCTCTCTTTCGTTTTTGCAACAACCATTCATACAATAATTGTTTTCCGAGGAGATGTTCAGCTGACTCTCCTTCTGCAAATAAATTTTGACAGGAAGAATTGAATGCATGCGCAAAATGAGGTACTTTAAAATCTCCTACTTTCATGTGTACAGGTTTTTTACATTGAGGACAATAAAATGTCTCCATGTCTCTTCGATTCCGTAACGAAATGCGACAATCATCTTTTGACAAGATTACAAGTTGCCCATCCGTTGTACGCGCAGTTAATATGTCCACTCACTCCTCTCCGCTCAATTGTACGAATGTTTGGATGGTTTTGCAACGATATTGTTAGAGCTTTGTTTAGAAAACAGAAAACAGCTGTTACCAAGTATTTCTCATTGGTAACAGCTGAATGGATCTTCAAGTTTCAAAATGCTTGTCAATTGTTTCTAGGACATCTGATTGGATAATCAGTTTGCCATATTCTTCGAGTCGGTGAATCGTCACTTGGGAAATTGAACCATACTCTGATAGAATACTGCCAAAATCAGATTTATCGTCATCATCCATCGTCGAGTCATCAAAGACTACATACAAGTAGAATTTGTTTTCAAATGAATAGAGTGATGTTTCGACTGCGTAAGGCGGAATTTTTTTCGATAGTGGAATCAAATGCTCGAAGTCTTCAAATACGAACATATCGGAGTTCCACACACCGGGATCATCATTCAATTCTTTTAGCAGTTGCTCTGAATCCTCGAACAGACTTGGATCAGGCTGGTATTGCTTACGCGGATCGACTAAACCAAAGCTTTCTTCAGATTCATCGTCTTCGTTCAACTGAGCTCGGGTAACCGTTACTTCTATCCCATTATTCATCGCATGGACTTGTATCCACAACGGTCCTTCTACTTCAAATTCAGTTTCATCGTTAACTTCGTCCATCATCTCCCAGAACAATTCTTCACTTTTATCGCGATTGTACCAAACTTCTTCGCGCGTAAATCCTCGTTCTTCTATATCTATATACGATAAATAAAACTTTACAGTATTATCATTGATACGCTCTATTTCCATCCCTTCTCTCTCCCTTCCTTAATAACAGGCTTATGCCCATTTCTGTATTTTTGCAATATACCTGCAATGCTTATTCTTACTATATGTCCGTCCTTTCCATTTTGAAAGGGTTTCTCTTCTGTTAAGACATGATATTAGCATTGTAGTGAACATCAGCCGGCAAAGCAAGGGGAAAATGAAAAAGCTGATAGGTTTTGGCGAATTATCCGTCAACTCCCTATCAGCATTACTATTTCTTCAGTTAGTTTACCATGCGCCGCGCTTCAAGCAGCTGATAGGCCCTTACTTTTCTAGGTAGGAATCGTCTGATTTCATCTTCATTATACCCTACCTGCAGCCTCTTTTCATCTAGTATGATTGGTCTTCTCAAAAGACCAGGATGTTCTTGAATTAACTCATACAAACGTTGCAACGGCAAGCTTTCTACATCGACGTTCAATTTCTGGAAGATTTTTGAACGTGTTGAGATGATCTCATCGGTTCCATCTTCCGTCATTCGAAGAATTTGTTTAATTTCATTAATATTCAAAGGCTCTGAAAAAATATTGCGCTCAGAATATGGAATATCATGTTCTTCCAACCATGCCTTCGCTTTTCTACATGATGTGCAACTAGGTGAGGTAAATAATGTAACTCCCATTCGCTGACACTTCCTTTCAATTGTCTTGCTCATTTGTATTGTAGTTAAACTAAATTAGAATAATTTTAATGTATCATACATACTTCTTATTATACACATATTCATTCTCAATGAATACACTTTTTACTAAAAAAGTGAAACACCATTTTCACCTGTCACATTTCCGCAATATAACCAAGTTTGTAGCCCGTCAATCTATGTACTACTTTTACCTCTTTACTGTTATACCCGCCGAAAATAACATTTAAACATACAAGCCTTAAATATTTTCTTTTCTCATTTAGATTGTATGAATGAAAAATCACTTCTCACGTAATAGTACGTATACACATTCCAAAAAGTTTCAGGTTTCAATGAAAAAATCCCAGAATCTTTGAATCGACTCTGGGAATCTCATTACGGTGTATAATCTACACCTTCCGTATAGTTATTAGTTGCATTCCATAAAAGATATTCATTAATGCCATTATCTTTCAACGCTTTGATTTGTGCTTCCACTTCGTTCTTCCCGTAGCGAAGGTAGTTGCCTGCCCCTAACCAAGGCGCACTAAAATCTTGTAACCATGGCCGCGAAACTGGCGGATTTTCCAGCTCACCAAGTTTTGCATTTTCCACTTTCGCGTATTCAGTTATAAGTCGATACGGTTCAAGATCAGGTTTTGCAATACCGAAATAAGATGTCCAATGGCTCGGATAAATCATCGAAGAGATGACATCAACATTCTCTGAGATTTTGGAGAAGTTTTGTCCGATTCCAGGGGCTTCCGGCAAAGTCGCAGAGTACCCAAATATGTCAACGGAGACGTCTACGTCATACGGTTTCAATTTTTCTTTGGCATACGCTACAAAATCTGTTACGGCTTGCACTCTTCGTTGAACAGGGTCTAAGTCTGATTCAGCATAAGTACCCATCGAGTATTGCAAGGTTTCATGACGTTTCTCAAACCCTTCTGGGAAACGGACATAGTCGAACTGAATTTCTTGGAAGCCCATCTTGGCAGCTTCAATGGCTATTTCAACATTATGATCCCAAACTTCTTTCATGAATGGATTTACAAAAGCTTCTTTTCTACCATTCTCCCATACTTTATCACCATCTTTAAATGACAATTCAGGCTGTTGTTTAGCAAGTACACTGTCTTTAAAAACTACAACGCGAGCAATTGGATAGACCTTTTGCTTTTCCAATGTTTCTAGCATTTTTCGAGGATCTTTAATATAGGGCTTGCCAATATCTTTTTTATAGAGCGGAGAGTCCTCTGCTGGTTTGTACGTCAAGTTCCCATAATCGTCTTTCACGTCAATTACCATCGCATTCAAATCTGTCGAATCCAGTAATTTTAACAATCTTTCAAAACGAGACCCCCCTGCCGAATGCCCAGTGACATAGATGCCTCTTACTGCATCAGGGTATTCAAAAACAAGACCGGAATCATATCGGAATAATTGAGAACTCGCTACAACATTTTCGTCTATCCCGTTAAAACCGTATGTACGTTCAGCAAAACTGCTATCGGAATCTTTTTGTTCAGTAGCTTGCACACTCATCGGCAATGCGAGAGATGCAGCAAGTACGAAAGAGCTTGCTATTTTCAAATTTCTCATGACACCCATCCTCTCTCCCCTCATTCTATCAAAGCGAAATTCCATTGAATAGACTAAATCATCTATTCCCTACATTTCTTGTTGAAAAACCTATTTTATTCGCGAATCAACACCTTTCTTGCCGAGTAGAACGATTGAAAGAGTGACAAGGATAAAATTCCATTTAACTAAACGAAACTTTTCTATTGCATTGTATCGGTTGCCGTACTATACTATTGACAATTATCTTGCAAAAAGCAAAGACGGAAAGAGTACGCTTGTTGTGACTTTCAAGAGAGCCTGTGGTTGGTGCAAACAGGTAGGACACACAAGAAGAAGTGGATTCCTGAGCTTGATTTGTGAAAGGGTGTACGCACCTGATTAGCATTTCACGTTTCCCGCGTTAAGGGTGTTGAGTGGCCTGCACACAGGTCAATTCGGGTGGTACCACGGTTGATACACATCAGTCGTCCCTTTTTTAGGGATGACTGGTGTTTTTTTTATTTTAAGGAGGCGTTTTAATGAAAACCATTTTCTCAGGCGTACAGCCTACAGGTACAGTGACATTAGGGAACTATATCGGGGCATTTAAGCAATTTACAGAGCTCCAACACGAATACGAATGTCGTTTTTGCATTGTCGATCAACACGCAATTACGGTGCAACAAGACCCTGACGAATTAGCACGGACAATTCGTTCACTCGCAGCAATTTACATCGCGAGTGGCA
This sequence comes from Sporosarcina sp. OR05, assembly GCF_041414805.1. NCBI lineage: Bacteria > Bacillati > Bacillota > Bacilli > Caryophanales > Caryophanaceae > Sporosarcina > Sporosarcina sp. OR05. The sequence continues at coordinate 243,621 of NZ_JANKJL010000001.1, read as the reverse complement.
TTGACCCAGAGAAATCCATCCTGTTCATCCAATCTGAAGTGCCTGCACATGTGCAAGCTGGATGGATGATGCAATGTATTTCGTATATCGGTGAGCTCGAACGGATGACACAATTTAAAGATAAATCCGATGGAAAAGAAGGCGTTTCTGCAGCACTTCTTACGTACCCACCGCTCATGGCTGCCGATATCTTAATCTACAACACGGATATTGTGCCTGTTGGGGACGATCAAAAACAACACGTTGAGTTAACACGTGACTTAGCGGAGCGTTTTAACAAGCGCTACGGAAATGTCCTGACAATTCCTGAAGTACGCATTCCTAAAAGTGGCGCACGTATTAAATCTTTACAAGATCCTTTGAAAAAAATGAGTAAATCTGATCCGAATAAAAAAGGAACGATTTCCTTGTTAGACACGCCAAAACAAATTGAAAAGAAAATCAAAAGTGCGGTCACGGATTCAGACGGTATTGTGAAGTACGATGTTGAAAACAAACCAGGCGTATCCAATCTATTGACGATTGAATCTGCTTTGACCGGTGTTTCTATCGCAGAGCTTGAATCGAAGTATGAAGGCCTTGGCTACGGCGCGTTTAAAGCGGGCGTCGCAGAAGCAGTCATTAACCACTTAACACCGATTCAACAAAGGTATGAGGAGTTATTGAACTCACCGGAACTGGATGCTTATTTGGATAAAGGCGCCGAAAAAGCGAATGCCATTGCAACAGAGACGTTTAGAAAAATGGAGTCTGCGATGGGGCTCGGAAGAAGACGGTCAATAGGAGTAAGATAACAGCCAAAACAAAGAGTGTGAAGTCTGCGGTTTGAATGATGAACAAGAAAATTTGCTTCCAGCTATAGCCTAACGATAAATAGTTGAAGTAAAAAATCATGTGCGAGACGGTTACAACAATGAGTCCGTAACTGAGAAGAAAGAGAAAGATTCGCGTCATGTACATCGCCCTTTTTTCTTCCATTGTATGAACGGTCAATCCCCTTTTAGACTACTGATCTAAAAGGGGATTGTTTTGTTGGGAATAAAGATGTAATTGTTACAGTGAGGAAAAGACTTAGTTTGTCAAAAACCATTCGGCGCAAATTTTTGTGGGGTATGACGTGGTGCTTGCCCGCGGATCGGGTCATAGGAGATGGATTGATTCAGGTAGAGTACTCAGATTTGGACAATGATTCATTTTGTAAAATGGAAAACGGTATTCAACATTTTCCTTCAAAACAGCTCATAACTTTGTCAAACGGCTCATAAACACTGGAAACACAGCATATTGACCGAGTTTGCCGCATAATCAGCTAAAACGCCGCATACTAACCACGTTTCGCCGCATAATCCCCAAGAACGCCGCAAACTTAGCAGCAGAATCCCAGCATAAAAAAACTGCAAACCCAAAAAATCAGGTTTGCAGTCAATCAGTCGATCTTCATCCTATTTTCTTAAACACAAGTGATGCGTTATGTCCGCCAAATCCGAGTGAGTTGCTCATTGCATAGTCGATATCAACTTTGCGTGCTTCATTCACAACGTAATCGAGATCGCATTCCGGATCTTCATTGACATAATTCATCGTTGGCGGCAAGATGCCTTCTTGTAAAGCCTTTACCGTAAAGATTGCTTCCAAACCACCTGCTGCCCCTAAAAGGTGACCCGTCATGGACTTCGTTGAGCTCATTGCAAGCTTGTATGCATGTTCGCCAAATACGGTTTTGGCAGCCATTGTTTCAAATAGATCGTTGTACGGTGTGCTCGTACCGTGCGCATTAATGTAATCGATTTTTTCAGGCGTAATTTCAGCTTCTTCCAATGCTTGTCGCATTGCACGCGCGCCGCCTTCCCCTTCAGGTGCTGGCGCCGTAATGTGATGCGCGTCACCTGTAGAACCGTAACCTACTAATTCCGCGTAAATTTTCGCGCCACGTTTTACTGCGTGCTCGTATTCTTCAAGGATTAAGATACCCGCACCTTCACCAATGACAAATCCGTCACGCTCTTTATCAAATGGACGGGATGCGGTTGCAGGATCTGGGTTTAACGATAGTGCAGTGTTTGCGCAGAAACCAGCAACAGACATCGTTGTAATTGGTGCTTCTGCTCCACCTGTGATCATGACGTCCGCATCTCCACGTTTAATCACTTCAAACGCATCACCGATAGAGTTCGTTCCAGATGCACAAGCAGTTACTGTGCACGAATTGATGCCTTTCGCGCCAAAATGGATGGAAACTTGACCAGAGGCCATATCCGGAATCATCATTGGGACGAAGAAAGGACTCACACGGCGATATCCTTTTTCCATAAACGTTTTAAACTGCTGTTCATGCGTTTCCATTCCACCAATTCCTGAACCGATCCATACGCCTGTACGGTAAGCAGTTTCCTCGTCCAATTCAAGATTTGCATCTTTCATCGCCATAATGGATGCCGCCATTGCATAATGCGTAAAACGGTCCATTTTTCGCGCTTCTTTCCGTGGTAAGTATTCTTCAATGTCAAAGTCTTTCACTTCTGCTGCTACTTTCACTGGGAACTGCTCGCTATCTAGTCTTGTCAGTGGCCCGATTCCAGATTTTCCATTAATGACCGCTTCCCAAGATGCTTCAGCAGAATTTCCGACAGGAGAGACAGCTCCGATTCCCGTTACGACAACTCGACGTTTTTCCATACTCAAAACTCCCCTTCATTAAAAACTAGTAATTAAATAACAAAATTTAACCGTTCAGCCTACTCAACAAGCAAGTAGATTAAAGTCGTACACCTAGATGACTTTTCAATTCTTATTCATTATATAATAATGTTCACTTATTTTCCCCATTTAATGCAAAGCGCGCCCCAAGTCAATCCGCCGCCGAAACCGACCAACACGATAATGTCATCGTCTTTAACGCGACCTTCTGCTAAATCATCTACCAAAGAAATAGGTATTGAAGCAGCTGACGTGTTGCCATATTTATGGACGGTTTTGGACATTTTCTCAACAGGCAGGCCTAAACGCTCACGTGATGCTTCCATAATCCGGATATTTGCTTGGTGAGGAATTAAATAATCAACGTCATCAGTCGTCAATCCGGCCTTTTCCGTCACACTTACAGCCGACTCACCCATTTGGCGAACAGCAAATTTAAACACTTCACGACCATTCATTTGAATGTATTTGTCTTGGTAAAGGTATTTGCCGCCTACACCATCCGCACCGAGTTCAAACGATAAGATTCCTCGGCCCTCACTCACTTCACTTACAACTGCAGCACCGGCTCCATCTCCAAATAGCACTGCTGTATTACGATCTTCCCAATCCGTAATTTTGGATAACTTTTCTACGCCGACGACAAGAACATGCTTATACGTTCCTGCTTCGACAAAATGTTTCGCTGTTACAACGCCATACATGAACCCTGCACAAGCTGCAGATACATCCATCGCGGCCGCATTTCTTGCCCCTAAACGCTCTTGAATCATCGTTGCAACAGACGGGAATGGACGATCACCTGTTACGGTCGCCACTAAAATCATGCCGATGTCTTCAGGCTGAAGACCTGCGTTTTCAATTGCACTTACCGCTGCATGGTACGCCATATCTGATGTATCCATATCTGCTTCAGCAATGCGTCTTTCTTCAATTCCAGTACGTGTACGAATCCATTCATCCGTCGTATCAATACGTGCTTCCAAGTCTTTATTCGTAACAATTTGAGAAGGGACATACTTCCCGACACCTATCAACCCTGCGTTCATTTCACATACCCCGTTCCTTATCATCTATTATTAGTACCTGGTATTAATTATAAAAGATGTGCCTATACTTTTCAATATGCAGACACGATTTTGCCAAAGAATGTGGAAAGTGTACATTATTTTGTTTGATGAATGTATGGGCTATGGTATGATAATTAATGAATAAGTATTGTCGAGGTGAATCTGATGAAATATATTATGGCTTTCGTATGGTCTTTCCTTTTAGTGACCATGTTGAATTATGTTGCAGGATCAATCGCTGGAATCCCACATTTCGACTTCATGAGTGGTGTCATCGCTTCTGTTGTTCTTGGAGCAATCATTCTCGTTATTACATCTACTATGTCAGATGAGGAAGTAGCAGATTACTGAGCAACCGGAACCGTCCTTACAGAGGGCGGTTTTTTTGTACAAAAAAATGCTTGAATAGCCTTTGAACCGACTACCCAAGCATTTTTCATTATACTTTTTCCACTTGTAACGCTCCGTTGACCATCTCAAGCATCAACTTTTGCCCGTCTTTCAAGTCACCTTTAATGATTTCTTTAGCCACAGCCGTTTCGACATGGCGTTGGATGAACCGTTTTAATGGTCTAGCACCAAAATCCGCGTCGGTCCCTTGATCTACAATCCAATCTAGGACCGCATCATCGAACACCAACTCAACATCTTGTGAATCGAGTCGTTTCGCCAAATCATCAAGCATTTTACCGGCGATCAAACGGAACGTGTCTCCAGATAATGAATGGAAAATGATAATGTCATCCATTCGGTTTAGTAGCTCCGGTTTGAAATGTCTTCGCAACTCCGCCATGACTAAGTCTTCTGCGGCATGTTCATCCGAGTCAAACTGACCGTCTAGTAAATACGTCGATCCGATGTTCGATGTCATGATAACGACGGTATTTGTAAAATTGACAAGTCTACCTTGAGAATCGGTTATGCGACCGTCGTCTAAGATTTGAAGCAGGATGTTCGACACATCCGGGTGTGCTTTTTCAATTTCGTCGAGCAACACAACGGAATAAGGGTTGCGCCGAACCGCTTCCGTCAACTGTCCGCCTTCCTCATATCCGATATAACCGGGAGGTGCACCGACTAGACGGGACACACTATGCTTCTCCATGTATTCCGACATATCAATTCGAATGAAGTGATCTTCTGAGTCAAAAAGAGTCGCCGCTAACGTTTTCGCCAATTCTGTTTTCCCTACTCCCGTCGGCCCAAGGAAGAGGAAAGAACCAATTGGCTTATTCGGGTCTTTAATACCTGCGCGCGCTCGCCAAACTGCTTCTGTTACAAGTTGCACGGCATCGTCTTGCCCAACGACACGTTCTTCCAACGTTTCACGCAGTCGAAGCAATTTTTCCCTTTCCCCTTCTACAAGTTTCGTCACAGGAATGCCAGTCCATCTCGCGACAATCGTTGCGATTTCCTCTTCCGTCACTTCTTCTCGGAGTAATCGGGTTGAATCTTGATCGACGAGAGAAGCTTCAAGTTCTTGTAACTCCTTCTCCAAATTAGGAATTTTTCCGTATTGGAGTTCTGCCGCTTTATTCAAATCAAAACGATTTTGTGCATCTTCAAGCTCCCGACGATAACGATCGAGTTGTTCACGCTTCGTTTGGATACTGTTCAACGCCTCTTTTTCTTTATCCCATTGTTCTCGCATCTCGGCAGATGAATCCTTTAATTCCTGCAATTCATCCCGTAATGTTGCAAGACGCGTCTGACTCATCGCATCTTTTTCTTTCCGTAATGCTTGTTCTTCAATTTCTAGCTGCATGATTCTCCGCGTTACCGAGTCTAGTTCTTGAGGCATTGAATCGATTTCAGTCCGGATCATTGCACTCGCCTCATCCATTAGGTCAATCGCTTTGTCCGGCATGAAACGCTCCGTCAAATAACGGTCAGATAATGTTGCTGCCGCCACAAGCGCACGGTCATGAATTCTGACACCATGATGGAGTTCGAAGCGTTCCTTCAACCCACGTAAAATTGAAATCGTATCCTCTACAGACGGTTCACGAACGAGCACTTGTTGGAATCGACGCTCGAGAGCTGGATCTTTTTCGATATACATGCGGTATTCATCAAGCGTCGTCGCACCGATACAATGCAGTTCACCACGCGCAAGCATCGGTTTTAACATGTTACCGGCATCCATCGCACCGTCTGTTTTACCCGCGCCGACAATTGTATGGATTTCGTCAATGAAGAGAATAATTTCCCCTTCGCTCTCTTTCACTTGCTTCAGGACACCTTTTAACCGCTCTTCAAATTCACCACGGTATTTCGCTCCTGCAATGAGCGAGCTCATGTCCAACTCGAAAATTTGGCGATTTTTAAGTCCTTCAGGCACATCACCTTTTACAATCCGTTGGGCAAGCCCTTCGACAATTGCTGTTTTCCCAACGCCTGGTTCTCCAATAAGGACAGGGTTGTTTTTTGTTTTTCTAGATAAAATCCGGATGACATTGCGAATTTCTTCATCCCGTCCAATGACCGGATCCATCTTCCCTTTTCGTACGTCTTCCACTAAATTTCGTCCAAATTGTTCCAACGGCGTTTTTTGATCTTCTTGTACGCTATCCATTCTCATTCATCTATCACCTCAACTGTTTGACTTTGACTATCTTTGATTAATTATAGTATAGTCAAAAATGATCAAAACGTAAAGTTTTTTGCATGTACTGAACGCGTTAAATCGTTAATGAAGTTTTCTTGGTGATACGAGTACCCCATCCTCGTCCGCATAAACATAATGCCCGGGCGTCCAATTGACATCACCAAAAAACAAAGAAACTGACCGCTCGCCTTTCCCTTCCTTTTTACTACGAATCGGATTCTTTCCAATTGCCAGGATTCCTACATCAAGTGCTGCTAATTCGGCCGTATCACGCACACATCCATTCATGATGATACCTGCTACTTTACGTGTTTCGGCAATTTGCGCCAATTGGTCTCCAAGCAATGCACATCTAACAGAACCTCCACCGTCTACGACAAGAACTGTTCCTTCATTCATTTGCTCAAGGGTTTCCCTAACAAGGACGTTATCTTCAAACACACGCACTGTTTCAATTGGTCCAAAAAAGCGCTTCTGCTTGCCGAATGAATGAAACGTGAGCGAGCAAAGCGTCAATTCTTCACCGTATTGGTCAAACAAGTCTGTTGTTTTCATTGAATTTCCTCCTTAGCTAGTAAAAAAAGACTGCATGACATATCGTCAAACAGTCTCTTCGGTGTATAATTAGCGCACGCCAAGTGCCATTTTTGCATAGCGGGACATATTGTCACGGGACCATGGTGGACTCCAGACAATATTTACATCTACATCTTTTACTTCAGGAAGCTCCATAAGTTCTTGTTTAATGTTCGCTACAATTTGCGGTCCCATCGGACAGCCCATTGAAGTTAACGTCATCGTAACAATCGCCGTACCTTCTTCGTTTAACTCCGCATCATAAACAAGTCCTAGATTGACAATATCGATCCCTAATTCAGGGTCGATGACATTTTCAAGAGCACCCATCAAGCTGCCTTTCATATCCTCGCTCATTCAAATACCCCTTTCGTTTCGTTGTCCCTTCATCATAGCAAGGTTATGCTATTCATTCAAATAACTTGCGAGCCAATCGACCGAACGCAACATGCCTGTTCGAGAAACAGCATGTCCCGCTTCTGAATCGGTCATGAATTCGAACCGTTCTGGTCGGTTGATGTAATCTTTTTTAGCGGCATTGTAGAAATTAAACGTCGGTTCATAAGGCACCGTCGTATCATTCTTTCCATGCCAGAAAAATACAGGTCGCCCAGCTAATTTTTCACGTTGTTTCGTCATATCAAAAAATGCTAATGTATCGAGCAACGATTGACGGTCTTCATCTGAAATAGGTAACTTGAAACCTCTTCTCTCAAATTGCGCAATTTGTGCTTTCGCCAATTCGACGTAACCGGGTGCCCCCATCATGACTGTTGCCACATCAATCCACGGATAAGCCGTCAAACAACCGAGCGTCGTAATGCCTCCCATGGAAGTGCCCCCCATGCCAATTTTCGTTACCCCTCTTTGTTGCAGTTCATTGTGCAACACTGCCATTTCTTCAATCGACGTTAACACGATTTCCCAAAAACGAAGGCTTAATTGCACTTCATCTAACTGCTCACTGCGAACGCCATGCAAATGCGCTTCAGGCAGAAGGACACGGAGCCCTTGCTTGGCCATGTTATATGCGTAATGTAAATTGTGCTCTTTCGCACTTGTAAATCCATGTAAGAAGATTACAGCTGGAATGTTGCTATTTTGCAGGGATTCATCCACAATATGTAATAAAGGGATATTCGTCTTGCCCCATTGTTCCTCTCTAACAATCATGCAAACACCTTCTATACCTTTTTAGTAAATCGTAACAAAGTTTTACTAGAAAAACAAAAAATAGGCGTGTGGCGGAATTTTTTGACTTACGCCTTATGATAACGCTACACTGAACAGTAGATAATAAGAGTCAATTACAGGTCTGTTGATTAACCAATTACTACAAGTAGACTCCTTCGAATCCGTTGGCTTGTACCTGCAACTTATTTGCCTTTTAACTTAAAAAATGCTCAACAGGATTGGAGCAGAAGGCGGCGACTCCTGCGGGAACAGCGCGAGCTGAAGACCCTGGACTGAGCGAAGCGAGGGAAGCGGCTGAAGCCGTGCCCGCGGAACGCGTCCGCCTGGAGCGGAAATCCGGTGTTTACCGAGGATTACAAGGAAAATTGAATATTCTTATATCACACAAATTGGTTAATCAACACGCCTAAGCCAATTACTCAAAAACATATTTAACAACGAGGGGGACGACTCAATGAAACCGCATTTAATTGTCCTCGATTTGGACGGGACATTATTGACAGATGAAAAAATCATCTCAGAAAAAACTGCACATACTTTGAAATTGGCAGAAGAACAAGGGCATCAGATTATGATTGCAACAGGACGACCGTATCGAGCGAGCGCTGTCTATTACAAGCAACTCGGTTTACAAACACCTATTGTCAATTTTAATGGTGCGTTTGTCCATAATCCAACGGATACGAATTGGCAAACCATTCACGAAACGATTTCCTTACCTGTCGTAAGGGACGTCGTCGATGCAATGCAGGATTTTCGTTTTCACAATATCATTGCTGAAGTGATGGACGATGTGTATATGCAAGTGCACGACGAGAAGATGCTCGATGTACTGACATTTGGAGAGCCGATTATTACAGCAGGTGATATACGCAATTCATTACAAGTCGATCCAACAAGTTTACTCATTCATGCAGACTCGAAAAATGTCGATCCGATCAGACGCCATTTAGCAGATGTGCATGCAGAAGTGATTGACCATAGACGATGGGGAGCTCCTTTTGATGTCATTGAAATTGTCCGCCACGGGTTGAACAAAGCGGTTGGGATTTCACATGTTTCCAAATGGCTCGACATCCCGCGGGAACGGATCATCGCGTTCGGCGATGAAGACAACGACCTTGAAATGATCGATTATGCAGGTACGGGAGTCGCCATGGGCAATGGAATTGACCGATTAAAATCGATTGCAAATGAAGTGACGATGACGAACAACGAAGATGGAATTGCAGCGTTCTTAAAGGAACGCTTAAAACTATAGAAATGAGGGGTAGTTATGAGAATTTTTGCGGATAGTGGTTCAGATTTACCGAAATCATTTTTTGAAGAAAACAATGTAACGCTAATTCCATTGAAAGTATTAGTAGATGACAAAGAGTTTGATGATATTACCGAAATTGATGCGCAAGAAATCTACTCCGCAATACGTAGTGGAAAGCATCCAAAAACGTCGCAAGCCTCTCCGGAACTGTTGCTCAATACGTGGAAGGAGTTAGCAAAAAGCGGAGAAGATGGACTGTATATCGCTTTTTCATCCGAATTATCAGGTACGTACAATACAGCAGTCATGATGCGAGACCAAGTAAAAGAAGTTAATCCGAGTATGAATATGATTATCATTGATTCGCGATGCGCTTCGCTTGGCCATGGACTTCTCGTAAAAGAGGCTGTTCGTTTACGGGATGCAGGTGACGATATCCGGACAATCGAACGCAAAATTCGCCATATGGCTGCTCATATGGAGCATTTATTTACAGTAGAGGATTTAGATTATTTGGCGAAAGGCGGACGGGTGTCAAAAGCAAGTGCATTCATCGGTGGATTATTGAATATTAAACCGTTGCTTCATGTAGAAAGCGGCAAACTCGTACCGATTGAAAAACATCGCGGTCGCAAAAAAGTATTAAAACGGATGATCGACCTTATGGATGAGCGTGGAGTAAATTTAGCCAACCAAACGATTGCCATCAGTCATGGTGATGACTTACAGACCGCCAAAGAAGTTCAAGCACTCATCGAAGAACGTTTTAAGCCAAAAGCAACTGAAATCCATATGATTGGTTCCGTCATCGGGTCACACGCTGGCCCTGGCACAATCGCCATCTTCTTTTTGAATAAAGAAATGAACGCATAAAGAAAAACGCCTTTTCAGACAGGCTTGCCACCTGTCATGAAAAGGCGTTTATTCATCCTTCCGCTTTTCTACGCGCTCTTCCTTTCTTAATGACAAGGAAAAGGAACGTTAAAAAGAGTATATAAACAAGAAGCGAGGCAATTAAATACGGTATATTAAATCCTTTGTCTTCATCAGCAATATATACTTCTGCTAGTTCCCGGTCTAACACGACGTGGAAATACCCGTCGTCTGTTTCTTTCACCAAATCACTGTCCAGCAAGCCGCGTAATTTCTTTTTCTCACCGATTTGCTCTGCCGGAATTTTAATATCAACCGTTTTTGACGTGTTATTAACAGCAATTAACCACGTTTCGTCTTCTGAAGTTCTTGTGTAAACCATAAAACCATCTTGATTGTGCAACATTTTGAAATCACCATTGCGAAGCGTTTCCGATTGGTTTCGCAGCGTATTTAAATTACCGATCAAGTCTTTTAATTCCATATCGGTTTTAAAATTGAGCAATGGGTGACTATCTGGAGCTTCTTTACCGTTTACTGCAATTTCCGAGCCATATGTCATTAAAGGCACCCCTGGCAACGTGAATAATGCCGTTACGGCTACTTTCCATCGAGTCGGTGGGAACATTCTTGCTTCAACCATTTCATACGTTAACCGGGAACCGGACAAATCGTCAAGTTGGATAATATTCGTTGCATTTGCATCGGTAAAAATATCAATACCTGATGAGTTCGCATCGGTTTTCGTAAATGCTTGGCGGAGTGCATCTTCTTGAGCGATGTGCCGCGTCGCATCGAAGTCCGCATCGCTCTCCTCATTTGTGATAACATAGGCGCCTGCTTTCGTTTCATGGACGACTGCAATCACTTCATTTACAAATGCATCCGAATAGCCTTCCAACTTTGTCAATCGGACCCCATCTAAATCGTGTGTAGTCACAAAATCTACGACCGCTTGAAGTAACGCTTGCTGGAGGGCATCATCATTTGAATCCCATTGAATTGTACCGTCAGTCGTTTCAGTATATAAAAATTGTTCATTCTTTACCCAGTCATGCTGTTTACTCACGTCATTCATGGGGAAATCTGCTATGACCTTTATGTCTTTTTCATGTGCTGCTTTTACTAAACTTGTTAATTCTTCAGCGGTTCCAAAATGCGGTTCCAACTTTTCGTAAGACCGTGCTTGTGTGCCATCATACGTGTCCGTTTCAAACACAGGCCCAATTGAAATCATCGTGAAGCCCATTTCAGAAATATGTTGCAACCTCGACTGGATCCCTGCAAAGTCCCCACCATTGAACGCATGACGATTTGTTGCATCCACGTCTACATCATTCGTACCGATCCCATTATTAAACCGGTCTACTAATAAGTCATATATACTTTCATCCTTCAACGTGCGTTCAGCAGAAGCAGCTGCTTCTGTCGGCAGCATCGTTGAAATGAACAGTAAAAAAATGGCGATAACACTACTTATACGTTTACCTTTCACAAAAAAAGCCTCCTCGACAAGCTATCTTTAGCCATTTTATCAAATGGATGCTTTCCACGCCATGTAATGAAATGAAAAAAATGTCGGACGTCTGGAATTGAGTCGAATTTGTGAATGGAGGAAAACGTCAGCAGTCTCCAATTTTTGTCCAAGTAAAAACCGTCAGCATGATTAGCTGACGGTTTTCGATCACAGTACATCAATAGAGTTGGACCTTCTGTACCTTAAAACAACTCCCAGCCCATCGGTAATTTAAAACCGAAGAACATTGTTGCAAATAGGAATACGAAGAAAAGAATCCAAAATAGGGTAACGTTTTTCCCTTTTGTAGAACGAACGAGCACCATTTCCATCATGCCGATCGTCAATAAGCCGAGCAGGAATTTGATGCCGTACTCTGCGCCTCTACCGTAATCCATTCCTTTAATGAATAGCAGTACGCCAGATAGAAGGATGAGCACATAAAATAAGCGTGCAATCATATGTGTAATTTTTTTGCCTTTTGTCCCGTTCGCCATCACTGCAGCAACGAGAAAAACGATAATGCCGACTACCCATGTGAAAATATGAAAATGGGTCGTGTCTGATAAAAAGCCCAAGTGATTCACCTCATTTATTGTCTTTACCCTTTAATCCTACCATATTCGCAAACCTAATCGCACTAAAATACGCTTAGGCAAAGCGGTTTACAAGTGTGCCAATTCCCTCTACAGCAATTTGCACCGTATCGCCAGCACGCAAAAATTTCGGTGGATTCATTCCTTTTCCGACACCAGCAGGCGTACCTGTCAAAATAACATCTCCCGGTTCCAGTGTTACGTATTTCGATATCTCCACAATCAATTCATCTATTTTAAAGATCATATTTGCTGTATGGCCATTTTGGCGTACTTCATCATTCACTTTTGTCACAATGCTAAGATTATGCGGATTTGGGAGCTCATCTTTGGTCACAATGTACGGCCCGATTGGACAAGATCCGTCTAAACTCTTGCCTAAGAAATATTGTTTATGAGCCGATTGGATATCTCTTGCTGTAATGTCATTTGCAATGGAATACCCAAAAACATAATCATAGGCAAGTTGTTTCGGGATATTGCGTCCTTTCTTACCGATAACGACAGCTAACTCGCCTTCGTAATCCAAGTTTTGCGTAACTTCGGCATGGACAGGTAGCACCTGTTCATCTGCAGCAATTGCAGTCGGTGATTTCGTGAAGATCATTAATTTCTCAGGTGGTGCATCACTACCCATTTCAGCTGCATGGTCAGCATAGTTCTTACCGACACACAAAACGTTTTTAGGTGTTCGTGGCACAGGCGATAACCATTCGATTTTCGTAAAGTCATGTTTGAACTGTTCCGGATTCTCACTCGTCTTCGCTTGTTCAGTCAGTTTTCTCACCTTCTCAACAAACTGTAGCCCTTCTTTGATGCCCTCGATGATTGTTGTCGGGAAATCTGTTTCGCCAAAAGCCTCTGCAATGGATCGTACATCCCAGACCGCTTCCTCTTTCTTCACTTTCGGACCGAATAAGATGTTCCCTTCATACCGGAACGATAAAAGTTTCATGTGCTAGCCCTACCTTCCTTGTTTGATTTCTTCCCTGCACAAACTACTAGCTAACGATGACTGTAGCTGTCTCCTTTATTTCTACAAAACTTGCACTTTCTCCTCTTTTTTCGTCAGATTCTTTCCATACGTCACTTTACGCCATATCCATTCAAATGGACCCATCTTAAACTTCATCAGCCACAATTCGGCAAAAATCACTTGTAGAATGAAGATGCCAATCGCCATTAACGTTCCCGTCTCAATGTCCACTTTTCCATACAAACCGAACCCATAATTGTAGAAAATTAATGTTGCAACGATGGATTGCGTCAAGTAAGTCGTCAAAGACATACGACCTGCTTTTGAAATTGGCCGGAATACTTTTTGGAAAATCGGCAATTGACATAACAACAAAATGACACCTGCATATCCGATCGCTAAAATCGGCCCACCGATCAATTGCTGAGTGAGTTTGTAGTAGTACGTCGGCTCATCAAGATACGGCAATGATTTAATGACAATACCTACAACGAATGAAAGGAGTGTAACAAGTGCGATTCTGCCTTTGAACTGTGCTGCACGTTCAAACAACTTCACCTTTGCAAATACTGCACCGAGCATAATTAACGGAAGCACCATAAAAACACCCATGAACATCGCCGGCAAACCTATTAGCAGCCATTCTGGAATCCGGAACAATAGTGCATCGACATACGAGCCATGTCCGTATGCTGTAATCGCTTGTTCAATGCGTTGGATGTCTGAATAGCCTTCCATCAGGTCATCTGGAAACATTTTTGTTACAAAATAAGTCCCCCCAATGAGCAAAAACGTTGGAATTAAATAAACGACGAGCGCAATGGGTAGGAGCCATTTTTTAGGTATTCTCACAACCCCAATCATGATGAACCCCATAATTGCATACGTAAACAAAATATCACCGGACCATATGAATAGCGCGTGTATCAGTCCGAATGCCATTAAAATTGCGAGACGCTTTGCCATAATCGGCGCAAATGGTGTTTTATTCACAACAGACTTTTCGTACTGCATTTGCAAACCATAACCGAACAGCATCGCAAAAATCGGATAGAAACTCGCTTCTACGAAAATGCTAATAATTTTATAAGAAAATTGATCACCAGGCGTACTGAAATACGTATGTGGATCAATATAAAAATAGGGAGAATGGAAAGTAAGCATATTTGCAATAAAGATACCGAGGAGTGCAAAACCCCTCAACATATCCAATGACTCAATTCGATTCCCTAACAATGTTGGTGAAACTTTCAAACAGATTCCTCCTGAACATTCACAACCCTCTCCCCGTCAAATAAGTAGAGGACCATTTCTTTTATGTGTATTTTCGCAATCGATTCGATCGCTTTTTTATAAAGGCTCAACTGTATGCCGTATCGTTTTTGCATCTCCACTGTTAACGACTCAACGGAAGCAAGCTGCCCACGGACACGATCGGTTTTGTAATCAAGCAGCACCCATCCGTCCTTTTCCTGGAATAAACAATCCGCGATCCCTTGTAATATCTGATGATCCCCGTCTTCTGCATCATACGCATACGTAAACGGAACTTCACGTAGGACTGTTGCCGAAGCGGACAATCGATCATACATGTTCGTCGAAAAGAATGTTACGATCGCATTCACATCTACAGCATTTGCTTCTTCAGGCGTCAATAATTGCCGTGTAGTCAATTCCGTCACAAATCGAGCAACATCCTGAACCGTCGGCTTTGAAGTGAGGTCAATATGTTGCATAATCGTATGCATCGCTGATCCGATTTCCGCACTCGATAATGCTCGCGTTTGCATGAACGATGGACGTGCATGCAAATAGGGTGTACTCACTTCATCATCCAATGTAGAAAAGAAATTATCATACGTACCATCTTGCTCAAGCTGTGCTAACCGTTTCAGTTCACTAACGGTCTGTTTTGAACGTTTCTGCACAGATGCTCCATGCGGATACCGGTAATCGAATCTGCGTTTCACTTCGGCTACCCAGTCATCATTTACTTCCTCCGAACCAACGATCTCTTTCTCTTCTACGGTAATTTCCTCTTCTGCCGGCTCTAAGAAAGACGCCGTCGGATACGCTGCAATTTTCCATTTTGAATCATCCGCTATTAGTCTACCGCCATTCGTTACACCGAACAATTCAAAATCGGCATGCCTTGCAACTGCAGGTCCAATCCAATCCAAATACCCGTTTGCTCTTGAGCGCGTATATTCCGGTAACATTGAACCCGGCTCAATCAGTTGTGCATCTTGCCATTTCGTCATCGTCTTCTCAATGTCTTTTACAGTGGCAACAAGTTCCAGATGTTCTTTCGCCCGCGTCATCGCTACGTATAACACACGCATTTCTTCCGCCCGCATTTCCAATTGCTTTTTTTCCTTCATCGCTAAAAACGGAAGCGATGTATACGTAATGCGTAAATCGGGATCGATTGCCTTTACCGCAAGACCAAAATGCTGGTCAAATAAATACGGTTCATTGAAATCCATCTTATTAAATTGGCGACCTGTTCCTGCTACGAACACATATGGGAATTCGAGCCCTTTGGATGAATGGATGGTCATGATTCGCACAACATCTTCCGTATCACTAACGTAACGAGCAGCTCCTAGGTCATCTCCTCGTTTTTGCATTCTGTCGATGAAGCGAAGAAAACGGAACAATCCTCTGAAAGATGTTTTTTCATAATCAATCGCACGGTCATGCAAGGCGCGTAAGTTCGCTTGCCGTTGCTTGCCATTTGGCATTGCGCCAACAATTTCGTAATAGTGTGTATCTGCGTACACTTGCCAAATAAGCTCGGACAACGAACCGCGACGAGCTAAATTGCGCCAATCTTCAAACTGCAAGAAAAACCGTTGCAATTTCTGTTGTGTGACGGGATCAATACCTGCTCCTCCCGTCGCCATAAAATGCTTTAATGCATCGTAGAAAGGTTTATTCTTCGCTGCTAATCGGACTTGCGCCAACTCATTCTCTGTCATGCCGACAAACGGAGCACGCAAGACGGAAGCAAGTGGAATATCTTGGTAAGGATTATCAATGACACGCAAGGTGTTCAGCATAATCATCACTTCAATCGCTTCAAAATAACCACGGGACAATTCAGCGTAAATCGGAATCCCTGCCAACTTGAATTCTTCTGCTATTTCGCCAGACCACGTCATCGAACGCATAAGAATGACAATATCACTATATTTTAACGGACGCCGTTTATCCGAAAAAGCATCCGTCACTTCTTCCCCCGAAGCCATCAAGCTTTTAATGCGTTGAATCATATAACGCGCTTCGGCTTGCGAACTTTTTAAACTTTGGCCAACGAGCTCTGTTGCTTCATCGTCAAGCTCCTCTTCATCAGCTTCGTACAGTAGCGTAAGCGTGGCTGCAGTTTCCTTTTCGGGATACTTGGCACCATATTTCAAGGCAGCCGCCTCATCATATTCAACTTCTCCGACACGTTTCCCCATCACTTGAGAAAAGACATAATTTGTCGCATCCAACACTTCCTTGCGACTTCTGAAGTTTGCGTTCAAGTCGATTTTTAGTCCTTGTTCGCCGTCATCTGTCGTAAATCGATTATATTTCCCGAGGAATAAACCAGGCTCTGCCAGACGGAACCGATAAATGGATTGTTTCACATCACCAACCATGAACAAGTTCCCATCCGCTTCGCTCCCCCGTTTCACAAGCTGGATAATCGCTTCCTGTAATAAATTGACATCTTGATACTCATCCACAAGCACTTCCGCAAAACGATTTAAGTAGTCCATCGCGATATCAGAAGGAACCCATTCACCGTCTCTTTCTTCCGCGAGAATCATTAACGCAAAATGCTCCAAATCGGAAAAGTCTACAAGTCCCCGATCCATTTTCACTTGTTTATACCGCTCACCAAAATCGATGACCAACTCTACAAGCGAATGCATACTCGGTGCCATTAATCGGATTTCATCGAGCAGACGCTTCGGTGTTCTTGTAAAATAGGACTCTTTCAACGTATTGATGATTTTTTTAACGGAATCACGTATCGCTTTCGCACGCTTCGCCAGTTCTTCATCACACGTATTTTTGCGAATCGTTCCCGCTTTCACCCATGTCAACGAACCGAAGAAATGGTACGTATCTTCCCAAGTCCCCTCATCTATCCGGCGTTTCGCTTCCAACAGCCATTGCAAGTCCGCATCCGCCGTTACAGCGAGTGGTTCCGGACCTTCAGGCAACAAAGCGATCCGTTTCATATCTTCCGTCAAAGCAATTGCCTCTTCCAATGTGTGGCGAATCGCTGTTTTCAACGGGTCAATGAACGCTAATTCATCAATCGAGACACCTTCACCAATTTCATATTGCATCGGTAACATGCGGAGCCATCGTTCAGGAGAAGGATGCACTCTTGAATAGTCATAAAGTTTGTCGATCAGTTTTTCAATTGACTGGTCGTTCCGATCGGACGTAAAGCTATCCGCTAAACGATACATTGCTTCAGGATTGTCGGCATTATACGCATCCTCAAGCACTTCCCCAATCGTATCATCGCGTAACAAAGCTGCTTCCGTTGTATCTGCAATCCGAAAGCCTGGGTCGATATCAATCAAATAGGCATACTGACGCACTACATTTAGACAGAACGAGTGCAAAGTGGAAATCTGGGCTTTATTCAACAGACTCAACTGTCGTCGTAAATGGATGGACGCTGGTTTTTCAGCAATCGCCTCTTCTAACGCACCTGCCATCCGATGACGCATTTCTGCAGCCGCAGCATTCGTGAATGTGACAACGAGCAATTGGTCGACGTCAATCGGGTCTTGCTCATTCAATACTTTCTGAATCATTCTGGTAATCAACACTTTTGTTTTCCCAGATCCAGCCGCAGCTGACACGAGCACATCTTTCCCTGTCGCCCAGATCGCTTTCCACTGTGCATCCGTAAACGTCACGTCTGCCGGTTTAATTGGAATGTCCATCATCATTCACATCCTCTCGCATCTTTTCAAGTGTTTGCTCGGCATCCATCGAATCATATTGCCTGTACGCCTGCTCAGGATCAGTTGGATCGAATTGACAAACGGATTGATACGAACAAAACTGACAAGGCATCCGGTCCTTCAATTTATAGGGATAGACCCGTGTATCGCCCGCTAACATGCCATCTCCCGCCTGTTGGTGCCGATGTCGCACAAATTTCCTGACGACATGCAAATCATCCGTCGACAAAACTTTCGATGCTTTTGTGAATGAACCGTCTGTCTTAAATGCGGCAGGGATGACAGCTGAAGTCTTGCCAATTTGCGCATCCATTCCCATGACAACTTCAGGCTCATCTAACAAATAGCCCCGCATCTTATAGGACTTGATCATTTCCTGCTCTATCATTGCCTCGGTCATTTCCAGTTCGGACCGAAGCATCGGGTTATGGATATGCAAATAAAGGACACCCGCAGGATCCGCTTTAAACCCAATCCACTCTTCCGCATGTTCAACCGCTACATCTAAATACGTCAACATTTGCAAGGAGATACCGTAATAGACATCGGTCAAATCCAACTGCTTTGCTGATGATTTGTAGTCGACAATTCGTAAGTATTTCTTGCCATCAATTTCGGTCGCGTCAATTCGGTCAATACGTCCGCGTAAATTCATTTGATTGCCACGACGAAGTGGAATTGACAGTGGCGGCAACGGCTCTCCTGGCCCAAATGCCGCTTCAATTGCCACCGGCTTGAACGAGCTTGTCGTCGCCTGCTTGCCGAGCGCATACATCGTCCGCGTCAAAATATGCGTCAATTTCCGGCGGATATACTGGTAACGGCTTGTCGACAGTAATATCCGATTGAAAAACAACGGAGTAATTGCGTCCATCGCTCCCTTGGCTAGCGCCCAACAATCTTCCTTCGTCAACTCCGCCCATGACCTACCACTTCGATTCATTTCATCCGAAATCCATTTTAATGCCGCATGGAACAAATCCCCGATTGAAGGAGCTTCCAACGTATACTCCATCCGCTCCTGTAAACCTAATCCATACGATGCAAAATGCTGGAACGGACAGCTATAATACGATTCAACGCGCGAAACACTCGATACGAACGATTTTCCATACAAGCCTTCTGTTAACGTAGGTGCTAACCGTTCCGTGCGGTTCCGCTCTTTCATCGACGTCGTAATATCATGCAGAACAGAAGACCAAAGTGGATCTTCTTCGTAATATGTCAATACCGCTTGCCATTGCGGCGCCAGTTCATTGCGATGAGCAGCCTCTTTCACTTTCATGGAAACATAAGGCAATGCCGTCCGAGGGTGACTAATGTAAGTCGCTTCATCGGCGTGATCCAACAACTCCGATGGATCCGTCACTGCAACTTGCAAAGGAACTCCTTTCACGATCGTTTGGATTCTTGCGATATACAACGAAGGCAATAAGGATTTTCCTTCTTCGTCGGCAATTGGGTACGTAATAAAGAGCTTGTCCTTTGCGGAAGTGAACGCACGATACGCCATATACGACTCATCCATTAATTTCGTCTTGGATGAAGGAGCGAGTTCAATACCGCTCCGATTGAACCACTCCCGGTCCCAATCGGATAAGATTCCCTCTGCATCCATCCGTTGCGGCAGTACCCCGTCATTGACACCCATTACAAATACAACATCGCTATCCATCATACTCGACAGCTCAATTGTCGTAACAGTCACTTGGTCCAAAGAAGGTGGAATGCGTGTAAATTCCAACGTATCCAAACCTTCATCCAAAATACGGGCAGCTTCTTTCAATGGCATATCCTTTTCCCCGAACATAAGCACAAATTGGTCCAGCACATTAATCCATGAATTCCATGCTTGGTCGTGTTCCGCTGCACTTAATAATCGACCCGCACGTTCTTCCTCAGCCCGCAAGTCAACAATCTTATCGAAGATCTGCAACGATTCCATGAATAAAAACAACGCCTCAGCGATATCCCGTCCATTACGAGCCCGTTTTAACCGTCCTTCAAACTGGACAAGCGGATCCCTTACGATGTCACGAATGAGATGCAACTCTTTTTGCAACTGCAATTCCTCGTCCGTCTGTACAGTCGTATGGAGCTCTAATCCCCGGTATCGTTTCACTTTCCAACGTTCCTCGTCATACCAACGATTCCCGTAAATACCATTTGCCAGCACATAGTTCTCCAACCGATCCGCTCGCTCCCGCCATAACTGCTTGTCTTCACGATGCGGGAAAAACAAATCTGTTTTAATCGCCCTAAAAACTGCTTCGTACGTCCAACCATTCGTCACAACTTCCAAAATGGATCGTGAAAACTCAATAAGCGGGTGATGGAGCATTGGTTTTTTACGGCTAATGAACACCGGTATGTCATACTGGGAAAAAATCGTCTCAATGAGCTCATCATATACTTCAGGCTGCCGGTACAAAATGGCAATCTGTTTATAACGCTCACCATCCCTAACCAGCTCACGGATATGCCGCGCCACAGCATGTACTTCCGCACGCCGATCCGCCGCTTCAATAAGGGTAACAGCTCCTTCAGAAGCCCTTTCAGATGGCGGGTACTTCTCAAACTCCTTCTCAAAGTGCCGTAATTCTGCATTTCGAAAACGCAACGCTTCTTCCAAATGCATGTTGCCTTCCACATCGACCGATTCCAACCGAGCAATCTCCCGCAACTTTAACGCCGTCCGCACTGGATTGAAAAACAATTCATGGTCTGCATGACCCGAAACACCCGCTTCCATCGGCAATACAACCGTCACGCTTTTCCCGTACTTCATTAACTCCTTCAAAATCTCGTATTCTCGCGAAGTAAAACTCTCAAAACCATCTACATATATATCCGCATCACGAATCAACTCCGAATGCTGCACTTGCGATGCAAGCAAAGCGAGATGGCCCTCACTATCGACATACGCTGTACCGAGCTTTTCTTCTATCTTTCCAAGCAGTAGTGTTAAATCGCTCACCTTGTCTTGCAACGTACGCGGTGCTTGTCCCGCGGACAACTCCGCTAACAGTTTTCCAAGCAACTCTTGGTCCAAACAATACCGGGAGAATTCCTTCATCAAGTCGCCAATCTTCTCCGTAAATCCTCTTTTATTGGCAGCTTGCCGAAACAGTTTCAGCTCCTCACGATTCTCCTCCAACACGCTTCGCACAAGCATCCGATAACCAAAACCATCAACCTCTTTACGCGTAATGCCACCTGTCTCTTGCAACACCCGCCACGCAAGCCGTTTAAACGTCGAAACTTGTGCACGAATCATGCCCTTTAAGCCAAAATTCACCGACAAGCTATGCTCCATCGAATACGACATCTGGTCAGGCACAAGCAATATAATCGCAGGACCAAGCGGATCCTGCTCCAACGACTCCGCAATCTCCCCCTCAATCAACGTCGTCTTACCAGTCCCAGCTCGTCCCGTCACAAAACGCAACGTCATCCTAAAACGCCCCCTTCCAACCAATAAAAAATTCCCTCTCATCTCTTCCTTCCATTGTACCGAAAGTTTAAGAGGACAGGAACTAAATACATCCACAAACAACCCATTCATTTGTCCAAAGCATTCTTCGCGACTAGCAAATCCCTGCAACGAAACCATCCCGCGCCACTAAAAAACGCCAAACAACGCATAAACTCCTCAAACGCAGCATCCCCCCTCGAAACGCCGCATAGTCATCACGAAAACCGCATAACTCCTCAGAACTCCACATATTCGCCTCAAAAACCGCATAACGCTACTAATTTCCAAAACCGTTGATTTGTCAAAAGCATTCTGCGCGACTAGCAAATCCTTGCAACGAAACCAACCCGCGCCACTAAAACACCAAACAACGCATAAACTCCTCAAACGCGGCATAACTCCTCGAAACGCAGCATATCCACCCCGAAAAACGCATAACGCTACTAATTTCCAAAACCGTTGATTTGTCAAAAGCTTTCTGCGCGACTAGCAAATCCCTGCAACGCAACCATCCCGCGCCACTAAAAAACGCCAAACAACGCATAAACTCCTCAAACGCGGCATAACTCCTCGAAACGCGGCATATTCTTCCCGAAAACCGCATATCTCCTCAGAACTCCGCATAACGCTACTAATTTCAGAAACCGTTGATTTGTCAAAAGCATTCTGCGCGACTAGCAAATCCCTGCAACGCAACTATCCCGCGCCACCCAAAACGCCAAACAACGTATAAACTCCTCAAACGCAGCATAACTCCGCGAAACTCCACATTTTCTCCCCGAAAGCCGCATAACTCAAAAAGCATATCAAATTACTACTCATCTTCCCCCTGAAAAATCGTACTCGACTCTTCCTCCACCCGTTTCTCAAGTCGCTTCTCAAACCATTTCCCAACTAGCCACAATATCACAATAATCCCTATCACAATGGCCGTCCGAATCGGCTGCGTCAGCAACGCCTTTAAATCATATCCAATAAAACTAATCGTAAAGATCATGACAAATTTTCCTGCCATCAAGATCATCAAATAGTTTTTTTTCTTCATATTTGATAAACCCGCAACAAGATTGACTAACGCTGACGGCGTAAATGGAAAACAAAGCAGCAAAAATAACGGACCAAAACCATTTCGTTCCACCCAACCGATGAGCTGTTGAACGCGTTTGTGCTTCGTTAAAAAACGCAAAAATCGATTCCTTCCATACTTTCGAATAATGAGAAATACTACGTATGAACCCGCAACTGTTCCTGCCCAAGACAAAATGAAACCAAGCCATAATCCGTAAGCACCAGCATTCGCAAAAACAAATACAAACAGCGGCAAAAAAGGCAAGAAAGCCTCAATAAATGGCAGTAAAATACCAATAAACGGCCCAAGCGCCTTATAATGCTCCGCCAATTCAATAATTTTATCAACATCCATCCATTCGCTCATATGTATACACCCTCACCTGTCC
Source organism: Sporosarcina sp. OR05 (assembly GCF_041414805.1). Taxonomy (NCBI): domain Bacteria; kingdom Bacillati; phylum Bacillota; class Bacilli; order Caryophanales; family Caryophanaceae; genus Sporosarcina; species Sporosarcina sp. OR05. Next base: position 220,343 of record NZ_JANKJL010000001.1, on the reverse strand, counting down.
ACAAATCGACTCATCTTCGGTCAATTCTCAATTCCTATCTCAACTATTCCCTTTTTTCTTATAGAATACCACTGAAACATCAAAATATAGTATAATTTCAACTATACATATTAGAAAGACGTGACAAAATGCGAAACAAACAGTTTATAGCAGGCGTGAAAGCAGGCATCAGCATCGCAATCGGCTACTTTCCCGTCGCACTCACATTCGGGCTACTCGCCAAAACAACAGGACTGAACATCATTGAAGCAACAGCCATGAGCTTGTTCGTATTCGCTGGCGCCTCTCAATACATGACCCTTAGTCTCATCAAACTTGGAGTAGATCCCGTCACCATCGTCATCAACACATTCGTCGTCAACATCCGTCACTTCCTTATGACGGCATCACTGAATGAAAAGATGCAACGTGCACCGAAATGGGTAAAAGCTACATACGCTTTCGGCATTACAGACGAAACCTTCTCCATCCTAGCGACGCGTGAAGAAGACAAAATAACATCCGCATTCGCATTCGGTGTCGCCTCTGTCGCCTACGGTAGCTGGGTCATCTTTACAGCAGTCGGCCACTTCGTCGGCGCCAACTTACCGGGCTTCCTGCAGATCGCCATGTCCATTGCGCTTTACGCCATGTTCATCGGTCTACTCGTCCCAGCGACAAAAGGAAATCGAAAAGTCGTCATGCTCGCAACAACAGCAGCCGTCATCCATTGCATCCTCTACTTCGGAGAACTGCTAACGACCGGCTGGGCAATCCTCGTGTCCACACTCGGATCCGCCATCTTCATCGAAATCATCTACACACGCCGCGGCAAAAATGCAGCCGGCATGTACAAAGAAAGGAAGACTAACTAATGGGCCTTACATACTGGTGGATGCTCTTTGGGATGGCGCTCGTCACCTACATCCCACGCATGATCCCACTCACCATACTAGACGGAAAAGAACTCCCACCAATTATTAGCGGCGTCCTCAGCAACATCCCCTACGCCGTCCTCGGTGCACTCATCTTTCCCGCCGTCCTATTCGTCCAAGAAGGCAACATCCTCTTCGGCATCATCGGCGCAGCAACCGCATTCCTCATCGCCTTCCTCGGCGGCACCCTCATGCCCGTCGTCCTAGGCACAATCGGCGTTCTCGCCATCTATAGCCTCTTCATGTAACATGAAAACTGCCATGCACGGCGGTTTTCTTTTTTTTGGTTAATCGCGTCATTAACTCCTATTCTATCAATGGTACATACCCGCATTCATCCAAGCCTATCCCTTCTTAATAAGAATAGGGACTAGAACAACAGTCAACAATACGGAAAACTGCGTGAATCCAAGTTGCAAAATCCTTGAAGTCACGCAGTATTTTATAAGCTTTTTATTAATCACACTAAAATTTCTACTTATCTCCCAGCCTTAGCTAGGTTCATACTTCAACCTAATCCGTTCAAAATATACCGATTTACTCCTGACGATACGACTACCAATTGCACTCAAAAAACCGCCCCAAACTTGGAGCGGTTTCACAAACATTATTCATCCACTCCTTGCTGGCGTTTCCTCGCCTTCTTCACCATCCGCGTGGCATACCAGAAGCCGATTGTGAGCGACAATGCGTCTGCCACGTATAACAGCCAATTATGTGTGTATCCGGCATATATCGACGCAGCTATAAGGGCAACTGTTAACGCAAGGCCAACGAAGTGATGGAATGTTACGCGTGTGAAAAAAACGACGAGCAAACCAGGCAAAAACAAGGCGAGCAGTATCTTCGTTTCCAATAAGGCGATATCCATTTTACAACCAACTTTCTTACTGGATTAGCGGACAACAAGCAGCCCTAACCGATGATGATCGTGTCTATACAATACTTGTTGCATAAGCCTCACTTCTCCATCGCGACCAATTACTTGCAAACGACAATGAGCAGCATTCACTTGGATTGCATCATACAATTCTTTTTCATTGGACACTTGAATGCCATTCACTGTACGAATGCACTCACCCGGAACCAATCCAAGCTTCTCACCAGGCGAATCCGGTAAAATCCCGGCAATCATGACACCTGTCGATTGTGGTGCTCCAACGAATCCACCATGCCGTTCGCGCACAGCAACGACAATTGAAAGTGCTGCGCGACCGACAACACCAATCACTAGTGCAACCCAACCCATAATCGGCATCCACCAAGCAAGAACCCCGACTGCAGCAACAAGCACACCTATCCATATGATTGCTCGTCCCATTTTCGGTAATAAATCATCCGCAAAACTTGCCCGAGCAACTTGAGAAAATCCAATGACGATCGGTACAGGTATGAAACTGAATTCTGTTGCACCTACAGTAAATTGTGGCCAGTAAGGAGTGAAAGCCGTTAAAAAATCACCCGGCACGAGAAAAATCACTGGCAATAACCAAAGACGTTTTGTCTTAAAAGCCGCTGCGCGTAAGCCTCTTTTCGTTTTCGTCAAAAAAGATGATGCATAATGAGCTGCGGTTCCAACGAGGAAACCTTCCACAATCAACAGTAACCCCGCTATGACAGGAATGGTAATTGCAATTTGACCCATAAAGTCAATTGACGTTAATGACCATCCGCGAACCGTAACATCACCAACAAACTGTTGCACAGCAACGAGACCAAAAAAAGCGAGAGCGGCAGCATAAATCGGTGACGCCACTTGATAATAAAACGTGAGCATCGTGACGATGGCAATGGCCGACAAGAGAACTAACCAGCCAACATCTACCGTCAATCCAACACCTGAAACGACAAGTGATAACAGCAAAGCAGGCAACCACGATTCTTTAATTACCCTTTTCAACTCCGTCAGTCCCGGATGCAAACGAACATGAAAACTACGCCTCTCATTTTTCACCCGAAAATACCCTAGTCCAACAGCTGCAAAAATAGCAACCAACCAAACTGGATTCAAGAAAAATAGCCCGACCGCTTTTAACACGTCCACTACTACATGTTCACTCATCCACGCTCACCGTCCTATCCTACAAACATGATTATTCCTTATTGTATCAAAAGAATCGTCTTGCGTGTGAGACAGCAATCATTTTTTTCCTTTTTACAAAACCAAACCCCTCTGATTTGTCAAAACCCATTCAGCGCGACAGATCACCGCTCTCTACAACCCCTCCCCGCGCCCCAATCCTCATCCTAGTTTTCAAACAAAGCATATTCCGTCAAAACAGCTCATTATCTTTAAGAACGCCGCATATTTAGCCATAACTCAGCATATTCCCCTCAAACAGCTCATATTTTCGTAGAACTCAGCATATTCCCCTCAATCGGCTCATAACTTCGTAAAACGCGGCATATTTATTCAAAACGCCGCATTGCCTCAAACGCCGCATATTTAGCCATAACTCAGCATATTCCCCTCAAACAGCTCATATTTTCGTAGAACACCGCATATTTCCCTCAAACGGCTCATAACTTCGTAAAACACGGCATAACCACCGAAATCACCCCATATCCAAAAACAACAAAAAAGCACCCGTCCTCTCAAACGAGCGCCCATCCAATCAATCATTCACTTAACAAATGATGCACATACCCAATCGCAACTTGCAACTGCTTGTCATTCTCCTTATCTTTCCGATAACCCTCCACTTTCTCACGCAATGCCGTAAAAAACTTCCGATCCATAATATTTTCTTCAGACACTTTCGCTTCCATTCTAAATGCACGTACAGCTTCAACGGTCGATTCATCAAAATAGCCATCATCCCTGCCAACTGAATACCCTAACCCACTGAGCAACCGCTGAGCATAGGATATATCCTCATGATAATCGCCTTCCGCATACACATCGGTAGAGAATCGGATATGCTCTGTAAACAATTTGTCTTGCTCAGATGCCAAATCGACGTTGACACCTTTCCCATGAATCCATGTCTCTTTGGGTGTCAGCCATTTGTGCGTGGACAACTTCATCTCGCCACCATTTGACAACTCCATCGTATCTTGCACAGTCCCTTTACCAAAACTCACATCACCAATAATGAAACCGCGGCGTAAATCTTTCAATGCCCCACTTAACACTTCACTTGCCGATGCACTCCCTTTATCTTGCAATAAAACAACCGGCATCGTTTTTAACTTTCCGTCAAACGAAAACTTTTCAGACGGCTCTACAACGAGTGGCGTCAATTCCCCTTTGACATTTTGCATATAGGCAAAAACCGTATCATCCGCCAATAAACTCCCTGCAACCTCACCTACAGCGCGCAAGTATCCACCTGGATTGCCACGCACATCAATAATGAGTGCCTCCGCGCCTTCTTTAATCACTTTGTCGGTCGCTTTCTTCCATTCATCCGCTGTTTCATCGCCAAACATTGTCAGAGCTATGTAACCAATTTTTTCGCCCCTTACTTCCATCAGTTCAGCAGATACTGTTTTCACAGGAATGACTTCCCGAACTACTTTCAATTCAAGATGCTTATTTAAGTCAGGACGATAAATCGTCAATTCCAACGCCGAGCCTTCCTTGCCACGAATCTTCTTAACGACTTCTTGTAACTTCAAGCCACCTAACGCCTCTCCGTTAATACGGACAATTTCATCATACGGCTGAAGTCCAGCTTTTTCAGCAGGAGATCCTTTAATTGGTGAAACGATAATATATTTTCCACCTGAACGGGTAATTTCAGCACCAATCCCGACTCTCTCTCCTGCCAATGATTCCTTGTGAGATGCAGCCTCCTCCTCCGACAAATACGTCGAATACGGATCCCCTATCACATCTGCCATCCCCCTTAACGCACCTTCAACGAGCATGTCCCCTTCGACCGGGTATACTGCATTCTCCTGAATAATGCTATACGCCTCGTCAATGACTGGAAACGAGCCCGGCATGGCCGTGTCAGCACTTTTCTTATCACTGACCGAGCATCCATCCAACACTAGAAATACGCCTGTCGTCAACACTGCTAATAAGGCGAATAAAAAAAACCGGCTTCTGCGCATCGATACCTTCCCTCCTCCATTCACTATATGAACAGAGTGCGGTCGATACGACAACAGAAATCCGGCAATTATTAATCTAAATCTTGTACTAACTGTTCCATGATTGCTTCATCCATCGGTCCAACGATCTTATGCGCAATCGTACCATCCGTATTCAACATATACGTTGTAGGAATTTGGAAAGCTTGATACGTTTCACCGACAATACCTTGCTCATCCAATGGAATTGGGAACGTAATGTTGTATGCATCAATAAAACTCTGAACAGCTTTTTCGCCTTGATTCTCACTGTTCGTCAAGTTCACTGCAAGAATCTCAACATTTTCTTTGTCTTTGTTATTGTTATAGTAATTTTCCATATGCGGCATTTCGGCTTTACATGGCGGGCACCACGTTGCCCAGAAATTCAAGACTACTTTCTTACCCTTCAACTCTGACAGTTTCACTTGTTCTCCAGCCAATGTCGTCAACTCGAAATCCGGTGGCAGATTCCCTTGCTCAATCCCAATTTGCGCTTCAGATACATCACTCGAACCGCCATCTTGCTTATCCACAATCACACCAGACGTATCCACCGGCTCCGGCTTTTTCACCGTATTATTAATCATAATGACAACCATCGAGCCAATGACTAAAGCGGCAATTACATACCCAATCACTTTCTTATTCAAAGGATTCCCTCCGTTTCATCACTTTTGCATTCATTCTCCAAAATAAGACAATAAAAAATAATCCAATTGACATACTTACGAAAAACGACGAATCTGTTAACCCTCTAGGCTGTAGTGTTGCGACGAAAAAGTGTACTGCCATGAACAGTATCGGCAGTAAAATGCTGTTTTCCTCCGTCTTCTTAGCCACAATCCATAGGTAAACGACCAAACTAAGAAAGCCGATTGCAGTTACAATTTTAGGTACTAAACCGCCATCATTCAATAGTGCCATCATTACTTGATACACCGCTTGGACAACGACCGCTCCCATAAATAAACCAATGACACCCGAAGTATCCAATCGTTCTTTTCGCACATCTAGCAGAAGTCGTAATGCTACAAATACCAATCCGAGACAAAAACCAATCATCCCACCATTAAAATACACAATGGCCATAGGTGCTTTGATGACTGTACTGAAATCCGTAATTACGACCGATAGTTTCCAAATGATGATTATGTAAAACACCGCATCACTGAAGCGCTCAGCTAGCTGTTTGCCATACCTTTTTCGAATAGCAATATATGCAACGAGGAAGCCGACGATGAGTGCCACCCAATTCGAGGGCACTGTTATACTACCGATCAAATAATATTCCGTTACTGGCATTGGCGTAAACTCCTTTACTCCATATACGGGCTATGGTATCGGAATTCTTTTCTTATTGCTAGAAAAGTGCCTACAAGATGAGGATTTATAACAAAGCGCTTTCATATTCTCGTCACATTTAGTAAAAATAAGTATTTCGTCATGCAAAAAGATGAACCTGCTCACCTAGGAAGCAAGTTCATCTCTTTTTACTCATCGAAATGATGGACGATTATTTTCCTTGCACTTTCGCCAAGAACGCTTGGAAATCTGCCATACTTGGGTTTCCAATATAATGGCCACCTTCAACTTGAATCGTTTGACCTGTAATAAATTTAGACTCGTCGGAAGCTAAGAATAATACAGTGTAGCCGATATCATCCGCTTCACCATGATAAGGAAGTGCATTGAATTTCGCAAAAATGTCTTGCACTTCTTGCGGCATGTTTCTTTCTGCAGCAGGCGTCATAATCAACCCAGGCGCTACAGCGTTGCAACGGATATTGTCTTTGCCGTATTGTGCAGCGATATACTTCGTCATATTTGCAACAGCTGCTTTTGATGCACCGTATGCAGTTCTGACAACATCTCCTGCAAAGCCCGCCATAGACGTCGTATTAATGATCGAACCGCCACCCGCTTTTTGCATATGCGGAATTGCATAACGACTACCGATCAGAACGCTTTTCGCATTGACATCCATCAAACGATCCCACTCGTCCAAATCAATGTTCAATACATCCAAGTCTTTTTGCAAGTTTGTCAAACCGACATTATTATAAAGAACCGTAATTGTTCCATACTTTTCTACTGTAAAATTAATTGCATCGATAATCGACTGTTCATTACCTGCATCTAAAAATACTGCACATGCTTCATACCCTTGTGTGCGAAGTGCTTCTGCAGCTTGTTCTGCACCTTCCACATTAAAATCAGAAATGACGACTTTTGCGCCTTCTTTTGCTAATAGATTCGATGCGGATAAACCGATCCCTGACGCTCCACCTGTTACTAATGCTACTTTATCTTGTACTCTTCCCATCTTTTTCACTCCTTACTTTATCATCCAATAGTTTAACATCTAAGCAAATGAAAGAACAGCGACATCATTCAACATTCCAATCTATTTCTGGCTATGAATATTAAGTTTTGACAACCCAAAATTGATTATCCCGCCAATACAAAAATCCGCATGAAAGCCAAGTATTGATTACTTGCTTTCATGCGGATTAGATATCGACTTTATTGAATCAACTACATATTAAAACGACACATAACGTAATGGATTTACTGCACTCGGACCAGATGCTGTCCAGTTTCCAATATGCATCTCAAAATGAAGGTGAGGACCTGTTGATGCACCCGTATTCCCGACTGCGCCAATTCTGCCGCCTTTATCAACAACTTGTCCAACACTTACATTAATTTGAGATAGATGTGCATACACCGTCGTGAAAATGTTGCCATTATTGGAATGCGTAATCATGATGACATTCCCGTAACCACCCATTTTACCAGCATAGTTGACAACACCATCACCCGCTGCGACAACCGGTGTACCAATCGGAGCTGCTAAATCCGCTCCACGGTGCTGCTTTTTCGTTCCATAGATTGGATGGATTCTCCAACCAAATGAAGATGAATACCTTCCATTTGCCGGTTTTGTCCAAAAGCCATTCGATACGTTTGGCAATGAACCCGGTTTTCCTGCTTGTGCAGCTTCCTGTTCTTTGCGTTTGCGTTCTGCTTCTTTTCGAGCGATTTCAGCAATACGTTTTTGCTCTGCAATGACTTTCTTTTCAAGCTCTGCTTCGACTTCAATCGCTTCATGATAGTCTTCTTCTAAACTCTTCTTTTCCTTAGACAGTCTTTCTTGTTCAGCTTCCAATTGGTCGATGACTTTATTCTTTTCTTGCTTCTTCGCTTCAAGGCCAGCTTTTAACTTCTCAAGTTGCGCTTTGTTATCTTGTAGCTCCGCTAATTTCTTTTCAACAAGCGCTTTTTCAGCTTCAAGTTGGTCCATATCTTCTTTTTGCTTACGCATAATATCGCGATCCGCGTCCATTAACGTCGTAACTGCAGAGAAGCGGTCGATGAAATCAGCAAAACTGTTTGCTCCAAGTAACACATCGACATAGCTCACTTTTCCGCCCTTCACTTGCATGGCACGTACACGTTCTCTTAACACTTCATCGCGCTCAGCGATTTTCTTTTCCAAATCTTTAATGGATGCACGAAGTGCTTCGATTTCTTCATTCGTCTTATTGATATTGTCAATTACACGATTAATGTTTGCATTCGTTTCTTCTATTTCTTTATTCAGCTTGGAAATCTGATCTAGAAATTTTTGAATTTCTGTTTTCGTCGCTTTAATCGCATTGTCTTTTGTTTGGATTGAAGATTTTAAATCTGATTTTTTTTGGTCATTCTGTTTCTGTTCTTTTTTCAAATCATCTAAAGTATTGGCTATAGCATCAGTTGTTCCAACAATCGATGATAAGAGAAGGACAGCAATTACACCTGCCATCATGAATCGGTTCTTCTTCAACTTCTTTTTCCCCCTTCATTACAATCGGCACAGTCACTTTTCATTGTAACAACATTGTTTTATAGACAATTATGCTCTTAGGAACTTGCGTACGGACATGAAACTTCCCCATACACCGATGAACACACCCATAAAGAGCAGCAATGCATTCACTTGCAAGATGAACGGCGTTGCACTTAACAGTTGGAATAATTCGTTTTGCAACCTCGGCTCCCACTGTGCGTACAGTTCATAATACGAGAAGGAGATAACCGCCATTGGAATGATGGAACCTAATACTCCAAGCCAAACCCCTTCTAATACGAACGGAATGCGGACAAAACCGTTTGTCGCTCCTACAAGTTTCATAATCTCAATCTCTCGTCCTCTCGCAACGATTGTGAGACGGATCGTGTTCGAAATTAAGAACATCGCAGTGAACAGCAAGGCTAAAATGAGCGCAAGCCCAATATTCCTGCTCATCGTTAACACATTAAATAATTTGTCAATTTTTCCTTCACCATACTCGACTTGATAGATGTTATCGTATGTATCGATTTTCTTAGCAATCGCTGCTGTTTGGTGAGGATCCTCTGCACGGACGTAAAATGCGTCCCCTAAAGGATTGCTTTGTTTGTACAAATTCAATTCATCGCCAAAAGATTTAATCATCTTATCTAATTCCTGGTCTCTCGAAGAATAAACGACTTCCGCGACACCCGGTGTTTTAATAACTTCTTTTTCCAATTTCTTCACTTGTTCTTCATTCGCAGCTGGATCGGCAATCACTTTAATTTCGACATCATTTTCAAGATTGTCTGCTAACTGATTTAAGTTCATCATGATGACGATGAACACACCAACAAGTAACAATGTAACCGTTACAGCACTAACCGAAGCAAACGTCATCCAGCTGTTCCGACCAAGGCTTTTCAAACTTTCCCTAACATGTCGCCCCGCTGTCCTAGCTTTCATAACCGTATACTCCTTCACTTTCGTCTCTCGTGATCATTCCACCTTCAACCGCAATGACACGGTGTCTGATCGTGTTGACAATTTCTTTGTTGTGCGTCGCCATAACAATCGTCGTTCCGCGCGCATTAATTTGTTCAAATATCTTCATAATGTCCCATGACGTATCCGGGTCAAGGTTCCCAGTAGGTTCGTCCGCAATGACCACTTTCGGGACGTTAACAATCGAGCGAGCAATTGAAACGCGTTGTTGCTCCCCGCCTGATAATTCATTTGGAAACATGCGCGCTTTTTGCGTTAAGCCAACAAGCGCAAGTACATCATTCACTTTTTTTCGTATTTGCTTCGGCGTTTCTTCGATTACTTCAAGCGCAAACGCTACATTCTCGTAAACATTCAATTTCGGTAAGAGTTTAAAATCTTGAAAAACTACACCAATTTGCCGTCTTAAATACGGCACTCGCTTATTGCGTAGCGTTGCAAGATTGATGCCATTTATAAATATATCTCCACTAGTAGGAACTTCCTCACGATACATCATTTTGATAAACGTCGATTTTCCCGCCCCACTTGGTCCGACAACATACACAAACTCGCCACGGCCAATTTCAACATTGATGCCATTTGCTGCCATGACACCATTCGGGTATTTCTTATATACATCTTTCATCACAATCATGTAAAAACCACCTGAATATTATTTACTACCTCATTTTTTTCTCCAACAATCTCATTATAACATGTCATTGCTTCCTTAGTATTACAGATATGTTTCATTTGGTTCGACATCGTTTGCTAGATTTTTGAATTTTACTACAAAAAGTCGATTATGCACGGCATCTAGAATTCCTAGGAAAGATCGAGAACTTTCCAGCGGATAAACGAATTTTCCACGTAATGTTTTCGTAATAGTATTCACGTCAACTTTCTACTGTTTGATGGAATCTCAATAAAATTTACCCACGTTTTAATACATAAGTATTTTGTACGATAAACTCACGGAGTTAAGCAATCCATTCATTGTGCCCTGCAACACTTGACAAGATAAAGCTCTTCCGTGTAATCGCGTCATAATATAATCTTTCACAAAGCTCCCCCGCATCACAACATAATGCCTTCGTATCGCAATACTCTCTCTCCGCATCACAACATAATGCCTTCGTATCGCAATTATCAACCCCACAACGCAAAAAAAACGCAACGGGTTGCCTTGCACCCATTGCGCTTTTATCAAAATTATTTCTTTTCAGCTAGCCATTTTGCTACAGCTTCCAATTCTTCACCTTGGATTAATCCTGGTGGCATGCCGCCTTGTCCATTTTGGATAATATCGTGAATTTCCTCTTCAGAATGTGTAGATCCAGCATTCGCTAAAGAAGGAGCACTTCCGCGTCCTTCAAGATTACCCCCGTGACACGTTGCACAGTTTGCTTGATAAACTTTATCCGCGTCAATACCAGCTGCTGTGTCACCATTGCCACCGTCGTCCGCTTTGTCTCCGCCGCCACATGCACCGAGGACAAGTGTTGCGCCGAAAAGTGCTGCTAAAAGTTTGCTTTTCATCTTCTTTTCCTCCTATCCAATATTCACTATGCTACATCCCTTAGTATACCAAAGGAGTGGAAAGGTACACTGCCAAGCCTAGCATCCAATTTTATCAAATTGGTGACATTTCGCATTGTTTCCCATTTTAAGTAGGTACAATTCCAGTTCGCCTTTACCTTTTACTATACACATCTTAACTTATTTCAAACATGAAATGAAAAAAACACACCGAGGTGTGTTTTTCCAATTCATTATGCAATTCGAGAACGTAAATACGCATTGATGAAAATATCGATTTCACCATCCATGACAGCACCGACATTTCCAGTCTCTTCGTTCGTACGGTGATCTTTTACCATGGAATACGGATGGAAAACGTAGGAACGGATTTGACTTCCCCAACCGATTTCCTTTTGCTCTCCACGGATTTCCAACAAGCGTGCTTCTTCTTCTTCCAAACGAAGTTGGTAAATCTTCGCCTTCAATAGGTTAATTGCACGCTCACGGTTCTTAATTTGGGAACGCTCTGTTTGACACGTTACAATGGCACCTGTTGGAATATGCGTCATCCGTACCGCTGAATCGGTCGTATTGACGTGCTGTCCACCTGCGCCACTTGAACGGTACGTATCCACTTTGACGTCTTCCATCTTTAATTCAACGTCTACATCACCGTCAAACTCCGGCATCACTTCAACAGATGAGAACGATGTATGACGTCTTCCGGATGAATCGAATGGGGAAATACGGACAAGACGATGGACGCCTTTTTCTGCTTTCAAGTACCCATAAGCGTTATGGCCTTTAATGGATAACGTTACAGACTTCACGCCTGCTTCATCACCCGCTTGATAGTCAAGGGTTTCCACTTTGAAGCCTTGATCTTCAGACCAACGTGTATACATGCGCAACAACATGGAAGCCCAGTCCTGTGACTCTGTTCCACCAGCACCAGAATGAATTTCCAAAATCGCATTGTTTTTATCGTACTCATCGCTTAACAGCATTTGGAGATCGAAATCTTCCATTTTCTTTTTAAAGCTTTTCAACTCTGCAAATAATTCTTCTTGTAAATCTTCGTCGTTTTCTTCACGAAGCAACTCAAGTGTCATTTCCAGGTTTTCCTGTGTACTGTTCAACTCATTGAATTCGCCGACTGTATCTTTAAGGGCATTTGACTCTGCAATCACTTTCTGTGCAGCATCTTGGCTATCCCAAAAACTTGGGTCTAGCATCACTTCATCTAATTCTTGAATTCGTGCCTCTTTGTTTTCTAAGTCAAAGAGACCCCCTAAAGTCCGCTAATTTCTTAGCTGTTTTGTCAAGCTCATTACGTACATCGGATAATTCCATCATTGTTGTTTCCTCCTGAAAATAAAAATGAAACTTCCATCAGCAGACGGAGCCACTGATGGGAAGTCAAGTTTTGCTTTTTTACATGGCATTTACGCCTTGCCATGACAGTTTTTATACTTTTTGCCACTGCCACAAGGACACGGATCGTTACGTCCAATATTAACGGCACGACGAACCGGCTTTTTCGTCACTTTTTCACCGTCTTCTTTTGGATTCACCGCTTGCCCTTTCGCCACTTCCTCACGTTCAAGGTTGTTGCGGATTTCTGCTTTCATGACATATTTCGAAGCATCATTTTCGATAGCTGTTACCATGTCTTCAAACATCGCGAATCCTTCCGACTGGTACGCACGAAGCGGATCGGTTTGACCGTATGCACGCAAATGAATCCCATGACGCAACTGGTCCATTGCATCGATATGATCCGTCCATTTCGAATCAATTGCCCGAAGCAAGACAACTTTTTCAAACTCGCGCATCCGCTCTTCGGACATTTCCGCTTCTTTCTCATTATATCGTTCAATGACCGCATCGTGAATCAATTTATTTAATTCCTCTTCAGATTTCCCTTCCATATCCGCTGCCGTCAATGCACCTTCCGGTAACAAATTGGCACCGAGGAAATCTTCAAGTCCTTTTAATTTCCACTCTGCATCTTTCTCATCCGGTGCGTGCATCGCAACGACACGATCGATGACACTCGTCAACATGCCTTCCAACACCTCACGGATATTGTCAGACGCGAGCACTTCATTCCGTTCTTTATAAATGATTTCACGTTGTTGACGCAAAACATCGTCATATTGCAACAACCGCTTCCGGGAATCAAAGTTGTTCCCTTCCACACGCTTTTGAGCAGATTCAACGGAGCGTGAAACCATTTTCGATTGGATTGGAGTTGTATCGTCCATTCCGAGCTTCGTCATCATGCCTTTCATTTGCTCGGAACCGAAACGGCGCATCAACTCATCTTCAAGAGAGAGATAGAATTGAGTTACCCCTGGGTCACCTTGACGACCAGAACGACCACGTAACTGATTATCAATACGGCGCGATTCATGGCGCTCTGTACCGATAACAGCTAGTCCGCCAACTTCTTGAACACCTTCGCCAAGTTTAATATCTGTACCACGGCCGGCCATGTTCGTCGCAATCGTAACTGCTCCGCGTTGACCCGCTTCCAAAATGATTTCAGCTTCTCGTCCATGGTTTTTCGCGTTTAAGACATTGTGCGGAATGCCATACTTCTTCAAGAAATTAGAAATGATTTCAGAAGTCTCGATTGCAACCGTACCGACAAGGACGGGTTGTCCATTTTTATGGCGTTCGCGGATATCTTCAGCCACTGCTTTATATTTCCCATCCATTGATGCATAAATCAAATCTGGACGGTCATCACGTGCAATCGGACGGTTTGTAGGCACTGCAATGACATTCATGTTGTAAATATTGCGGAACTCTTCCTCTTCCGTCTTCGCTGTACCGGTCATCCCGGACAACTTATCATACATCCGGAAGAAGTTTTGGAACGTAATCGTCGCCAAAGTCATCGTTTCATTTTGGACTTCCAAACCTTCTTTCGCTTCAATCGCCTGGTGCAATCCATCACTATACCGACGACCTTTCATTAATCGACCTGTGAATGAATCGACAATGACGACTTCGCCTTCTTGAACGACATAGTCCACATCGATATGCATACTAGCATGCGCCTTTAACGATTGATTAATCGCATGATTCAACGTGACATGTTTTAAGTCAAACAAGTTTTCAATGCCAAACGCTTTTTCGGCTTTCTCAATTCCAGCTTCCGTCAAGACGACACCTTTCGTCGACTCGTCATACGAATAATCTTCTTCCTTCTTCAACGTCGTGACAAAACGATTCGCCAATCGATAAAGCTCAGCCGATTTCGCCGCCTGTCCTGAAATAATTAACGGTGTTCGTGCTTCATCGATTAAAATGGAGTCGACTTCGTCAATGACCGCATAATGGAGCGGACGTTGCACTTTATGTTCTTCATACAAGACCATATTGTCTCGTAAATAATCAAATCCAAGTTCGTTGTTCGTCGTATACGTAATATCAGCTGCATACGCTTCACGCTTTTCTTCTTTGGACAAACTGTTCAAGTTCAACCCTACTGACAATCCGAGGAACTCAAACAACTGCCCCATCTCATTTGCATCACGGCTCGCCAAGTATTCGTTCACCGTAACAACATGTACACCTTTTGCTTCAAGCGCATTCAAATAAACAGAAAGTGTCGACGTCAACGTCTTCCCTTCCCCGGTCTTCATCTCTGCAATATTCCCTTCGTGCAATGCGGCCGCACCCATTATTTGGACGCGGAACGGATACATCCCTAGCACGCGTTTTGCCGCTTCACGAACAACTGCAAATGCCTCAGGTTGAATCGCATCCAATGTCTCACCATTGGCAACACGTTCTTTAAACTCCGCTGTTTTTGCGGCAAGCTGTTCATCAGACAATTGCTCCATCTCGCCGGCAAGCGCTTCTACTGAATCAGCTATTTTTTCTAATCGTTTTAAATCTCTCTTATTCGGATCAAACATTTTATTCAATACGCCAAGCATACAAGTCACATCCTCATTAAGTTCACCCTTCATTTTAACATTGTAAAAAGCGCGGTGCAAATAGTCCGTGCACTTTTTGTAAAATAGAGGAATCCTTTTTGTACAATAATTTTCCAATCTGCTCCAATTACATGCAAACGTTAATTGAACAAAAAAAACCCTGGATTGCTCCAGGGAAAGGGGTTAACCTTATTAGTTTGTTTCAATCAAGCCGTATTTTCCGTCGCGGCGTTTGTAAACGATTTGTGTGCCGTCTGACTCTGCATCAGTAAAGATGAAGAAGCTATGACCGAGCATATTCATTTGAAGGATTGCTTCCTCTTGGTCCATCGGTTTCAAGTCAAATTGTTTTGTGCGAACAACTTGGAACTCAGCCTCATCATGCGCAGCTTCCTCTTGCACATTCTTCTCTTTCTCCACCGATTGTAGGAAGGCAGCTACACCTTCACGTTCACGGAACTTACGGTTTACTCTCGTTTTGTATTTACGGATTTGACGTTCCAATTTGTCGACAATCAAGTCGATTGCAGCGTACATATCATCATGTCGTTCCTCTGCACGGAGTGTCAAATTTTTCATAGGAATTGTGATTTCCACTTTAGTCTGCCGGTCATTATACACTTTCAGGTTGACGTGGGCCGTAGCATTTGCGCCCTCTGTGAAGTATCGTTCAAGCTTTTGAACCTTTTTCTCGACGTACTCACGAATTGCCGGAGTTACCTCAAGGTTTTCCCCTCGGATGTTAAAGTCTAGCATATGAACTCCTCCTTTGTTTAACCTTACTGTATACTTCTACATATCTATTTCAATCTCCTTCTTTTTTTTGAAGGAAAATTAAAATCTTGTCAGAATGTGACGAAATGGATCACATTTGTTTATTGCCGTTTTATTTTTCTGATTGTCTGCGCAACTTTAATTCGTCGACAATCAATTTTTCCATCAGCGGATTTTCAATAAAGTCCATTCCATATTGATAGCCTTCCTTGTCTTTCTTTTTCCATACAATTTGGCCATCAATCGTCAATGGTTCTTTAAATAGTGTGCACGTCAATCGTAAATGAACGGCGCCACGAACGTCAGGAAATTCGTAATTGGTGATCATTTTGCAACCACCTGGGCTTATATCCACTAATCGGCACAACCCCGGATTGGATTCAAACGCCCCTTCAGCCAAGAGCATTTTAAAGTTTGCTTCCAACGGCTCATCGAATTCATACCTAAAATATTCGTGTCGTTTATAGTACATATCCCGTACCTCACTTTTCATCCAATCTTCCTCTTTATTATACCAAATGAAACCAACTTTATCGAATAGTAACCAATGCTTTTGTCCGTTTCATTGTTCCCTCTAACGTGCTAATGATTTGTTCATTATCTTCAACTGCAGTGTGCACAGTTGCATTCACTTCTTCAAGCGATGCACTCGACTGAGCAAGCAAATCCGCAAAGTTGGTTGTCATCTCACCGCTATCGGAAGTTTCATCCGTAATCACTTTCATTTTCACCTCGAACTGTTGAAATTGTACATGGAATTGATCCAAGACCGACTGCATTTGTTGAATTTTATGCTCCGCTTTAGATGTTAGTACCCCTTGTGCTCATAAACTCGAACAACTATTGTTCACGGAGAATTTATACGTCTTAAAAGTATGATGAATGAATGATTGATTGATTATTTATTTACTGTTTCCAAATTACTTTCCCTTTTTTCATCAGACTATAACATTTTGTTTTTTCTGCATATTATCAATGAAGTGTGCGAAATAATTTGGTTAAATTGTAGCAGTTGTTGATTACTCTTCTACATAGTCATTTGTCTAATTGTGAAAAAACCGACCAAAATAATGGTCGGTTTGTGTATAGTCAAAATTAATTCATACTTTTTTTATGACTTCGTATCATAGAACGTCCCATCACGCGATACGTTCGCGTAAGGATTGACGTAGCTTTTCACATGTTCTTTTTTCGATTGTGTCGCTGTAATGGAGGAACGAATCGTTTGTTTGTACCGTTCTAAAGCTTGCATCACTTGCTTTTCGAGTTGCATAAGAGATTGACCTAATTCATCTTCCGCTTGTGTAAACGGTGGTGCAATGTCAGCTTGTAACCTGTCACGTTCATCCAACAAATTAGAGATTTTCTCAATCGCGTCATCTCGTTGTTCTTCACTCGTATTCGCGGAAACCGTCAGAATTTGTCGGGACACTTCCTGCCAACGGAGCAGTGATGCGCGAATCATACTTCATCCATTTTCCCGTACTGCTTTGTACGATTGATTTGAATAACTTGCTTCCACGTATCCCGAAACTCCGTAATGATACTCGCCGCTTCATCATAAAGAACAGGGTCATTCTTTATGTTCCCTTCTAACAGACGATGGTTCACAAATTCATAAAGGACCATCATGTTTTCCGAGATTGCGACGGATTGATCCAATGTCACCATCAATTCTGAGACAATTGCTTGTGCTTTTTGCGTAGCAGTATTTTTCTCTTCAATATTACCCGCTTCCAATGCCTTTTTTGCTTGTTGAATGAATTTCAAGCATCCGTTGTATAACAGCAGCGTCAATTCTCCCGGAGTCGACGTATTCACCGAATTGTTCTGATACGTTGCATATGGATTATTCATTGCCATGCTCTTTAAAAACTCCTTTTATTGGTTTGCCAAAAATCAAGTAGCAATCACCTAAGCCGTTCTTACATGCCGCCGCCACCAAAAGCACCCATCAAACTTGCAGATTGCGCATTTGCACGTTGGATTGCACGTTCCATTGCCGTAAACTGGCGCCACAAACGGTCTTCCGTCATTTTCAAACGATCTTCAAAGCGTTCAATTTGCTTGTCCATACTCTTCATCGTACGCCCTAATGTAAACGAATCACTTACTGACCCAGTCGACCCGGCCTTTTGAGAGATAACTGAAATCGTATTATCGACCGTCTTACGGAATTGAGCCGCGATTCCGCCTTTGTCGGCATCTTTAGCAGGCTTGCCGAACACTTCATACACTTGGTTCGGATTTTCACTGATTGCTTTTCTTAACTTATCTTCATCAATCTTCAGCTTACCATTTTCCTTAAAATCTTTAATCGGTTCAATACCAATATCTTTTAAACTAATTTTTGTACCATCCGACATCGTCACGGAACTGCTCATCATTTGACGCAGTTCTGTCAACATACTTGCAACTGTCGGATCATTACGAAGCGTACCACTCTTCGCCTTCTCTTCCCACAGTTCAATTTCCTTTTCCTTCATCTCTTTCTTCTGCTCATCTGAAAGCGGTTGGAAATTACGGTACTTCGGCTCACGAATTTTCGCATGTAATTCATCAATTAGTTTATTATAATCATCGACAAATTTCACGACCGATTCCATTATTTTGTCCGTGTCAGGCGCAGAACTGAATGTAACAGGTCCTGTTGTGACTTGTTTCAAGTTCACTTCGAAGCCGTTGATGTTGAATGTGTTGGAGGAGCGCTCGGTTGTTAGGCCGTTGAAGGTGAATTGTGCGTTTTGACCTTCGGAATAATATGCCTTACTATTATCCAGGTTTCCATCAGTTGGCTTTGGTTCAGCATTGCTTAATTTGAGTAAATCAGCTGCACCGCCGTTACCCGCTATCTTAATCTGACCAGCTCCACTCTCCTTGGAAGTAAGGGCAATCTTTCCAGTGTGAGAGTCAAAAAACGCTGTAACACCTGTTTCCGCATTCCCATTGATTTTCTTAATTACCGATCCAATATTATCGTCATTAGTAATTTCAATTTCTGCCGATTTGCCATTTGGTGCAGTAATTGTAATAGAAGCTTTGTCACTTAATGGAACACCATTTAAATCCGAAATTTTTGTATCAGCGGTAGTAGGGTTATTGTCTGTTCTTACTAATGCGCCCCCCTGCAAACTCGCTTGCGTCGCCAACTGTTTAACTTCAATCGTTCCAGAAAACTCTCCAGTAGCACTCGTAGCCTTAATCCCCACAGCATCTGGATTTGAAATACTCACTGTCTTCTGCATGAACGTCGCTTGACGGCCCATCGTATCGGACACTTTATAAGCCGTATCGCGCAAGTTTCGGTTCATGCTGCGGTAGTCGTCTAGTTGCCACTGCAAATATTGCTTCTTCTGGGTTATTTTATCTAACGGAATTCGATGAGCTGTCATCATATCCTTAATAATTTGTTCGGTATCCATCCCTGTTGCTAATCCACTAATTCGCATCGTTCATCCTCCTCAGATTTTGCGGTCTATGAGTAATCCGACAAATTCCTTCATCGCTGCATGCATGTCCATCAATTTTTTTGAAGGAATTTCTCGGACCACTTCGTCTGTTTTCGCATCGACAATCGTTACATAATATTCATTCAGTTCGTTATGCAACTTGAATCGCAGTTGGGTGTTCGCACTTTCCAAGAATTTATTCATACTATCTGTCATTTGTTGTGCTTTTTCAATCGGCAATTGTTTGTCTTCTACCGGCTGTTCAGTTTGTTGCGGTGTCGCTTGCACTTCAGAAACTTTTAAAGTAGCTTCTGTCAATGTACTATCCACAATTGCTCCTGCTTGTTGCGGTCCAGTACTTCCCCCAATTCGACTTACCATACACGTCAACCTCCCCGTTTGTGAGCACTCCATTACTCTCTTTATCGGCAAATCGATTTAGTTGTTGAGTCAAAAACTGATAAAAACAAACCGTTTTTCTGACACACTCGTTGGAATAAACAAATCTAGCCATTTCCTTAATCTAAACAGTTATGTATTTTCATTGTAAACAAATTAGTAATTATTACATGTTAACATTACACTTTTTCGACCGAAGAACCATATGTACATATGTATAGAAAGGAAGTCCTTCATGTTTAAATCCATTCGCACGAAAATCATTATTACAGCAATTTTACTATTTCTTCTCGGAATTTTTCTAATGGTTTACATGACCAATGATCAAGTGAAGAAAAGATCAGTGGAACGCGTGATCAGCATGAGCGAGTCCACGATCCAACAAGCTGGTAGTTCCATCGAAAATTATTTTGAGCAGTACGCTAAAGGAATTGGACAGCTCGCAAATTCGGAGATTGTTCAATCTTCTACAGCAAACGAGGAAGAGATTTCCAAACAGACGAATCTTGTAAATGAATTGAAAAGTTTCCAAGCAATCTATTCAGATGCATCATCCGCGTATTTTGCAACCCCTTCAAATTCAATTGCTATCTATCCAGCAGCGGACACGAGCAACCTGAATGTAAATGAACGGTTGTGGTTTACAGAAGCGATGGCTTCTCCAAATGAAGTCCACTGGTCAAACGCCTATATTGATAGCTCTACAGGAGAATTTGTCATTACCGCATCTCACGCTGTGCAACAAAATGGCTCAATTGTTGGGGTTGTTGGTGTCGATATTTTATTAACTGAATTGACCACCGAGTTGAATAAAAACAAATTACCTTTCGACGGCTTCACCATCTTATTAGATAATGATGGAGTAGCTTTATCTCACCCAACTAAAAACGGTGAGAGTTTAATGGATTCGCCTTATGTTCAGAAGTTATATGACTATCAATACGGCGATATTGAATTTACAGACGAAGAAGGAATTGATAAAGTCGATGTGTTTACGACACTTCCAGACTTCGGATGGAAAGTCATCGCAGTTTATGAGAAAGACAAGCTAATGGGAATGGCGAACGATCTTCGTACGTCCATGCTCATTATATCGTTAATTACGATCATCATCGTATCTGTAGCAATGTACTTCGTCATTTCTCGAATGATTAAACCGATTGGTAAACTTAAAACGCTGATGGATACCGTGGCAAAAGGCGATTTGACTGTAACGTCGGATATTCAATCGAAAGATGAAATTGGGCAACTCGGAGACAATTTCAATACGATGATTGCCAATATGAAAGGCATACTTACAGTTGTGAGCACTTCAGCTGATCAAGTCCGTTCAAACTCTGAGAATTTAAGTGCCGTAGCTGAAGAGACGAACGCTTCCAGCTCACAAGTGGCACATGCCGTGACAGAAATTGCAGAAGGTGCGGCTAAGTCAGCGGAGGATTCTGAAATGGTATCGGAGCGCACTGAACATCTAGGTAGTCAAATCAATGATATCAATAATCGTGCAGATGATATGACGGGCATCGCACAGCAGACTGGAACAATGAACGCAAACGGTCAACAACAGATGGCTGAACTGAAAGAGACGTTTACTTCTTCAGGCTTAAAACTCCAAACCATGAGCGAATCCATTATGACACTTGGTGAAAAAGTGAAAGCGATTGGTGGGGTGATGGAAACAATTACTGACATTTCATCACAAACAAACTTGCTCGCTTTGAATGCCAGCATCGAAGCAGCGCGGGCTGGAGAACACGGGAAAGGGTTCGCAGTTGTTGCAGAGGAAGTTCGTAAACTAGCCGAACAATCTGCAGCTGCCACAGAAGATGTCAAAGTAACGGTTACAGAACTTCAAAACGAATCGAAACTCGTTTCCACTGAAATGACGGAAACTATCGAGTCATTCCGCAACCAAGGGAAAGTTGTAGAAGAAACGGAAGCTTCTTTTAAAGAACTAACAGTATTAATGGAAGA
Source organism: Sporosarcina sp. OR05 (assembly GCF_041414805.1). Taxonomy (NCBI): domain Bacteria; kingdom Bacillati; phylum Bacillota; class Bacilli; order Caryophanales; family Caryophanaceae; genus Sporosarcina; species Sporosarcina sp. OR05. Next base: position 198,472 of record NZ_JANKJL010000001.1, on the reverse strand, counting down.
CATGCAAGCATCTATCGATTCCGTTACACAAGAAATTAACAAAGTGACACAAAACAAAGACGACGTCTCCCTCATCGTTCAAACGATGGCCGCAACATCTCAGCAAACGGCTGCCGCCTGTGAAGAAGTGAGTGCCTCAACAGATGAACAGTTACGGGCAATTCAATCCGTTACAGAAGCCGCAGAAACGCTGACGGACCTGAGTGAAGAACTAACGAAAACGATTCGACAATTTAAGATTTGATGGTTGAGTGGCCGTTGGAGCGTTGAGGAGAGTTTTTTTATGAGGAAGCAATACATTTTTGGTAGTCGGAAGGTCCCGATTTGGCGACAACTTTGTGAACTTGATCGATAACTTTGTGAACTTGACCGATAACTCTGCGTATCCAATCGAATAAATTGTGAACTCGATCAATAACTCGCACACACACATACAGCTTGGAAAAACCCAAACAAAAAACGCCTGCGCGACAAGCCAAACTCTGTCGCCAGGCGTTTTTCATATGCATTTATCACCAAACAGCAATGGCGCCGTCCGTTCTCGATTCGGTACCTCCAGACAGGACGCCTGTTGCAGGATTCCGCCAAATGATTTGCCCTCTGCCGAACGATCCGCTATCGAGTGTCGGGACGACTTGGTGGCCGAGGCGCGTCAATGCTTGCGCCAAATGGTTCGGGAAGTTCGGTTCAACATGCACCACGTTCTCTTTTACCCATTGCCACCTTGGTGCATCCAGCGTCGCTTGCGGATTCAACTGGTAGTCCAGCGTATTAATGATCACTTGGAAATGACCTTGTGGTTGCATGAATCCACCCATGATGCCAAACGGTCCGATTGCTTGTCCGTCTTTCGATAAGAACCCCGGAATAATCGTGTTATAGGAACGTTTGCCTGATTTCAACACATTCGGATGATCCGGTTCAAGCGAAAAATCGACGGCACGGTTTTGTAGCGCAATACCTGTTCCCGGTACGACAACGCCAGAACCAAATCCCATGTAATTTGATTGGATCAACGATACCATATTCCCTTCCCCGTCAGCTGTCGCTAAATAGACTGTTCCTCCTTTTGGCAAATCATAGGGAGCCGGAATTGACGCACGCTCCGAAATTTCGGCAGCTCGCCGTTTTGCATATGCCTGTGACAATAACGTCTTAACCGAAACAGGCATGTCCGTTTCTTCGGAAATGAAGGCTTTCCCATCGATAAAGGCGAGTTTCATCGCTTCAATTTGTTCATGTAACGAGCGCACATCATTCGGGACAGCGGAGTTCATTTCAGAAAAGATGTTGAGCGCCATTAACGTAATCATTCCTTGCCCGTTCGGCGGCATCTCCCATACGTCATACCCTTTATAGTTCACCGAAAGCGGTTTAACCCACTCAACTTTGTAATTCGCCAAGTCTCTTTTGCGCAAAAACCCTCCGTGCTGTTGCATGAAAGCATCAATTTCATCCGCAAGATGTCCATGATAAAATGCATTAGCATTCGTCTCTCCAATTGCATGTAACGTTTTCGCGTGATCGGGCGAACGCCAAATCTCCCCCGTTTGAGGAGCACGTCCATTTGGAGCAAACGTATTAAACCACGCCTCAAATTCTGAACCATTGCACGCATTTTTGAATTTATGATAAGCAATTTCCCAATACTTCCCGAGAATCGGCGTTAATGGAAAACCTTCTTCCGCATAGCGGATGGCAGGCTCCAATGTTTCTAACAAAGAAAGCCTACCAAACTTGCTCGAAAGTTCTGCCCATGCTGCGGGAACGCCTGGTACGGTAATGGGCACCACGCCATACGTAGGAATTTTCTCGTGACCAGCTGCTTTCACAGCTTCCACTGTGAGTAATTCAGGCGCGGGTCCAGATGCGTTTAATCCATATAACTGATCTTTCATCCAAACGAGTGCAAACGCATCCCCGCCAATTCCGTTAGACGTTGGTTCTACAACGGTCAACGTCGCAGCTGTCGCGATCGCTGCGTCAATTGCATTGCCGCCACGTCGCATTATTTCAATGCCTGCTTGTGCAGCGAGTGGTTGAGACGTCGCCACCATTCCTCTTCTTGCAAATGCTGCATGCCGAGTCGTTTGAAACGGATTGTATAAATAGTCCATAATGCATTCCCCCAAGTTGTCTACAAATCTACTTTTTACACGCTCGCACAAATGCATCGAACAAACGGTTAGAATAAACGTCTCCCTTCATCATTAGCATTTCAGGATGCCATTGAACCCCGATGACAAATGCATGCGCTGTACTTTCAATCACTTCAACAATGCCATCATTTGCAATTGCCGATACAACGAGCGGTCGACCAATATCTTTAACCGCTTGATGATGAAAAGAGTTGACTCGAATAACATCCATTCCTACAATCGCATGGAACTTCGTTTGCCGTGTCACTTTCACTTCATGTGAAGTAAACCACCTTTTTGACTGCTGTATATGTTGGAGTAACGGTTTGTCATACTGCGCTTGCATGTCTTGATAAATCCCGCCGCCAAAAACGATATTTAACAATTGCATTCCCCGGCAAATTCCAAGAATCGGTTTATTCGCATTCAAGAATTGCCGCGCTAGCAACAATTCAACAGAATCACGTTCAGGCGTTACCTCACCTAATTTCGGATGGGGATCTTCACCCAAATGGACGGGATCGACATCTCCTCCGCCCGTCAATAGCAAACCATCCAACATGTTGCAAAGCTGTTGCACATCTCGATCAATTCCAGTCGGCAGGATAATTGGTACCCCTCCTGCTTTTAGAATCGCGTCAATATAACTCGCATTCGTCAGGTGGTTTCCCGCATTATCCACATCCGTCGTCACCCCAATAATCGGCTTCACACACTTTCCCCCTTTTACTAAAAAACGAGCAGCCCTCCCTAGTAGACTATTCATCGTTGTATCTTATATAGTAAACCATTCGAACATTTAATCAATTTATTTTAGCTAAAAAAACACCATTGGCACGAGGACAAATGGTAGAAGTAGTTGCAGTTTCTATTTGATTTATTTCGCTTGTTTTAATCGAAGAACATCCGCTTGCGTCGTTATCAATGCTTTAGATAATACATCCAGTTTTGCATCAACGAGGTCAACCTTTTCATCTAGTTCTTTCAAATCTTGGCTAAGTCTTTCCTCCACCCTGTTCAAATCTTGTCTAATCGCTTGCATTTCCCCAATCAACTCCAATTTCATCTCTTTCAGTTGACCGGATAATTGCATGATTGCTTGCATAATTGTATTTTCGTTATTGGGATTCATCTTTATCACTCCAATTTTCCGATTTGATATTACTATTCTATATTGTTTCCATCCTCGTTCACGTCGACAGCAATTAGCATAAGGATACCATACAAGCCATCCTATTTCATTGGCACATCCAGACAAAAAATTGCCAGTAACCATTTAGGGCTACTGACAAATAGACATGCGTTTCACAACCGTGCAAGCAACTCACTTTTATTGATTTTCCCGACATGGGTTTTCGGCAATTCGGGTACGACGATAACTTCTTTTGGAATCTTGTATGCAGCCAATTTATGTTTGCAATGCGACAAGAGCGATTCTCGGTCAACTTCCACCTCATCATAAACAGCCACGAATGCGACGACTTTTTCGCCCCAGACGTCGTCTGACATCCCAACTACAGCCACTTCCCGAATTCCATCAAAAGTGATCAAACACTGTTCGACTTCTTGCGGATAGACGTTTTCACCGCCTGTAATAATCATATCCTTTTTTCGGCCGACAATGTATGTATCTCCGTCTGCATCCACTTTTGCCAAGTCACCCGTCCGTATCCAGCCATTTTGAATCGTTTCTGACGTTTGCGTGGGATTGTTCCAATAACCGCTGAACATGTGCGGACCTTTCACGAAAAGTTCACCAATCTCACCGGGAGCACAACGGTTACCATTCTCATCTCGCACAACTGTTTCGTTAAAAAGCATGCTCTTGCCGACCGAACCTATTTTTCGCGCAGCATCTTCCGGTCGGATGAAAAAGTTGTTTGGCCCCGCCTCCGTCAAACCGTATCCTTCTTTAAAACACAATCCTTTTTTATGGAATGCACGGTAGACGGTTTCAGGACAAGGTGCTCCACCCGACAGAAAACAATCCATGGTCGGAAAGGAAGCATGCTTGAAATAATCCGTCTGCATCATCATTTGGTACATCGTTGGCACGAACAACGAAATGGTTGCTTCATAGTGATTAGTGGCACGTAAAGCTTCTTCAGCATCGAATTGGTGGCCAATCGCAACCGTTCCACCGGCCATGAATAAAGGAATACTTAATGCGTTTAATCCACCTGTATGAAACAATGGCATGTAATTGATCGTCACGTCGTTTTCTGTTAATCCCCATGTAGAAATCGTATTTAACGCATTCCAGTTAATGGATGTATAGGAGAGAACTACCCCTTTAGGTGCACCGGTCGTACCGCCTGTATAAATGATCATCCACGGATCTTCAGCTTGATTAAGTACATTCGGGGTCCAATCTGTCGTGATCGGCACTTGCTCAACGATCGTTAACCGATGTGCCTCATTCATCTTTAACTGCTGAACGGATGCTTCGAACCCCTCATCGTATAGCGTAAGAATTGGTTTACAATCGTCCAAAACACCTTGTAACTCCGCTTGGCTCAATCGCCAGTTCAACGGCACGTAGATTAAACCGACTTGCTCACATGCAAACAAAATGGCAAACAACTCAGGCTTATTCGGTGAATAAACAGCAATCCGTTCACCCTTCGTGAACCCTTTCGTATGGAAAAAGGAAGCCCATCGATCAATCCGATTTTGTAACACGCCATACGACACACGTTCACCTGTGTGAATATCTATCAAAGCAATGTGTTCAGTTGATAACGCTGTTCTTTCAATGATCCAGTTACACGTATGAAACATTGGACTTCCTCCTTCCATTACATCATGATGCCGCCATCCACGTGTAGCACATGCCCATGTACATAATCCGATTCATTGCTCGCTAAAAACAAATACGCATTTGCAATGTCTTCCGGCTTGCCAAGTCGTTGCAGTGAAACAGCAGACGCCATTTGGTCGATCACTTTCTCAGGCATCTTCTTCACCATTGCCGTCGCAGTAAAGCCAGGCGCGACCGCATTGACATTAATGCCCTTGCGTCCAAATTCCTTTGCCCACGTTTTCGTCATGCCGATGACTGCCGCTTTCGTCGCCGCGTAATTCGTCTGTCCGAAATTCCCATAAACGCCACTGACGGAAGACGTATTAATGATTTTCCCTGCACCCGCTTCAATCATTTTCGGAACAACCGCTTGCGTGCAATTAAAAACTCCTGTCAAATTCACATCCAGCACGCGTTGAAAATCTGCCGGATCCATTTTCAACAACGTTGCATCATTTGTAATGCCCGCATTGTTAATTAACACATCAATTTTGCCGAATCGAGCAATCGTTTCTTCCACTAATCGTGCGACACTGTCGCGATCCACTACATTTACTTGGCAAAACGTTACGTCATAGCCCTTTTCCTTACAAGCCGCAACTTGTTCCTTCCCTGCTGTTTCATCAAAATCTGCCATCATGACAGAAGCCCCTTCTTCAGCAAATCTGTGACAAGCAGCAAGGCCGATTCCGTTTGCACCACCTGTAATAATTGCTACTTTCCCTTGTAGTCGCATGTTGCCATCTCCTTAATCTAAAAACGTTTCAATGGTTTTTGTTAACGTATCTATATCATCGACGAGTGGAGAATGCCCCATATCCGTTAAAGCGATAAATTGCGCATTGTCTCCGAAATCTTCCATTATTTCATTCGTCATTTGTTCCGTGACCACATAATCTCTATCGCCTCTTAAAACAAGTGTCGGTATTTGAATGTCCTTCACTTGATTTGACCCTTCTGTTACTCCATTATGCATTGAACTGATGTTGAATGTATTTAATGCATAATACACATCTGCCAAATTTCGCTGTGTCAACATATCGTCAACGTACTCCTCGTACTTGTCTGCGTCTGGCGTGTTATGCGTATAAATTAACGCATTCCAAACTGCTTTTAACCCTTCTCGATTGGCGGAATCGTACAAGCCTTGAATCGCTTTTGTTTTTCCAGCGTCCTGTTCGACATCTGCAAGTGAAACTAACCGTCGTTCTAAATTTGGACTGCCGTCTTCATTCGTGCCGAAAAACGGGTAACCGCGTGTCGAAGCAGAAGCGAGTAAGACGAGTTTTTCACACTTTCCTGGATGATCCGCGATGTATTGCATCGCTACTGCACCGCCTGTCGACCAGCCAACCATGTCGAATTTCTCCAAGTTCAGCGCTTCAATTACATGATGCACGTCCTCTGAGAAATCTCTTATACTCGTAATCCGTTCATGATACGTAGACTCCCCGAATCCACGCAGATCTGGTGCAAATACCGTAAACTTGTCGTCCAACTTTTCCAAGAGCATATCCCAATGCTTGGAAGACGTCATATTGCCGTGGACGAGTACGACAACTCGCTCACCGCCAGCGCGTTCACGATACGCAATCTGTTCCCCATTTGCCAAAGCGACTTTTTTCAATTCCATCATTTCTCTCCTCCCCATTTCACAGTGACTGCCCCCCAAGCATACCCGATTCCGGCACTGACAAGAACTGTAATGTCTCCGTCTTTCAGTTTGCCTGCTTGTTGCGCAAGCTCCAATGATAGGATTTGATCCATCTGGCCGATATGCCCGAACTCGTGCAAGTAGATTGATTGTTCATCCGCTAGACCGAGTTCTCGCAACACATAGTCATGAGCAGACCGCTTCATATGCAAAATGGCCAAATAATCGAGGTCCTTTTCGTGATACCCACTTTTTTGCAATGAACTGCGGATGACTTTTAAGAAGTTTTGCATGGATTTCTGTTCAAGCCGCTCTTTCATGCCGACCGGATCTAACACATCCAATCGATACAAGCCATTCGCCAAATCAGCCGGTGTCAACGGGTGCTTCGTACCACCAATCGGAACGACGACATCTTCTGAAAATGACCCATCTGTCATGATTTCTGCTTCTAAAATGAGGTTCGTCGGGTGATCGCGGCGAAGTATCATTGCAGCACCACCAGCACCTAAATTGAACATGAAGCGCGTACGTTCATTTTCATAATCGATAAAATCGCCATTTCGATAACCGCCCGCCAATAAGACCGTCTGAATGGAAGGATCCGTGAGTAGTAGGCTTTTCGCGACCTTCATCGCCATAATCGTCGTTCCACAACGAAGTGCTACGTCAAATCCCCATGCATGATGGGCACCAATTTCTTCTTGGATCTTAATAGCCGCCGTCCATAATGGATATTCCTTATGTTCTTCACCAATGTAAATGATGACATCAATTTCTTTTGCATCAACGCCGCCTTTTCGCATCGCGTCCTGCGCAGCCCATATAGCCATCGCAACCGTATGATCTTGTTCACCCGGAATCGGCTTTTCCGAAATGCCCATCTTCGTTTTCACAACTTCAATCGGTAAATTCGCACGTTCAGCAATTTCCTCACCAGTCATTTTGGAAGAAGGAATATACATGCCTGTACTGACAATCCCCACAGTCATCCTAATCCCTCCTTCTTCGTGACCGGTTTCACTTCACTCTTCTTCGCCTGCCTTTTCCACATTTTTTCACGTATTGTACCGACGACACCTCTCGGAAAGAAGATAACGGCTAAAATATAAATGATGCCGAAGAAAATGATCCATCGTTCAAAAATCGGATACTCTTTTGCAAGGCCTGACAAATAATGTTGCGTTAACTCAATAATGCCCGCACCGACAATCGGGCCGATCAACGTACCGACACCACCGATGATTGTCATCAGCAACGCGTCCAACGTAATGTCCATTGCGAGCACACTCGTATTGACAAACCGTAAAGAAACGGCATATAACGAACCTGCCAAACTCGCGATAACCCCAGCAACGACCGATGCAATCACTTTGTAATGCAGCGGGTTAAAACCGAGTGATTGTGTCCGTTGTTCATTCTCACGAACCGCAACAAGCACGCGCCCAAACGGCGAATTGACAAATCGGCGTAAGCAGATATACACAAGCACTAACATAGCGAGCACTAAGAAATAAAACATCATACGGTCTTTGAAAAATTCTGGGGCTTTAAACGTAAAGCCGTCATTCCCATACGTTAACGTTCGCCACTTTTCAGCAAGCACCAAAAACAAGCCCGATACGGCGAGTGTAAGCATCGCAAAGAAGTGACTCTTCAACCGTAATGTCAACAAACCGATAAAAAAACTGATGACGCCTGCCAACAACATGCCGACCCCAATCGACAGGAAAAACACGGTCATCGTCGGCTCTGCTTTTTTCAGCATAATGGCTGTCGTATAAGCACCCATCCCGAAAAACATCGCATGCCCGAACGATACGATCCCTGTGTAACCAAGCAAAATATCGTAACTCATTGCTAGAATCGAAAAGATGAAGATTTGGGTCAATAAGATCGTCCACGTCCTGGAATCCGATACGAACGGGAAGATGACAAGTGCCAAAACGACAACGCCAAGTAAATAGTTGTTCCATTGAAATTTCTGTTTCATGCCGTCACCCCTTTGCCGTAAATAGCCCTTGCGGACGGAATATTAATACAATCGCCATGAGCATCATATTGACCGCAAGTGAAAGTGCCGGAACGTAATAAGCCATATAGCTTCCTGCCAAACCAACAAGAATCGCCGCCAGCAATGAACCCGGAAAGCTCCCCATACCGCCGATAACAACGACGATGAAAGCCAAAATCGCAAATTCAAACCCCATCTCTGCGTACACAACACCTGAATACGGCGCCATTAACGCTCCACCTAACGCCGCAAGTGCAGCCCCAGCCATGAACACATACAAGAACACGCGTTTAATGTTAATGCCGAGTGCTTGCACCATCTCTTTGTTCATAACCCCTGCACGAACAATGAGACCAATTTTCGTTTTTTGTAACATGTACTGAAACAAACCAAAAATGACAAAGCCGACGATGATGATGAACAGTCGGTATTTAATAATGAGGACATCCCCAAACTCCCAACTTCCCGCTAAATAAGGCGGTACTTTCGCTGCGATTTGATTGGGCCCCCAAACAACTTTCAGCAACTCCGTCAACACGAGCATGAACCCGAGTGTAATAAGGATTTGTTGAACGTGATTGCCATACACGGGTGTAATGATGAGCTTTTCTGTAATAAACCCTAGAACGATTCCAGTAATAATCGCACCGACAATGCCCAGCACGAAACTATCCGTCAATGCGTAAAACCACACACCCGAATAGGCTCCCCAAGCAAATAAGCCGCCATGTGCAAAGTTCAGTACACTCATCAAGCCAAAAATCAACGTCAATCCGGAAGCGAGAAGAAAAATGAGCATCCCCGTAGCTAAACCATTTATCGTCAAATTGATTAGTAACTCCATCGTTCCGCCTCCTTCATCCAATCCCTAAATATTTGCGTTTCACTTCTTCATCATGAATCAGTTCTTTCATGGCGCCCGTTTGCACAGTCGCTCCGTCATCGATCAACGTGTAGCGATCCCCAATTCGACTCGCCATGATGAAATTCTGTTCAACGAGGACAATCGTCGTCTTCTTTTTCATTTCCATAATGGCTTCCATCACTTTTTCAATGACAATCGGGGCAAGCCCTTTCGATGGTTCATCGATCAGCAGCAATTTGTTTTCATGTACAAACGCTCGCGCCATCGCGAGCATTTGTTTTTGCCCACCTGACAAGTGTCCGCCGTCTTTCTTCCAATACGTTTTTAGATCCGGGAATAACTCCAGGACATATTCTTGTCTCGCCAACGTTTCGTCGTCCTCTTTTCGCATCGCAACTTTCATATTTTCTTCGACCGTTAACTCACCGAAGATTCCCTGGTCTTCCGGCACGTAACCGATGCCTGAATTCGCAATGTCGTATGTAGCCCGTTTCGTAATGTCCCGTTCGTCAAACGTGACACTTCCTTTAGAAGCTGGCGTTAGCCCCATAATCGTTTTTAATGTCGTCGTTTTGCCAGCTCCATTCCGGCCGAGCAAAACACTTACTTCCCCAACGCGTGCTTCAAACGAGATGCCTTGCAAAATATGGTACTGCCCAATATGCGTATGGATATCGTCAACTTTCAACAGCGTTTTCATCATAGAGACCTCCTAAATACGCATTTTGCACGGTTTCGTTGTCCATAATTTCTTGCGGACTGCCATCAGCAAGTAATTTGCCGTTAAACAGCACCATGATTGAATCCGACAAATCAAGAATCATGTCCATCTTGTGCTCAATTAATAAAATCGTCTTGTCGCCTTTTTGTTTGATTTTCTTAATGACATCCAAAATAGCCGGCACTTCTTCAAGTGACATCCCTGCCGTCGGTTCATCCAGCAACAATACTTCGGTATCAAGTGCTAACAACATCGCAATTTCCAATTTCCGCTTTTCCCCATGAGACAATTGGCTCGCAATTGCGTGCTCCCTACCTTGTAACAACACGAGATCGATGAGCTGTTGCGCTTCTTCCATTAACGCCTTGTAATGAAAGAAGTGGCGCGTCATCTGGTACCGGATATTCTTTTTTGATTGCACAGCAAGCCGAACGTTTTCAAGCACCGTCAAATTCGGAAAGACGTTTGTAATTTGAAAGGAACGGCCAAGTCCTAGACGTGTGCGTGCAACTGCAGACATCGTTGTAATCCGTTTTCCTTTAAAGAACACTTCGCCTTCTGTCGGTTTTAATTCACCACTTAGCAAATTAAAAAACGTCGTCTTGCCCGCACCATTTGGGCCAATAATTGATTTTAATTGTCGCGCAGGCATTTCAAAACTGACGTTGGAAACTGCTGTATGTCCGCCGAAACGGATCGTTAACTGATCGGTCTTTAAAATTGGATCCATCTTTCCCTCTCCTCCCACCTGTTCCATCCTTCTCAATCGGATGAATGCACGGTTCATCCGATTGAGAAGGACAGTACGCGCACTGTCCATCTTATTTAGTTATTAATCGGTGGCTCCGTCTCATCCGGTGTGAGTTCTCGAATAAGAACTGGCACTGGATAAGGGACACCGTCTTGTTTTTCAAGCTTGATGGAATACAGGGATTGCATCGCTTGGTGGTCTTCTTCTCGGAATGTCATCGTTCCTTTAGGAGTTTCAAAGGACATCCCTTCCATAATGCTAATCAAGTTGTTACCGTCTGCATCCCCTTCAGATTTCTTCAACGCTTCAACAATAGCAATCGCCGCTGACATGCCCCCCGGTGTGAATAAATCCGGAACTTCGCCATTAAAACGTTCTTTGTGTTCTTTCACGAGCCAGTCATTCACTTCATTGTCAGGCAGCGTATGGTAATAAACCGTGAACCCTTCCATCCCGATAAGTGGTTCCATCACAGAAAGTGCCGCGATATCCGGTGCACCTGTTGAAATCTTGATGCCTTTTTCCTGGAGCTTCAAATCTGCAATTTGGTTCCAAGGGGAGTTGGCACCCGCCCATACGACATACAAGAAATCTGGATCTTCTTCAATAATTTTTTGTAGGTTGGATGTGAAGTCTGTAGCTGCAGGATCTGCAAACTCTTCAAGGACAACTTCAGCCCCTAAATCTTCAGCTGCTTTTTTAAACGCTGCGACGCCATCCCAACCGAAAGAATAATCCGGTGCAAACGTAGCAATCTTCACGCCCGGTCCTGCAATAGCTGCAGCTCCAGCAACAGCATCTTGTGATGAGTTACGCGCTGTACGGAAGATAAACGGGTTGAATTCAGAACCTGTGATGCTGTCCGCAACAGCCGGTTCAACGATCATAATTTTTTCATATTCTTCAGCAAGCGGAAGAACTGCCAATGTATCCCCTGAGCTAGAAGAACCGACGATGAAGTCCACTTCGTCTTCTTCTAATAGTTTCGTAGCTTTTTGTACAGCGACTTCAGGCTTTGTTTCTGTGTCCTCAAAGACGACTTCGATTTTCTTACCTGCGACTTCCATCGTGCCGCCTGTCGCATATTCAAGACCTAACTCGAAGCCTTGTTTTGTTTGCTTACCATACGCTTCAAGTGCTCCGGTCAAGGAAGCGAGGACACCGATTTTGATGGTACCTTGCACTTCTTCACCGTTATCGTCTCCAGTGGACGCTTCCGGTTTTTCCGTGTCTTCGTCAGTGTTACAAGCGGCAAGGATGATGAGCATCATTGCAAGTAAAGAGAACAACCATAGCTTTTTCTTCAACGTGAACCCCTCTTTTCATGTCGTTTTTGTAACCGCTTTCTTTCTAGTTCTTACTGTAAAGGATGCGAGTTACATTTCAGTTACAAATCGAACCACGAAGGTGGTTCGATTTGCCGTATTTCTGCGAACTGTGCAGAAATTAAGGCAAGTCTTAGAATGAACAGATACCAGTCTAGGGAGGGTGATTTACGCTACAGAGGACGACACTGCAGGGTCTTGCCTATCCCTTTTTCCCCCACTTGAAAGTGGCTAAGACAAAGCTCAAAAAACCGTTCCTCTGCGCTCCAAAAGGCACGCTTTCCGCGGGGCGCGCTTGAGCCTCCTCGTCCGCGTCGCTTCGCTTTGCTTCCTGTGGGGTCTCAACATTCGCGCTACAATCCCGCAGGAGTCGGCCTTTTTCCGCTCCGATCCACTCTTAAATACCGAAAAGAAACATTGTAAAAGCAGAAAAAAGCATGATAAAAAATTTGACTTCTGCCTATTTTCATGTTTTGCTCCAGCCTTGCGAACAAAAGAGCACGTCTTTGCACTTCGCCTTTCGCTCCATTCAACTATTAGGGGATTGGTGATGTTCAAATTACATCCTTAGAAAGAAATCCAAAAAAGAAAAATACAATTCTATACACAATTACGAGATAAAGGTATGTCCAAATTAACAATGCCGCTAACTATCGTAAGAATTATTGGAACTTATATGATTTTAATACGTAGAAGATGGTAAGAAGTTTGTCCGTTAAATTGGAGAGTTATTGTTGTTGACGTTCTTGCTGAGAAAGGAGTGGTAAAGATGGAGCAACAAAGGAAAACCGTTACGACGAAAGTATGGTCAGTGGGCGCAGTTGTATTGCTCATTGTTGCGTTTATGGTATTGACTACGAGTTACTTTAATACGAAAGAGATTAAACTCGCGAGTGAAGGGTGTTATGAGGTTGGCGGAAGTATTGTTTTGGAAATCCATAATTCTGTGACGAGCAGCTATTCGTTCGAGTGTAAGAAATGAGCAAGTTACGTACAATACAAATGAAATGACGATGTAGAGTAGGTATGGGGGGTTGCATTTGTTAAGCGAACAGTTTTATGAAAGAGTAGGAGATTCAAGAACTGCATTTCTGTTACTCGCGGTATGCATCATCCTTTTCTATTCGGGAATTACATTCACGTTTGTAATACCAGGATTAAAAGGGTTTAACTTGTTCAGTTTGAGTTTGACATTATTCCTATATTTCCTTGCGGCTAATATTTTTGCAGGCTTATTTTTAGATAAAGTTTGGGTTGTTTTTATGCTTGCCTTAATACTAAGCTCCATAGGAATGGGTTGGCGATTATGGCTTGAATGGGGAGAGTTTAGTTTAGTGGACCATATGCGTTTTTCAGTTTATTTTGGCTATCCTTTTGTTTGCGCAGTTGTTATTACAATCTTTTACTTCCTTAGCAATCATTCATTGAAACAAAAAACACATTGGAGTTAGTGAACTGAGGAGTTGAAAATTGCGGGAATTGAAATGGAGAAACTTTTCATTATTTAAATTGAACAAAGGACTGGGGGTGCATTATGAAAAGGTTTGCCTACAGTGTCATTACTTTTTTATTACTTATATCGTTGGCGGGTTGCCAAGGAAGCGGTCGTAATCTAAGCGATTATGACGATGAGGACATTGCTGCGATTGTGAATGGACAAGAAATTACGATTGGCGATTTACGGTTTATGTATGAAGACGAAAAAGTAATAGGAAACATCGAAGGGGCTGTGAAACTCGAGTTATTGCTTCAAGAAGCTAAAGAAATGAAGGTAGACGTTTCTAAGGATATTGCTTCCCAAAAGGAAATGTTGTTGCAGCTACCACAACATGAAAACGATTCATTACGAGAATCTATACAAGTATTTATTACATCGCAAGCAAAGAAGTTAGGGATGAATGCTGAAGATTATTATTCAAATTATGTAGAACGTAGGAGTGAACAAATTGCCTATATACATGCATATGTCCGAGAAACCTTTGGTGATCCGGATAGTTTTGACGAAGTAGAGCTAAAAGAATTTGATAAGAAAAACAATGCCTACCTAAATGAATTGATGGAAAAATATGGCGATCAAATAGAAATACTCATTAAATAATTCTAAGCACAAATTCATTAATTCTCTACTCTTTGGACGATACATCAAACTGAAAAAAACGTTTGTCGTATTGCTGAAATATGTGAATAAATGAGGTGAATTTATTGCAAGTCAAAGGTCTAAATCATTTATTGTTTTCTGTTTCCGATTTAGAGAAGTCTATTCGGTTTTATGAAGATGTGTTTAATGCAAAATTGCTCGTTAAAGGAAAAAGTACTGCTTATTTTGATTTGAATGGGCTGTGGTTAGCGCTTAATGAAGAGAAGGATATTCCACGAAATGAAATAAGCGAATCATATACACATATTGCGTTTTCAATAGAAGAAGCTGAATTCACGCATGCATATGAACTGTTGAAGAAGCTTGGTGTAACGATTCTTTCAGGACGACCTCGAGATGCTCGAGACAAAAAGTCGATTTATTTTACTGATCCTGATGGCCACAAGTTTGAATTTCAAACAGGTACTTTGCAAGAAAGAATAGATTATTATAAGCAGGAGAAACCGCATATGTCGTTTTTCGAATGAACAACCTATGAATCTTTGATTGGAGAACAATGAGATGAACTACACGATTGATACCGTATTGGAGAGCAACGAGGAATTTTCGGCTTTTCTTAAAACGAAAATTAGAGAGTTTAATAATGAGCATTCGATCCATCATAAAAATAGTAGACAGCAAGGTGCAATACAACCTATCCATTTGATTGTAGGCGATGATGACGGGAATTGGATTGGCGGAATTGCAGCGGAAGTTTATTGGAATTGGGTTGAAATTAATGACTTTTGGCTCCATCCAAATTTACGTGGCAATGGATTGGGCCGTTTGTTATTACAAAGAGTCGAAGACATTGCCTATAAAAAGGGCGCAACTAACGTACTGTTAACAACGTTTGACTTTCAAGCAAAAACATTTTATGAATTGCACGGGTATGTTGTCGTTGGAGAAGTGAAAGATTATCCCCCTGGAAGTAGTTATTACACGATGGTGAAGTTATTGAACTAGATGATGAATAATTTCTAAGCCAAAGCGGACGTTTTATAAGTCGCATCTTTTCAAGCTTTGCTAAGACCTACCAATAATAGATGAAAGGTTGCTGATTAAGATTGGTATCAATAACCAAAATACCTATACAGCCCATAGCTAACTTACAAGAAGAGCTGAAACACATGACACCATTGTCAATTGCAATAGGACACGATAATGATGTTTACATCCTACTCGTAAATGAGCACCCACCATTAGTTAACGGTTCGTTCCCTGCAACGATTACTGAAGAAAGTTACTATTATCAAGTCATTCATGTGAAAGACGGACAGAAGACTGTGCTTCATTTACCAAATGAAACTTGGAATTATCATCACGTACAGCCCATTGATGATGATCATGTACTTCTGGTTTGTGCAAGATCTTACTATCATGATGCATCCAATATTGAAGAAAACGCTCGCGTCTATGATAAGAACGGTAGTTTCGTACGCTCATTTTGTTTAGGTGACGGCATCGGAAAAGTCTATGTTACTAAGGATCAAGAGATTTGGACTGGGTACTTTGATGAAGGTGTTTTCGGTAATTACGGATGGGAGAAACCAATTGGACGTAGTGGTTTAGTCGGTTGGAATGCATCTGGAGTTCAAATCGACTCATTAGAAGATGACAAACAATATGCTATTTTTGAATGTTTAGCACTGAATGGTACAGCACACGGACAAATCATTTTTTTCTTCAGCATCGATGCAAAGTTTGGTATTCGAAAAGATAATCAGACAGAGTACTATTCAACCGAGGATATTGCTTTTAGAGGAGCATTTGCAGTAAAAGGGGATAAAATTGTAGCACACCAGGGAATTAGAGGACGAATACTTTTTGAGCTCAAACGAAAAGAAAATGAATTTAAGACTGTCCGAAAAATTGAGTTAACAAAACCAGACGGTCTACCCGTTATTCCACAATTAGTGAATAATCGTGAGGATCAATTGCTGTTTTTGGACGGGGATGAGTTGTATCTGTATGAAATGATATCCGGAGATTGACGGAAGAAAGTAAAGAGCACAGGTGAGAACATATTGTGAAACTCTTATTTCGTTAAACAATCAATAGACGAGGCTGGCGGTTCTCTATTTGTTTTGCTCGTTTTTAATGCATTACCCGGTTTTTGATGGGACAGGTTTGTTAAACTATTGCTAACGTTTTTGTACGCGTATTTTCTCATTTCCATTAAACTGCAGGAAGCGGTAAGTAGGCTTCCTACAGTTCATTCATAATCATTTTATACATTTGTTCGGTTGTTTCCATCGGGTTGATGGCGTACTCATTTTGTAATACTTCTTTACATTTTTTGAACCACTTGATGGATTGAGGGCGGTTTTGCAGTTGGTAATGGGCGTACATGAGCAAGCGGTAGGCTTCTTCCCATGTTGGATCAAGACGGACGAGTTTTTCTGCCCATTCAATTGTTTTGGTGTATTGCTGCAGACGGGTGTAGGATTGCGCGATACGTTCGAGAACGAGGATGTATTGCTGTTCCATTTGTTCACGTTCCTGCACAATCCATTCGACCGTCATTTTTTCCTCGAAAAGTTTTCCTTTGTAGAGCGAAGCGGCTTTCAGCAAAGCTTCTACTACTTTCGATGCCGACTTTTCCGCTAATCCTCTCTCCATGTAGACTTTAAACCGTTCCACGTCTGTTTGTATGACCGCTTTCGGGTTCAATCGATACATCGTCTGTTTCCGTAGGACGAAAAAGGACGGTTCCCTTGCTGTCCGGTTCGGTTCCAGTACTTTTAAGAGTGCATTGAGGGCGACTTTGAAATCCCGATCAGCCGTTTTCTCTTCGACATCAGTCCATAACGCGAGCATGATTTCCTCTTTCGGGACAAATCGATTTTTATTGAGCAATAAATAAAGGAACAGTTCTTTTGCTTTGTCACGCTGCCACTTGCGTTCATGCACTTCCTCCATGCCTAGATGGACAGTAAAGGGTCCCAACATGTTGACATCCACTTTGTAACCTGGATGTGTTTGTACGTCTTGTAATTGGAGGACATGGATCGCATGCTGGACGCCGTCATGTTCAGGTAGTTGTTCTGCTGCTTGAAGAACGAGCGGATGCATCGATTGTCGATCAAATGGGCCAAAAATGGTGTCTGTTGTTACATAAAAATCGTATTTCCGTTCTGCAAGGATTGTGAAAAAGCGATTCGCGTAAGTTGAAAATGAATCGACAGTTCCAGCTGCGCCATACATCTTCATGAACCAAAATGCGGTTACCATTTCTCCATATCGATCACCACATTGTATTAAGAGCGCTTCAGCTTTCTTCAAGTGTTCTTCCGCAAAATCTTCCTGCTGTGCATACACATAGACAATGGCCAGTCCAATATGAATGAGGCCGGATAGCCAGCCATCTTGAACGCGTTCCGTTTCCAACAAGCCCGCTTTGCCATATTGAATTGCTTCCGTAAAATTTCCTTGCCTTGCCAATAAAATCGATAACCCCATATACGGCTCGGCATTTCCACGAGATACTTTCAAATCATCCATCTGTTCAATCGCCCGCAAATAATACGTTTTTGCAGTTTCCGTCTCACTTGCATCATGTAAAACTTTCGCGTGCCCCATTCGTATCCAACCGACCGCTTCGATGAAAGCCGATTTTTCTTCCTCCCCTAATCGAATACCGTTTGCGGCACATTCCATTGCCAGCTCCGCTTGTCCCGTCATCGAATAAAGTAACGATAACAGTACATCGGACTCTCGATGGGAATCGGGTAAATTAGAATTCTGTTCGCGTGTTGTCAGGATCGCTTGTGCTTCTGTCAATTTTCCCGTTCGCAATGCAATGCGGGCGTCCAAATTTCCTTCTTGTAAAATTTGTTGCTCCGCGATTTCACTGTTTACCCATTGTTCCGCCGCTTGAGCTTTGCCTAAGTTAACGAGATTTTCAGCGAATTGCCGTTTTAGCCGCTCTTTTTCCAAACAAGTGGTCCGCTCGCTTTTTTCAGAATAGACGATGGCATTTAATAAATGCGGGTCCGCTAATCCTGGCTGAATCGTATCTAAGTAAATGTGCGCAATCCCGGCATGTGCTTTTCCGATATAGTAATCATCTTGCTGAACTGTCGCGTTGTCGATGCATTTTGTATAAGCGATACGTGCTTTTTCATAAAAAGCCCGGTAGCGGTGTGCTTCCCCTTCAAAAAAGTGAATCGGATAATGCTTGTCTTTTATTTCCACATCTAATGTCTTTATAATATCAAGCAACCATTCAAATTGGCCGGATTGAATGAGAGCAGCTCCATTTTCGACAATGACTGCTCCGATGAAATCCGCGTCCCCAGTCTTTACAGCATGTAAAACGGCTTGGTTCGCATCTCGTTCGTCAATAAAATAAGCGACTGCTTTTTTTTGGATGGTGACGTATTGAGACGGATCAATCGATTGCCATTTACGTTCGAGAAATTGTTGGAACAGCGCATGATAACGATAAACCCCCTCACCAAGCGATTGAATGAATACGTGGCGGTTCGCAAGTTCACGTAAAACAATGACTGCTTCCTCGCCATAAAAAGCTTCGATTACGTCTTGGGAAAACGTTTGGAACACGGAAAACGCAAGTGCACATTCCTGTTCGTGCGGTGTCATCCGGTTGAACACTTCTTCCGATAAATACGCGAATAGGTCTTGTAAGGCGGGTTTCATTTTAATGGAAAAGTCTTCGTTTGATCCTGTCAGATGGATGGCCAATAAGTTGACCGCAATCGCCCATCCTTCTGTCAATCGTATAATGGAAGCCGCCTCTTCCGTCGTTAACGGTTGTTGAAAATAGTCTTCGTAAAACACGGAAACTTCATCTTCAGAAAACAACAGATCTGCTTCGGTTAGTTCACATAACTGCCCGGACAACTTTAATTTCACGAGACTCGACCACCTCGGCCGCGTACGTGATGCGATGACGAGGTGGACATGTGGCGGCAATAACGAAATGAGTTTCTCGAGGATATAATTAATTGTAAACACATGGTCGACGTGATGAAAATCATCGATGACGATAAACAACGGTGTTTCGATTTCACAAAGTGCATTCATGAATTTTGCGAGCCATTGCTCAATATCAACGTCTTTTGGCAGAACGACAGACTCTTCCCATTCCACAAGCGATCGATCCAATGCCGGATGGACTCTGCGAATGCTATGTGTCAAATGGGTGAGGAACGGCAAGATGTCATCATCTTCTTGCGCAACAGAATACCAGCTAGACGCTGCTTTCAAATCATGAATGAACGCCGAAAGCCCGGAACTTTTTCCGTACCCCGCACCACTATGCACAAGCGTCAACTTTACGTACTCCGCTTGCCGCATCTTTTTTATGAATGAAGCTCTACGCATATACGTAGCAGCTGGCATAGGTGCCATAAGCTTCGATTGTATGACCGGTTTCACTTGCATTGGTATCGATCACCTTCTTTACTGAATCTTTTAGTCTAGTTTACCATAAGAAGGTTCTGAATTGGTTGATAGTTGGAGAAATCGTGAAATGATGTGAGTGGTAAGGGAGAATTCGAATAATAGTCTGAAGAAGAAAAAAACCACTGCGAGCAGCCGCAATGGAAGAAGAGATTTCATTTAATTCGCTATCACTTTTTTAAGGATTTTCATATCAATTTCTAACTCATCCAAGCGAGCACTTATTCTGGCCATTTGCGGAATGTATTCACTCTTCATACCCATCTGTTCCCGCATATCCACCAATTGTTCAGTGTTCTGAGCAACTTGTTGTGAAATCGTCGTAAGTTTCGCATCCACTTCGGCAAATTTGTTTTTTGTATACGTCTCAAATTGGTCGAATCTGGATTCAAGCACATCAAACCTGGATTCCAACTTGTCAAATCGGTCATACAGTGGTTGAATGGCTTCATGAATGACAGATTGCAACATCTCTTTAAGTTCGTTGTTCATCAGGTTCCCTCCCTTCAAATTTTTGTCCGACTTTCTTTATACTTATCATAGCATGTTTGAACGTGTTTATCCTTAGAATAAATTTACCACCTACAGGAATGTACGTTCTTATTCAAGAGTATCTTACGTTAATAAATTGTCAACGTATTTAGGTATTTGATTGGGTAGTAGAAATTCATAGAGTACTATTGCTAAACTGTACATAACTAAAACGCATCGAGATGCTATAAGGAGATGTAGCCAATTGAGAAAGCACCCTCAGCAATTATCATTTTTAGATGAAATTCAAGACGAAGTGGAAAAGCCGATTATTCAAATAACGCATCAGGAGAAAGGCAATTTTCCAGAGGATTTGATTACCGACTTTGAACGTTTTATAGACTATTGCCAACAACATAAGATTGCTTTGACGAAAACGAATGAATATATGACGCGGAAACACTTGGTAGCCTTGAATGATTTGTTTAGTGTAAAAGCACTGCTCGCGACCGTCCATTCTGATCAAAAATCTTATCCTTACATTCATTTCCTTTATCACTTAGCGATTAATGGCCGACTGGTACTCATTAAGCGAAACGCTGCAAGTGCCTATCTTCTTAGCACCGAACGTATTGACCAATTCAAACGGTTGACGCGTAGTGAAAAATACTGTGCTCTACTAGAGATTTTCTGGGTGGATACGAATTGGCAAACGTTAACGACTGCTACGCCTGAAGCAACTCACGCTTACATTTTTGCTGCGCTACACCGAATTGGTCCTGGCATGCCTGTCTCGATTACTCCCCCTAAAACGCCATTAGGTCAAGAGATTAAATCATCGACTTGGAATTGGCATTATTTCTTACTGTACTTAGAGTGGTTCGGTTTATGGCAATGTGAAGACGATGTAGAACAGATTCAACAGTACTTTCGGAAAGACGCATACTTTGCGAAGAGCATCACTTTGACCAAATTAGGGACGGCAATCATGCCTATTCTTGTTTTTAAAAGAAGTTTGGAACAATGGAACATTGCTTATCGGAAACAAAACCACGAACCGGATTGGTTTCCTGGCACGCCAACTGAAGACATTATTGGATTTTTCCTAAACGATGAGGATTACGACAAACTGGATGATTACTTATCAGTCGATCAAAGCGATCAACCGTTCCATCAACCTTTCATTCCACACTTTCCTGCAGGGGAATTAATAAACACCTTGCCTCGTGAACAGGAGCGTTATCAAGAAGGGACCTATACATTCAAAGTACTTTACGAGACTCGGGTATGGAGGAAACTCGTATTTAATGGCCAGTCGACAATGGATGATTTGCATCAACTCATCCTCCAATCATACGGCTTTGAAGATGGGCATTTATACAGTTTTTTCATGGACGGTAAAAAGTGGTCCCACAACTGCATTGGCTCTCCAAACGATGAATTTGAACACACAGATGCTTCCTTAATCCGCATCGATACGCTCGGCTTACAAGTCGGCCAACGTTTTCTCTATGTGTATGATTTTGGAGCTGAATGGACATTTATCGTTGAAGTTGAGCAAATTGATAGGGAGCGAACAGATCGAATTGAACCGTTTGTGTTAGCGGAAAAAGGAGAAGGACCAGAACAGTATTTTGATTGGGATGAGGATGACGAGGATGAGTGGGAGTGATTGCTGTTTCTATAACTTTTATGTAGTCAAGAGGTTAATGAATCTGTTGTGATCATACTAGAAACGTCATGTTCGATGGCAACAGGCGTTTTCTATTTCATTAAGAATGGTTAGTTCCATTAATAAAGCCGTTACTCCAGGCTTCTCTCCTAGATAACGGCTAGTAATTAACGAAACTGCAAAGTCTTTTTCACGTTGTTACAACACTTTCTTCAATTTAACGACTTTAGCCTGTGTATCTAGCAACCCTTTTGTAAAGACATCCATCTTGCATCGATGGTTTCAAGACGTTCATCTATCTTTACCATCCAGTCCTTGATGCTGGCAACATCTTCTTTTAACGTAGCTACATCCTCTTTTAACGAGGCTACATCCGACTTCAACAGACCTATTTCATCTTTTACTTCTTTGATGTCTGCCTTCCATTCATCTTTGTTTGCTTTTACTTGAGCAGTTAACTCGAGAATAGCTTGTAAGATGACTTCTTGGGTGACAACTTGGCTCATTTTTATCCCTCCTTCTGTTTTTATTGATTATATATGATGTTCCTTAGGTGTAATTGTCAAGAATCGACAGTTTTCATTCGATTCCTTCTCATTTTAACATAAAAACAGACTTCTGACGATTTAATCTCCACTCTGCAAAATGACAAACCCTAACACTTTAGAGGGAGTGTTAACTGTGATACGGAAGATGTTTCCTATAAACGATAGATGTATACCGTTTCCAATCCTCTTCTAGATACGACCAATCAACAATTTTCCACGGGTTAGTAAAAATCTGACCACTTTTATTAAAGAACAACACGCCATCAATGCAATAGGCAGCATGCTGAATAACGTCCTCATCATTCACCCAGACGACAACGTCTCCTCCTATAAATCGATCCTCCGTTTTAACGAACGCCGAGCGTTGCAAGTGAAGTGCAAACGTCTCAGGATGCACCCATTCATGGATGATCCATTCCTCCAATTCCGGCTCCGTACTAATTGCAAAAAGAACAGCAGCCAAACAGTTCGCTCCGGACTTGTCAGAAAAAGTATTCGCGTACCGCCTCAAATGAACGGGTAAATTAGCTGGAACTGGCTTCCCTTCCCAAGCATCATACAACTGACCCGTTAATCTGATCATTTCCTCTTTCACTTCAAAAGAGAGAGCATCCCACATGGCACGACGGATAACAACAAATAATTCACTTTCCTGAGAAACGATATATTCTTTTGGAATCAAATCTACATCTTGCAGCTTGGAAAGCGGGATCGTCAACCCACTACAAAGTTCTGTTTGTTGTAGAAGCAAGAAGCTCCTTGTCTCGTCATTTAATTCGGTGAGCCAACGTGGTTCTGCCACGACAACATAAACTGCTTCTGCAACAATCGTCCAATACATATAGCTGCTTACCATTTGAACATGCTGATATGAAGAGTGATTAAAAAATTCTTTACGTGGAAATAAAAGCGTACCTGTTAGATTTTCCTCTAATACGGTAAGATCCTCTTCACGAATAAAAAACAAGTCTTTATCTGGCAATATTGCATCCATCCAAATTTCCAACTGTTCCCTTGTTGGCCTTATTGCTTTCTTCATCATTTCATTCATTCCTCCTTGTTTCAGCTGTGCTATCAAAATCTAAATTGCCGAGTTTCACCCAGTTTGCCTAATCGTAAATATTGAATAAGCACACAACCTTCAAATTCTATGTATTTCTCTATCGAGTGCACATTCCTCTCTGCTAGCCTCTTCTGAATATTAACTCCCCATCCGAATCATATTCGTCTATAAAAGCAAATCCAAATTCCTCATACATACGAATCGCTGCTTTGTTCTCTTCATATACACTCAAGTAAATCGGCTGCTCCCCATATTCAGATAGCATGCGCTCAATTAGCAGTTCAGTAAACCGCCGGCCATAGCCCTTTCGTTGATGCTGTGCATCGATTAAAAGCCGATCCATCCACAAATTCCGCCCGCCCACACTGTCCAACAGCGCACCATACATCGCAAAACCGACTAACTGCTTATCAGCATACAATCCAACTGGCCGAAACTCCGGCCACTCCTCAGCATCCTTCAAACACTCTGCAGGAGACTCGATGAAACCTTGCTGTTCAACAGTGACACGGAGAGACAATACTTCTTCATGATTTTCTTTATCTACTTTTCGAATTTCGTAAATCATGCAATCATTCCTTCAAGTATAAATGTATATTCTAACAATAATGAAAAACATTGGAGTTGGCAATGGCATATCATTTCTTGGCTACTATCTGTGGGAATAAAAAAGATTGCTCACCAATTATTGTTGATGGGCAATCTAAATGTATCTCATTATGTTTAAATCCAAAGTTTAATAGTGGCTAGTGGTGTAGAAAATAAGTAGACAGCCTATAGAAGCTGCCCAAAACACATCGTCTTAATTCAAGTTTTTACGAATAAATTCCGAATCAATCGTCTCACCGAATGCCTTCTCTAGCTGTTCAAAGACTGGCAGGAAACCATTCTTTAAGATAGACGCAATTTCACGATTCTTTTTCTTTTCTAAAGCCTTCCCAAGCTTGGACACTTCGGCTTGTAGCGTAGACGTCAGCTTCTGAAACGTCTTCCAATCTGACGGGCGTTCTTGGCTGTTATTCACTACTTTTAACATATCATTGAGCCAATCCGCTCCACCTATCAATAGTTCAAATCGATCCCATGTATCAGCCGTAGGAACACGGTTGAAATCATCTGCCAGTGTACTCAGTTCAGGAATTGCCCGTTGCAAATACTCCTCTGCTGACAAGAGAACGTCATTCATGAATTCCTTCTCCGTCTTAATGACTACGTGCAGCTCTTCAATGGACTCTAATTTCTGTTCCAAAAATTCTTCATGCTCGTCATATACTTCTGTTCCATCAGCAATGAAATGACTGAAATAGTGCCCGCCTGTTACGCATTCATTTATCCGTTCAATGACGTCTTCTGCTGTTGGTTTATTGCACTCGATCACTTGTTCACCAATAATTAATTTCAAAATGATTTCCTCCATACATTCCAAGTTTATTCCTACTGTATTTATCGACAGGAATAGCCGTTAGTTAAATGATGGCTTATTCTAAGAAAATTGATGCAATAAGAATGTACGTTCTAAAGAAGGAGTTGATATTGAGTTTGTGAAAAGCTAGAAAGAGTTGAATCAAGTGTTTTTTCTCACTTGATGCTATCAAAGTATCTCAATTTAAAATAGATACAGTTAAATGATTATAACTGTTTTTAGATTTTGCTTCAATTATCCAAGTGTTGTTTAAAGTAGCTACAATTATTACATAAACCAAATGTTATAAAGTATAATTAATAATAAAAATCTGGTAATCAATCGATAATTAAGTTTTATTACAATACAAATATCCATTCAATTAAACCCTCTTTCAGTATGTTTTTTGTAGGATCTCGTCCCATCATAATTCCATAGAAATGTTTATTTATTGAATAAAATAAATAAGACTAAGAAAGTTACTATCATTTTATTTATTTCCAAATACAGTGAAGAAATCAGATTTACAATATATAATCCAATTGAGGGAAGTAAACTTGGAAACATCGGATCTAATACCGTAATTAATATTACAAGTATTGATAAATTCTTAAAATTTGAATTACATGGCATTTTATATCATCTCCTTTCTTTGTGATTGCAAACTAATAAAGGTTAATTTTTATATGGACATATATACAATACTTTGGCTCTAATGAGTAGAATTACTTGCATTCTACAACCATCAATACTATCAAATTAACTGAGTATAAAAAAACAGCCCGAGATAAAATATTAATTTCATCCAGCTGTTTCTATTTTTAACTATACTAGACACGCCAAGAAGACCATATCTGTGAATCTGCTTGTAAAGTAAAGTAATAATATTCCATTTTAAACTCACACTGTACGTAAGATCATTTTCCCTTCTACTACTTAAGGTGTTTACTGAAGCTAAAATCGGCAATTATGACATATGAATAAATTTTCAGGTCACCAAATGTCGTACTCTTTTCTCCCTTCACTATAAATAGTACATCAGAAGTCTATTTTCACACGGCAAAATAAAAAAACGTGATCCGAGTATTTCCGGACCACGTTTCTTTGAATTTATTAACGTAACAATTGAAGTACGCCTTGAGGTTGTTGGTTTGCTTGCGACTTGTCCCGTTATTTCTAAACGAGGTCAGACTATATCTTCACCCTTCACTTAGGGGCTGGGCACTTCGAATGTTACGACACGTAACACCCTACGGATTTCATCGTCATAGCGATTGCCTTAGACGGTATATCCTAGTCGTTGAACGTTCCCCACGGTTTCCCGACAGGGGCTTCGCTGCTGATTGTCCAATCTCTTCGTTTTTCAAGCCGTCGCGTTTACCGTTTCCAGTTGCGCTGTGGCAGAAGAGCTCTTAGGAGGTTCCAGCAATTCACCCAGTGATGCTCTCAACCGTTACCAGTTAAGACGCCCGTACAACATTACCGAAGAAGTTGAAGAACTCCCTGCGGACTTTGCTGTGCTTGAGCCAACATTGCTTGTGCTGCTTGAGTCAAGATGTTGTTCTTTGTGAACTCCATCATTTCTTTCGCCATCGTGCGAACATTAGCTTTCACTAATGACTAGACTATATCTTCACCCTTCGATTGCTCGGTAGGGGTCGGGCACTTCGGATCGGCAAGGTACTCAGTCTTGCGTTTCCTATGGGTTTCATCATCATGAGCCTAAGCTTGTAGATGGTATACCCTAGTCGTTGAACCTTCTCCACTCTTTCGAGACAGGAGCTTGGCTGCTGATTGCCCAATCTCTCTTCTTTTTGACCCATCACGCTTACCGTTTCCAGTTACGTTGTGGGGAAGAAAGCTTCAGGGGTTTCCAGCAATTCACCCGATCGTACTCACTGACCGTTACCAGTCAGGACGACTGTGTCTTTCACTGCTTACGCAGCAGCTAAGACATAATCCACGTCGCGGATACGTGATTCCGCAGCAGTTAAGTTTTCGGAAGAAGTTCCGAGGTTGTTGATTGTGTGCTCTAGGCGGTTTTGCATAGCACCGAGTTTAGAACGTTCAGCAGAAACTGTATCGATTGCTGTTTGGATAGTAGTAATTGCTGAGTCCGCAGAAGTTTGATTAGAAATATCGATTCCGCCCTTTGCTGCAGCTTTAGTCATTTTCCCATTGGCATCAAAAGTTGCAGCAGATGCTTTATGAACCTCAGAATTAATTTCGATGGAACCAACAGCTGTACCAGCAACAGCTGTTGAATCTAATCCTGTTACATTAAATGTCAATCCTGCAAAAGCACCGCTTTCAATTGATACTTCCTTCGCATCTAATTTCACATCAACAGTTTGATTATTTGTACCATCATTTAATGTAAGTGTAACCTTAGCATCTGCCCCAGTAGCTAAAGTCGTATTATTTCCATTAGCAACTGTTCCAGTTCCTGTAAATGTAAAATCGTTTTCGAAACCACCTGCTGTAAGAGCAGCATCTACTGCTGCTTTATTTAACGTACCGGCGCTATCTAGAGTAATTGTTAGTGTATCACCGCTTAGACTTGATCCAGCTGTTGCTCCAGCAGATGCTACGATTTGCACTTTAATACCGTTTCCAGCAGCTCCATCGTATTTACCTCCAGCAGTTGCGGAAATATCAGCGTCGGTACCGAGGTTACCAGTTGATTGTGTAGCGGCTACGCCTTCTTGAGTTACAGTTACAGAAGCACCATCAACAATCGCGCCACCAACTGAATTTCCAACCTTAACGTTAGAAAGATCTCCAGAAGCATTTCCAGTAGTTTCTGTTACATCACGAGCCACTCCTAACGAAGCCGCATCCATTGCATTAATTGAAAGATTAATACTTTGTCCTTCGTTTGATCCAATATGGAATGTTCCCTTGAAGTTACCACCAGCAAGGTTTTGCGTATTGAATTCAGTATCATTGCTGATACGTGAAAGTTCTTGCGCAAGTTGGTCAACTTCTTTTTGAAGTTCAGAACGGTCAGTAGCTGTGTTAGTATCGTTTGATGATTGAACCGCTAGTTCACGCATACGTTGCAGAATGTCGTGAGTTTCATTCAATGCACCTTCAGCTGTTTGAATTAATGAAATTGAATCTTGTGCGTTTTTTGAAGCCATATCCAAACCACGGATTTGACCACGCATTTTTTCAGAGATAGCTAGACCAGCTGCGTCGTCTCCTGCACGGTTGATTTTAAGACCTGAAGATAATTTTTCTAGGTTTTTAGATGCTTGTGTGTTGTTAGCACCTAGTTGGCGGTGAGTGTTAAGAGCCGCGATATTGTGGTTAATTCTCATGATTAATTTCCTCCTTGAATGTGTGTTTGGTTCACGTCCTTGTGAACCGCTTTTTTGTTTGCGAAAGGAAAAGAGCCGGCCGAACTCTTTTCTGACGCTTACATTATTAATATCGGATGGGTAGAATAGGTGTTTAGCGTTTTTTGAAAGTTTTTGAGGAAAATTGGTGGGATTTGTGAGATTGGAAAATAGAGATTAGTTAGCGCTGTGTTAATTCTTAGTATCAAATGAAAATGCGTAGTAGTATTGCTTGCTAGACCAGGAGCCAGGTACTACAATTAGGTCAACAGGATGTAGATTAGACAGTCGATGCCCAGGACACGGCGCTTATAGACTGCTTTTCTTTAGAACGATTGGTGTTTTATACCAGGCACCTGAGAGCGTTTCAGATGCCTTGTGACATCTGGTATTTTGGAGTGGGTATTGCTAGTATAATGTATTAATCTTTGTTGGTAAGTCTGGAAAAGAGAGATGGGTCTATTATTAAGGCTTCATTGTTTGTTTCGGTGATGGTTTGGACGAGTTCACCACGGAGGATATCGATGTTTTTAGGTGCTTCAATTCCGATTCGGACGGTGTCCCCTTTTACTTCTAATATTCGTAGTTCGATATTGTCACCGATTTTAATCGTTTCACTTGTTTTTCGGGAGAGGACTAGCATGTTAGACTTCCTCCTTGCTGTGACCGATGATGTGTCGGGTTGTGAAACGGTTATCATTCAGGATCATTTGTTTCGCTGTTCGGTTGTGCATTTGGAAAATGAGTGGTGCTTGCAGATTGATGGTTGATGTTTCAAAAGGCTGTTTGACAGTTAGGATACCGAGTACGAAAAGGTCTTCCGGTTTTTCGATATTGAGCAGTTCGATTGTTGGCTCGTCAATGTCGAATGAGTAGTCATCTACGAGGGTGTATGGGTTTGTAACGATGAAGGCTACGGATGGTGTGTTGATGGATTGCAATACTTGGAATGCGTTGTTGCCTTCAATTGGTAGTAAAGTGAATGTAGTTTCGTTTTCAAAGCCTGGTAATCCTTTTGGAAAGTTCCATAGTTGGTCTGTTTGGATTTGTATTGTGCCATGAAATTTTGTTTTGATTTGCATTTCGGTCGCTCCTTTTCAGAAAATATAAAAGTCAGAAATCTTTCTATAGGTGACTATTGTTACACTTGCCAATCAATTTGAATGGATGGGTATTGCTTGGCATGTCCACTTACTTTACCTGGTGTGTATGTATGAATTGGTTTATTCACTTGTACGTCATGCGTTGGTTTTTGTGGTGTTGCATTGATTGTTAGGGAGCCAGCTGTGATGTTCGTTTTGACTTTTAATCGATTTCCGACAAAACGGATACCAATCGGCGCAGGGTCTATTTCAGTAATTTGTTTGCTTAGGTCAGCTAATACATTTCCACCATCTTCGATTCGTACGAGTTGTTGGCCTTCTTGTGCGCGTCGTGCGATGCCTTCCATTAGCTGTTGGACACCGTATTGGGCGTTTTCATCGCCACGACGAATCGCACTTTTCAAATCAAGGTCCGCACGATTTTCGGTTGTATCGATGGAGAGTTGCGGACGTGTTGTTGACATTTCCAAGATGGCCGCTGGTTGCTCGATTTGCTGTGTTGCTTTTGGTTGTTCGATTTCTTGCACAGGTTTATCAATTTGCAGGCCAAGTTTGCCGCGCGTTGTCTGGATTTGGAGTTGTGGAATGTTCATTGGCTTCACCTTTTGGAAAGGCGTTTGGAGATTATCCAAACGCCAACATAATTGATTATCTTAAAAAGTCTACTAACGAAGGCTGAATAATTCGCGCACCAACAGAAAGAGCTGCACGGTGTATGGATTCTTGGGTGATCATGTCCGTGATGACTTTTTCATAGTCGATGTCTTCGTTTTCGGATCGTTGTTTTTTCGCTGCGCCTTCTTGCATTTCAAGGCGATTGTTCATAAGTTCTGCACGGTTGGAGCGAGCTCCGATGTCGGCACGTTGTGTGAGGACATCATTCATGAATGTATCAATCTTTGTCAATGCTTCACTGAACCCTGCACCATCATCGCCAATTGCCTCTAAGTCTTCAAACAAGTCATCTATTCCTTTGAAAGTTTCTGCAGCTGTTGTATTTACTTTTAAACTTACGCCGTCAAAAACTTCGATTGTCACATCTTTTTTAAAACCAGTCGGAAGCATAGTTGGATCAATTAGATTCCCATCAGCATCTTTATCTGTACTCAATTGTGGATATCCATTGTCATACAAAGGCTTATCCGTCATCGTCCCAGTAAAAATATATTTATCTCCAACTTTTGTATTGGCGAGATCTTGTAATTGATTTCTCATTTGCTCAAGCTCAATTTTGATCTTTTCACGGTCTTCAGGTGTCATTGTCCCTGTGTTTGCAGCATTTGTGACAAGTTCTCTAGCACGGTGTATGACTTTTCCGACTCCGTCTAGTGCATCGTCTGAGCTATCGAGCCAGTTGTTTACTTCACCTAAGTTCTTTTGGTATTGAGCGACTTTGTCGACTGTCATCCCGTACCCTAGGCTTTTCATGACAGTTACAGGGTCATCTGATGGACGATTCACTTTTTTACCTGAGCTTAGTTGTTCTTGGAGTTTGCCCATTTTGCTGTAGCTCGACATCACATTTCTGAGCATGTTGTTGGAGAGCATTGATTGTGTAATACGCATTTATTTACCTCCTAATTACCTACCGACTACGCCCATTCCGTTAATGATTTTATCGAGTGTTTCATCGATGACTGTCACCATACGGGCAGATGCGTTATAGGCTTGTTGGAATTTAATCATGTTTGTCATTTCTTCGTCTAGCGAGACGGAGCTGATGGAATCACGTTGATTGGATACGGCACCGAGTAACGTGATGGCGTTTTGGGCCATTCTTATTGATTGTTCACCTTGGACTCCAAGTTCACCAATGACACCTGAATAATAGGATTGTACACTGGAGCCTTCTAATCCAGGTAACTTATTGAACAAGACATCTCCTAGTAATTTAGCATTCTCACCATTACCGACTTCAGGTTTTGCAGGATCTAATTTTTCTGAACTAGAAGCAGCGATTTTATTCGGATCTTTTTCAATATCACTATTTACACCTATATTACTTGCATTAATTGCTTGTCCATCTTTCGAGACGAAGAATGCTAATCCTTGTTCACCATTCAAGTCTGTTCCCGCTACGTTCACCGCATTAAATTCTTCAGCAAATACTCTAGCCATCTTATCCAACTTCGCAAGCATTTCAGGATATAAGCCTTTAATAATCTTTTTCCCATCACTATCTAGCTGACCAGTATCATAACC
The DNA here is from genome assembly GCF_041414805.1 of Sporosarcina sp. OR05. Taxonomy (NCBI): domain Bacteria; kingdom Bacillati; phylum Bacillota; class Bacilli; order Caryophanales; family Caryophanaceae; genus Sporosarcina; species Sporosarcina sp. OR05. Next base: position 166,835 of record NZ_JANKJL010000001.1, on the reverse strand, counting down.
ATACGAATCCGTCAGCGACTTTAGTGAACCGGCTGTGTGCATATCATTTACAGACATTTCTTGGCCATCAGCAGGTCCGCCTGTAAATGTAAAATTCGTCATCGGGCCTTGCGGGTTTCCATCGGCATCTGTTCCGGCATTACCAACTGCCGACAACTCTGAATATGAATTTTTTTGGACAACTGTGATAAATGGATTTGCAGGGTCATTCGTTTTAATCTTCACCGTAACGGTACCTTCTGCTATCGCGAGTGCATTTCCGCCAGATTGCTCATAACTTACTTCAATCGGAAGATAGCCTGCTAACTCATCCAATAACGTATCACGCGCATCATACAAATCGTTTGGCATATAGCCATTCGGTTCCACTTCGCCAATTTGCTTATTTAATTCCCCAATTTGTTTGAAAATTGAGTTGATATTTTTTGTGGAAACGCCAATTTCCTTGCCAAGATTGGTTTGGATTTCGGATAAGGACTTATGAATATAGTTGAAAGAATCAGCAACTGCCACTCCGTTTTCTACTGCGACTGCCCTTGCACCACCGTTTTCAGGGTTTGTGGCAAGTGTTTGCAATGACTGCCAGAAATTACTCAATGACTGTTGAAGTCCATAGGCAGATGGTTCTGCCAATACATCTTCCATCTGCGAGATTGCTTTTGTTCTTGATTCCCAGTAGCCAAGTTTGTTTGATTCGCCTCTGAATTGCTGGTCAACGAAGGAATCTCGAATTCGCTGAATTGAGCCTGCTTCAACGCCAGTTCCGAGGAATCCGGGCATTGTCGGTGTGTTCAGTCCGACACCTGGGAAGCCGGCTGTCGCCTGCATGTTAACACGTTGACGGGAGTAACCGAGGGTGTTGGCGTTACTGATGTTGTGTCCTGTTGTATATAAGGCGGATTGTTGTGTGAACATACCGCGTTTGCTAGTTTCTAATCCCATGAATGTGGAGCGCATCATGTTCCTCCTTAAGCTTGCGAGTCAAAGGTTGGTAGATCCTTCGTCTCTTTTTGACCGCTAATTTCTGTTTTTGAGTACGTAGCCGATTCCGGACGTGGGCGGACCATGTCCAGCGACAGATTCACGAATTGAAGGGATTGGTACGTTAGTTTTTGGTTCAAGTCGTTTTGCCATTTCAATTCATGAATCACATGCAGGAGACGGTCCTTCGCCTCCTCAAGCTGCTTCTTATCCGGTTCGGGTGTTGCTTCAATAATTGTTGTCATTGTTGGGTTGTTCGGAAGAGGACATCCATGTCCTTCCAAATAGGCGATGACAGCTTGTTGTCGATCTTGCTCGAGTTGTACGATTGCAGCAAGATGTGCCTGTTCGTCTTTCAGCAATTGGTTCATGCCATCGAGATCGCCGTCTTTTATGCATGCTGCTTTGTCATTTGCGATGCGGAGCAAGCTTTTATGCAGTTTTTCCAAGTTGTCGAAGATGGACAATAGTGTGTCGATGCTCATTGCTTTGCCCTGCTTTCCTATCATTATTTGTTAAAGTACTTCATCAAGTTGGAAGCGAGTTTTTCCGCATCGACTTGATACGTTCCTGATTCGATTTGTGCTTTGAGTTGTTGTACTTTCTCATTCCGTTTAGTGGTAACAGGCGACACTTCAGATAGTTGTTTCGCTTCAGACGAGATTTCAAGTTTATCTGTCTTCACTTTTGGTTGCTCCTTCGCCTGTTCCGCTTTCATTTGTGCTTGACGATACGGATTTATCGCTGGCGTATTGATTTTATTGATTTTCACTTCGCTCGCTCCTTTCAAGTAAAAGTATGTGCTTATCCTCTATTTCGGCAGATTTGTGACAACGTTTAGGGTCTTTTGAACGAAAACGGGATATATGCGTTTTGCCTTGGATGTCCTAGGGCTATTGTTCCCTTGATTACCGCAGACAAACGTACGTCCAGAGAGAAAAAGGCTCAGATAAAACTATTAATAGACCGTTCCTCTGCGCTCCAAAAGGCACGCTTTCCGCGGGGCGCGCTTGAGCCTCCTCGTCCGCGTCGCTTCGCTTTGCTCCCTGCGGGGTCTCAACATTCGCGCTACAATCCCGCAGGAGTCGGCCTTTTTCCGCTCCGATCCACTCTTGATTATGAGAAAAATGTGAAAGTAGTAATAAATGCATGATGACAAATTTGCCTTCATGCATTTATTACTGTTCATCCCAGCCTTTTCCTGATTCACAATTTCTTTTCCGCCAAATACGTTCCAGTATCATTCTTCGTAACGGCTTCCCTAAATTCTTGCGCTGCGTCAAATGTACGTAGTTCACTTTTCAATTCAGCTGTACACGTTTCGCAAAGTTTCCCTTTTGCCGTTAGCTTGCCGCAGTTATCGCAAGGATAGCCAAGGTTTGGGAAGAGTGCCGGTTGTAAACGGCCTTTACGTACCCATTTGTGTAATAACGTTTCCGTAACGCCTGTCACTTCTACAATGCGTTCGATCGTTGCGGCACGGTTTTCACGCCTTCTAAGAAATCGGTATACTTCTTCGTATTGTTTTTCTTCGTCTTTTGCGCAATTAGCGCATACATCACGGATGCCTGTGAAGTTAAAGAAATTTCCGCATGATGGACAATCTTTTATTTCTGCCATTCTGTTTCCTCCTGATGATTAGATTTTATGCACGTACTAATGTGACAGCTTCAACTTGTACAGCACCAGCCTCTTTCAATACTGTAGCGGCGTGTTGAAGCGTTGTACCTGTCGTGTAAATGTCATCGACGAGTATGTACGTCTTCTGTTGGATATCAGTTCCTTGTTTCATTGTAAATAAAGGGCGCATCGCCAATCGTTCGTCTCTCGTCTTTTCGCCCATCACATCGGTATTCGTCTTAACGAGCACATCTTCAAACGGAATGCGCGCTGCATGCAACAGTTCATCGATATGGGCAAATGTCCGTTCAATTTTCTTTTGCGGATGCATCGGGATCGGCACGATAATTGCATCTTTCCGTTGCAATACCGCACGCAACGCGTCAGCAAATACCGCTGCGAGTGCAACGTCTTGCAAAAACTTGTACTGATGGATGTACGCACGCATCCCTTCGTTGTAAGCATAGATCGAATGGATGTCTGTAATCGTTTCGCTCCTATCTTTTATGTCGACACGTTTGAACGTTTTTGAACAGTCTTCACAAATTAAACTCGACTTTTCGATGGCAATAAGTGCTTGCCAACTTGGCGTAGCGCTCATTTTTTCATCACAAAGAAGGCAATGCATTACATGTCTCCTCCTTCATTCAACCGGCGAATTTCGTTTTTCGCTTCGTCCATTGCATACGAAATGCCGTTATGGAATAGCGTGAAGTGGCCAGTTGGGTAGTGTGCGGAACGACCAACCCGTCCGCCAATTTGGATCAATGCCCCTTTGTCGAAAATCGCTTGTTCCGCTCCGACAACGGCAACTTGTACATTTGGAATTGTAATGCCGCGTTCTAGTATCGTCGTTGTGAGCAATCCGGGAATTTGTTGGTCACGCAATGCTTGAACGTGCTCTTTCCGGTCTGGATGTTGCGCATGGACTGAGCGAATTTGCGGATGAATCGTTTGGAATAAAGGCTCCGCTACTTCCATTAAGCCAATGTGATGAAAGAAAAGTAGAAAGGGTTCGTTTTTAGCGATTCTTTCTTCTATCCATTGTAGGAGTTTACAAGGTAATGTTCCTTTTGGGATTTGCTTCTCGTAGTTCCACAATGAATGGAAAGCCGGCATAGGGAGTGGGTGTCCATGGTAACGACGGTAGATGATTGACACGGCACCTGTCTTTTTTCGTTCGCGAAGGAGTTTGTCTGAGGGGGTTGCGGTGACAGAATGAACAGGTGTTTCAGGCTTTGCCGCTTTCATGACCGCTCGTTGAAGCGTTGCATCCGCTTTGTAGGGGAAAGCATCTGCTTCATCCACAAAGATGGCGTCAAACGCTTGTGTAAATCGGTATAGTTGGTGGGTTGTCGCAAGGACGAGCTGTGCTGCTTCCATTGACGGTTGTGCTCCACCGTACAGTGCTTCGATGGACGTTTGTGGAAAAGCTGCGCGTAACCTCGGCTCCAATTCGAGTATGACGTCGACACGAGGGGCTGCGATGCAAACGCGTTTTCCTTGTCGCAACATCGCATGAATCGGTTGAAATAGAATTTCTGTCTTGCCCGATCCGCAAACCGCGTACAGTAAATGGGAAAGACTTTTGGTCTGGCTTTCTAGCAACTCATCTGAAGCTTGTTGCTGCTTCGGTGTGAGCGTCCCTTGCCATGCAAGCGTGTGATCAGTTGGATACGTGATCGGGGGTCCAGTCCACGTAATGAGTTCAGTACATGACGATACACGCCCCATTTTTAAGCAGTTTCGGCAATATGTACAAGGCGCATCACATTTCGCGCATTGAAACGTTGTAAATCGTGACGCATCATCGTTTTCGCAACGATTGCATACGTGCCGCTTCGGTTGGAAGAGCGAGCCGTTTTCCGTTCGGATTCCTTTTAACACTGTAATTGTGCCGGCGGCGATTTGTTCATCGATTTCATTGGACGCAAAAGGGGTGTGCATGCGCAACCAAATGCGACCACTCAAGAATTTCCTGATTGCCGGATTCATTTGTTTCGTCATGTCGACACCCCCTTTCACAAGTATTGTAAGGCAGCTAACATCCGTACTACTTATTGTTTCCGTTCCACCCAACCAAGTCCCATTGAGCCTTCGCCTAAATGCGTACCGATGACCGGTCCGAAATGACTGATTGTGAATGAAACATCTGGTAGACGTTCCTGCAATTCATCCCGCCACGCTTCCGCTTCGTCTGGACGATTCGCATGGATGATTGCCACATCCAATGGCATCTTTTGTGCATCTTCCACTACTAAATCGGCAATCCGTTTCATCGCTTTTTTACGTGTGCGAATTTTTTCAAACGGAACAATCACTTTTTCTTGGAAATGCAAAATCGGTTTAACTTGAAGCAGGCCCCCGATGAGCGCTTGCGCACTGGATAGTCGGCCGCCACGTTGTAAATGGGCGAGGTCATCTACCATAAAGTACGCACGCATTGTCTTTTTCATAGCGTTTAACGCTTCGATAATCGCGTCGGCCGTCGCACCTTCTTTTACCATCTCCGCTGCACGGATCACGTAAAACCCTTGCATGTAACACGATATTTCCGAATCGAATGGCCGTATGTCAATGCCTTCGACCATTTCTCCCGCTTGCACCGCACCTGCATATGTACCACTAATTCCGCTTGATAAATGAATAGATACGATTGCGTCGTATTCTTCCCGAAGATGTGCATATAGCTCGGTGAATTTTCCAATTGGCGGTTGTGACGTCTTTGGTAGCGGTCCGTCTCCACGCACTTTATCATAAAAATCGGTCGATGAAAGTTCGATTTCTTCTTCATATGCTTGTCCTTCAATCGTAACCGTCAACGGAATGATGTGAATACCAAGTTCACGAATGAGATTGGAAGGCAAATAAGCTGTACTGTCTGTAACGATTACAGTTTTCACTTTAATATCAACTCCTGCATCCATTCTACTCGAAATGGAAGTGAAAAGAAAAGGTGAAGCAGTCGGTTATTACGCTTCTACGTACGACTCGTCCAATTGTTGTGCCCAACGAATCGACATGCGAGAAAACTCACTTAACTCTTTCTCAGAAATTCCAAGTTGTGCACGATAATTGCGTATTTGTGACCAATCCAATTTTTCCGTGGCAATCGCTAGTTGTAACACAGTCGTCATTTCCGTCTCTTCGCCTTTTAACGTATTGGCGATGCTTTCCGAGAACGGGATAAGCGGTAAAATGTCATCCCAGCTTTTATTCATAATGACGTCCATTAAGGAAAACATGCCAACGAAGAAATATTCGTCGCTATTTTCTTTTCCGATCCGTTTGGCGATGAGCTCGCACATCCGCGCCCTTGTGAGTGAGAAAGATACGAGTGCTTTCACTTGACCTGATGATGAATGTTCGCCGATATGGTGGACGAGTAGAATACGCATCCATTTTTTTAAATGCTCAAATCCGATGAGTATGACTGCTTGTTTGACGGAACCTACTTTTTTCGGAACGCCAAAGTGCATCGTGTTAATGAATCGGAGTAGCTTATACGTAATGGACATGTCATGGACAATAAGTTCAACGACTTCATCAATGTCAGCGTCCTCTTCGCTCAATTTATGTAAAATGTACGAATGCGAACTCAATGTTGAAGGAATGTCTACCCCTTTAATGATTTCAGGCTTGGCAAAGAAATACCCTTGGAACAGATCATAACCGCTTGCTTTCGCTTCCAAGAACTGTGCTTCCGTTTCGATTTTTTCCGCCACCATCCGGATGTGGGGATATTTTTTGATGAAAATCTCTATGTTTTTTCGTTCCACCTCGTTCACTGCAAGAAAATCGACTTTTACATAATCAATTAACGCGAACAAATCGGTATGTTGTGCATATTGATCTTGCATAATAAAATCATCTAACGCAAATTGGTAGCCATGTTGTTTAATTTCTTTCATTCTATGAATCAAGATGGACGTAATTTCAACGTCTTCTAGTATTTCAATAATGACGCGGGCGGGTGATAGTCTGGAAAAGATGTCTTCTATGAGAAGTTCACCCGAGAAATTAATAAAGGATTTATAGGATTCCGCTACATTATCGATGCCGATTGATAAAAATGAGTTCATGAGAACTTGTAATGTTGCACTTTCAGGATTGACTGCTGGGAACCGATTTTCTTCACTGTTCCGATACAACAATTCATAACCGAAAATTTGTCCTTCTCGATCCAAAATAGGTTGTCTACCTACAAACACATTCACTTCCATTTTCTCACCTCTCTTTTTTCGAGTATACCAAAAATAGTTACTTTCAACTATTACTTTTTGCATAATAATACTTGCTATATTCATAGCGGCTTTTTGTAAAAAATGATATGTTGAAAAGAGTACATTAAGTAGAAAAGGGGTTTGGGTATGGAAACTGTACGTTTAGAGCAAAAAGGACATGTCGCTTGGGTGACTTTGAATCGTCCAAAAGCGATGAATGCATTTAATTATGACTTAATGGCAGAACTCGGACAAATTATCGAGTCGATTCGGATTAACCCTGATATTCGGGTTGTCATTTTTACAGGCGCTGGCGATCGTGCTTTCAGTGTGGGGGCTGACTTAAAAGAACGTAAAACGTTGACGGAAGCACGCGTCAAACGAAACATTTATAAAATCGGTGAAGTGTTTACGATGATTGAAAACTTATCACAACCGACAATTGCCATGATGAATGGCTATGCATTCGGCGGTGGAATGGAACTTGCACTCGCTTGCGACTTTCGATTTGCGGTCGATAGTGCCGTGATGGGACTGACCGAAACAGGCCTCGCCATTATTCCAGGTGCTGGCGGAACACAACGTTTGCCAAGATTGATCGGTGAAGCAAAAGCACTCGAACTCATTTTGACTGCACGCCGATTGGATGCAACAGCAGCATTGCGTTATGGACTCGTAACGAACATCGCGCCGAAAGAAGAATTGCCGCAACTCGTCGATGCATTTACCGAGCAATTACTCGCAAACGGCCCAATCGCTGTCCAACAAGCGAAATTTGCCGTAAAACACGGCATGAATACCGACTTACAAACCGGCCTTGCCATCGAACGGAAAGCATACGAAATCACCATCCCAACCGAAGATCGCCTGGAAGCCCTCCAAGCCTTCGCCGAAAAACGCAAACCCGTCTTCAAAGGTAAGTAAAACAAGGTGCCAGTCCCCCACACAATTCCCAATCCATAGAATTGTTCGGGTGCCTGGCACCTGTTTTATTCTGAATAGAAGGAATTGTTTTGGTGCCTGTCCCCCGAAAAATTCCTAACAATCCGAATCGTTCAGTGCGCCATTATTGTTTACAGTTGGTCTGTTGTGTAGGTGCGGCGGCGTGTGACTTGTTTGGCGATTTGCCAAGATTCGATGAGCTGGGATGTGAGCTGCTCTATGTGGGGGAGGAGTTCACCTGATTGCGTCATTCGTGTTTTGACGAGGCATTGGTTCATATGGATGTAGAGGGTCATAAGCCGTTCGCTTTCAACAGTTTCTTGATTTGTAGTTGTCATGATTTCAAAAAGGAAGTCTTGTGCTTTAGAAAGCGTTCTGTCGCGCTCTTCATTATCCATGCTTACAATCGCCACTTGGCACTGCTGAATGTATTTTTGCATTTCGCTCAGTAAGAGGAGTACATATTCCATCATGGACAATGTGGACGTGCTTGCTTCTTTGTAAATTTGGATCGCTTTCTCCATTTCCATTGAGGTCGTCAATTTGATCCCTCCGTGTCGCTTTTTCTTTAGTATCGGCAATTCTCAGTTCATTTCAATGGCTATATGCCGATAATAAGAATGAGAAGTGTTGATTATTGGAATTGGGGGTGAAGAGATGCGCGTAATGAGTCAGGAGCACATCGCTTTTTCGACGAACCGTTCACAACGGAATGCGAGTCAGATTGAAAAGAGCTTAGTGAAATTAGGATCCGGTGTTAAGATTGCGAAAGGTAGCGACAATGCTTCGGGATTAGCAATTTCTGAAACTATGCGAGCACAGATCCGTGGGATTTCACGAGCGCAAAGCAATATGCAAGACGGTCTATCCGTCCTTGAAGCATCGAATGAAGGGCTGAACAATGTAAACGGGCTTTTACAACGGGCACGCGAATTGGCAGTCATGAGTTCGAATGATACGCTAACGGTGAATGACCGTGCTGCAAGCCAAGTCGAACTTGACCATTTGCTTGGAGCGATTGACGATACGGCGGAAAAGCTGGAGTTTAATACGAAGAAAATTTTAGGGCAGGACGCTTCGCTCATTTTGCAAGTCGGAGCGAATCCTGGACAGCAGATGAAAATTAACTTAGTCGATGTGAGTACGAAGAAACTTGGTCTTGAAAACGCATCGTTGCGCATGCGCGATGACGCGAATGCATTGATTACGAAAATTGATGATGCGATTCAAACGGTTTCTGGGCATTTGACTCGCGTCGGGGCTGATATGGAATCGGTTGAGCATCATTTGACGAATGCGTTAGTATTTGAGAACAATCTTTCTCGCTCGCTTACGTTGCTTGAAGATACGGATATGGCGAAAGAAATGATGAACTTTATTCAAATGGATATTCGCCAGCAAGGTGACCATTTACTCGTCGGACATGTGAATCAAAGTGTGCAACGGGTCATGTCGTTGTTTTCAAATTGAAAAGAGTAATGCATAGATTATTCTTCAGCCTGATTGAAAACGCTTGTCAGCCTAGGCGCGAAGACGAGCGAAGACGCGAATAGAACTAAAGTTCATGAGCGGACGAGCGAGACGAGCAACAACGGATGCGAGCGTTTGTCAACAGGCTGAGAGTAGGCTCAGGGATTGTCCTGACCTACTCTTTTTTTCCGTTTTCACAGCGTGGGGAGTCGGTTACGATTCGCGCCGCTTTTACGACAGTCGAGAGAATATTGGTGACGCCTTGTCGATCCGTGACATGCCCCGCGCGTATGTATGGCTTATGTTGCTCGTTGACAATATAGTGTGGCTTCAATTGGTTCAATGCGATGGCCATAATGTCGTCATGGCACCGTTGACAGTCACATGTGAGTTGGAGTTCTTTTTTGTATTGATGTAATACGTCATGCACGACATCCTCCATGACATTATAGATTGGCAAAATTAGCACCTCCTACGACACTACTAGTCCTTTCGTTTCACAAGCGATTTTTGGATGACTATAATTCTATTGTATCACTGATTGGAAAAATAGTGAAATGTAGGAGTTATGCGGCGTTTTGGAGGATTATGCCGCGTTTAGAGAAGTTATGCGTTGTTAGGAGATTTAATGCCGCGTTCGGAGAAAGTATGCGGCTTTCTTAATTTTAGTCTCATCGAACCGCGGAAGGCTTTTATATAATCCGGCATTCTCGCTCGCGCTGAATGGGTTTTGACAAAATTAACGATTTGCTTTCAAGCGGTTTGCTGTGTTTGGAGGCGTTATGCGGCGTTCTAGAGAAGTTTGCCGAGTTCTGTGGATTTTTGCCGTGTTTTCGTGAAGTTTGCGGCGTTTGAAAGATTTATGCCGCGTTCGGAGAAAGTATGCGGATTTCGTTTCTAATAGAGCTATGTGAAACGCGGTGGATTTCTTTTCAACTTAATTTCCCGCTCGCGCCGAATGGCTTTTGACAAACTAACGATTTTTCTTGCAGACGGTTTGCTGCTATTCATTGAGTTATGCGGCTATCGGCGGATTAATGCGGCGTTTCGGAGTAGTATGCCGCGTTTAGAGAAGTTATGCGTTGTTAGAAGATTTAATGCCGCGTTCGGAGAAAGTATGCGGCGTTCTTAATTAGACTCATCGAACCGCGGAAGGTTTTTATATAATCCGGCATTCTCGCTCGCGCTGAATGGGTTTTGACAAATTTAACGATTTGCTTAGAAGAATGCATCCATAAAAACAGGCTGGAACATAACATAAAAAAACTGCATTAAGGCTAATTCGCCATCATGCAGTTTTATAATATGCTTCCAATGTTTCTTTTCGAATTCATGAGTGGAACGGAGCGGAAAAAGGCCGACTCCTCGAAAATGCTAACGCATTTCCTTCGTGCGATGCTTATTCGAAGAAGCTTAGTCAATGTCCTGCGGGATTTAGCGCGAATGTTGAGACCCCGCAGGGAAAGCCGTCACGTAGAACGGCTTTTGCGAGCAAAAGCGCAGCGTTGGGAGCAAGGATGCCTTAATTTCCGCAAAATACGCAGAAATACGGCAAATCGAACTCTTCGTTGTTCGATTGGCTCAAGCGCGCCCCGCGGAAAGCGTGCCTTTTGAAGCGCAGAGAAACGGTCTATTTAGAGTTTTCTCCCAGCCACCTCATTGCTTCTAGCTTCTTTCTTGCCGTTCCCATTCTTCCCGCAAAATGCCCATGCGGATGGAGTCGTAGTAGACGCCTTCCCAGTAACGGACTTTGCGAATGCGGGCTTCCATCGTCATGCCGAGCTTTTCGGCGACGCGGATCATGCGCTTGTTGCCGGACCATGTTGTCAAACCGACACGGACGAGCGGCATTTCATTGAATAAATGATTGATCCACATCGTGAGTGCCTTTGTGCCGTAGCCGCCACTCCAATACTTCGGTTCGTAAATAAGGATGCCCATTTCGAGCCAGAGTGATGGCTTGTGTTCCCAATAATAACTTAGCATGCCAATGAGTTCACCGTTTGCTTCGATTGCCCAATGGTCGTCCTGATCGACAATCTTGTCTTTACGTTCTACATATTTTTCGTAAGCCATCGTATTGTGCGGGTAATACGGCGCATCCCATTTCTTCCATTCGGGATTTTCCTCTTTGAACGTCAATTCCCACATTCGATGCAAGTCTTCTTCTTTTACGGGTCGAATTGTGACACCGTCAGTTGTATACGTCAATCGTGTGCCTCCTTACGCCAACGCTTCAGTCAGTCGTAGTATAAAATTTCACAAATATTTTTTGAACCATCCTGTTAGTTCAGTTAACCGTTCAATCCGAAGATTTGGGATGCCGGTTCTCGGTAAATTGTGGTCTGCTTCCGGGAAACGAACAAACTCCGTCTCTTTCCCCAAGCTCTTTAATGTAATGTACAGCTGTTCCGCTTGCTCAATCGGGCATCGGAAATCCTTTTCGGAATGAAGGATCAGTAGCGGCGTCTCAACATCTTTTGCATATTTTAACGGTGAGTGTTTCCATAACGTTTCCACGTCTGCCATATCTGCTCCATGTTCCCAATCTGTGAAATAGTAGCCGATGTCTGACACACCGAAGAAGCTGATCCAGTTGGAGATGGAGCGTTGTGTTGCGGCCGCTTTAAATCGATTTGTATGACTGACAATCCAGTTTGTCATAAAGCCACCATAGCTACCGCCAGTGACACCGAGACGGTTTTCATCAATCCAACCATACTCAGAAAGTGCATAATCTACAGCTGCCATAATGTCTTTAAAATCATTGCCACCATAATCCCCCCGAACCGCATCGACGAACAGTTGGCTATAACTATGACTGCCACGCGGATTCACGTAAAGCACCCCCCACCCTTGTGCAGCAAACAGTTGCATTTCGTGGAAAAACGTATTGCCATACATCGCATGTGGGCCACCGTGAATATTGACGACTAACGGATACTGTTTTCCCTCTCTAAAGCCGGCTGGTTTCATAATCCATCCGTGCACGTCCCAGTCCAACGCACCTTTAAAAACAATGGCTTCCGGCTCTACCAGTTCAACTTCTTGCACATATTGTTCGTTAAATGAAGTGAGGGCGACCCTCTCCCCGGTGGCGATGGTTTGCACATACAACTCGCCAGGATTCGTTGCATTGCTCACTGCAACGATGGCTGTCGCTCCGTCTTTTGTCAGGTCGTAACCGTAAATGTGTTCATTTTCAGGCGTCGCTGGATACAACTCCCCTTCCATCGTCCCGAAATACAAACGGACATCGCCCATCGTAGAGAGTGGAAAGTACAGATGGTTGTCTTTCGTCCATACGACACTTGGTGCATTTGCGGCTTGTTGATGGTCAGCAACGGTATGGTCGCCGACTGGTGCATCCATACACTCCGTCACATTGATCCGATTCCCTCGTTTCGTATCATACACATACAGATTTGCGTGGGAAGCGATTTCAAATGTTCGATCCGCGCCTACAAAGGCAATATAGTTGTCGTCAAATGAAAAACAAGCTCCGCCATAGTGTCCGTCCTCGTCAATGATAACCGTCTCTTCCTTTGTTTCAACGTCCACTAACAACAGTGGCGTGTGAAATGCATAATCCAAGTTCTCTTGTCGATTCACGCCAATGACAAGCTGTTTGCCATCATTGGAAACTGCTTGCAATGAATATTTAAACGAGCCTTCCGTGAATTGTGTCACTTCTCCACTTTCAACATCAATTACCCCGACTTGCTGGAACATATCTTGCGGAACGAGTCCAATTCGATCCATTTTGTAGTTCATGTTCGTTATACGAACTGAATGCGGCCTGTTATCGTCATCCTTTTCCTCTTCATCGGTAAATGTTTTGCCTTCTTTCACAGGTGCATCAAACCAGATTTTCTTCCCACACGGCGCCCATCGATAGTTAGAAATGCCGTATGCAAAGGAAGTCATCTGTTTCGCTTCCCCTCCGCGGGCGGATAGGATATACAGTTGGTTCTTCTCTTCGCGATTCGCCAAAAAAGCGATTTGCTTTCCGTCCGCAGACCATTTTGGCAATGAAATACGATCTATGCCGTATGTCCATTGTGTCGTTTCTTTCGTCGCAAGGTCGATGTGGTAAAGGTTGGCGATGTATGTGTTTTTCTTCTCGTCAATATGTGTTTTAATGAAGACCGCTTCGTTGCCATCCGGCGAGAGTTGTGGATCTGTAACGGATTGCAGTTGGAATAAGTCGGTCATTTCTACCTTTTTTGTCATGGTGCATTCCCCCTTTTCCGTATATATTTCGACACTCGGAGGATAGTTTCCTGCTTTGTCAGCAACTCTTTTCTGAAAACGCGCCGACATAGACGGATTGTGGGCGGAAAATTGTGTTGTCTTGTTGTTGTTCAATTGCATGTGCGGCCCACCCTACAATTCTTGCTACACTGAATGTCGGGGTGAATAGTTCTGGTGGCATGTCGATGGAACGCATGATGGCAGCAGCATAATATTCCACATTCGTATACAATTTTCGTCCAGGCTTATGCTTATCGAGCAACCTGATGATTTCTTTCTCCGCTGTCGTTGCAAGGTCGAGCCACGCATCTCTTCCAGACATGCTTAGGCATTTGTCCCGCAGGATAACGGATCGAGGGTCTTCTGTTTTGTAGACACGATGACCAAATCCCATGATCCGTTCGCCTCTACGCATTTTTTCTTCGATGACAGGTTGAATATGTTCAGGGCTACCAATTTCATTTAGCAAATCAATGACGCCAGCAGGTGCACCCCCGTGTAAAGGGCCTTTCATTGTACCAATCGCTGATGTAATGGCGGCTGTCAGATCGGATTCGGTCGAAATCGTGACACGGCCAGCAAAAGTCGATGCATTTAAGCCATGCTCCATTGTTAGCTTTAAATAGGTTTCAAGCGCCTCTACATGCACTTCTGTAGGTGATACACCTGTCAGCATCCATAAGTAATTGGCTGTATGATTCAAATTACCATCCGGTTCGATAAATTCTAGCCCTTGTTGGTTCCGATAATGGCGTGCAACGATGACTGGAAGTGCTGCAATTAGTTGTATTGCTTGTTCATTACTTGTTTTACGTACAAAATCGCGGTCACAAAATGCTGAAATGCCCGTTCTCATCGCATCCATTAATGAGACTTCTGAAGGGAGTGCATCAATGATTGCTTGTACATGTTGTGGTAACGTTCTATTTTGAATTAACGCAGACTGGACTTCCTGTAATTGCTCTTGATTTGGACGTTGTCCGTTTAAAAGCAAGTAAAGGATTTGTTCAAATGAATGTTGGGTTACTAACTGTCCCACTTTAACACCTCTGTATTGCAATTCACCTTTTTCTCCATTGACATCCGCGATTTTCGTATGCACGGCTACGACATCTTTTAATCCTTTTTGAAACATCTTCCATTCCTCCTTTTCTCTACTATACGCAATTGCTATAATTAGATAAATTGAATTCTATTAATCACTTTGATTAATATTATTAATTAAGGAGTGGATGGATTGGATTACCAATGGTTACAGACATTCATTGCAGCAGCAGAAACGCTGAATTTCAGAAAAGCTGCGGAGAGGCGTTTATTGTCACAACCCAGCGTCACTGTACACATTCGACTATTGGAAGAGCATTTGAATTGTCGACTTTTTGATCGGATTAATAACCGCGTGACGTTAACGGATGCAGGTAAATTGTTTTACGAAGAGGCTTTGCACTTACTCCAATCCATGGAAGGTACCTTGCAGCGAATGAGTGCATTCACGCAAGGCTATCGCAGGAAGTGGACGATCGCTATCTCTCCCTTAATGGCTGAAACGATTTTGCCGTACTGCTTACGTACCTTCAGAGAGCGCTATTCTGATGTCGAGTTGACAATTCGTGTGGAGGACTCTGCACACATTGAGCGACTCGTCGAAAGCGGTGATGTGCATTTAGGAATTTCCGCGCTCGATGCAACTTTGAAAGGTTTAGAGTCCATCCGAATTTACGATGATCCTGTTGTCTTTATAGCCCCTAACGACCGGTACGATGAAGAGAGCGGCCCACCAGTTGATGTTCGTGCTACTCTACAACAGAATGATTTACTTACACATCATCACCCGGTCTATTGGGATCCATTGCTTGTCACCCTTAGCAAACATGTTCCTGGTGTTCGGACGATGAAAGTGACGCAAGCTCATATCGCTAAGCGATTCATTCAAGAAGGTATTGGCATTTCGTTTCTACCTCACTCAATAGTGAGACGTGAGTTACTAGAAGGCCGTCTAATGAGACCCCATTTTGACCTATTTGAATTGCCTACAGTGTCAACTTTCCTCATTGTGAAAAATATTGGCGATTTAGAAGAGGCGTTCATTCAAGAAGTGTCTAGTTATTATTTTGGTTGAGAGTTTGGTTTAGGGAGCAAGGGGGATCTTTGTGAGAATGAGATTATCTTGCCCTATTGTTGAGCAATGCCTTTACATTCTTGCTGGTTAAAGTTATGGCTAACGATTTTATACAATTATCATAAAATTTAAGCTATATGGGCTGATTAGCAACCAGCCGTGATAATGATGATTATTGAAATAGATGTTTTTTTCACCAAGCATTATTAACAGGTAGGAAATGTTCTAAACCACAGTTAAGAAAAATGTATCTCCAAGCCCAAGAATTTACTTATGAGATAAGGGACCTTCCGCAAGGACTGTACCATTTTGACCAAATTCCTTATACAGAGGATATAACGGTTGATTTCATCATAGATACTGATACGGATAGGATTTATTCACCTTCTTTTTAAGCTATTAGGAACATTTATATGAAAGGTTTCTTTTAATTTTAGTTGTATGTCAACATCATGTGTTTCTAAAAAATTGATTAACAGTTTCGGTCTACTGCTAATCAGCTACTGGCAAATACTCCACAACTTATCTGGTCTGAAATCACGTCTTTTTTAGATCGAATAAATTACATGATATGATTTTCCGTCTTCTCGATATTTCTTCATTTTACAAAAACAATGCGATCCCTATTCCAGGACCGCTTCGTTTTTATTTCAAGTTAAATTTCGATATGGTTTGAGCCCGTCATCGACGTATTCGTAAAGATGGTAAATAGTTTTCTGCCTACAGTCCAACGCATGGTAGTTGCTCCTTTAATATGTATTGTACGTATTTTATCGGCTACTCTTCCTTCTCTCTTGAGTAGTGAATTTGGCATATTCCGTATTATCAATAAATAAAAGCCCTTCCTCACAATTTAAGGAAAGGCTTGTCTAGTTATATTTTCACTTGGTTTTTCAAAGAACGACGCAAGATTTTACCGGTCGTATTTTTCGGCAATTCATCCAAAAACTCAATGACTGCAGGTACTTTGTATTTGGCAAGTTTTTGTGTACAGAACTGTTTAAGCTGCTCTTCTGTCACTTGCGCATCTTCTTTTAAGACGACGAATGCTTGCACTTCTTCGCCAAAGTCTGGATCAGGCACACCGATGACTGCGGCTTCGGAAATTGCGGGATGAGCAAACAACACTTCCTCCACTTCACGCGGATAAACGTTAAATCCTCCGACAATTATTAAATCTTTCTTCCGATCGACAATGTAGAAATACCCGTCCTCATCTTGACGTGCCAAATCGCCGGTATAGAGCCAACCGTCTCGAATGGTCGCGGCTGTTTCTTCAGGCATTTTGTAATAACCTTTCATGACATTCGGTCCTTTGACAATTAACTCGCCAACTTCTCCAACCGGCACTTCTTCCCCAAATTCATTGACAACTTTGTTTTCGACATTGACGATATTCGTGCCAATCGAACCTGGCACGCGATCGCGGTCAAGCGGATTAAAGCAAGTGACAGGAGATGCTTCGGATAGCCCATATCCTTCAGACACACGCACATAAAATTTGTTCTCAAAGTTGTGTAATAACGCAACTGGCAATGATGCCCCGCCTGATATGGCTAATCGGACGGTCGCAAAATCTTCTTTCACAGCTGCAGGGTATTGATAAAGGAAATTGTACATCGTCGGTACACCCGCAAAAACGGTTGCCTGTTTTGTTTTAATTGTCTCGAACACATCACCCGGGCTAAAACGTGGCACGAGCAAAATAGTCGCTCCTTTTAGCAAGGGTGCATTGACGACAACTGTTAACGCAAATACATGAAAAACCGGCAACGTTGCGACGACACGGTCATCTTCTGAGAAACCTAGATAGTCTGCTACATCGCGCGCGTTTGAAAACAAGTTTCCATGTGTGAGCATCGCCCCTTTCGGCTGTCCTGTCGTCCCAGACGTATACAAAATGATTGCGGTTTCATTTTCCTCAACAGCAACCGGTTGAACATTTGGACGACCTGTCGCAATTACCGATGAAAACAGCTTTACTTTCGGCTTTACCGTATCAGGTAAAGCGACAAATCGTTGACCGACATCCTCGCTCACTTCGCAAATGATGAACTGCTCAATCGCCGGAAATCCTTTAGCAGCTTTTTCGACTAACGGTAAAAGCGGATCGACCGCAATGACAACTTTCGCATCACTATTATGTAAGATATACGAAATCTCATCCGGTGAATAAATCGGATTAATCGGAATTGCAGTCGCCCCAATGCGCATCGTCGCATACAAGGAAATTAGAAAGTGTGGCGTGTTCCCCAATAAAAACGCAACATGGTCCCCTCTTTCAACCCCCAATCCTTGTAAAGCCGTTGCAAACATCGATACCGACTGATCGAACTCTGCATACGATGTATCTTTCCCCATGAAGTGATACGCCGATTTCTCTGGCTGCAACTTTGAAGTTTCATAAACCTTAGACACCAAATTCATTTGAACCTCTCCCTCCCAAAAAAATGAATGACCATTCATAAACCATCTCTATTATTATATAAGAAAAGTTAAAAGTTCACAATACTTTTGAATAATCTAGCGATAGGCAAGAAGTTCGATTTCTAATCGATTGATGGTTTGATATTTTGCAAAAATGTCCTACTCGTTGGAATGAAGGTGTGAAGAGAGGTGGCAATGAAAGTAAAGGAAATGTTTGGCGAGGAGATACCAGCTTGTCGCGTAAAATATATCGTCCTCTCTACCTTCAAAAATGAAAACACCAGACTTTAGCCCGGTGTTCGAATATGTGCCAAATAGCGCCAACGAATTAAGTAGAAATAGACAATCTGCAAGAGCGTAAAACCGACCAACACCATTATAAGTTCCCGCACAATCGAGATTTCTGCAAGTGCGTCCCATATGACTTGTAGCGATAAAAAAGCAAACGAACTATGAATTAACGCGACAGACCAAGGGATAAAGAATTGGGGAATGAGCTGCCGATTGACAATTTTTTTAAACTCTTTATCCGTAATACCCATACGCCGAAGTACATCGAATTGTTTGCGATCACTATCCAATGAAGTATACAGACGGAAATAAATGAAACTTCCTGCTGCCAAAAGGAATACACCTGCCAACAACAAACCGATTAGGAGTAGCAATGTAAACGTCGTCCGCATGACAGAGTAATTCAAGCCCGGGTTGTCAAAATAGAAACGTGGTGCATAGGTAGAACCCGTAATCATTGATTCGCCTAGAGCGTGGTTGATTGACAGTCCAATATTTTTCGTCTCCTGCCAATCCTGTATATCATACGCATGATAGACAAATGCCGGCTGGTCGACAAAACGGGCAATCGCTTCAAAATCTTCATTGCTAACTACGATTGCATTTGTCCCGAGCGCGTGGGCTGGGAACAACTGATAAGGATACGCCCCGTCAATCCGTTCTGCTACACCACTTTCTTGCAATACCGTCTCCACCGTCTGCTTGTTCAATTGTGCAAACGTAGACGCAGTTGGAGGTAGAAACAACGCTTCTCCTTTTGAAAGTTCGAGTGCTTGATTGCCAGAAGACTTCGCGAGTTTATTGATATCTGCGATTCTGACGATATTGACAGTAAACGCAGTAGCAGACGACTGCTGTTCCAACACTGGAAAACGAACGTGTGTATAGTCTAAACCATTGCTTTTTAAGTCTTCATGAATTTGACGTAGATGCTGATGCTCCAACTCGTTTCCCGGAAAACTCTTGTACACGAGACCAAGCGGATTCACTTCCCGGTATTGTGACGCGAATGAAGTAAGCGACGCCAAGATGCCGACCGACATGAAAGCGACCGTCGACACAATCGTCACAATGAAAAACATTCGTGCATTTTCTTTAATGCGAACGATCCCTTCCGATATGGCGAGCAGGCGAAAATGCCGCCAGTAAAATTCCTTTCGGAGCTTCAGGAGATGAAGAATGAGCGGCAACGAATCAGTAAAAAAGTAATACGTCCCGACAGTTGCTAAAGGTGGCAATAAAAAGACAAGCCCAATGACGATGCTGTTCGACGTCAGCGCAGCCAATGTATAGGACATACCAAGCAACAGCACGCCGAGAATGCCACGCACTTTTGAAAAGCCCAATTTCTCTTTTTCATTCACTTCTCCACGAATCAACTCAAGCAATTGCCCCGTTCGAATAAAAACCGGTGCTACTAATGAAATGATCATAAACAAACTGAGAAATGCACCGACCGTCAACGCAAACGGTTTCCATGAAAAATACAAAGGCAAGTACGAAAACATGACAATTCGTTTAACGACCATAAAAAAGAATTTGGAAAACATGTACCCTAAAAATGTCCCGACACCAATTGAGGCGGCACCGATCAAAATCGTTTCCGTAAAAATCAATCGATGCAACTGGCGTTTTTGCATGCCTAACTGTAGTAGAATGCCAAACTCCTTCGTTCGTGCCTGAAGGAAGGCGCGCATCGAATAAAACAAAAAGAAAACCGTAAATATGTATAATATAATTTCGGCCGTCCCCATTCCGAGGAAAGCAATATCTTTTAACGCACTACTCTCAATGGAAGGATGGAAAAGCAGCATGGAATTCAGAAAAAAGACCATCACTGAAAATACACTCGCCATGAAAAACGCCGCGTACACACGCCGATTTCGCACTACATTCCGAAACGCAAATTGACGAAAAGTCATGCGCCTCCTCCTTTCCGTTCCATTGATTATAACAACCGTAAATCGTTGACATTGCCGCCAAGCAAACTTAAGACGTTCAAAATTCGTTGGAAAAACGTTTGGCGTCTCTCATCTTTATAAATCTCATTGAAAAACTCACCATCTTTAATAAACAGCACGCGGTCACAATAACTCGCGGCTATCGGATCATGCGTCACCATAATGATTGTCGTCCGCTCATGTTCATTTATTTGACTGAGTAACTCTAGCACTTCTTTCGCTGAATTCGAATCCAAGTTGCCAGTCGGTTCATCCGCTAAAATGAGCTTCGGTTTGTGGATGAGTGCGCGACAAATCGCAGTCCGCTGCGCTTGTCCACCGGATAATTCATCAGGTCGTCGGTTTAAAATATCCGACAAACTAAGTTGTTCCGCCAATTGATGAATACGTTTTTTCATTTCCATGACCGGCAAGCCATCTAACGTTAACGGCATGACGATATTCTCTTCCACCGTCAACATTTGAAGGAGATTGAAATCTTGGAACACAAAGCCTAAATTATGTCGCCGAAAGAGGGCAAGTTCATTCGCTTTCAACGTTTCGGGCTCGACGCCGTCAATGAGCACACGTCCATATGTAGGAATGTCAATCGTTGAAATAATATTTAGCAACGTCGTCTTTCCACTTCCAGACGGTCCCATAATGGCAATGAACTCGCCTTCCTCCGCCTCAAAGTCAAGACGGTTCAACGCCCGGTGCATCACTTTACTTTCATAAATCTTCGTCACTTGCGTCATTTCCACGATCGGTTTCTTCGTCATTCACTTCACCGCCTTCTCCGTTCATGAAAAGAATTTTCACGGATGTCCCTTGTCCAACTTCAGATTCAATCGTCAATGGATGGCCGAGCTTTTCACACACTTCTTGAGCAATGTACAAGCCCATTCCCGTTGATTCGCCCGTCAAACGGCCGTTTTCACCTGTAAAAAATGCTTTTGTCACCCGTTTCAAATCTGAAGCAGGAATACCAATCCCTTCATCTCGGATCGTCAACGCAAAACCCTCTTCTGTTTTTTTCAACGTCAAATAGAGGTGCTTCCCTTTTTCAAACGTATATTTCACAGCGTTCGTAATGAATTGCCCAATAACAATTTTCAGCCATTTCGCATCTGTCGCCACAACAATCCGTTCATCAATCGAAATGACGGGATACACCCCATTCGTGATGAACAATCGTTTATGTTCCGTTACAATTTGTTGAATTAAACCCTTTAACCCGACCTGTTCAATTTGCATATCTTCTTCGAATGTCTCCAGTCGAGCATTGACGAGTACTGCATCCAATCCACGTTGCAACTTCTCGATCTCTTCCTGCACACTTCGCTTATCCAGCTCTCCATCTTCCTGCAGCAACAGCCCAATGACCGAAATCGGCGTTTTCATCTGGTGCACCCATTGATTCATAAAATGCAGTTGGCGATGCTGTGAGGCATACAGCGTTTGCACTTCATTTTGATACAAACCATATAAATCGCGCATGAAACGGGCTGACTCGATTTGTTCAGGTGTTTGCACTTTCCGAATAAGCGCATCCTCCATCCGCTTTGGCTTCTTCACAATCGCATTGTAATACGCCCGCCGCGTTATGAACTTCGCACCTAAAAACCCCGTCAGCAACATGACGCTCATAATAATTGAATAGATCGCTGTATTTATTCCACGAAACCCATCCAACCAATACAACAATAGAATAAATGTCACAAGCAACATTTCAAATATGATCCACGACAAATATTCCTTTAAAAATAACAGGACTTGTCTCATAATTCCTCCGGCGCTGGCACGAATCGATACCCTGATCCTCGTACCGTCTCCACGACGGAATGGACACCATAGTCGACGAGCTTTTTCCGCACACGCGTCATATTCACATTCAATGTGTTCTCATCTACGAATGACTGGTCGTCCCATAACTCCTCCAACAACGTCTCTCGAGAAACGACTTTTGGTGAAGCATCCATTAACAACTCCAAAATGACACATTCCTTCTTTTGAAGGGGGATGACTTCATCGCGTAAATGCAACTCCATCCGTTCAATGTATAACGTCAACGAACCGAGCTTCACCGTTCGCTCCCCTTGGCTCGGCGCATACTCCCCGAACGCCCTGCGCAAATGACTCCGTATCTTCGCAAGGACGATTTCATAATGGAAAGGTTTCGTAATGAAATCATCCCCTCCATTCTCCAGCGCAAACACCTGATCCATATCCCCGGACCGCGCTGAAATGAAAAGAATTGGACACATTGTCTGTTGCCTCAACTGACGACACCAATAATACCCGTCATACGACGGCAAATTTATATCAAGCAAAATCATATGCGGATCAAACGCCCTGCACTCTTCCACAACCGCATCAAAATCCTCCACAATCGCCACGTCATACTGATACTTCCTCAACGTATCCGCCAACAACTGCGCAATCTTCCGGTCATCCTCAACAATAAAAATGCGATGGTTCACCATCCAACTTCCCTCCTCACATACAACCAGTATACCGTAAAACTGGAAAAACCGCAGAGCAAACCGTTTTGGGCAATCGCGTTATGATAACGTCTTTTCCGTACAGCTAGCCCTCCGCGCAAATCCCTAATTTGATAACCTCAACACCTATTGTCCACGCAAGCGTTGCGAGCTCAGTCTATCGCTTATTTTTACGCAAGGTCAATCCTTGAATGAAACGATACCGTTTTTTAGTAAAGAACTGATTTGGACTTACCAGTTTTAAAAGAGCTACAATGTATGCAGGAAACCTACACAAAAACCACCCTTCCCCCGTATACTACAGCAAAAGAAAAAACCGGTTTTCACCGGTCTCTAACTTAATAGATTAAATTGACGAACTCCTCGCTTGTAATTCCGCCTAATAACGTCGGAATATCGAGCCCTTCTAACGCAGCGTTAATGGCTCCTCGGTTATACTGAACGTTTTGTAATCGCTCTTCAATTGCAGTTACTTCACCTACGCCGAAAAAGTCGCCGTAAATTTGAACAGATTGGATGGTCCCTTTTTCAACTTGCAAGCGGACATCTATGCCACCGACCGGAAAACGGTGGGAGTGTTGGACATTAGACTTCGGTGATTTTCCATAGTTCCAATCCCAATTTGCATAGCGTTCAGCCGATAACGCATGTATCTTAGTCCAATCCTCTTCCGTCAATTCAAGTTCTTTTACATTTTCTTCTCCGTTAAAGATTGACGTTAAAATCTTCTTACGGAACTGCTCAATCGTCATCTGTTCATTGATGAATTCGGAAATGTTGGCAACTCGGCTTCGGATGGATTTAATGCCTTTGGATTCAATTTTATCTTTGCGCACTTTCAAGGCAGAAACGACACGTTCAATTTCTGTATCAAACATTAATGTGCCATGTGTGAACATGCGTCCAAATGTAGCAAACTGTGCATTTCCAGATACTTTACGGCCCTCTACAAGAATGTCATTCCGTCCAAGTAATTCTGCTTTTACACCCATTTCATTCAACGCTTTGATTACAGGCTGTGTAAACTTCTTAAAATTGCGGAACGACTCGCCGTCATCTTTCGTGATGAAGCTGTAATTCAAGTTGCCTAAGTCGTGATAGACTGCGCCGCCACCAGATAGCCTTCTCACAACATGAATACCGTTCGCATCAACATATTCTGTATTAATTTCTTCAATTGTGTTTTGATTTTTCCCGATGATGATGGACGGTTCGTTAATATAGAACAGTAAAAACGAATCTTTGTCCACGTCCATATTTTTCAGTACATACTCTTCAATCGCAAGATTTATTCTTGGATCTGTGATCCCTTTATTATCAATAAAATACACGCTAATCGCTCCCTAAATAAATGAATTCACCTCTATTTTATCTGAAAAGAACAAATAAGTGTTGACATATGTTTGTCTGTTATAATACAATGACACTACCAAATTCAGTTATAGAACAAGAGGTGATGGATGAGATGGTTGAGAGTATTGTAGAATTCTTTAAAAACCTGCCCCCTAAAGCCTGTGCCACTTGTGGAAATGACATAGAAGAACAGCACGAATGTTACAGCAATACATGCGAGTCTTGTACGATGGTGTAAATTTTTTATCGCCGCTGTACTATTACAACTTAAGTTTAATCAAATAGTAATAAAACAGTAATACACATCCGAAACGTTACGTAAATGCCATGTCAATGATCGCACACATTCTTTTTTTGACGCACCTGTACTATGACAAACAACCTGTTCCAATTTAGTATTAGTACAATTGATAGGAGGGAACCATCCATGTTGGAAAGCGTTATCGAGTTCTTTAAGAATTTACCGCCTAAAAACTGTGTCACTTGTGGAGAAGTCATCGAAGAACAGCATGAGTGCTATAGCAACAAGTGCGATTCTTGCAACATCATTTAAGTCGTCTTGGAAAATAAATAACGCGTGAAGCCAAATTCTCTAAACATTGGTTTCACGCGTTTTTCAGGTCTTTTACTCGTCATTACTCATCCTCTTTCAACAAATCAGGTTGATCTGTATGAATACCATTCACGCCCATCGCTTGTAAACGTAAAGCCGCTGTTTCATCATTAACGGTATAGGCGAAAACAGCCAAGTTCTCTCCATGCATCGTATTGACAAATGCGGGCGTGAGCGCTTCGTATGTTACCCCAATTCCTTTTGCATACCTTTGGATGTCTTGCACCTCTTTTTCATCCACTTTCGCTTCCTCACCTTCATCAAAGGAGATGAGTTGTAGGAGAGGTATATCGGGATGCAGTTTATGTATTTGTTTTAATGCTCGCTTATTGAACGAGTGCACAATCACTTTCGGCAAGCCGTTCTGATCTGGACCAATTAACGCATGCTCTTCCAAGAATTCCACTAGCTTCGCTTCTATACCGATGTATTCTTTCGTATTTTTTAATTCAATAATAAAATGTACACGCTCACCAACGGCATCGATAACTTCCTTCAACGTCGGGACTTTATATGCTTCCTCAGGTAACGTGTGATCCGCCTTTTCCCCTCCTTTCTTCTCGTCTGCAGTCAACTGTTTCAGTTCAGCTACTGTAGCCTGTTGAATCTTTCCCTCTGATTCTGTTGTCCGTTTTACATCTTTGTCATGCATGACTACGAGCTCTCCATCTTTCGTCAACTGGATATCTAGTTCGATGTAGTCAGCATCCAAGTTCTCCGCAAGCTTAAAAGCAGGTAACGTATTTTCCGGTTCATACGTGGATGCGCCTCGATGTGCAACGACAAGAAATTCGTCTTTAGGGATCTGATTGTCCCACGTGCTACTCATCGAACAGCCACTCATGAGTATCGTTCCGATTAGTACGCTCGCCATCTTTTTCATCAATGTCATCACTTCCGTTCAAGACCGCTCTTTTCATACGCTACCTATTTCCGATTCTTCTATGCCGTAAACCTCGCCCAATACACTTACTTGAGCCCTCTCTCCTACTGCGAACATCCCTTGATTGTTTGCTCCCTTTTACGAACCCTTAATTTGTCAAAAGCATGCAGCGCGAGTCAATTAATTTCGTACCCCTTGCCGGTCCGCGGTATTTATTGATGTTTACAGCGCAACTAGCTGAAAAGAGTTACGTAGTTCTTTCAGAGATTGGGTCTTTCAACGATACAGCACAAATGATAGAAACGATTTTAATTAATGACGCGAGATCTTGGAAACTTATCGCTAGCGCGTCATTAAATGGATTTATCGACGCGACAGACCTTTTATTCTGCGCTTGCGCGTCATTAAACGGATTTATCGACGCGATAGATCCTTTATTCAACACCTGCCCGTCATTAAACTGATTTATCGACGCGGTAGCTCCGTTATTCTGCGCTTGCGCGTCATTAAACTGATTTATCGACGCGACAGCTCCTTTATTCTGCGCTTGCGCGTCATTAAACAGATTTATCAACGCGGCAGTTCCTTTATTCTGCGCTTGCGCGTCATTAAACGGATTTATCGACGCGACGGCTCGGTAATTCAAACACAGCATAAATCTTCAAAACGCGGCATATCTCTTCAAAACGCCGCATTCGCGCGCATATCGCCGCATATTTCCTCAAAACGCCGCATAACTCGCCAAAACGCCGCATATTTCCCAAAAACGCCGCATATCCGCCCGCCAGCCACATCCATCTCAAAATAAAAAACCCGCACAAGGCGGGTTTTTCCACTACTATTCATCCTCAACGCTCAAACAATCCATTCAGTACATCTTCTACAGCTGCTTTTCCTTGGTCAATACAATCTGGCAAGCCGACGCCTTCATAAGAGGCGCCTGCTAATTTAACCATTGGAAAGGCTTGTTGCAATTCGGCTTTTGCCGCAGCGACACGCTGGCGATGGCCGACACGGTATTGAGGGCGGTCTTCTTTATAACGCGTGACAATCGTGAAATCGGGCTTTCCATTGATTGTAATGATTTTTCCCAGATCCTCGAGAACAATCCGTTCGATTTCATCGTCAGGTAAGTCAACGATCGCTTCGTCGCCAATGCGGCCGACAAATGCACGTAGCAGGATTTTGCCGTCAGGTGTTGTTGTTGGCCATTTTCGGTGGACCCACGTACAAGCTGTTATCGAATAATCGCTACTTCTTGAAACGAGGAAGCCTGTACCTTCCTTGTCTTGAATGACGGCATCTTTTGGAAAGGCAAGCGCGACTGTCGCTACAGACGTCGTATGGATTTCCTTCAGTCCTTGCAAAATTCCATGTGGCTCAAACAACTGGCTCGCTGCCATATGACCCGTTGTCATAATGACTGCATCCGCAACAATCGTTTCACCGTTGTTCAACTGCAACACTGATTGGTTGCCTCGTTTTTCAATCGTTGAAATCCGGATGCCTTTTCTGATTGTTCCTGGTTCCAATTGCTCTTCTGCCGCCTCGACAATCGTCGATAATCCATTACGGAAAGAATGGAATGCGCCTTGTTTTGATCCGCTGTGACTATCTTTTTGCGGCACTTTCTTAGGCGTCGTCTTTTTCATTCCCAGGATTAAACTTCGGTGTTTCTTCTCGACTTCGTAAAATTGTGGATACGTCGATTCTAAACTCATTTGATCGATATCCCCTGCGTAAACGCCAGACAATAGTGGTTCAATGAGGTTGTCGACGATTTCTGCACCAAAACGGCGTCTGAAAAAATGGCCGAGTGACTGATCGCCTTCCACTCCGGAACGAGGCAACACAAAATCACCTGCTGCCCGCAATTTCCCGGTTAGCGAAAAGAGATTGGACTTTAAAAAAGGCGTAACCTCTGTCGGTATCCCCATAATTGAACCGCCCGGAATGGGTTGAAGTTCATCATCCACAAGGATATACGCCTGCCCGGTCGCATTACGAACGAGTTCATCCGCAATACCTAAATCCTTTGCAAATGTATCCATGCTTTTTTTCCGAATGAGAAAGCTATCGGGTCCGCGTTCAATGACAAATCCATCACGTCGAACGGTCTGGATTTTTCCACCTAAACGATTCGATGCTTCAATCAGTACAACCTCAATCGGCAAATCCTGTTCCCGAGCTGTTTTTTGTAAATAAAAGGCTGCCGATAATCCTGTAATTCCTCCACCTACGATGACGACTTTCTTCTTTTGTACATTCATGTCAATCATCACTTCTTCCATTAGGCTTTTTTCAATTGATCGCGCACTGCATCAGCCATTGCATCTATGAAAAGTGGATCCGTATTCGGCATTTCCGGACGATAATAGGCAGCACCTATTTCATCGCAAACGACTTTACATTCAAAATCGTTGTCGTAAAGCACTTCTAAATGATCTGAGATGAATCCAACTGGTGTATAGACGAATGCTTCATATCCTTTTTCCTCATGAAGATCACGCGTTAAATCCTGTACATCCGGTCCTAACCAAGGCTCACCTGTTTGTCCTTCACTTTGCCAACCAACCGCGTACGTGTCAACTTCCGCTGCTTCTGCAATCAGTTTAGCCGTTTCCGCCAATTGCTCCGGATAAGGATCTCCAAATTGCTTGATTTTCTCAGGTAGTGAGTGTGCAGAAACGACGAGACATGCTTTTTCACGTTCAGCTTCGTTCATGCTAGTAAACGTGTCACGAATTTTTTCAGACCAATATTGGATGAACTTCGGTTGCTTGTACCAGCTTTCCACCGATGTGATCGCAATGCCGTATTTGTCTGCTTCTTCCTTAGCACGTGTGTTATAAGATTTCACAGAGAATGAGGAATAGTGTGGAGCGAGTACGATGGATACCGCTTCTTTAATTCCATCGTTATGCATCGCTTCTACCGCTTCCTCAACAAACGGTGTGATATGTTTTAAGCCAATATATACAGTAAACTCAATGTCATCTTGAACTGCATTCAATCGTTCTCCGAGTGCATTTGCTTGGTTTTCTGTAATCTTTGCTAGTGGAGAAATTCCACCGATTGCTTGGTAACGGTTGCGCAAATCCTCTAATTGCTCAGGTGCTGGTGGACGACCTCTACGAATATGCGTGTAGTATGCTTCAATATCCTCTTCTTTGTATGGCGTTCCATACGCCATCACTAAAAGTCCCATTTTCTTTTTCGTCATTGCGTACACCTCGTTTTTCATAGAATTTATTTACGTAGTTGGGCACTGTATTCATGGATAAAATCTGTCAACCTTTTTAATGTTGCCGGTTGGACATCCGGGAATACACCATGTCCGAGGTTAAAGATATGGCTTCCGTGTTCAACACCTTGTTCGATAATGGTTTTCGCACGTTCTTCAATAATGTTCCAATCCGCTAACAATAAAGAAGGATCCAAGTTTCCTTGCAATGTTTTTGTTAATCCGCGTTCGCCTGCTTCTTTTACCGATAAGCGCCAGTCAAGGCCGACAACATCTACAGGGAGGTCATGCCATTCATTCGCCAAATGACTTGCCCCGACGCCAAATGTAATTAACGGTACATTCAACTTACGAAGTTCAGTGAAAATACGCGTCATGACAGGCTTGATGAAAATCCTGTAATCGGAAACGTTTAATGCGCCTACCCATGAATCAAACACTTGAATTGCCATTGCTCCAGCTTTAACTTGTGCTTGAATGGAAGCGATAATTGTATCAGCTAATTTGTCCATCAACGCAAACCAAGCTTCTGGTTCAGATACCATGAAGGACTTTGTCAAATTGTAACTTTTAGACGGGCCACCTTCAATCATATAGCTTGCAAGCGTAAACGGCGCTCCAGCAAACCCAATTAATGGAACAGTTAATTGCTCTTTCAAGATTTTAATTGTATCCAGTACGAAAGGGATGTCATCTTCAGGAGAGAACTCCCCTAAGTTATGTACATCTTTAACGGATCGAATCGGATTAGAAATAACCGGGCCTACGCCAGCTTTTATTTTCACGTCTACTCCAATTCCTGGTAGCGGTGTCACAATGTCTTTATACAAAATTGCAGCATCGACATTGTAATTATCGACTGGCAATTTTGTCACATATGCACAAAGTTCAGGTTGGTGTGTAATTTCTTCTAGTGAATATTTTTCTTTGATAGCACGGTACTCAGGTTGAGAGCGACCTGCTTGTCTCATATACCAAACAGGCGTATGCTCAATCTTTTCTCCTCTTGCAGCACGAAGCAGTGTATCGTTAAATGTGGACATACGATCGATTCCTACTTTCTTTATAATAATTATCGTTTTACCTATTCGTTTTCAAATATATCCGTTTCCACGTGTAATGTATAGTATTTGCCTTGATTTGTCACGAAATTGTGTTCATTTCCCATGCAATCTGCCATCATTTAGACATTGTTTGTTTTAATTACCTATTTGGGGGAAAATATGAGTAGTATCACTTTCATTGGAGGTTTTGAGAATGTATATGTACATGACAACTGGAACGAGAGACTTTATGGAAAAACTGCAAGAACGTCATTCGGATAAACAGATGGTACTCATGCACGGTAGTGGACAGTCGCTACTTATTCATGAAACCGAATCAAAATCTGTGTTTCAAACACCGAGACGGTATGAAGTCATAAGTTCTACGGGTTCTATTACCGATAAAGGCTATTTTGTATGCAATAATATCCCTGTGACAGATGAAGGACGACCTGTTTTTGAACACCGCTTTTCATCCCAAGGAGAGCAACTTGAAACCCAACAAGGGTTTATTGCTTACAGACTTCTACGTCCACTTGAATCGGATACGTACGTTGTTATGACTGAATGGGAAGAGGCTTCTGACTATGATCGTTGGAAAAACTCTCCTTCTTTCAAGTTTTCCCATCCATCTCCGGATGAATTCGCTGATAATACAACGCATATTTTTTCTAGCGCATCGTATGTCTCAACATACATTGCAAAACCTGAAGAAACAGATTGATCAATAGTTCAGACTACATTGCGACCCTTCTCATGTATTGTTATAATAATCAATGCATATAAATAACGTTTTGAGAGGGGTAATTGAATGAATGAGCAACTATTTGAGAAACTGGACCTTGCGTACGAAGATATGGTCGTCATCAGAAGACATCTTCATATGCATCCCGAACTATCTTTTAAAGAAGTAAAGACCGCACAATATATCCATGATTTCTATGCAAATCTTGGTATCGAGGTCCAATCAGGCGTTGGCGGCAATGGCGTTGTAGCGCGGGTCAAAGGCGCACGCCCAGGCAAGACAGTCGCATTACGCGCAGACTTTGATGCGTTGCCGATTCAGGATGAAAAAGACGTCCCTTACAAATCGACTGTTCCAGGCGTCATGCATGCTTGTGGTCATGACGGTCATACTGCTGCTTTGTTGCAATTGGCGAAAGTCATTTTCGACCTTCGAGAAGATTTGGCAGGAGAATACGTTTTCATCCACCAACACGCTGAGGAATTTGCACCTGGTGGGGCCATCTCAATGATTGAAGACGGTTGCCTCGATGGCGTAGACGTCATTTTTGGAACGCACTTATGGTCACTAACCCCTTATTCATCAATTGAATACCGTACAGGCCCTATCATGGCCGCTGCTGATCGATTTGAAATTACAATCCAAGGCGCTGGCGGACACGGTGCTGCACCTCACCAGACGAAAGATGCAGTCGTCATTGGTGCACAGCTTGTCATGAACTTACAGCAACTTGTCTCTCGTCGTGTCGATCCGATTGAATCCGCAGTTCTGTCCATTGGCTCATTCATGGCAGATAATGCTTTTAATGTCATTGCAGACTCCGCAAAACTCGGTGGGACCGTACGAACATTTAGCCCAGAAATCCGCGACTTGATGGAACAAGAAATGCGACGTGTCGTTGAAGGAACTGCCCTCACAAATGATTGCACAATTACTTTCAACTATTTCCGAGGCTACCCTGCTGTTGTGAACCATCAAAAGGAAACTGAATTCCTTCAGCAAGTCGCTGAAACTGTTCCTGACATTAGCGCAATCGTAGAAAGTAAACCTCAAATGGGTGGAGAAGATTTTGCGTACTACTTAGAAAAAGTGCCAGGCACATTTTTCTTTACGGGTGCTCAACCTGTGGATGCAGCTCCTTTCCCTCACCATCATCCAAAGTTTGATTTTGAAGAACGAGCGATGCTAATTGCAGCCAAAACATTAGGTGCTGCAGCGCTGGATTATCAGAAAACTGAGTGAAAAATAAATATTTTATTAAAAGAAGGAATTTTCTTGTTACCCAAGAAAATTCCTTCTTTTTTTATCAACAGAAATCCCTTTCAAGGGTATATTCGTACTAGTTCTAGAAGACTTAATAATTGCATAATAATCCCTAATTAATATGTTATTTAACCTATTTTTTAATTAAAATAATTCTCTGATTTGGTTAATATTTCGAATTATTCATGAAAAAGGGTTGCATTTAATTTTACGTACTCTATAATACTATTTAGGGTACTGTTTACGAGAAAAGGAGGAAATGGAAAATGAACGAATCGAAAACAAATTATGTCATATCTTTTGACACATTAGTATTGAATCCTAAAACTTATGGGAAAAGGATTTATACGTCGGTAATTGAACAGAACGATAGGTTTACGATTGCTAAGAAACCTTTACATATCGTTACGCGTTCATGTAAATTTTACGGTGGAAGTTTCGATAACGCTATGCAATCTTCAGCAAAATTACTAGATAGACGGCACAAACTACCTTTGCTAATAGCGAATTCTTATGGCATGCCCTTTATCTTCATCCCAACAATGTCCGCAAAATCAGATTACAACACGTGGATTGCCTATCATGCAATTGATACTTTCCTACCCGACGGTTTGCAAACAATCGTAAAATTGAAGAACGGTATCGATATAAAAATCGGTGTGACAGTCGCTACAATGTATCGTCAGTTCTCGTTAGCGCGATTGGTTGAAATTAACTTCATCAACAAACAGAAAGAATTGAATCGCACGTCCAACCTCTTATCCTCTCAAGAACCTGAACACACATTGACTCAAAGAGAGCATGTCGATTCTGTCGTGTTAGAAGAACATTTAGATGAACTCTATGCATCTACAAAAAAAATCAGTGACGATCATTCGTCCGCGGATGGTTCAACCCCTTCATGAAATAAAGATGAAGTAGCTCTTCCGTCCGATTTCGAAGTCTAACATTTAAGTAACGACGATGATCTTCATAACCACCATTTAAAAAAATATATTCCGTAAACATGTTATCCCTACTTTTTTGGAGCACTTTCATGTTATTACGTTTTAAAAAGATTTTTGTCTCTTGTAACTCCTCTTGGACTTGTGACAATACCGTATCAATCATTGTAAGATAAGGTCCCTTCAGTTTAAAGGGACCTTTTTCAATACCTACACGGTCACGTTCCAACACAATTACAAGCAACGGCAAGTAAATCATATTTTCAAAGTGCGGCAATGCCTTTGCAGGAATTAAAGGCATACCCATTCCTCCTCTCACAATAACAAGAACATTTGTTCTTATAATACCACATACAGTCTTAAAATCAATATGGAGCGAGAAGGGAATTTTATACATAGGAATAAACTGCACGATTTTTACAACGAAGGATTCAACAAAAAAGCGATTCCCCGTCTAGTTGACAAGAAATCACTCATTTATCGTTACGTACTTATCATTTTGCTTCGCCGCTAGGCTGGTCTTCCATGTAATAAACAGACGTCACTTTCCAGTTGCCGTCTTCTTTCGTGAAAACGGTCACTTGTCTGCCGGTACGGTTCGTTTCAAGGCCCGAAGACTTCTGTTTTAATGTCGTATCCAAATTGGAGAACACTTGGGCTTCCCCTTTATCCGCGTCATATTTTACAATTGTCACGTCTTTTGCATCACGACTGATCTCGTATTCACTAAAGACCCCTTCAATGTAAGTGCGCTCTTCATCAATGGAAAAGCTTTGCGGATTTTTTGAGAGTGTACGCATATATTCATCTACGTCTTGCGCGTTAAATGCATGAATATACGTGTCAAACGCTTCCACTAACGCGGTTTTCTCTTCCTTAGGGACATTGGCAGCTTCTTCGATTTCGCCGCCTGATAGGTTGAACCCTACTTTGTTTTCATCAACACCGTGATCAATAGAGCCGAATTCATTGGACGTTTCCCCATCATTTACAGAGCCTTGATTGGCATTATCCTCTTCATTCTTCGAACAAGCACTTAGTACAAGCACAAATACAAGCATCAAATAAACGACTGTCTTTTTCATCCTTTTGCCTCCTCAAACTTCGAAAGGGACCTTCTTAAAATAGAAGGTCCCTTCAAACTGTATCATCCGTCTTCCACTTGCGCTAGTGAGATGCTTCCAAGCGGGATCAAGATGAAGGTACATCTAATTACCCGTAATGGGGGGAGCAATTACTTTACTTCCACCCAGCCATTTTTAATCGCCGTAACAACGGCTTGTGTACGGTCATTGACACCCATCTTTTGAAGAATACTCGACACATGGTTTTTAACCGTTTTTTCAGAAATAAAGAGTGTTTCACCAATCGTACGGTTACTTTGACCATCCGTCAACAATTGGAGGACTTCACATTCGCGCTTCGTCAACAAATGGAGTGGGCGACGAATATCATTTTGTTGGAAAGAACCTTTGTGCTCCCGCTCGCTTAAACGACGGAATTCTGCTACTAAATTATGTGTAACTTTCGGATGTAGATACGATCCACCAGCAGCTACCACTTTAATGGCTTGTACAATTGCATCGGCATCCATTTCTTTTAACATGTAACCAAGTGCACCTGATTTAAGTGCATGGGATACATATGATTCATCGTCATGGATCGATAAGATGATGACTTTTGCGTCCGGGAATTCATTTTTCAAATTCTCCGTTGCTTCCACACCATTCATGCCTGGCATGTTAATGTCCATCAAGACGACATCAGGATTGAAACGACGATAAAGCTCAGCTACTTCAGAGCCGTCGTCCCCTTCACCTACTACGTCAAATGAGTCTTCAAAATCTAGGATTCGCTTTACACCTTCACGGAATAATTGATGGTCATCTACAATCAAAATTTTTGTCATTTTCATTCCCTCCCAATACCCTATTCAACAATACTATTTTCTTGTAACGGAATACGGAATAGCACCGTTGTACCATTGCCGATAGCTGACATGATCTTCATTTCACCTTTCAGCAACTCGATTCGTTCACGCATTCCTATAATGCCAAATGATTTCTCTTTAGTTTGATTTATATCGAATCCTTTTCCGTTGTCTTTCACGACAATATTCATTGTATCACGGAGCCATTCTACTTTCACCCAAACATCCCTGGAGTTTCCATGTTTTAGTGCATTTGAGATGGATTCTTGGACAAGTCTGAAAATCGCTACCTCAATTGTTGAGTCAAAACGTATTTCCGTCCCGTTATTCATGAAATGGATTGTTACACCTTCTTCATATTCCATAACGGTCGTAACATACTTTCTGAGAGTAGGGATTAAACCTAAATCGTCGAGCGCCATTGGACGTAGGTCGTAAATAATACGACGTACTTCAAGCAGCGCATTTCGAACCATCACTTTTAATTGACTCAGCTCAGACAATGCTTCATTCGGGCCTCTTTCTGCAAACGTCTTTTCGATAAGTCCTGAGCGCAACAAAACATTTGCTAACATTTGAGCGGGCCCATCATGGATATCACGAGAGAGGCGTTTTCTTTCTTCCTCCTGGGCGTGAATGATTTGTATGGCGAATTCTTGTTTTTGGCGAGCTGTTTCGAGTGCTTCTCCAACTTTTTTCAAATCAGATGTCAAATAAGAAATGACGGTTGTCACTTGATTGACAAGCTGATCTGCTTTTTCAATCGTATCCAAAAGAGCGACAATTCGACGATCTAATTCATCTCTTCGTACGCGTAATTGCTTCTCTTCCATTCGATTGATCGATAATCTTACAAGTAGATCATTTGCAGTTTCGTAGGCTTTACGTACTTCTTCCTCGGAATAGTTCATAAAATTCTTGGAGACATCTGCAAGCCTTCTTCTGGAATGGCGCGTCATGTCTTCCAAATAATCCCCTTCATCTATTACCCGGGAAATCTCTTCTTTAATGATCGCTACTTCGTTTTGCATCTCCTGGAGAGCTTGTCGGCTTTGCTCGCTGATTGTAAATATGTCGTTTTTAGATTGATCCATCACATTGACCATGTTGTCGAAAATACTCTCAAGTTTTTGGATGTCTATTGTCTTCTCAGCCAATTCAACCTCTCCCGTCCGGAAATCAAAACACGTACAACAGTTGCAATGTTGCAGTATTCATTAATTCCTTATACACTTTGTTATTATATCATTATAAAACTAATTGCGTATTACGATTGTATTACAAGTGATAGGGGTGCTGCAAATGCGAGCAGATTATAAAACTGTCAAACTTTACGGCGAAAGTGAACTCGTCATTCAGAAATCGAGATTTCTAACATATGTTAAACGTGTTGAAACCGAAGAAGAAGCGCTCGATTTCATCCAGGATATTAAAAAGATGCATCATACGGCCACACACAACTGTTCAGCGTATTTGATTGGAGATCATGATCAGATCCAAAAAGCAAATGATGATGGTGAGCCTTCCGGAACCGCTGGCTTTCCTATGCTAGAAGTACTAAAGAAGCAAGGTTTAAAAGATACCGCTGTCGTTGTCACCCGTTATTTCGGTGGCATCAAACTAGGTGGTGGCGGGTTAATCCGTGCGTATGGACGCGCGACGACTGAGGGAATTGCTGCAACAGGCGTCGTTGAACGGAAGCTCCATGAACTGATGAAAGTGTCCATTGATTATACGTTGCTTGGTAAACTTGAAAATGAAGTACGTCAGTCCACATACCCGCTTGAACAGATCCTCTATGAAGAAGACGTTCATTTACTGCTATATGTTCCAGTTTCTGAAACGGATACGTTTTCCGAGTGGATTACAGAATTAACAAGTGCTAAAGCTGAAATCTCCAAAATATCGACAGCGTTTTTAGAGTTCGATTGTTGATAATAGTATACGGATGCGCCATTTAATAGTATAATGTTGAAAGTTGACGATTGATTGCAAAAAATAGTGACAACAAGAGTTTTTTGACATAAAGCTAGTAGATGGATCGATTATATCAGCTTCACACCTTACCGAGCTGATACAGGGGGCTTAAACCTGAATGAAAAGAAAAGAATATAGAAACATGAAAAAGAAGACATCAAAGAAAAGACTGGCCATTAAAATTGGGCTCTCCGTTTCCTTCGCGACTTTGTTACTCGTTTCAGCTTATGCACTTTCTTTGCATCAGAAGGCTGAAAAAGCGGTGGACCGCGCTTACGAGCCAGTTCCGAGTACACAAAAGTCGGATCTTCGTGGCGAGGCGAAAGTGGAACCTGCCAAAGACAATGTCTCAGTCCTGCTCATCGGTGTAGATGACAGCGAAGCAAGGATGCAAGGCGAAGGAAATAGCCGTTCGGACGCCCTTCTTGTCGCTACGTTTAATCCCGAAGAGAAATCCGTTAAGTTATTAAGCATTCCGCGTGATTCGTATGTGTACATCCCGAAGGTCGGTTATAAAGATAAGATTACCCATGCTCACGCTTATGGCGGCACACATGCTTCAATTGAAGCGGTGGAAGAAATGCTCGACATTCCGGTTGATTATTATGTCAAAATGAATTTTAATGCGTTCATTGAAGTCGTGGATGCGCTTGGCGGCATCGAAGTAGAAGTTCCATATGATCGATTGGAAAAAGATGAAAATGATAAAAACGCTATCCAATTGAAAAAAGGCTTGCACGTGTTAGATGGACGTCATGCCCTTGCACTGGCAAGAACGCGTAAATTGGACAGTGATATCGAACGAGGCAAACGTCAACAAATGATTCTCCAATCAATTATTAAAGAAATGGTGTCTGTTAAATCGATCTCCAAATATGGTGATGTCATTGATGCAGTTGGAGATAATATGAAAACCGACATGACTTTCAAAGAGATGACCTCGTTTTGGGAGTATGCAAAAGATGGCATGCCACAAATTGATACAATTAACTTGCAAGGATATGATGATTGGTCTACCGGGGTGTATTATTACAAACTGAAAGATAGCGACCTAGAAAATGTCAGTCAGTTATTGCAGTCCCATTTAGGACTCATCCCTGATTCTTCATCATTAACCGATTCGAATTCAAATGGATTACATTCAGCGGACGAAACGGCTGATGGTAGTGACGACTTCTCAGATTGAAGAGCCTTACAAATGGAAACAGGTAGAGAGAAACGATTAATGTCGATTTCCCTCTACCTGTTTTCTATTGGAAAACACATAGAGAGACGAGTAAAGTCCCCCCCTCCTCCAACATGAAAAAAGGTGACATGCACAATTTGTGCACAGCACCTTTTTTCATTTCCCTATCATTCGTACAAGATTCAATAATGGTCGATAATTCGTTCCTGCTAGACCAATTACCTCCACAAAAAGTTCAATTGCAAGTAACATGACTGCAATTAACACAATTGCTCCCCAAACAGTCGCTTGCGAGAAGAGCACTGCTGCCACACCGAATAAAATTGCTAAACCGTAAATGATTAACACAGTTTGGCGGTGTGAAAAACCTGCTCGCAATAAACAATGATGCAAATGGGATTTGTCAGGTGCAGTAATCGGTTGTTTCATTCGTACGCGTCTTACAATCGCAAAGAATGTATCAGAAATCGGTACACCTAACATAATAATCGGGATGACGAGTGATACGACTGCGATATTTTTGAACCCTAAAAGTGCAAGAACTGCGATCATATAGCCGAGAAATAGCGCTCCGGTATCTCCCATGAAAATTTTCGCAGGATGAAAATTGTAAAACAGAAAACCGAGAGAGCTTGCTGCCAATATTGCAGCTGTTGCGACAACAAACACATTGCCCATAATGACAGCCATCACCGTTATGGAAATCAGTGCAATTGTAGAAACACCGGCCGCCAAGCCATCTAAACCATCAATCAGGTTAATGGCATTCGTGATGCCGATAATCCAAATAATTGTGATTGGTATACTTAAATAACCAAAGTCGAACTGGCCATAAAATGGTAAGTTAATATAGTCAATTTGAAGGCCGCCCCATGTAATGACGATGATCGCAGCAATGAGCTGTCCGAACATCTTCGCTTTAGCGGTGATTTCCAGCATATCATCCAAAAAACCTGTAATGATAATGATGAACGCGCCAACGAGAATTCCCGTAGCGTTTACAAGATCATCTTCGGGACGTAATAATAAATAGCCGATAAAGAATGCGCCAAATATAGCAACTCCACCGATTCGCGGCATGACAGAAGCATGCACTTTACGATAATTAGGATGATCGACTGCCCCAATCCGAAATGCGAATTTAATGACGAGCGGAGTGAGTATGATGGCAGCTACGAAAGCTACGGCCATTGCAAGGAATAACATGTCCTTCCTCCCCGTAAATCAATAATTTAATTAGCCACAAGTATTATAGCACGTTTGCTGTTGGAAAGCACCCAAGTTAGCAACTTGAAACTACTATACCCTCTTTTTCTGCAAACTATCCTAAATCTACTATTGTTCTTTTACCGCTCACGGTAGTCTTTTTATAAGTACTTTGATAAAATAGAACCATATCCTTAGGTGAAGGATCAATTAAAGGAGCGTCAATACATGTTATCATTTTTTAAACGTTCAACCCAAACGAGCGAAAGACAACTACGAAAATACCGGAAAGTTGTCGAACACATAAATAGTTTAGAAGCAAAATACGAAACGTTGTCAGATGAAGAACTTGCACATATGACAGAAGTTTTCAAGACGCAAATTCATGATGGAGATACAATTCAAACGATACTCCCTGAAGCATTTGCCGTCGTTCGCGAAGCATCCAAGAGAGTATTGGGGATGCGTCATTTTGACGTCCAACTCATTGGCGGGATGGTACTGTCAGAAGGAAATATTGCAGAAATGCCGACAGGGGAAGGAAAAACACTTGTAGCATCCCTCCCCTCTTATTTGCGTGCCCTTGAAGGGAAAGGTGTCCATGTCATCACTGTAAATGACTATCTTGCAAAACGCGATTATGAACAAATCGGTCAAATTCATCGTTTCCTTGGTTTGACAGTCGGCCTGAATGTACCGATGATGCAAGGCCCTGAAAAACAAGATGCGTACATGGCAGACATTACGTACGGAGTTGGAACGGAATTTGGTTTTGATTATCTTCGGGATAACATGGTCCAATACCCTTCTCAAAAAGTACAGCGTCCGTATCACTTCGCAATCATTGATGAAGTGGATAGTGTGTTAATTGACGAAGCGAAGACGCCATTGATTGTTGCCGGGAAAATGCAAGCGGATGCAGATTTGCATTTCATTGCAGCAAGACTTGCCAAACGATTTAAAAAAGGTGTCCACTTCGACTTTGACGACGAGACAAAAGCCACATCCCTTACTGATGAAGGGATTGAACAAGTTGAAAAGGCGTTTGGAATCGACAATCTGTATGAACTCGAACACCAGACACTTTATCATTATATGATTCAAGCTGTCCGCGCTTTTGTCATTTTTGAAAGAGATGTGGATTATATCGTAAAAGACGACAAAGTGGAGCTCGTGGATATGTTCACGGGAAGGATTATGGAAGGCCGTACACTATCCGACGGCTTGCACCAGGCAATCGAAGCAAAAGAAGGGCTTCCAATTACAGAGGAAAATAAAGCCCAAGCTCAAATTACCATTCAAAACTATTTTAGAATGTATCCACATCTAAGTGGTATGACCGGAACTGCAAAAACACAGGAAAAAGAATTTCGTGAAGTGTACAACATGGAAGTCATTCAAATTCCGACAAACCGACCACGAGCACGTGTCGATTCACCTGATAAAGTCTTTGTCACAACCGATCAAAAGTACATTGCTGTTGCAAAAGAAGTTGCGAAACGTCATAAGACAGGACAACCTGTCCTTGTCGGGACCACTTCCATTTTACAATCTGAGAAAGTCGCCGAGTATTTGGATAAAGAAAACCTTCGTTACCACTTGTTAAATGCAAAAAGTGTCGAACAAGAAGTCGACCTCATTTCCCAAGCGGGGCAATATGGTCATATTACGGTCGCTACAAACATGGCTGGACGTGGAACTGACATTATGCTTGGTGAAGGGGTAGAAGAAAATGGTGGCCTCTTTGTCTTAGGAACCGAAAAACATGAAAGCCGCCGCATTGATAATCAATTGCGTGGACGTTCCGGTCGTCAAGGTGATAAAGGTGAAAGCCAATTCTTCATTTCACTCGAAGATGATATGTTCAAACGTTTTGCAAAAGATGACCTTGAAAAGTTCAATAAGAAAGTAAAAGCGGACGAAGATGGTCTTGTTCAAAATACTGAAGTAAATGAGCTAACAGAACGCACTCAACGAATCGTAGAAGGCGCGCATTTCTCCATGCGTGAATACAACTTGAAATTGGACGATGTTATTAACGATCAGCGTGGTGTCGTCTATTCATTGCGAGATAAAGTCCTAGAACGTGAAAATCTCTTTGAACAATTAAAGACAATGGTGACGGAAGCGGTTGAGTTTGTCGTCTATGATAGCTGTCCTGAACACGAAACGCCTGACCAATACGATTTTGATCGAATTGAACGCACGATGAATGGACTTCTATTAGAGCCAATAACACTTCCACGAAATTTGGAAAAGCCATCTGAAATTGTTAAAGTTTACGATGAAGCGCTGCAAACCCTTTTTGACTATCTGGACAGATTTGTCGACAATGAGGAAGTTAAAGAAATCATTCCTCAAGTGATGCTTAGCCATATCGACTCCATGTGGGTGAAACACTTGGAAGTGATGGCGCGTCTAAAGGAAGGAATCGGCTTACGTTCTTATGGACAAGAAGATCCGATGCGTATTTACCA
This sequence comes from Sporosarcina sp. OR05, assembly GCF_041414805.1. Lineage (NCBI taxonomy): Bacteria > Bacillati > Bacillota > Bacilli > Caryophanales > Caryophanaceae > Sporosarcina > Sporosarcina sp. OR05. The sequence goes on along the minus strand of NZ_JANKJL010000001.1, from coordinate 125,200 downwards.
ACGAGAAGGGCTGCAGTTATTTGGCAAACATTATCAACAATTACGCCGAAACATTGCTTCTGAAATTATTGGTTTCATGAAGTTGATTTCACAACAACAGGAGGGACAAGATTAATGAAACTCTTTTCATTATTTACAAAAACCGAAAAAAAAGGCTCCGATAGTACAATTGGTTCCGAAGAAATTTTAGAAGGCAATGCCCCATCTGCGAGTACAGATGATATTGAGACGACGTTGTCCCTTCACCCTCAATGGACAATTTCTCAAGAACAGGAATACGTCTTCAGATTTCTAGCGAATGAATTGGAACCTTTGAAGCCTGATCAAATTTCCTTATCCGGTATCGACATAGACGTAGATGAATCGAACGGTAATTGGCTCGTTAAAGCTTTTTTCCGCTCTTCTCTCAGTCAGTCCATTACACTTGGCGAAGTCGAGTTGTTATTGCTAGACCGTGAAGGGAATATGCTTGCGTCCCAACAATTCAACTTAGAGGAATTGGGAGATATCCCAGCCACAAGTGCACGTCCTTGGGTATTCGTCTTTACGAAAGAAAATCTTTTTGCGGAAACCCCACCAGACGAAGGTTGGAAACTAGCGTTCAACGTTCAATCGATGGTGCCACACAAACTAGAATTAGAGCCGGCTTGGGAAGATGGGCTTTCAGCAGATCAGAAAGCAGCGCTTGAAAAAGCAGTTGAAAGTATGCCGAAATTAAAACCACGCGAAGTGAACATCGCCGGATTTCAAGTGAAAAAACAGGAAGACGGCAGTATCGCCACTTCTGTATTCATCCGTAACGGTCATTCAAAGCAAATCAATATTGAAAATCTGCCATTGGAATTGATTGACGCTACAGGTGATCTAATTGCACGTGGATCATTCAAACTCGATTCATTCGATGTGAAGGCCAATACATCAAAACCGTGGACGTTTATTTATCCGAAAGAAATGGTACAAAAAGAGGACCCTGACTTCTCCCGTTGGTCCATTCGTGTGCCACAATAAAGAGGTACCTTAACTAAAGTTTAAAAGCATAATGGAATTTCCGCAGGGACCTGAAAGTGGGTTTCCTGCGGATTTTTTTGTTATGCGACGTTTGGGAGGAGTTATGCGGCGTTTTAGAGAAGTTTGCCGCGTTTTGGAGAGTTATGCGGCGTTTTGGGGAAGTTTGCCGCGTTCTGAACAGTTATGCGGCGTTTTGGGGAAGTTTGCCGCGGTTGTGTGATACAACTTATGTACTTTTAAGTACCGCGGATACATTCTATTCAAAATTGATAGCTTGTCGCGCCAAAATGGGTTTTGACAATTTAGAGGGTTTGTTTGCAAAACAAATGTAGCTTTTAAGCAAAGAGCTAGTCGATAAGTTTATGCATTGCGAAGGTGTTTGCTACAATATAGGTTTTGCTTTTTATACTGTAATGCTTACAGGACCTTAAAGCATGGAAAGATGCGAGAGGCGATGTAAGGTTCGTTTTTATTCGCGACAGGTTTTGACACATAGTACTTATGCAACTGAATTGAATGCATACAAAAAGAACGGAATTTCTATAAAAGAAAATCCGCTCTTGGAAGAGACTTATATTACTTATTTTGTTGATGCAACAGAAGTGGCACCGTTAATGCGTTTAGCACCAACGTACTTATCTCCCCAGTAATAAGGATCGTTTAATGCATCTACACGTACACCTTTTGAAGACGAGGCATGGGCAAATTTCCCGTTACCAACGTAGATGCCTACGTGAGATACCCCTTTACCGGAAGTATTGAAGAAAACAAGGTCACCTGGAAGTAAGTCAGCTTTGTTCACTTTCGTACCTGTTGCATGCATCCCTGAAGAGGTGCGAGGTAATGAAATGTCGTGTTGCTTAAATACGTACTGGATGTACCCTGAACAATCGAAACCAGCTTTTGTCGTACCGCCATATTTATATTTTATTCCTTTTAAACTCTTTGCAGTGTCAGATATAGTAATTGATGACGCTTCAGCTTGGCTAGCGAACGGCGAGACGAGCAATACGATAGAAACTGCAAAAATAACAAATGACTTTTGCACCTGTGCTAATATTCTCATATAATCCCCCAAAATTTTATATTTATCTGAATAAATCATCTGCATTAACTTTAACACGTACTATGCTCGTCCTATATTACAGTTATGTAACAATAACATTACAAAAATCGCGTTGTATTTCACGTTGAAACATATTTGTCATTTTCCGCCCATAACAGCTCCTATTTGTACACTTTACTTGCTCATTTCAATGAATACCTAATACAAGCGAATGCACGCATAAATAAAACTGCGTGAAGGACAAGTCGCCCTCACGCAGTTTTTCTTATGCTATGAAATTATTTAGAGAAAAGGCCACTCTTATGTTTGCCCGCCCCTTCTCTTCCTTGTTACATGTCTAAATCTGTAATAATCGTCACATCATCATGTTCGTGCAAGTACGTAATTGTCCAATCGGAATCAATTTTCCCTTCCAAGAACTTCGTAATTGCTGGTCGTTTTTTCTCGCCGAAAGCGAGCAAGACTAATTTTTTCGCACTCATAATAGAAGCAATCCCCATTGTCAAAGCAGTCGTTGGGATTTTTTCATCGTTGTCGAAGTATTGACTGTTGACACCTAGTGTGGAATCCGTCAATTCTGCTACGTGCGTAACCGAGTCAGCAGGTGTGCCAGGTTCGTTAAATGCGATATGGCCATTTTCTCCGACTCCGAGCAATTGAATGTCAAGACCTGCTTGTTGCAGCGCTTGCTCATAACGATTACATTCCGCGTCTAGATCTGCAGCCATTCCATTTGGTATATTCGTTTCTTTGAACTTCTTCTTATTAAATAAATGGTCATCCATGAAATATGCATAACTGTTTGGACTCGTTGCTGGTAGACCGACGTATTCATCCAAATTGAATGTTGTTACATTTGAAAAATCCAGCTCAGACGCTGTTAGTTTTGCATAGACCGGAATCATCGTACTTCCTGTAGCCAATCCAAGCACATGAAGTCGATCGTTTTCAAGCTCTTCTTTTATCAACTGATAAAATTGTTCAGCACCTTTCTCAGGGCTTTCAACTTTAATTAGTTTACATTTTTCCATCATTCTCAACCGACTTTCATTTTAGATTTATTGTACCTCTTACATTGTAATTTCCATAAACAGTATGGTCAACTAAACGAATAATTTACACAAAAAGGGTAGTCGACTCTGTTATTCCCTCTTTCCACTCCAACAAACCTATTCAATCACTACTACATATCTATGGCGATATTATGAAGACCATTTGTACAAAGTGTGAACGAATTCCCGATCTATTGAATCATAGGGAATTCCCTAATTCTCTATTTCTACCACATGCTTAAGATAAAAGTATGAGCAAACGACTTTCGAATGTAGGAGGTGGAAGGAATGACGAAAGACAATTCCAAACAACTTGTACCAAGTTCCAACGAGCATGGGATGGATTTAAAAGGTACATTCATCGCTGTCATGCTTTTAGGGATCTTCATACTAGTTTCTTGGTTCGGCATTTATGCACTCTTTTTATCACGATAATGATACAGGTTAGGGGGAAAAACGATGCATTTGCATAAATTTGAAAAGATATGGCTTGCATTCGGCTTAGGGTCACTCGTACTTTTTTTAGCCATTATCGGATTTGCAGCCTTTTGGAAAGGTGCGCATCCACAAAGTCATATCGAAACAATCGATCCACAAAATGTAGAAGCGCATGAAGCATTCAAGCCTGAAAATCTTGGACTGCGTGAAGTTGCTGACGGCAAATACACCGTCAACATTGTTGCTTCAGCTTTCAATTATGATTTCGGAGTAGATGATGACGGGAAACCCGTTAAAAAAATCCGCGTGCCAAAAGGATCTACGGTTTTATTTCAAATCACAACAAAGGACGTCATCCACGGCTTCCAAGTTGCAGGGACGAATGTCAACATGATGGTAGAACCAGGACATGTAAGTCGATTGGAGACAGTTATGAAAAATACCGGAGAGTTTACTGTCGTTTGTAACGAATACTGCGGCATCGGTCACCATCAAATGTTTGCAACTGTGGAGGTGTATGAGGAATGATGAAAGACTGGAATTTTTCTAAGAAAGAATCCCGTTTATATATGTCTTTTATGTATGTGACTTTTGTCTCGCTATTAATTGGTGGGTTGATGGGTTTATTGCAAACGCTCGCTCGATCTGGTGAATTTCAATTACCATTTGGCATAAATTATTACACGATACTCACTGTGCATGGAGTCATTCTCGGGCTTGTCTTAACAACTTTTTTCATTGTAGGTTTTCAGTTTGCGTTATTAGGAAAAACAGTCGGTCTCTCGGATAAACAACGTCAATGGGCATGGATTGCCTTTTGGACAATGCTCGTTGGTACGGTTATGGCTGCCATTACAATTCTCGTTGGTCAAGCGAATGTGCTTTATACATTTTACGCACCGTTACGTGCCCACGTTGCCTTCTATATAGGGCTAGCACTCGTAATCGTCGGAAGTTGGATTGCTGTGTTCGTCAATTTCCGTCAGTTGTATGTTTGGAAGAAAGCGAATCCAGGTCAGAAATCACCTTTGCTTGCATTCATGGTAACGATTAACATGGCCATGTGGTTCATTGCTTCTCTTGGAGTAGCCGCATCCGTACTCATTCAATTTATCCCTTGGTCATTAGGGTATGCTGCCACAATTAACGTCTTGCTAAGCCGGACATTGTTTTGGTATTTCGGGCATCCACTCGTTTATTTCTGGTTACTTCCGGCTTATATGGCATGGTATGCAATTATCCCGAAAATTATCGGCGGAAAATTATTCAGTGATTCCCTTGCAAGATTATCTTTCATCTTATTGCTCATGTTTTCCATTCCGGTTGGTTTCCATCACCAATTGACCGAACCGGGCATCGATCCTACGTGGAAGTTCATACAAGTTGTGTTGACGTTCATGGTTGTCGTTCCAACACTTATGACTGCTTTCTCGATTTTCGCTACTTTTGAAACGACTGGACGAAGAAAAGGACATAAAGGATTGTTTGGCTGGTTTAAGTATTTACCTTGGAAAGACGTTCGTTTTCTAGCACCGTTTATCGGCATGGTCGCGTTCATTCCTGGGGGAGCTGGAGGTATCGTTAATGCTTCCCACCAAGTAAACACACTTGTCCATAATACGATTTGGGTAACTGGCCACTTCCATTTAACTGTGGCAACTACTGTTCTCCTTACGTATTTCGGAATTGCCTATTGGCTAGTGCCTCATTTGACGGGTAGACGTTTGACGCCAAGACTGAATCGCCTAGGCATCATCCAAACGATCATTTGGACAGTTGGTATGACGATCATGTCAACCGCCATGCATATTCAAGGATTATTAGGTGGTCCACGCCGTTCCAACTTCTCGAATTACGCAGGTGGCGAGCAAGTGGATACGTGGATCAGTTATCAAATTGCGCAAGCAGTCGGCGGCACAATTCTCTTTATCGGTATCTTATTGATGATTTACATTTTCATCCAACTCGCTTATTTCGCACCGAAAGGCGTTCAGGAATTTCCCATTGCAGAAGAGGAAGAAGATGCAGAACCGACACCAAAGATTTTGGAGAACTGGTACTTATGGATTGGCATTACGATTGCCCTTATCCTTTTCGCATACACAATTCCAGTGTTTGATATTCTAAAACACTCTCCGCCAGGGTCCATTCCGTTTGATTGGCCAATCGGTCGATAAAAAGAATCGAAAAGAAAAACCGCATGAAACTTTCGTGCGGTTTTTCTTTTTTCAAGTCAGATCAAACGACTCAACTTATAATAATACTTTACTCGCAGAAGGAAGAAGGAGCTTACCTCCCCTACCGTACTTGTGAAACAGATCATTGATTTGATTTACCTCAATCGGTTTACTGAAATAATACCCTTGAAGCTGCGAACAACCTAGTTGCTTTAGAATGTCCCACTGCTCTTTTGTTTCCACACCTTCACCAATTGTCCGTAACCCTAACATTTCAGCGAGATGAATGATCGTCTGCACAATCCCGATGCTTTGCATGTTCGATCCTAACTCACTTATGAATTCACGGTCAATTTTTATTTCATTAATCGGAAAATGCTTCAAATAAATAAATGCTGAATAGCCTTTTCCAAAATCATCGATTGACACGGAATAGCCCATTTCCTTTAAAAGTTTAATGCGGCTAGTCACAGCACTTTGTTCTTCCATGGCAACATTTTCTGTAATTTCCAAAACGAGCCTTTGCGGTTTAATACGTGCTTCTTGAATACATTGTTCCAAGAAGAATGGTAAATTGTGGTGTAGAAAGTGTCTAGGAGACAAGTTGATGGACACGGTAACATTCTCAATACCCATTTTGTTCCATTCGCTAATTTGTTTAACCGCTTCTCGAATGACCCATTCACCTATTGGCGTTATTAAACCGGTCGACTCAGCCAGTTCGATAAAATCAGATGGAAAAATAAGTCCTCTTTCAGGGTGTTGCCATCTGAGCAGTGCTTCAAAACCTATGACTTCCCCCGTTCGACAATTGACTTGCGGCTGATAGTGGAGCTGAAATTCATTTAAATCCAAACCTCTGCGTAAATTCATTTCAGATAACATTGTTTCTTTTAAATATGTATGCATGTTAGGGTTGTAAACACTGCCACTTTTTCGATTGGACGTCTTTCTCCCCGCTTGCAATGCCATATAAGCTGCTTGAATTCCATGTTTTACATCTTTCGCATGATCAGGATAAATTGCGGCACCATAACTAAAAGTCATATACACTTCCTGTCCACAAATGTACATGGGATGCTTTAACTTGTTGGTAATATGATCCAACATTTTTCTTTTGTCACTCAATTCTCCTTCGAATGGCGAAAAGAGGATGAAATGATCAAAAGCGATTCGTGCTGTCTGGGCAGGTTCAGGAAAGAGCTCTTTTAAACGCTCAGCTGTTATTTTCAGCATTTGGTCAGCTCCATCATGGCCGAGCACACCTTGGACTTCTGTGAATTGATCGAGCACAAAATACATGAACAATCCACGCTCATGTGTTGCCAATGTTCGGAGCTTTTCTGTCACTTTCTCATTGAAAGCATATTGATTGTCCAGTCCTGTGACCAAATCTTTATAGGCTAAGTGATGAACATGCTCTTCCACTTCAATTCGTTCTAAACGGTCAAAGAGGAAAGACAGCATGTCCGCAATGGATGTTACAAGTACTTTTTCAAAAACCGTCCACTCTCTCTGATGGATTGATTCACAACAAAGCACGCCTCCAATCCCTTTACTGAGTAAAATAGAGGCGTCTACTATAGATTGAATGGGTCCATTTCGGTATTGGCTGTCTTCTTTCAACTCACATGTTCTCGGATCAGTCATGACGTTAGACACAGCAATAATTCGCTCTTGCTCAATTGCTTTGAAATAAGAAGGTGCCGAGTGTCGGTAAAGATTTGTTAGCGAAACTTGTGTGTTTGGATGTTCATAAATCGTTTGCGCGTTTAACATTGAATGATCTTCATTAAACAACCAAATACTTACTTTTTCACAATCAATAATTTGTGCGATACGGATACAAATTTCAAGCAGCATATCTGCAATAGACTCTCTTGATACGTTCAATTGTTGTGCATGTGTAAAAATATATTCTTGCTTTTCCATCATCTGTTCCAATATCTTCTCAATTTCCTCTAGGGAATGTTGCATATAACTAGTACACCACCTTTCTATACAATAAATACCTACTCCTGTTATCGACAATTTTATACATTTCTTAAAGCATTATCCGCTATTTTTCAAAATTCTTCTTTTATGTCACGCTTCTTTCAGACACATTTACAATTTACGTAGGTTCTTCGATATTATGGAACTTTATTTACTCTCCTTGCATGGAGATATGCTATACTGAATGAATAATCAGTCACTTACTAGGAGGATGTTGATGGATGAATGTTGAAGCGATGAGCATGGATGCAATTTGGCATGAGATCAGGAAGCGATTGCTTGAAAATCGAGAACCCTATAAAGGATTGAAGACGACGTATCGTATTGAATTGACCGGTGAAGATGGTGGCAGTTATGTCATGAAATTTATGGACGAAAGCGCAGAAGTCTATGATGAAACAGACGGTAAATCCGGTGAAGAAGTTGATTGTTCACTAAAGATGAGTGTCAAAGACTTCAAAAAACTGCTTATTGGCGATTTCAATTCAGCAGCAGCGTTCATGATGGGTAAGTTAAAAGTAAAAGGCAATATTGGCCTTGCTTTACAACTTGAAAATTTATTAAAAGAATATCAATTATAACGTAGATTGCTGACTCAATGGAATACTTGAGTCGGTTTTTTTACGTATCGAGGAAAAGCTACTTGCTCAGGATTTAGTAAATAGGCTCTTCCTTATTCTCTGTAAATATATTAGTATATACATGTGTCTTTACACTAGTTAAAAGACATAATAATAATGTGTTGAGGAGAAGATCAAATGAATAAAAGAAGTATGTGGTCGTTCCAGTTTTCAACTGTAGCACTCGTTTTGATTCCTGTTGCGATTGGTATTAATTATCTTGGAAAACTGTTTGCAAGTTTGTTAAAGTTACCGCTTTGGGTGGATTCCATTGGCACAGTGCTTTCAAGTATGCTAGCCGGGCCAATTATTGGTGCGCTAGTTGGCATTATTAATAACATCATCTACGGCTTTACAACAAATCCCGTTTCTTTCGTCTATGCAATTACACAAGCGGTCATCGGTCTTGTCGCCGGAATTATGGCGTATAAAGGGTGGATATCTAGTGTGAAGAAGTCAATCGTCCTTGGACTCGTTGTCGGACTCGTAGCTGCGACTGTTTCGACACCGTTGAATATTCTTTTTTGGGATGGTCTGACAGACAACGTTTGGGGAGATGCGCTGTTTGCAATACTCATCTCAAACGAGTTGCCTGTTTGGTTCGCTTCATTCGCAGATAGTGTAGTTGTCGATGTACCAGACAAAGTTGTCACTGTTTTGCTCAGTTATTTACTGTTTAAAGGACTCCCGAAAAACGTTAAACAACTGTATACTGCGGGTAGTGAAATCGAGCGGCTATAAATTAGGAAAGGTTTGATAGCATTGAACAAGAACATGACGTTGTATGTTGAGAGGCCGTCACCAATACACCGAATCGATCCACTTACAAAACTATTGTTCGTTGTCTTATCTGTTGTCTCAACCTATATGATGCAAAGTCATTTATTCGCCGTCGGTGCCGTGTTGCTTGCGTGTTTTGTATTGTGGATCGGCAACGTGTTCAAGTTTATCTTACCCGTTATCGGATTGAGCTTGTTTTTAATCGGGTCTATTCTCATTATTCACGGCTTCTTTCATCCTGACCGTGCCACTATTTTAGTTGAGATTGGTACTTTCCCTATTTACAAGGAAGGTTTTTCAGTTGCTCTTTTACTAACGCTCCGGCTAATGAATATGCTGTTAAGCTTTGGGGTGCTTATCTTAACGACAAAACCAAGTGAATTGGTCGATGCTCTTGTTCAAAAAGGGCTATCCCCACGGTTCGGATATGTACTGCTCTCCGTGTTGCAAATCATTCCACAAATGCTAGGACGTGCACAGAAAATTACCGAAGCACAACGTTCAAGAGGATTGGAAACAGAAGGTAGTTTATGGGTTCGCATAAAGTCTTTCATTCCCCTGCTCGGACCCGTAGTGCTAAATGGATTGAGCGAAACACGTGAGCGCTCTCTTGCATTAGAAGTACGTGGTTTTAATGTAAGAGGGAAACGGACGTCCATTCAAGAGCCAATTGTTTACGCACACAGTGTGTTGGTAAGGACTCTTCTATGTACAGCATTTATGAGTGTCGTCTTTTGGAGGTTATTTGTATGAGTTTCATACGTGCGCAACAGTTGAAGTATAAATACCCAAACAGTACAAAATTTGCGTTAGAAGATCTTTCATTTTCAATTGATAAAGGAGAATTTATTGGCATTGTCGGAATGAATACAGCTGGAAAGACGACATTAGCGTACGCATTGTCCGGTCTTGTTCCCCATTTCTTTAAAGGAGCATACGGCGGAAAAGTAATGATTGATAACGAGGAAATACTTGCCAATGATTTGTGTGACATCATGTCAAAAGTCGGAGTTGTATTCGACAATCCTTTTGCGCAGATGACAGGGGCGAAAACGACTGTCTATGAAGAGATTGCTTTTGGTTTAGAGAACATGGGGGTCTCTCGAAAACAAATGCAACAGCGAATTTCAGAGTGTATGCGTTTGCTCGACATAGAAAACTTGCACGCAAGAAACCCATTTTCCTTGTCTGGTGGACAGATGCAGCGTGTTGCGCTTGCTAGTATACTCGCGATGCAACCCGATGTACTCATTTTGGATGAACCGACGTCTCAACTTGATCCGAAGGGAGCGGCTGATGTCTTTCGGATTGCCAGAAGGTTAGCAGATAGTGGTATGACCATTATTATGATTGAACAAAATATTGAAAAATTATCGACTCATGCTGATCGAATTTTATTCATGCATGAAGGACAATTATTGCAGGCTAGCAAACCGGAAGAGTTGTTTGCTAGAGATGACTTGGAAGCGTACGGTGTGGAGTTACCAATGACCGAAAAACTTAAACGGTTTTGCTCTCAACCTCAATCTGTTCGGGTTGGTGATGATGCACATGTTCAAAACATTTGGAGTCCGACAAAAACATTGCGTTTTTCGTTTGATGAAGTGATTACATCCACGAGACAACCGAAAACACCGGTAATTGAGGTCCGTGAACTTGCTTATCGATATGCTAATAATGAGATCCTTCAGCAGATCAATTTGACGTTAAGTGGTGAGCCAATTGCCATTATTGGTGAAAACGGAGCCGGCAAAACAACTTTTGTTAAATTGTTAAAGGCTTTGCTCACTCCTGATTCAGGACATATACTGATTGACGGAAAACATACACGTGATGAAACAACAGCGTCACTCGCCAAAACTGTTGGCCTCATCTTTCAGAATCCCAACGATCAAATCTTTAAAAGTACTGTATGGGAAGAAGTACTATTTGGTCCGTTAACAATTGGTGTTTCAAAAGATGTTGCGTATGCCAATGCTGAGAACGCATTAGAGCTCGTCGGCTTGCAACATAAAGCACAGGAGCACCCCTATGATCTCAGCCTAGCGGAACGAAAAATGGTTACAATCGCTTCCATTTTGGCAATGGATCCACCGATTATCATTTTCGATGAACCGACGATTGGGCAAGACTATCAAGGGAAACAGCAAATAAAAAAGATCATACATTCTTTACAAGAAAGCGGAAAACTCGTTATTTGCATTTTACACGATATGGATTTTGTAGCCTCGACGTTTAATCGGACGATTATTTTCCACGCGGGAAGCGTTCTATTTGACGGGCCAACACGAGAAGCATTTGCGGATCAAGAGCGATTAACCCTTGCAAATGTTGAGCAACCGATGATTACTCAAATTGTGAATTCACTCGGGTACAATGAAGTGGTTTTGAAAGAGGAAGAAATTTTGTTTGAATGCAGGTAGATTTTTTGTGCGGTTTGGTGGGATTTGGGGCTGGTTATGCGGTGATTTGGGGGAGTTTTGCCGTGTTTGAGCGAGTTATGCGGCGTTTCGGGGGAGTTTGCCGCGTTAGGGCGAGTTATGCCGCGTTTCGTGGGAGTTTGCCGCGTTCGGGCGGGTTATGCGGCGTTTCGCGGAAGTTTGCCGCGTTCGGGCGAGTTATGCCGCGTTTCGTGGGAGTTTGCCGCGTTAGGGCGAGTTATGCCGCGTTTCTGAGGAGTTTGCCGCGTTTGAGCGAGTTATGCGGCGTTTGCTTATGGACGCGGAGATTTTGAGAAGCGAAGTTAGTGAGACGCGCCGCATGCCTTTAGCCAATAAATGCACTTCAGAAAAGGTATACAAATGTCTATTGTAGTAGAAGAAAATAATAGCAAAAAACAGCCACATCCACTAAATCGAGGTGGTGTGGCTGTTAGAAGGTAATTATCGTGCTGAGTATCCACCATCAATAACTAATTCCGCACCAGAAATATATGATGCTTCATCAGATGACAAGAAAAGAACTGCATTCGCAACATCTTCTGGTTGACCTAGACGTTGTAATGGTGTCATACGGATAAGTGCATTGACAACATCTTTCGTGTCTTCAAGAGATTTAGTCATAGGAGTTTCAATAATGCCTGGGAAAATCGTATTAACCCGAATTCCATGTTGTCCAAACTCTGCTGCAGCTGCTTTAGAAATAGCACGAACTGACCCTTTAGATGCTGAATATGGGTTAAGTCCCATGCCGATTAAAGCCGTGTAAGAAGAAATGTTCACGATTGAACCTTTTTTTGCTTCTTTCATGTATTGAGATGCGTGTTTCATTCCGAGGAATGTACCGAATCCATTGATGTCAGACAGGCGACGCCAGTCTTCGATTGTAATGTCATTCATTCCTTTTTCAGTAGAGATACCAGCGTTGTTAACGAGGATATCAATTTTGCCAAGAGAATCGACTGCTTTTTTCATCGCTTCTGCCCATTGTGCGTCGTCTGTAACATTTAGCACAACCGTCATTACGTTATCATAAGAACCCCATTTTTCAGTCAAGGCAGCTTCGTTAATATCAGCAGCTACAACTTTCGCGCCTTCAGCAGCGTACAATTTCACCATTTTCTCACCCATACCGGATGCGCCACCTGTAATAAATACAACTTTATCTTGGAATCTGTTCATGTTTACCGCTCCAATTCTCAATTTAATTTAACACTTAAATAATAATCCTTTTTACAATGAAACTCAACCGTAAAGACTCGAATCGAAGAAATTGTCATTTGTTTGTCGATGCTTGTTATGTACAGGTAAAGAGCTAATTATTCACTCAAAATTTTAATAAATTATTAGCAATAATCAGTCCAATGCCATTAAGACCATTCTGATGCAAGTTTGTTACTAGCAAAAATAAAAAGGCAGCAGGAATTCATCTTCCGACTACCTTTATTAACTATTTAATGATGTAGTATACGATTAAACCGTTATTTCTTGCTGGACAGCTCCTTGTTCTTTTGGTCTTCTGCGTTGAATGAACCAGACGATTGTAATGAGCAAGAGCCCTATTGTACTTGTCGTCAGTTCAGGGATGATTAACAGTAAACCGCCTGTAAAAAGGAATAACCTTTCAATCATTCGACAATTCCGTATGAAATAACCGATAACAGCGCTACTCACCCCCATCATGCCGATGAGTGCCGTTAACAAACCTAAAATAAGTTTTACCGGCGTGACATCTACAAAGACAAGAATCGGGTTGTAGATGAAGATATAGGGAATAATGAAAGCTGCGATGGCTAATTTTACGGCGGTTGTACCTGTTTTAAATGGATTGGCCTTCGCAATTCCTGCTCCTGCATACGCAGCTAAACAAACAGGCGGCGTAATATCTGCTACGATACCAAAGTAGAATACAAACATATGCGCAGCAATCGGGGCAATGCCGAATTCATTAATAAGAGCAGGCGCGGCAATCGTTGCTGTCACAACATAATTTGCAGTAGTCGGCAAGCCCATTCCTAAAATGATACAAGCAATCATCGTAAAAAATAATGCTAAAATGAGATACCCATTTGATAATGCAATAATGCCTGCAGCAAATTTAGCCCCTAGTCCTGTCATACTGACCACACCTGCAATGATTCCTGCCGTAGCAACCGCGGCAATAACAGGAAGCGCCACTCTACCACCTTGCTCCAACACGTACAAGATCCGCTTAAAATTGAATTCCGATTCTTTCCGGATCAATGCATTGAATAGCCAGATGATGAACGCTGAAAGGATCCCGAATAAAGCTGCTCGCTGCGGAGTGAAACCAGACATAATCGTCACAATAATAACGAGCAATGGCACAATCATATAGCCATCCCGCACAAAAATTTTCTTAAAGACAGGCAACTCCGACTTTGGTAATCCAAGTATTTTCAATCTTTTCGCCTCAAAATGCGTGCCGATGAAAATGCCTGTGAAGTACAAAATCGCTGGAATAAGCGCGGCTAACATTATTGTGGCATAGCTGACTCCGAGATATTCCATCATAATGAATGCTGCTGCACCCATCATTGGCGGCATGATTTGTCCGCCTGTTGACGCAGAAGCTTCTGTCGCTGCAGAAAATTCTGGTTTAAAACCGGCTCTTTTCATCATCGGAATCGTAAAACTTCCCGTAGCAACTGTATTCCCGACAGAACTTCCTGAAACAGTTCCTTGTAATGCACTCGCAACCACTGCTGCTTTGGCAGTTCCGCCAGTATAGCGACCTGTAAGTGAAAAAGCTAAGTTATTAAAGAATTTCCCAATAGGTGTATTGACAAGCAACACACCAAAAAACAGGAACAAAAAGATGAATTTCGCGGAAATCTGTAGTGGCGTGCCGAAAACACCGCTTTCCCGGAACCAAAGTGTCGCCATCGTTCGGTCTACTGAAAATCCGGCATGGGACAAGATTTTTGTTGGAACATAATTCCCCAATACAGCATATAAAATTGCCACTGACGCCACGATGACAATCGGCAATCCGATCGTCCGCCTTGCTGCTTCGAGAACAAGAAGCACACCCACTATTGAAATGATGATGTCTAGCAAGCTGTATCCTGATACGATACTTTGCTGAATGGCGTCAAGAAAGATGATTTTATGATAAGACACATACATAGCAGTGAAAGCCAGTAGTACATCATACCAAGGAACATGTTTCTGGGTTGACCGCCACGCCTTCTTTGCCGGATACAATAGAAAGACAATGCCTAATGCGGTGCCCAAATGGATTGCCCCCTGCTGTTGAGAAGGCAATACACTCGTCGCACCCGTATACAAATGAAAAACGGTTAAAGCAATCGCGAGAAATGAAACGACCCACTTCCACTTACCAATTTCCGTTCGAAACTGACTTTCCTTGTCGTACTTTTCAAGAATATCTTGTGCATCTACCACCTTTTGTTCTTTCATAAATTGCCGCCTTTCTACGCTGATGAATTTATTTCAGGTCATCGAAACTACTGATCTCTGTCTTTTCTCTCGTGACAATTTGAACAACTTCAGGATAAATATGACCGATGAAAGCTGCATTGGTGACCGGATTGCCTTCAAAGTCCGCTTTACCATTCAATGCATTTAAAGCTGGTACGTGAACCGTCATCCCTAAATCCATCTGTCCTTTGCTGATGGACGAAAGATTCTCAACCGAAGCCCCTGTTTCCATATTCGTTACATTGATACCTTCAATGTATTTGTTCCATAAGTTTGCCATTTCTCCACCAAGCGGATAATATGTCCCACCTTGACTGCCTGTACCAAGCGTAAATTCTGCTTTTCGATCCCCTTTGTCAGCAGAAACAGTCGCCACTTCATTCTCCACAGTTAACCCCTGCTCTTCATAATATTTTTTCGCACCTGGATGAATTAGTAACCCTTCCGCTCCATTCAATGCATTTTCAAGAATCATCTGTTTTGCTTGTGCATGCGTATTTTCACTCGCATTCTCAATCATACTTTTCGCCAATTCGTAACCGAGCTCTTCATCAATCGTATCCGTATTTCCCATTAAGATTGCGTAGGCTGTCACCGTCTCCACATCTTCTGTTAAGAAATCATATGACTCTTTTGGTATTGTAAAACGCTTGTAACCTGATTGTTCTTCGATTTTTTTAATCGCGTCATCCGATAGACTTAGCATTTTGACATCTCCCGCAGAAGCTTGGAGGCTCTCGATACTCGCTGCAGGAAGTCCTAAAATACCGATTGAAATGTCAATATTCCCGTCTTGTACACCATCTGCAGCTGCTCCAAAACCTTCTTGGAATGCCTTGTAATCCCCATCCTCAATGCCGTATGCCCCTAAAATAATTTTCGATACGTTGTTTGTTTCACTAGCAGGCGGGCCAATTGCAATATTTTTCTTACCACCGCCACATGCAGATAATACGAGTAGCGCTCCAAGTAATACGAGTACGAAACTTTGTAGTCGAGTCTTCTTCACAGTAGTTCCCCCTTCTGTTTGTTCCCCATCATTTCGTAAGCGCTTACAAAAGTGGTTGTTAAAAGAAGCTATCCATCGTATTGAAAACAAGTATGATAAAAACCGAGCTACCGTTTGTTCAATACAAGCCTATTCAGAGGTGCTTGCGCTATGAAAAATGGAATCTACTTACTAGTATACTAAAATCTCTTAAAAAATCAATCAATTTTCACTTTATTCTGATTGTTGATTTGTTACTTCTTCATTCCTTTAACGATAAAAATCATCCACACAGCCTTATGCCGCATGGATGATTACTGATTAAGATTGATAAGATGCTTTTCGTAAAGTAGTAGCAAGTACTTTCGCACCCATATCAAGTGCGTCATGGTTGAACGTCATTTTTGGATGATGAAGCCCGGGACCCAGATCTGCACCAATGCCGATCATCGCCGCTTTCAAGTCCGGACGATGGATTGTGTAAAAATGAAAATCATCACTTCCGGAAGTAACAATTGCTGGTGCAAACGCCTCTTCACCAAACGTCTCCAAAATGCCTTCCTTTGCTAATTCCATCGCTTCGTCGGCCACTTCTGCTGCCGGGGTATAGTCCGACCACTCCAATTCAATAGCAACCGAATGAAGCTGTCCAATTGAATGGATGCCTTGCTCAATGCGGTCTCTTAATTCTTTTAATACTGTATTAGATTGTGCGCGAACGTCAATCCCGAAAGTTGCTGTTCCTGGAATGATATTCAAGCTTTCGCCACCCGCTTGGACCTTTGTCAATTTGGCTGAATACGCTTCATAAGGAGAGAAATGAATCGTCTTTATGTAATCTGCAATTGCAAAAATCGGATCGAGTGCATTTTTCCCTTGATGTGGTCGTGCACCGTGTGCGTCTATTCCGTTCACTTTTCCTTCTAAAAAGATTGCGGCTCCGTGATGAATAGCAGGTGAAATTTTACCGAATGGAATTTCTTCTTTTGGTCGTAGATGTACACCAAACAAATGGGATACACCATCAACCGCTCCGCGTTCGATCATCGAATTAGCCCCATTCCCTTTTTCCTCTGCTGGCTGAAAAATGAAGCGGATTCGGCACCCAAGTTCTTGTTCCTGTAAGTAAGCAAGAGCACCTAACACCATTGAAATATTTGCGTCATGCCCACATGAGTGATTCGCTTGGTAAGTCCCATCGACTTCTTGCCATAAAGCATCAATATCAGCTCGAACGGCAATGATCCGTTCTCCTTCACCAATTTCTGCTATTACACCCGTTACATCATCGAACGTATGGTGTTTCACATTCATCGCTGTTAATATCTCTGAAATTTTCTTCGTTGTTTCAACTTCTTTCCAGCTCACTTCAGGGTACGCGTGGAAATGGTCAAACCAGTCCCCAATTTGTGTATGAATACTCAATGAACTCACTCCAATCCAAATCTCTTCTTCCTTTAGAATAACTGATGTGAACAAAGAAAAAAAGCCGTTTATTGGACGGCTTTTAATGATTCCTACATTGACTTGATACGTATTTGACGTAACTGAAGCTATTCATTGATTTACTTGTGAGTAGATATGAATAAAACGATCATTCACAAGCAGACGTACTACGGTTTGGACGCTTTTTTACTAGACGAAGTTGTATTCAATGTTGCCACTTTGTTTCATTATTTCTTCCCAATACCTTCATAAAGTGCTAGTAATCTTTTTGCGATGACATCATATGAATGCATGCTGACGGCCGCTTCCATTTTGAGTTTTCGATCTTCATCCACCTCTGTAAGGGCTTGTCTCATCCCTTTCGCAAGCGCTACCGCATTTCTCGGTTCCACAAGAATTCCTGTATTATCCGCTAACAAATAAGACAACCCTCCGACATCAGTTCCAACGACCGGTGTACCAATTGCCATCGCTTCAAGTGCAACGAGTCCAAAACCTTCATGGTGTGAAGGTAAGACAAACAAATCTGCTGCTGCAATCCATTTGGCAACTTCTCGTTGTTGCATCGGTAGCTGATGAACGACAGGAACTGCTGTGGAAGCTGTTTTCTCCTGAAACTTCTCCATAAATCCTTTGTCTTTATCCGAACCGATCAAGTATAACGTAATGTTGGGATCTTCCTTCTGCAAGATGGCACTTGCTTCGAGCAACTCTAAAATCCCTTTTGCCTCTATCATATTCCCGACATAGAGCACCATCTTTTGCTCAGAGGGAATGCCTAATTCTTTTCTCGCTTCCGATTTTTCCAGTGGGACAAAAACAGACGTATCGACGCCCATACTCATGACTTGAACGTTCTCTTCAGGCACATTAAAACGCTCGATGACGTCCTTTTTTAAACGTTCGCCTACTACGATAACCGCATCTGCAGCCAGTAAGATTTTCTTTGTCATCGCTGCAATTCTCGCATTTTTGGAAGCCATTTTGTCAATGTCTCCACCGTGTACAGTTACGATATACGGCAAGTTGAAAAGCTTCTTGCCCATCATTGAAATAAAACCTGTCGGAAACGCATAATGCGCGTGCGTCAAAGCAATATTCCGCTTGTTTTTCATTAGATGAAACAAGGACTTCATAAACCATTTCGCGTATTTTTTCACATTCGCTACTTTCCCTTTTGCAGGGTCCTGAATGGCAACGACGTCTACGTCTATTCCTTTAGACTTCAGAAGTTCCACTTGATTCTTGACGAAAATTCCGTATGTCGGATGTTCATTCGACGGATACATATTGCTCAATACGGTTACTTTTTTCATGTATGTATTCATTCCTATCTACTGTTAGCTCGTTCTTCTTTTAAATTGTATCTTTTAAATTGTATCATAGATGCTTTTGTCCTTCGGGTGTGTTGCATAGGAACGAATATTACGATTATGTTACATTCATCCACCAATTTATCGAAAATCCAGCATGAATTCCAGTTTTTCTTGTCGAATGAATGGGGAATTACATAAAAACTAGTCTTGCATGCTACGAAAATAGAGGTTTTCTCACAATCTTGCACAATGTAACGTTTCTGTAATGTTTCTGTAACCGAAATGAAGGTTTAGCTATGTTAGGATTATCTCAACAGATAAAGCACACGACAAAAGAATGTGCGAAAGGGGAATTTGAGAAGCGATTATGAAGAGAATGATGTTTTTAGTTTTTGCATGTCTTTTACTCTCAACGTCCACTCCAGCCATGGCATCAGCGAGTTCGGCAACTTCACTTATACAGACTGCAAGTGCATATAAAGGTACACCTTATCGATACGGCGGAACAACTACAGCAGGATTTGACTGCTCAGGTTACACGCAATTTGTGTTTAAAAAAGAAGGCGTCTCCATTCCGAGAGACACGAAAAGTCAATATGCTTCTGGAAAAGTAATATCTAAAAGCAATTTAAAAACAGGCGATCTCGTATTTTTTAATACATTTGGCAAAGGGGCTTCCCACGTCGGTATTTATGTTGGCTCCAGTAAATTCATTCACGCTTCAACAAGCAGAGGCGTTATGGTTTCATCCATCAACGATCCTGCATATTGGGGAAGCCGCTACATTGGCGCTCGTCGTGTAAACAACTTCCAAGCAGAAACAACAATCGCTTCTGCACCTGAAGTCGACTATGCAACACGTGCTGAAATCGCGCAAATTTTAGTTGAAGAATTGAATTTGTCAGTACCAACTGATGGTCCTGCATTCAAAGATGTAACAACATCTCACCCGCAATACAAAGTAATTGCTGCAGCGGCAGAAGCGGGCATTTTCTCCGGAAATTCAGCTGGTGAATTCATGCCGGACGATTATTTGACACGTAGCCAATTGGCAAAAGTATTAGTTGAAGCATACGACATGCCGATTATTGCAGGTCAAACGCCATTTAAAGATGTGGCACACTCCAACTGGGCAAATAATTACATTAACACACTTTACAAAAACGGCATTACTTCCGGTTACACAGATGGAACATTCGGTACTAACAAAAAAGTGACAGCAAATGAATTTAAAATCTTCATGAGCCGTTTAACAAAATAATGTATAGCTAAACAAGCACTCTTGCAACGGGTGCTTGTTTTTTATTGATACAAAGTGAGCCCTACAATTCTTTCCACCCACTGTTCGTCATACTGAGAACTAGCATGTTGGAGAGGTGCTACAATAAACGGACCTTTCGCTTCTTGCTTTAGGACAGCCGTCGGGTAAAAAGATGCTTCTCCTATTTCAACGAACCTTTTGCCCGCAATCTCATGACGAGCAACTTGTACCTTACCAATACCGCCAACAAACGTGGAGTCAAATTGCTGGGCAGAATAAAAGTTTCCGAGTGAATAGAAAATCTTCGTGTTTTCAATTTGGGTAAAGGGTTGCAATACGTGAGGATGGTGTCCAAATACAATATCGACACCCTGTTCAGCAAACCAATGTGCCAACTCCTCTTGTGTTGCTGAAGGTTGTAATGAATATTCTTCACCCCAGTGCACGGAAACAATTACTACGTCGACTTCATCCTTAATTCCCTGTATATCTTTTTCCATACCCACTTTATCCAATAAGGAAACGATGTATTCTTTTCCTTTAGGAACCGGCAATCCATTTAACCCATACGTGTAAGCGAGGATTCCTATTCGCACGCCTGCTATTTCCACAATCCTTTTCATCTCTCGATCTTCTAGAGATTCATACGCGCCTACATACGGCATCCCATATTCTTTCATATGCTTTATCGTGTTTAACAGACCTGTTTCTGATCGATCCATCGTATGGTTGTTTGCAATTGACAACATGTCAACACCCGCTAATTGCAAGTCTCTTATGATATGCTTCGGACTATTAAATAATGGATAACCCGATAAGCCGAGTTCTGTTCCTCCTGGCATCGACTCCTGGTTTGCTAGTAAAAAATCGATATTTTTCATCTCTTCGCTAACAAGCCGGAACGATTCTTCATACGAACTGTATGTATATAAAGGATGATGTAACAGAATATCCCCCGTCATTCCAATCGTTAGTCTCGAAGTTTGTACTTCCATAGTTAGCATAGAGGGATGACATTGTATAAACGCAAAATCACTTACACGGTGAGAATACTGAGTAACATTTTTATATCCCGCTCCAGCTACCAAACAGCTCGTAACAGCTATACTAAATAGTAGTACCAATTGCTTCAATCAACTATCCCCTGTCTACTAGACTCTATATGTCTCAGTATACTTCAGGAAATTCTTTTTAAACACACGAATTTAAGTTAAATGAAGTTGAACAGGTTAAGAAACTGCGTACAGTCAAGTTTTTTATTTACTGTACGCAGTTTTTCAAGTTTCTGCATGTTCGGCAAGAAGAGAGGCACAGTTATGGGTCGTCCGGACACTCCCCCTTTATTTATCCGATTTATTTCGTTCATTCTTACTCTTTACTGTTTGTTGAAATTGAGCTATTTGCTTCTCCGCACTTTGCTTTGGTTCGAAATCTGGAAAAGGTTTTGCTTGTGGCATTCCCGTAAATTCGTTCGTTACTTGTTGATTGGATGAGCCATTTTCCTCGTTTTTCTTCAAGGTTCTCAACTCCTTTCAATTTTGCCCTCTCTTTCAAGATACCCTGATTGACCAGATGTATGTAGGAATTGCATTTTTGACGTCTTACCTACCGACATTCGAAGAGGGATTCGAGTTATTCATTGCGTTCACAATGTATTCGATTGTATAAGTAGCGTTATCGATCGAGTTCACAATCTATTCGATTACATAAAGGAAGTTATCAATCGAATTCACAAAGTTATCGCCATTTCGTGACCTTCGACTCACGTTAACAACGCGCTTCATTCTGCCAAATCGCGAATCTCTCCATTTCACACTCCACTAGACAACTGTAAATCGTCCAGAGACTCCCAATCATAAGGCAAAAAACAGGGAAAGAATGGTGTATTCTTTCCCTGCTCTAGAGTTTCCTATTAGACTTTAAAATGCTGAAGTTCGTGCTGGAGGTCTTCTGCAAGCTTTGCAAGACTTTGAGCACTTTCGGAGATTTCGTGGCTGACGGCTAATTGTTCAATCGTTGCCGCACTTGTTTCACTCGCTGTACTTGTCGTCTGTAAACTTAACGTACGAATTTCCGAAGAACCGTTCATCACTTCTTCTGCCATCGCCTGGATTTGTTCGATCGCTGCAGAAACTGTTTCAATTTTTGCCACGACGTCTCCGACCGAGCTTTGAATTTCGTTGAATACTGTATTGGATTGCTTGGACGCTTCAATGCCTGCGTCGACTCGTTCACTTCCAGAGCTGATCGATTGAACTGCACGAGTAGATGCATGTTGAATTCTTTCAACCATCTTTCCAATTTCAGCAGCTGAGGACTTTGACTGTTCTGCTAGGTGCCTTACCTCTTCTGCTACTACCGCAAACCCTTTGCCGTGCTCGCCTGCCCGCGCAGCTTCAATTGCTGCATTTAAAGCTAATAAGTTTGTTTGATCCGCTATGGAAGTAATTAACGTCGTAATTTTTTGGATTTCATTTGAGTGTATTGCCATCTCTTCCATAATAGCTGAAGATTCACGAATCGTTGCATGAATTGTGTTCATTTGATCCGACACACCCATAATTCTTTGCGAACCTCTCACGACAAGTTGTGAAGCTTGTTCAGCGGACTGGAGCATCTGTTCATTATTCGCTGCAATTTCAGAAACACCTATCGTCAATTCATTCATTGATGAAGCAGTTTGTTCAGTAATCTGTTTCTGTTGCTCACTACTTGCAAATTGGCGCTCTGCTGTCTGGGAAACGATTTCAGATGATGCTAAGCTCTCTTCTGAACTTGCCGAAAGTTGTTCAGATTGAGCTGCGAGTTGCATGGAAGAATCATTAATTCTTCTGATCATGTTGGCGACATCTGCCCCCATTTTGTTAAAGGCTGACGCCATTAGACCAATTTCATCTTTATTTTTGACGACAAGAGGATCAATGGAGAAATCTCCTTTTGCTATGGCATCCAGGCCGTCCGTTACAACTTGCACTGGTCTCGAAATACTTCTACTGATGAACGTCGAAATCGTTAACCCGATAATAACGGAAAGCCCGATGAGAGATACACTGAAAATGATAGCGCCAAACATTCTCTCCTCAATCTCAACAAGTTTTTTATCCATTGAATCGTATTGAACTTGCTTGATCATCTCTGCACGATCCAACACGATATTGCCAACATTCGATGAGGATTTTCCAATTGTAATCGCAAGCCCGTCTTTCCCAGCTTTCGTGTTGGACACGATTACATCTTGTAACTCAACAAATGCTTTATTGGATTCTTGTAACGCCTCAAAGTGCGTTTGCATTTGGTCGCCTGAAATAATGGAACCTAGTTCTTGTATAAGGGCATCCGACCGCTCCAAGTAGGCTTCGCGATTCGTCAAAAACTGCTCATCTTTATACAACATATACCCTCTTACTTCACTTTGGATCTCTTTTTGTTTCAGAATGAATTCATTGACCAAATCCACTTTTTTCACTTCATCTTGAAGCAACATTTCGTATTTTTGATTGACATCAATTGTAATCCATAAACTTAAAGCCCCCACAATGATTAGCAATAACAAAATTGCTCCAAACCCACCCCACATTTTTTTAGAAACAGACTTTCTCATTGTACATCCCCCCATTTTACCCGTGACTGAATATGTATAATTGCACGCGTTCACAAGTCGATAGACTCATAAAATTGTCAAACTATACTTTAGTATACCACTACTTCTTAACTATACAATAGAGGGAAGAGGTTACTATTCAGATTTCATAAAATAAGCAAAATAGAGGAATTGTTATAAGTACTCGCTTGCAAGAAAAAACTGCCGCGGTCGATTGACCATTCGGCAGTTTTCTTATCATTTTTTCGTTTTGTTAGCAATTTCTATTGCACGGTTTGTACCTTCAGCCGCTTTGTCTAGCACTTCTTGCGGGTCTTTTCCTTGGTACAGTTCTTCCAATGCAGTAACAATTTGCTGTCTGGATTCCGGGAAAACGGAGATGAGCGCTCCTTGTGTCGCAAGGCCCGGTACTGTATCTTGCAACTGATCGACTGTCACTTTGAATTGTGGATATTCCGCCCACTTTGCTTTCACGCTTTCTTCCTCGTAAGCTGCTGGGTTGATGGCAAAATAACCTGTATCAAGGTGCCATTTTGCCTGTACTTCTGGTGTCGTCATATACTTCATGAATTCCCAAGCCGCTTCTTGCTCTTCTTCCGCAATGCCTTTAGACATCCATAATGAAGCGCCGCCGATGACAACTCCGTTTCGTTTCACTTCGTCAGCATGTGGAATATACGCTACTCCTACTTCAAACGGTGCATTTGCAATGGCACCCGCAACACCTGCTGAGGAGTCCATGTACATCGCGACTTTTTCCGTAGCAAATGCTGCACGGATGTCATCCCAATTCGTACCAAAGTTACCGAACGTGCCTGCTTTGTTCATCGCGTCAAGGAAGTTAAATACGTTTAACCCTTCCGGCCCGTTAAATAATACTTCTGTTGCATCACCCGAGCGGCCATTGTCTTCATTCACATATAAGCCGCCTTGTGTGGCGACGAGTTGCTCGAAGAACCAGCCGTACGTTAACATGGAGAAACCTTTCATATCATCTTTCGTCAATTTCTCTGCTGCCTCAATGACTTCTGAAAAAGTAGCAGGTGCTTTTTCAGGATCTAGCCCTGCTGCTTTAAATGCATCTTTGTTGTACATCATGACTGGTGTTGATGAGTTAAATGGCATCGAGTACAATTTACCATCCACTTTGTAATAGTTTAAAATGTTTTCTTCGAGCTGCGAAAGATCATAATTATCTTTGTCAATGAAAGACTGCATCGGCTCGATATAGCCACTCTCAATCATATATTTTGTTCCAACTTCAAACACTTGTGTAATTGCAGGCGCATCTTTCGTCCCGCCTACGCCGCGCAACTTCGTCAGAGATTCTTCATAAGAACCTTGGAATTCCGCTTTTACTTCATATTTATCCTGCGACTCATTAAAGCCTTTTACGATTGCATCAATCGATTCCTGTCCTGTGCCTGACATCGCATGCCAAAATTCAATCGAAACTTTGCCGTCTTCTGTCTTCGTTACTTCTCGTTCAGTCGCATCTTCTTTGTCACTGTTTGTACATGCAGCTAGCAGTCCAATCGTTACGAGCAACAGCCAAAACAACGACGACTTCATCATTTTCTTCATCTCTCATGCACCCCTCTAAAATTGGTTTACTTCAACGCACCTTTGGAAAGACCTTTTTGCAATTGTTTCTGACCGATAAATAGCAATAGCAATGTCGGTATAATTACGACGATAACCCCTGCCATGACCACCCCCCATTCGGTTGCAATTTCTTGAGATTGCAATTGTTTCAAACCAATTTGGACCGTTCTGACGGATTTATCTGTTGTAATTAATAACGGCCACAAATACATATTCCACGTTGTCAAAAATCCGTATGCACCTAGTGTGACAAGGCTAGTTTTGGAGATGGGTAACACGACTTTCCAGAAAAACTTAAACCGGCCAACTCCCGCAATTTGCGATGCTTCATGCAACTCTTTCGGGATGGTAAGGAAATGTTGTCGAAGCAAAAATGTCCCAAAGGCCAAGGCGAAAAAAGGAACTGTCAAACCTTGGTATGTATTGAGCCAATCGAGTGATCGAATCGTAAATACGTTTGGAATCATCGTCGCTTCCCATGGAATCATCATCGTTGATATGAACAGGAAGAAGATAAAATCGCGCCCTTTAAATGTAAAGAATACGAATGCATATGCTGCCAAACTACAAACGATAAGCTGTCCGAGCATCACACTAACTGATACGACAAAACTATTGAGTAAATAGTTTAGTAACGGCAGTCGCTCGAATACTTTCAAGTAGTTTTCGAACGTGATCGATTGTGGGATGAATTTCCCTTGGATAATTTCAGGACCTGTCATAAATGAAATCATAAATGCATAAGCGACAGGGAAAAAGACGAATGCCGATGTGACGATGAGTAAGAAATAGATCCATATTTTTTGCGGCAATCCCATTTTCATTGATAGTGCACCTTCCTCTCCACTAGCTTAAATTGGAGAATGGTCACAATTAATATGATGACAAATAATATGACCGCTTGTGCACTGGCAGTTCCAAATTGATAATTAATGAACGCTTCCCGGTAAATCGAATAGACGATGAGATTCGTAGATTGAGAAGGCCCGCCTTTTGTTAAAATATCAATTTGTCCGAATGTCTGGAATGCGTTGATAAGAGATATCGTAATAATGAAAAACAGCGTTGGTGATAACATTGGAATCGTAATTCTTCTGAGGCGATAAAAATACCACGCACCATCAATTCTTGAACTTTCATACAGATGTTCATCAATATTTTGCAAACCACCTAAAAGAATTAAGAAGGAAAATCCTGTATTCATCCAGATCGTTGAAACCGCTACGGAAATCAAAGCCCACTCAGGATCCAATAACCATTGAATTTGTGGAAGATTGAACACACTTAACAACCGGTTAAACATCCCAATACTCGGGTTGAACATGAAAAGCCAAATGACAGAAGATGCAGCAACCGATATGCCCATCGTTGAAGAATACATCGTTCTGAAAAAACCAATCCCTTTTAACTTCTCATTCGCCAATAAAGCAAAAAACAATGCTAAAATGATACCGATCGGAACCGTATAGAGGACAAATAAAGCTGTCGCTTTCATGCTATTTTGAAATTCAGACGAACTTAACAAGTATTGATAGTTCTCAAATCCGACGTTAAGCGCCGCATTACCTGCTTGATCCGTTAGAAAAAAACTTAAATAGATCGTGCGAAACATTGGATAAAAGATGAACACCGCAAATAGAATGATTGACGGTAATAAGTAGAGCAGCGCTGTGCTGACATCTAGTGTTTTCCGCCACTTCAAGGATCGGTTCATGGAGACACCTCTTTATCAGCAACATAATTTCCGTTATCGATTGTTTTTTTGATCAACTCGCCACTATGCTCATCAAAGATTGAGAGTGTATCAAAATTCAAGTAGATTGAAAGACGGTCGCCAATGCCAATATGCCATTGCCCAGTCCATTTCGCCATCCATTCCTCCTCCCCAATATTGAAAGAAAAGACGGTTTCATTCCCTAAAATCTCAACATTTGTTACCTCTACTTGAAAAGCTATCGTATGGTCTTCCGCTTGTGCTTCTGAATGAAGATTTTCCGGCCGTACACCAATTGTCATCTTCTGTGGCAGCATATCAAGCTGATCAGCTGGAATCGGTAGGCGAATCGTTTGTCCAATAACAAGGTGTGACGTCTGCTTGTCAAGTTCGGCTTTTGCTAAATTCATAGGCGGTGCACCGATGAACGTTGCGACAAACGGATTGGCAGGGTAATTGTAAATATCAATCGGTTTACCGATTTGCTGAATTTTGCCTTCATGCAGAATCATGATTCGATCCCCCATCGTCATTGCTTCGACTTGGTCGTGGGTGACATAAATCATCGTAATGCCAAGTTTGCGTTGAATTCGTCGAATTTCCGAGCGCATATGCGCACGAAGCTTAGCGTCCAAGTTTGATAGCGGTTCATCCATCAAACAGATCGGTGTTTCACTAACGATGGATCTTGCCAGTGCGACACGTTGCCGTTGCCCTCCTGATAATTCTCGTGGTTTGCGATCTAAGTACGCTTGCAAACCAAGCATTTCTGCAACTTCTTGTGCTTTTTGCCGTTGCTCGTCCTTCTTCATCCGCTTCACATCGAGCCCAAACGTAATGTTTTGCTGGACAGTCAAATGCGGGTAGAGTGCATAATTTTGAAACACCATCGACAAATCACGTTTGTTCGGCGTCAAATGATTGGCCACTTGATCGCCAATTTTTAACGTTCCTCCGGTAATTTCCTCGAGCCCTGCAATCATTCGTAACATCGTACTCTTCCCACAACCTGAAGGACCGACGAGAACAAAAAACTCGCCTGGCTCGATTGTTACGTTTATATTGGATATAACATCAACTTGCTTATCATACGATTTTGATACGTCGATCAGTTCCACTTTTTTCATTCAATCAAATTCCTTCCTTTTTTATCTATGACTAAATTTTCCTACTGACACACTTCGACATTTGGGCGAATGAATCCTTCTATTTTTCGCTATTTTACAATTACTTTACATAGGAGGTACTCGCGAATGAAAAAACTCGTTTTGTTGTTCCTTCTCATCCTGCTAGTTTCATGTGCACAACAGGACAAGGTTGCGTCCTTGCCAGACAATGAATTTCTCATCATTGCCCATCGCGGCGCATCCGCTTATGCACCGGAGCATTCATTACTTTCCTATGAACTTGCTGTCCAAATGCAAGCGGACTATATTGAATTGGATGTGCATCGAACACAAGACAAAGAGCTCGTAGCACTGCACGACCGTTTCATCGAACTAGGCAATGACAAACAAGCAATCGCTGATACGACGTTCAAGCAATTAAAGGCAATCCAACGCAAAGCGAGTCAACGAAAGAAAATACCTGTGACGATGCAAACAGACATTGACCCACTGCGAATCGTAAGTACAGAAGAAGTTTTTTCCCATTTTAAAGATGACGTGAATTACTATATTGAATTAAAAACACCTTCCACCTATCCCGGTATCGAGAAGACTTTGTTACAGCAATTACGAGACAATAACTTGCTACAACAAGGCAACGGGTTTCCAACCGTCATTTTGCAATCATTCGATGGTGATGCTCTTAAGGAAATTCATAAGGAAGAGCCTTCCATCCCACTTATTCAACTGTATTCCGAAAAAAACGAATCGATGCTAACAAAATCGCATTTACGCAAAGTTGCAAAGTACGCATCAGGCATCGGCGTTGACGAAAAAATCGTCACAAAAGAATTGGTCGATCGAGCGCACGCAGCGGGGTTGCACGTTCACCCTTTCACGGTAAACGATAAAGATGCCATCCGCCGAATGATTGAGCTGCAAGTGAACGGCATTTTTACCGATGTCCCTGATGTGGCAGTTGAGGTATTAAAAGAGATGAATGTGGAGTGAACTGTTGGAAGACGTAGCGAGAAAGCATTGGAGGATAGCTAGCGTTATGGTGGTAATCTTTTGAGAAATGGTGGGAACTGGTGAATTGGTGGTGAAGTCTTGTGAATCGGTAGTAAAGCAACCTGAATCGGTGATAACACCCTGAGTATCGGTGATAAACACCCCAGTATCGGTGATAACTACCCGAGTATCGGTGATAAACCTCTGAGAATCGGTGATAACTACCCGAGTATCGGTGATAACTGGCGAATCGGTGGTAAACTCGCTAGTAACGGTGGTAAAGCGACCTGAATCGGTGGTAAACTCGCTAGTATCGGTGGTAAAGCGACCTGAATCGGTGGTAAACTCGCACGAAACGGTGGTAACACCCTGAGTATCGGTGGTAACTGGCGAATCGGTGATAAACTTCCGAGATTCGGTGATAAACTTCCGAGATTCGGTGATAAACCTCCGAGTATCGGTGATAACTACCAGAGATTCGGTGATAAACCCTTGAGAATCGGTGATAACTGGCGAATCGGTGGTAAACTCGCACGTATCGGTGGTAAACTCCTCTCCCATGAAAAAAGAATCAACCTATCGACATTTATGATAGGTTGATTCGCTGCAAAGGATGATCGTTAATTCGCAAACTAGACGTACTCTCAAATAACGATGAACTTCTACTTCTATTTAGACAACTGCTGAAACTTCTTCTTTAAAACGACGGACTGCCTCATCGACGGATACTTCATGACCTAACTCGACTAATGTGTTTCCAATTTGTTCTACTGCGGTTGCTAACATGTCTTCTGTCGTGTTGCCCATATGGCCGATGCGGAACGCTTTGCCCGCTAAATGTGCTAACGCTCCCGCGACAATGATGCCTTTCTTCGCTAATGCACTTCGGAATGCTGCATCATCGACCCCTTCAGGATAGAGGATACAACTGAGTGTGGATGCTGCAACTGTTTCATCCGCTAATGGTTGCATGCCGTAAACTTTCAATGCAGCACGTACTGCGCGACCGAATGATGTATGTCTTGCATACCGTTTCGTCAAACCTTCATCCAATACGAGTTTCATGCCTTCATCATACGCATAAATCAAGTTGACTGGCGGCGTTGCAAAATACTTAGACGGATCTTGCATAATTGGTATCCAATTTGCAATGTCGCAATAATATGCAGGGACTCTTTCGATTTTCTCCCTTGCCGCTAATGCAGTTTGATTGAACGCTACAATCGCCAAACCTGGTGGGACCCCGATTGCTTTTTGGGAACCGGTCAGTACGACATCGATTGTATGTCCTGCACCCCCATATTCCTTCTGCATATCCTCTTCCATCGCCGCCGTTGCACAAACGCCGTCCACAATAACGAGCGCGCCATGTTGTTTAACGATTGGGACAAGCGTCTCCAAGTCTGCCGCGACACCGGTTGATGTATCAGCATGCGTAATCGTCACCGCTTTGTATGTATGCTCTTTCATCATACGCTCGACCTCTTCAGCTGCTACTTGTTTCCCCCATTCCGCTTGTAATACATCCATTTCAATGCCAAACGCTTTCCCCAGTTGAATGAAACGGTCACCAAAATAGCCTTGACTAATAATGAGCAAACGTTCACCTGCAGCCACTGTGTTAACAAGGGCCATTTCCATTGCAATTGTTCCTGAACCCGCAACGACAAACACTTCTCCATCCGTATTGAACAACTCTCGTGTCTTCTCGATCGACGCTTTGTATTGCGCTACAAAACGCGGGTCTGTATGCCCCCTCGTTTCACTAGCCATCGCATCGTAAATTGAATCGACAACCGGTGTCGGTCCTGGTATTAGCAACATTTCTTCATTCCTCATCTGACATCCCCCTATGTTTCATAATTGTTAGTCACCTTATAGGATTCGACTTGACGTCTTGAAAGCCCTCTTTTTGTCCAATGAATGTCGAGCCTATCATTCGTCACTTACAAAATAGCGGTTCTTTGTAATAAAAGCATTCACTCAGTAAAATCCTTACAAGCAAAAACCTTAATTGCTCCACGGTTAACAACCTGTGCAACTGACTTTTCTTCCACACGTCATTTTCAAACCTACTCCATAAGTGAATCAGCGTGCAACAGACAGCCAAACTGTCTATCACACGCTGTCCAATTTCGTACTTGCTAGAAAGGCTCATCTACTCTTTATGTTTGCCAATGCAACGTTCACATTCATATAGGAGTGACTCAACCTGCTCCACGATTTCACATCCACATTCCCGGCAAATTTTCATCGTCTTTGGCTCTTCGACTTTCCTCATTCGAATCTCCTCCACTCTTATTTAGATTTTTAAGTAACCAGGGATTGTTAAAAATTCTTCAAATTCCTCTTGTACTGTTAATTGAACAAATAGCTCTGCCGCTTCTTGAAAACGACCGATTCGATACGTACTTTCGCCAACACGCGCTTTCAATTGCTCCATCTCTTCTTGAAAAACTTCCTTAAACAGCTCGGTCGTAATGTCACGTCCGTCTTCTAATTGTCCTTTCGGATGGCGGATCCATTGCCACACTTGTGACCTTGAAATTTCTGCTGTCGCAGCATCTTCCATTAAATGATTAATCGGTGCGGCACCATTTCCACTTAGCCAAGATGCGATATATTGAACACCGACACTGCAATTCATTCGCAAACCTTCTTCTGTAATCGTCCCTGTTGGAACTTCCAGCAAGTCTGCCGCAGTTACTTGGACGTCTTCCCGTTTTCGATGGAGCTGATTCGATGTTTTCATCTCGTTAGTAAACGCATCCATGGCGACCGCTACAAGGCCAGGATGTGCTACCCACGTGCCATCATGTCCATCGGTCACTTCTCTCCGTTTATCTTCGGCCACTTTCTGAAATGCCCGTTCATTTGCAGCCTGATCATCACGGATTGGAATTTGTGCAGCCATTCCTCCCATTGCAAATGCATTTCGTCTATGACACGTTTGAATGCAAAGTTGCGTATATGCGCGCATGAAAGGGGATGCCATCGTCACTTGTGCTCGATCCGGTAAAATGACTTCCGGGTGTTCGCGTAGCCGTTTAATGAAACTAAAAATGTAATCCCAGCGACCACAGTTCAAACCTGCTGCATGATCACGCAATTCGTATAAAATTTCATCCATCTCAAACGCAGCCGTAATTGTTTCAATAAGCATCGTTGCACGAATCGTTCCATATGGAATCCCGAGTCGTTCTTGTGAAAACTTGAAAACATCATTCCACAGTCTTGCTTCCAAATGACTTTCCAGCTTTGGCAAGTAAAAATACGGTCCTGTATCGCGTGCAATCAACGCTTGCGCATTATGGAAAAAATACAATCCGAAATCGAAAAATGCTCCTGCCATCGGTTCGCCATTTATGACAATGTGCTTTTCATCCAAATGCAACCCCCGTGTGCGGACAATTAAAACAGCCGTCTCTTCATTCAAGCGATACTTCTTTCCCGTTACAGGATGCTCGTATTCAATGGTTTTGCGCACTGCATCTTTCAAATTGATTTGCCCTTCAATTAGATTCGACCATGTCGGAGAAGTCGCATCTTCAAAATCCGCCATAAATGCTTTTGCACCACAGTTTAGCGCATTGATGATCATTTTCCGGTCTACCGGGCCTGTAATTTCAACTCGACGGTCCTGTAAATCAGGAGGAATTGGCGCCACTGTCCAATCCCCCTCCCGAATGGATCGGGTCTCTTCCAAAAACCGAGGTGTTTCTCCTGCATTGAATTGCACTTGCCGTTGTTTCCGAATTTCCAGCAATTTCTTTCGCTGTTCATTAAAATTCTCATGCAAACTATAGAGGAATTCCAATGCTTCTGGTGTTAACAACTCTTCCGTTCCAGCCGTCATTTCACCGACAATATCCATATTGAAACGTGCTTGTTGCATGGTCAGAAAAACCACCCTCTCTTTATTTTAAAACTGTATGCCTCAAACGAATTGTGCTTCTTCCGTTGATCCTTTCATCGCTGTAGTGGAGGACGTTCCGCCAGAAATGACTTGTGCCACTTCGTCAAAATACCCTGTACCTACTTCCCGCTGGTGGCGTGTCGCCGTATACCCCTTGGATTCATTCGCAAATTCCGCTTGCTGCAACTTCGAATACGCTGCCATTCCGTGGTCTTTGTAACCGTGTGCCAACTCAAACATGCTATGGTTCAACGAATGGAAGCCCGCTAACGTGACGAACTGGAATTTGTACCCCATCTTCCCGAGTTCTCGTTGGTATTTCGCAATCGTCTCATCATCCAAATTTGCTTTCCAGTTGAAGGAAGGCGAACAATTATACGCCAGCATCTTTCCAGGGAATTTTTCATGAATCGCGTCAGCAAATCGTTTTGCTTCATCCAAGTTCGGCGTTGACGTTTCACACCAAACAAGATCTGCATAAGGTGCATAAGCAAGCCCCCTAGCAATCGCTTGATCGATACCGGCCCGCGAACGATAAAACCCTTCAGGCGTCCGCTCTCCTGTAATGAACGCATGATCCCGCTCATCGATATCACTCGTTATTAAATCCGCTGCATCTGCATCTGTTCTCGCAATGATAATCGTGTCCACACCTAGCACATCAGCTGCCAACCGAGCAGAGATTAAATTCCTGACAGCATTTTGTGTTGGCAATAAAACCTTCCCGCCAAGGTGACCGCATTTTTTCTCAGAAGCTAATTGATCTTCAAAATGAACACCTGCCGCCCCTGCTTCAATCATCGCTTTCATTAATTCGAAAACATTCAGCGGTCCGCCAAAACCTGCTTCAGCATCCGCCACAATCGGTGCGAACCAATCAAAACCATCAGTTCTTCCTTCGGCGTGATCGATTTGGTCCGCCCGCTGTAGTGCTTGGTTAATCCGTTTGACGACATTCGGTACACTGTTTACCGGGTAAAGGCTTTGGTCAGGATACATGTGCCCTGCCATATTGGCATCTGCCGCCACTTGCCAACCACTTAGGTAAATTGCTTGCAGTCCAGCTTTCACTTGTTGTACGGCTTGATTACCAGTGAGTGCCCCTAGTGCATTGACAAAGTCCATTTCATGGAGCGATCGCCAAAGACGTTCGGCACCTCTTTGCGCTAATGTATGTTGAATTTGCACAGATCCTCGAAGCTTAACAACTTCCTCTGCCGAATACGTCCGCTCAATTCCCTTCCAACGTTCCGCAGTCCCCCACGCGCGCTCCAATTGCTCCACTTGTTCTTGACGATTCTTCAATACAATCCACACCTTCCAATAAATTTTGTTTAGCTCTCCAGTAAATGACTTTCTTACTGTTCCATAACAGCTAAACTTGTTATACATTAATATATAACAGAAATTCTAAACTGTCAGTGCTTTCCGACAAAAGGTGCTTTTTTACGGATGAATGAAGAATAAGCTCGATAACTTAGCTGGGGGGAACGATGAATGACGTTAGGAAACACAGAGCGAACATGGGAGTTTGTGCAACAGTATAGAAGTTTACTAGAAGATTGGATTCCGAGAGACGCAACGTTTGCGATTGCTTGTGAGGGTCACTACTTGTATCACAATGGAAAAGAGGAGAATTTAAAAGGAAAACAGGTTGCAACAGGCAGCATCGCCCAACTCGTCCTGCAAGAACGACGGAAAGTGGAAAACTTCTTAGATCATTCATCCTATAACGAACCAAAGTATGGCAATGGCTATCCAATTGAACTGGATGGCATGCAAGGCGCTCTTGTCGTCTACCGTACGCAAACCAGCGAACTATCGAATCCACAACCTGTCCGTCTCTTAACGGGCAAAGCAGATAATGAGTGGTTTCCCATTCAAACTGATCGAATCACCCATCTCGAAAGCTTCCAAAAGAAAACCTTCTTCTACACCGAAGACGGACAATACAGCATTGCAAACACATTAAAAGAATTAGAAAAGAAACTACCGCCTTCATTTTTGAGAATACACCGATCCTATATCGTAAATACCGCATGCATCGAACGTATTTCAAGAGACTTTTCTTCGAACTTGCAAGTAATCATCACCGATGGTACAGAGCTACCAATCAGTCAAAAATACGTAAATGAAGTGCGGTGTGTGTTGGGGTTTTAACGATAGTAATAGGAACCTATTGTATGTATGAACAGTTGGAGTGTAATAAAGTCCCTACAAATGGGCATGAAAAGATGAGCGATCGTTACACCGTTTTCGTTCCATATCGGCTAAAGTCCTCAAGAAATAGTCTCTGTACAATCTGCATTGCTCCGAAGCAATACAGATTGTACAGGGGCTTGTTTATCTTGGCGTATCACAACATAAACGCCCCGCATCGCAACGTAAACTGCTCGTATCACAACACTCAACCCTCACATCACAATACTCGCGCCGTATCACAACATAAACGTCTCGCATCACAACGTAAACGGCTCGTATCACAACACTCAACCCTCGCATCGCAATACTCGCGCCGTATCACAACATAAACGTCTCGCATCGCAACGTAAACTGCTCGTATTACAACACTCAACCCTCGCATCGCAATACTATCGGCGCATAACCGTCACGCATTACAACAAAAATCCCTCTCATCCAGTTCCCAAATAAAAAAAACTACCCGGAAAGTAAGTTCTCACTCACTTTCCGGGCAGTTTTCATTCCATTTAATCGATTACGCATGCTGCTGCTCATACGCAGCAATGTGCTCTTCGTACTGAAATGTTAAGGATATTTCGTCCCAGCCGTTTAAGAGCATTTGCTTGTAATACGGGTCAATTGTAAAACTATACGTCTTGCCATCTTCACCGCGTACGGTTTGTTGTTCCAAGTTTACTTCTAGAGCGTAAGGGGCAGCTTTCCCTTTTGCAAGCAGTTCTTCAACTTCTCCTACCGAAAGGCGGATAGGTAAGATGCCGTTTTTAAAGCAGTTGTTGTGGAAGATGTCTGCAAAAGATGGTGCGATGACGACTTGGAAACCATAGTCCAAGATGGCCCATGGAGCGTGTTCTCTTGAAGATCCACAACCGAAGTTATCGTGGGCAACGAGAATTGTCGATTCTTTAAAGCGTTCATCGTTCAATACGAACTTTTCATTCACCGAACCGTCTGCATTGTATCGCCAATGATGGAAAAGGTATTTTCCGAAGCCGGTACGCTCAATCCTTTTTAGAAACTCTTTTGAAATGATTTGGTCCGTGTCGACATTTTTATGATCTAACGGAGTGAGTACACTGCGTACTTCATTAATCGGTTTCATACAATCATCCTTTCATCATGCATGGGCAAGTTTCATTTCACGGACATCTACGAATCGTCCTTTGATGGCTGCAGCTGCAGCCATTGCTGGACTCATTAAGTGCGTGCGAGATCCTGCGCCTTGGCGTCCTTCAAAGTTCCGGTTGGATGTCGATGCACATCTTTCTCCTGCCGGTACGACATCATCATTCATCGCTAAGCACATGCTACAGCCTGATTCCCGCCATTCAAAACCAGCTTCCGTAAAGATTTTATCCAATCCTTCTTCTTCCGCTTGCTTTTTGACGGTGCGGGAGCCAGGTACGACAATTGCTGTCACGGAAGGATGCACTTTTTGTCCGGCAATTACTTCCGCTGCATTCCGTAAATCGCTTAGTCGGGCATTTGTACAAGAACCGATGAATACATGTTGAATGTCAATTTGCGTAAGTGGTGTCCCTTCAGAAAGGCCCATGTAGGCAAGTGCTTTCTTTAGCGCTTCTTTGTCAGATTCATTCGCAAAATCATCTGCTGAAGGTACATTTGCGCTAATGCCTGATCCCATTGACGGATTCGTTCCCCATGTGACGAACGGTTCGATAGCCGCTGCATCTATTTCCAGCGTCGTGTCGTAAACCGCCCCTTCATCTGTCGCCAAAGCAAGCCATTCCGCAGCCGCTTCCTCAAAAGCAGCTCCTTTAGGAACGTACCGTCGATCTCTCAAGTAGTCCACTGTCGTTTGGTCCGGGCTAATCAACCCCGCTTTCGCTCCCGCTTCAATGGACATGTTGCAAATCGTCATCCGCTCTTCCATCGTCATCGAACGAATTGCTTCCCCTGTAAATTCCACGATATGGCCTGTTCCAACATCGATACCGAATTTCGCAATGATTGCTAAGATGACATCTTTCGCAGTTACTCCAAATCCAAGTTTACCGTTGATGCGGATTTCCATCGTCTTCGGTTTTGATTGCCATAACGTTTGCGTCGACAAGACATGCTCAACTTCACTCGTACCAATACCGAATGCGATTGCACCAAAAGCACCGTGTGTAGATGTGTGGCTATCACCGCAAACAATCGTTTTGCCGGGTTGTGTCAAGCCAAGCTCAGGACCGATAATGTGTACAATTCCTTGGTCCGGATGCTCCATATGCGCCAGCTCAATACCGAACTCCTGACAGTTCCGCTCCAACGTCGTGATTTGCTTTTTAGCAATCGGATCTTGGATGATCGGTAAGTTCTTTGTCGGCACGTTATGATCCATCGTCGCGAAACTAAGATCCGGCCGCCTCACTTTCCGACCTGCCAGTCGTAATCCTTCGAATGCCTGTGGAGAGGTTACTTCATGCAATAAATGAAGGTCGATATATAACAGATCCGGTTTCCCCTGTTCTTCATATACAATATGTCGGTCCCAAACCTTCTCAATAATCGTCTTTGCCATTTGCGCTTCCCCTTCCATTTACACGTAAGAAAACATAATGCTATTTGAAACAGATTGTAGATCCAATTCTTCAATTACTTTATCCGTCCACTCTTTTGTAGATAGAACCCGATCGCTGCCACCGGACAAATCTGCTGTGTAATGTCCGTCCTCAAAAACGGTATCAATCGCTTTTTCGATTGTTGCGGCTTCTGTTTCTAGCCCGAACGAATAACGTAACATCATCGCTGCAGATAAGATGGTCGCTGCTGGATTGGCAATGCCTTTACCTGCAACATCAGGTGCTGAGCCGTGTACCGGTTCATATAACCCGAACCCATCTGATCGCACACTCGCTGATGGCAATAAACCGAGCGAACCCGTAATAACAGACGCTTCATCACTTAAAATGTCGCCGAACATATTTTCCGTCACGATGACATCGAACGCTCCAGGATTTGTAATAAGCTTCATGGCAGCTGAATCGACAAGTTGATGTTCCAATTCAATATCTGGATAGCTCTTCCGCTTTTCATCGACAATCTCTCGCCAAAGCTTGCTCGATTCAAGTACGTTTGCTTTATCAACTGAAGTCACTTTCCCTCTGCGTAAACGAGCAAGTTCAAAAGCTTTTTCTACAATACGTTCAATTTCCTCGCGTGTATAAACAAGTGTGTCCACTGCTGCCTTATCCGTTTTGCGACTCGGTTCACCGAAATAAAGGCCGCCTGTTAGTTCTCGCACAATCATCATATCGACTGCTTGAACGACTTCTTCCTTTAAAGGAGAAGCATGAAGCAAGGAGGGGACAGCTTTCACAGGACGCAAGTTGGCAAATAGGTCAAAATGCTTTCTGATGGCTAAAAGTCCTTTTTCTGGTCTCAGCTCAGAAGGGTTTTGATCCCACTTAGGTCCACCGACTGCCCCTAAGAGTATTGCATCACTCGATTCACAGAGAGCGATTGTTTCCTCAGGAAGCGGATGATTGAATTCATCAATCGCTGCTCCGCCAATTGAACCGTAATTGAAATGGAAATTATGATTAAATCGTCTTGCCACAACTTCGAGAACTCTGACAGCCGCCTCAGTCACTTCCGGTCCGATACCATCGCCTTGTAATACAGCTACTCTTTTTTCCATTGTTCTTCTCCTCCTTTTAAATGTGTACAGCCTTTCCATTACAAAAAAACATAATTTTCAGTCTTAACTACTTAGAAATCTTTGTATTTTACACCTGACTGACCGGCTCAGCCACTTTCACTGAGTCCTTCACTAACTTTCGATTAATCGCGTTCAAATAAGCTTTTGCAGATGCTTCAAGTACATCTTGTGAAATATCTCTTCCTGTATAAGTCTCTCCGTTAAAACGTAAGTTGACGACTGCTTCCCCAAGTGCGTCTCGACCTTTACCGATTGACGTGACACGGTAATCCATAATGTTCACTTGCCCTTTGACAAGTAGCTCCAATGCATTGAATATCGCCTCTACTGAACCGGCGCCAGTTGTTGCAATAACAACATTCTCACCTGTTGGTACATTCGCAGATACTGTGGCAGTCGGTACATTTGACGTTCCATATTGGACTTGCACATTCGTCAATTCATAAATGTCCGCATTCGCGTTTTCAATTTGCTTACCGGTGAAGAGAACAAACAAATCATCTTCCGTAATTTCTTTTTTACGATCAGCAAGTTTCTTGAACGCACTGAATGCTTCGTTCAATTGATTTTCAGTCAAATCAAAGCCCATTGTAATTGCACGATCTTTAAATGCATGACGGCCTGAATGCTTGCCAAGTGCAAGCGGTGCTGTCGTTTCACCGATCAACTCCGGTGTAATGATTTCATACGTTTCACGATTTTTCAACATACCATCTTGATGAATTCCTGATTCATGGGCAAATGCATTTTTCCCGACAACCGCTTTGTTCGGTTGAATGACGACACCTGTAAGCTGACTTACCAACTGGCTTGTGCGCTTGATTTCCTGAAGATTAATGCCTGTTTCTAGTCCATAGAAATCTTTTCGAATATGGAGTGCAACAGCAATTTCCTCAAGCGCTGCATTACCAGCACGCTCACCAATTCCATTAATCGTCCCTTCAACTTGATCGGCTCCGTTTTCGATTGCCGCTATGGAATTCGCAACGGCCATCCCTAAGTCGTTATGACAATGTGCAGACAGTTTTACTCGATCAATGCCTGTCACATTCTCTTTCAAGAATTTAAATAACGCACCGTATTCCTGCGGAGTTGCATAACCGACGGTATCAGGAATATTAATTGTCGTAGCGCCTGCTTGGATCACTTGATTAATAATACGAACTAAGAAAGCTGGATCGGATCGAAATGCATCTTCTGCAGACCATTGAACAAGCGGAAAGAATTTTTTTGCATATTTTACTGCTTCCACTGCGATATCAACGACTTGATCGGGTGTCTTTTTGAGTTTGTATTCCATATGGATTGGCGAAGTTGCCAAAAAAACATGGAGATGTGGCTGTTGACCGCCTTTTAACGCTTCCCAAGATGTATCGATGTCACTTTTCATCGCTCTTGCAAGCCCTGTCACTGTTGAGTTTTTCACGGTATTTGCGATTCTCTGTACTGCTTCGAAATCACCAGGTGAAGAAGCAGGGAATCCTGCTTCAATCACCGTAGCACCAAAACGTTCAAGTTGGCGGGCAATTTCCATCTTTTCTGCTGTATTTAAGTTAATGCCAGCGGATTGTTCACCGTCTCGAAGGGTTGTATCAAAGATGTCAATTTTGCGCACTACCCACCACTTCTTCCTGTTTTGTTTTCTTACCATCGTTTACGAAAGGCATCATTGCACGAAGTTTTTCACCGACCACTTCAATTTGGTGCTTCGCTTCTGATTCTTCATAGGCGTTGAAGTTCGGACGACCGTTTTCGTTTTCGTCGATCCACCCTTTCGCGAACTTCCCTTCTTGGATATCTGTCAAGATGTCTTTCATGCGTGCTTTCGTATCTGCATCGACAACGCGTGGACCTGAAACGAAATCACCCCACTCAGCAGTGTCAGAGATAGAATAACGCATACCTGACATTCCGCCTTCATACATCAAATCAACAATCAATTTTAATTCATGCATTGTTTCAAAATACGCTAATTCTGGTTGATAGCCCGCTTCTACTAATGTTTCGAAACCTGCTTTTACAAGTGAAGTTAATCCACCACAAAGTACTGCTTGCTCTCCGAATAGATCCGTTTCTGTCTCTTCTTTGAAAGATGTTTCAAGAACGCCTGCACGTGCTGAACCGATTCCTTTCGCATATGCAAGTGCTACATCTTTCGCTTGGCCCGATACGTCTTGATAGACCGCAAACAATGCTGGTACACCTGCACCTGCTTCGTATGTTCTACGTACAAGGTGTCCTGGCCCTTTAGGTGCAACGAGGAATACATCCACATCTGCTGGAGGAACGATTTGACCGAAGTGTACATTGAAACCATGTGCGAATACGAGTGATTTTCCTGCTGTTAATGCCGGTTTGATTTCTTCGTCATATACTTTCTTCTGTCTTTCATCCGGAAGAAGAATCATAATGATATCCGCTTGTTCAGCCGCTTCAGCAACTGTTTTCACTTCAAGTCCGTCTTCTTTTGCTTGGTCGAACGATTTACCTGGGCGTACACCAACTACGACATTGAATCCTGAATCTTTCAAGTTCTGCGCGTGCGCGTGACCTTGTGAACCGTATCCTACAACTGCAATCGTCTTTCCTTGTAAAAGTCCTTCGTTGATATCTTGGTTATAATACATTTTAGCCATTGGTAGTTCCTCCTTGGGTTTTGGGTTTAGTTTTTTTATAGAAAGGCTCGTTATGAATCTGACTACTCTTTGCAATGAACAGCAGGTTAGCTTTCAAATGAGTATTAATTCTGACATATCTGCATAATTTGATCGCCTATTTCACTTGATTCGCAAACCTTTCGTTCCGCTACTGACTAGCCGTAATTCGTTCACAATGCCTATTTCAAAATAGAAAGTTGTGGTGATGGGGCTTTTTGGTTTTCTCTTGTAAATGCTGTCGCCCCGGTTCTTGCCAATTCTTTAATGCCGTAAGGTTTGACGAGATCGATGAATGCCTCGATTTTCTCAGGTGTTCCCGTCACTTGATACGTGACGACATTTTTTCCTGAGTCGATAATGGTTGCACGGAATGGCTCTACGATGCTATTAATTTCTGCACGTGCATGAGGAGGTGAAACGACTTTCACAAGCGCCAATTCCCGCATAACAATCGCTTTATCGGTAATGTCATTCACTTTTATGACATCGATTTGTTTCTGCAGCTGTTTCACCAACTGTTCGATTTTCCGCTCATCTTCCACATGGACGATAAACGTCATTTTCGACATGCCCGCTTGTTCGGTATGGCCGACCGTAATGTTTTCAATATTGAACTGGCGTTTCATTAATAAGCCTGTGACGCGGTTCAATACACCGCTTTGGTTAATGACCGTTACGGAAATAACTCTCTTCATACATTTTTCACCCCGATCATTTCATGAATGCCTTTACCTGGTGCAATCATCGGATAGACGTTTTCCATCATCTTCACTCTGCAATCAATGAGGACAGGTTCATCCGACAACAACGCTTCACGGAATAATTCTTCTGCATTGTC
This sequence comes from Sporosarcina sp. OR05, assembly GCF_041414805.1. Classification (NCBI taxonomy): domain Bacteria; kingdom Bacillati; phylum Bacillota; class Bacilli; order Caryophanales; family Caryophanaceae; genus Sporosarcina; species Sporosarcina sp. OR05. The sequence continues at coordinate 82,836 of NZ_JANKJL010000001.1, read as the reverse complement.
TTTTTTCGTAATGCGGTACCCTTTAATGTCGTATGCGCCTGCTAGTTTAACAAAATCCGGTTGTACAGGAATCAATGATTGAGAATACCGTTCGTCGTAAAATGTCTGCTGCCATTGACGAACCATTCCAAGTGCACCGTTGTTTAGAATGACAATTTTCACTGGAATTCTCATTTCTTGCAGTAAAGAAAGTTCTTGAGCGGTCATTTGGAAACCACCATCTCCGACGAATGCGATAACTCTTTTATCCGGCTTTGCGAGTTGTGCCCCAATCGCCGCTGGGAAACCGAATCCCATTGTCCCGAGTCCCCCAGAAGTGACCCAATGATCTGGATTGTTCAACTTGTAATATTGGGCTGCCCACATTTGATGTTGCCCGACGTCCGTCGTAACAATAGCATTTCCTTCCGTAATTCGGTGCACCATTTGAATGGCTTCTTGTGGCAAGATTTCATGCTCATCTTCGTTGTACCACAATGGTGCTTCTTCGGTTAATGCAGCCAAGTGTGCAATCCAGTCAGCTGTATCAGGTGCTTTCATGTCTTGTTGAAGCAATGCTTGCAATGCTTCTTTTGCGTCCGCCACGATTGGAATCGCTGTCGGTACGTTTTTGCCGATTTCTGCAGGATCGATGTCAATATGGATGACTTTTGCGTTCAAAGCGAAGTGATTCAAGTTTCCTGTCAACCGATCATCAAATCGCGCCCCAATATTGACGAGTACGTCACATTCACTAATCGCCATATTGGCTGTGTAAGTTCCATGCATACCGGCCATCCCTAGAAACAGCTCATGATCGCCTGCAATACTGCCTAAACCAAGCAATGTATTGGTAACTGGAATCTTATTTGTTTCTACAAAAGTTTTCAATTCTTCCATTGCCTGACCGTGCAATACACCAGCGCCTGCTAGAATTAACGGTTTCTTCGCTGCCGAAATTGCTTCGACCGCTTTTTGTATTTGTAAGTAGTTAGGAGTTGTCGTCGGTTGGTAACCTGGCAAATTCACTTCTGCGCGACGTTCTTCTTCCGTCACAAAGATTTCAGTCGCAACGTTTTTAGGAATATCGACGACTACCGGACCACGTCTACCCGTCGAAGCAATATGAAATGCCTCTTTAATAATTCTCGGCAAGTCCGCCACATGTTGCACTTGGTAGTTATGTTTTGTAATTGGCGTTGTAATACCGATAATATCTGCTTCTTGAAAAGCATCCGTTCCGATGACTGTCGTTGCTACTTGGCCGGTAAATACGACGAGCGGCAATGAATCCATCATTGCATCGGTAATGCCGGTGACAAGGTTTGTCGCTCCAGGTCCTGATGTCGCAATGACAACACCCGGTTTGCCAGAGACGCGCGCATAGCCTTCCGCTGCATGAATTGCTCCCTGTTCATGACGTGCAAGCACATGGGGAATCGGATCCTTGTACAATGCATCGTAAATTGGTAAGACTGCACCCCCGGGATAACCGAAAATGACTTCGACACCTTGATCTTTCAATCCTTGAATCAAGACTGCAGATCCATCCATCGGTTGATTTTTTTGTTGCTCTTCCATGGGCTCAGGCGCCATTTCCGCAACTGCTTGCTTCGTTTGAACTTCCGCACTCATTTACAAACTCCTCCTAACTGATTTGTTCTACCGTCTATAAAAAAAGAAAAGCTTTTTCTCCCCACACAAAAAGACCTACTCTCTGTGTAAGGGATGAAAAAGCTTTTCATGGTACCACCCTTGTTTACGACTTGCGCCGCCTCATGAATGGATAGCAATCGTGAAACTGTAAGGCAGCTGTCAGTAGATGACACAGCCTAATTTCACAGATCGATACGATCCATTCTTTGCTAACGGGCTTTTATGCTAGCCCGGAATCGCCTACTTAGTTTCCTGTTCAGCCATCCACTCCGAGGTGATATCGCGAATAGTTGCATCGCCGGCTTCCAGCACGACCGGCTCTCTGGTAAATGCAAGACTCTATTCCCTTTTGCCTCATCATCGAGTTGTTATATTTTCATCACGCCGCCAGTGCTTGCGGACGTTACAAGTTTTGAATACCTTGCTAAGTAGCCTTTTTTAATCTTCGGTTCAAAAGGCTGTAGCGTTTCTCTACGACTTGCCAATTCCTCATCTGAAACTTGCAGTTCAATCGTCCGATTCGTCAAATCAATTGCAATGATGTCTCCATTTTGCACTAACGCAATTGGACCACCTTCTGCCGCTTCAGGAGAAATATGTCCGATCGAAATGCCTCGTGACGCTCCTGAAAAACGACCGTCCGTAATGAGTGCTACCTTCGTACCTAAACCTCTTCCTTGAATTGCGGAAGTTGGTGCTAGCATTTCAGGCATACCCGGTCCACCTTTTGGACCTTCATAACGAATAACGACGACATGGCCTTCTTTCACTGTGCCATTATCAATGTTCTCTTGAGCAGCCTCTTGCGAATCAAAGACAATCGCTTCGCCTGTAAATTCTTTAATCGACGGGTCAACTGCACCGACTTTGATAACGCCACCTTCAGGAGCGATATTACCGAATAAGACGGATAACCCTCCAACAGGACTATATGGATTGTCTTTCGTCCGGATGACTTGCTCGTTCGTAATCTTGTAATCTTGGACGTCTTCACCGATTGTCTTACCTGTAATCGTCAATCTGTTTGGATGAATCGCACCTGGTATTTTCGTCAGTTCGTTAATAATTGCACTGACCCCACCTGCTTTAAAAATATCATCCATCGAAATATCCGACGCTGGCATGATCTTCGCTAAATACGGCACACGCTCGGCAACTTTATTAATATCTTGGACACTATACTCAATTTCTGCTTCGTGCGCGATCGCTAATGTATGAAGGACCGTATTTGTCGATCCACCCATTGCCATATCAAGTGCAAACGCATCATCAATTGCTTCTTTTGTGACAATGTCACGCGGTTTCACATTTTCTTTTACCATTCGTACTAAATGTTTTGCAGCATCTTTAATCAACTTATGGCGTTCATCTGAGGTTGCGACGATTGTTCCGTTACCCGGTAAAGCCAATCCAAGCATTTCCATAAGACAGTTCATGGAGTTTGCTGTAAACATGCCTGAACAGGAACCACAAGTTGGGCAAGCATTGTTTTCAATGTCGAGCAACTCTTCAGCAGACATCTTACCTGATTTAAATGCGCCAACTCCTTCAAATACAGAAGTCAGTGAAAGTTGAGCACCAGTAGCTGATACGCCAGCTTCCATTGGACCACCTGAGACAAAAACAGAAGGAACATTCGTCCGAACTGCTGCCATTAGCATTCCGGGTGTAATTTTGTCACAGTTCGGAATGTAGAACACGCCGTCAAACCAGTGAGCGTTAATGACCGTTTCAGCAGAATCGGCAATTAATTCACGGCTCGGAAGTGAATACCGCATTCCGATATGGCCCATCGCGATTCCGTCATCGACACCAATCGTGTTGAATTCAAACGGAACACCACCCGCTTCCCAAATTGCTTCTTTTACAATCTCGGCAAATTTATTCAAATGTTTATGACCTGGAATAATATCAATATACGAATTGCACACACCGATGAAAGGTTTTTCCAAATCTCTCGTCTTAATGCCTGTCGCATATAGTAGACTTCTATGTGGTGCTCGATCGACACCTTTTTTAATCATGTCACTTCTCATAATATCTCTCCTAGTCCGCTCATCTATCAGCTTTCACAAAACTAATAGAAATATGAGAATCAACTCACATATCAAAATAGATTGTTGCTATCATATATCGGAACGCAACTGGAGTCAACCGTCTATTTTTAATTATTTCTCAATTACGAATTATAATAAAAAATGTATCCGCTTACATCTGCGATATATTGCATATCATAAAAAATATGACCATTTAAAAATATTTTTTTCAATGGTCACGTAAAAACAATTTCAACTCATCAATTAACAATTATTTGGTATAAAATAAAGTAATCTCGAACAGTCTGCAAAACAGAAAAAACTCCATTCACCAATTTTTACATGGTAAATGAAGCATGAATCGGACAAGAATATTTACTCAGTGAACGCGTCTATCCGCCACCCTGCTTTCTTAACATACTTGTAGGTGACTTGAAATGTTTCCGCGGTACGTGTTTCTCCAATCGGCACCGTCAGTTCAAACGTCATCTTTTTCTTCTTGCTCTTCAATACGCTCGCTGTAGCGATTTCCCACTGCAATACAGAACTAATTTCAACAACAGGTTGCGCCAAAATCCCTTCGTGTTTAATAAATCCGTTCTCTCTCATAAAACGTTTTGCTTTTTTCTTTGTGACGTATTTGTGTAATTCGGATTTCAACTTCTTTTTTGTATTCACATGCTCCGCTAAATAGCGATATTCGATCCCATTATGGGTAAACGTTTTGTACTCCCCTTCTTCGTACGTACCGCCAGCGAGTAGGGTATTACCCGTTTCTGCCCATGTAGTCGCCAACTCTACCGCATCTTTTGGTGTTAGAGCAATCGGATCCCTTTTCGTTCCACTTCCACAGGCAGTCAACAGGAAAAGGAGAATGACCACCCCTATCGTACAGACCTTCCTCAATACCATCGCCCCCTGTCTTGCTCATACATTAGCGTATGAGACGGACAATGCGCGCATACACTTTGTATAAAAATTCACAGAAGAACATTTACCTTATCGGAGGATTAAGGTTCTCATCACACATTTCCATAAGCAGGATACGTTGCAGCGGCTTATTGATAATGCTGTCCAGGTGTATTTAAATGATTTTTTATAATTCCATCCCGACAAACTAGGTAGTCCGTTTACATTTTGTTATATACCTTCTCATGTATAAAGTCTACAATATGCATGGCTCGGGAAGTTTTCGAAAGTCCCGCTCGCTCAACACCTACTTTCATCTGAAGTAAGCAACCTGGATTTGTCGTCACAATGGTGGTAGCTTTTATCCCCTTGATTTCTTCCATTTTCGACCTCAAAATTGTTGAGGCCATTTCAGGTTGAAGTAGATTATAAATACCAGCTGATCCACAACAAAGATGTGCGCTAGGCATTTCTATGAAGTACTTACCACTTAGTGCTTTTACGATCGCTCGGGGTTCCGCTTTTACACCGTTTACATTGCGTAAGTGACAAGAATCTTGATACGTAACAATTTCGGAAGACGGTTCAATTCCTTCTAATTCATTAATAATGCCAAGTTTGACGAGCAATGTCGTAATGTCAATTTGCTTCGCCACAAACGCTTTCGCTTGTTCGTAATAGGGAGAATCCGACGTCACCAATCGGTCATACTCATACAGAAACGCACCACATCCTCCTGCATTATTTACAATATAATCGACAGAAGACACGTCAAAAGCATTGAGATTCTTTTCAGCATTCCGTTTAGCACGCTCCATCTCCCCACTATGCCCTTGCAACGCTCCACAACATTGTTGGCCTTTGGGAATGACAACTTCACATCCAAGATATTGCAGTAGTTCAATCGTATGACGGTTCGTTTCTTGGAACATCGTATCCATGAGACAACCTGTAAAAAACGCAACTTTTGTCGTTCCTACCCTTTTGGACAATCGTATCCCTTCTGATTTAGAAGGCGCAGGCAATGCCTTTTCCATATCTTTCATAAATGGGGGGAACAGTTCCATGAACCCGACTTTACGAATGACTTTCTGCAAACCTGACTGTTGGTAAAAGGTTAGTAGTTTTACCGCTGTTTTCATTTTCCTTTGATCTGCAAAGAGATGATCAAATGCACCTTTTCTAATGGCTTTCTCTTTCACTGATTGAGCTTTCACATCTAAGATCGCCTCTCGCGTTTCCTCAATCAACGTTCCATATTGCACACCTGCTGGACAAGCTGGCTCACAAGCGCGGCAGCCTAAACACAAGTCAAAAGCCTCCTCAATGGAACCATCCCATTGCACAAGTCCATCTCGTACCGCTTTCATTAATGCAATTCGACCACGCGGCGACTGTGTTTCATCAAAATCCGAATGGATATATGTCGGGCAAGCCGGTAAACAAAAACCGCAACGCATGCAATCCATTAACCGATTTTCATCTACATGTGTGACAAATGCTTGCTTGTATTGTTTCGCTTTGCTGTTATTCATTGTGCACAACCACTCTTTTTTTCGTTGATTTGGCGAATATCTTTCCTGGATTCATGATGTTTAATGGATCAATTGCCTGCTTGATCCCTTTCATCGTTGCAATACCCGCCTTGCCTATTTTCCATTCTAAATAGGGGGCTTTCATCTCCCCTACTCCGTGTTCGCCTGTAATTGTGCCTCCTAACGAAATCGCATAGTCGAAAATGTCAGCGAAAGCCATCTCTACTCGCGCCATTTCCTCTTCATCACGCGTATCTGTAAGAATGGTCGGATGTAAATTTCCGTCACCAGCATGTCCAAACGTACAAATGAGCAAGTTATGTTTTACCGCAATTTCTTGAATTGCCTTCACCATCTTTGCAATTTCAGAACGGGGAACGGTCGCATCTTCCAATATTGTCGTAGGACGTTTTCGGGCAAGTGCAGACAAAGCAACTCTTCTCGCCAAACTTAAACGATCTGCCTCTTCTTTCGTTTGAGCAAGCTGAGTCGAAATCGCGCCTTGCTTCATGCATAATGTATGTACAAATTCCATATCCCGTTCGACAACTGTCGGATCGCCATCTTGTTCAATTAAAAGCATCGCCTCACAATTTGTCGGAAGACCAATTTGCATGAATTCTTCTACAGCCGTAATTGTTCCTTGGTCCATGAACTCAAGTGTTGCCGGCACAATTTTTGCCGCAATAATCGATGAAACCGTTTCTGCAGCCCGCTCAAGTTTGTCATAAAAAACGACGAGTGTCTTTTTCGTTATTGGCGCAGGAAGCAAGCCTAGCGTAATTTCCACAATGATCCCAAGTGTTCCTTCAGATCCAACAAATAAGCTCGTCAAGTCGTATCCTGCAACATCCTTAGCCAGTTTTCCACCCGTCTCAAGCAACTCACCACTCGGCAAAACGACTGTTAACGATTTCACATAGTCACGCGTTACGCCGTATTTTAATCCACGTAATCCACCTGAATTCTCACTTACATTTCCACCAATTGTGGAAATACTCATTGAGCTAGGATCTGGCGGATAAAATAACCCCCGTTCAGCTACTCTTTCATTTATCTCCTGCGTAATCACACCGGGTTGAACAGTTATCGTCAAATTCTCTTCATCCAGTTCTAAAATTTGATTCATCCGATTAAATAAGATGACAACCCCTCCCGAAGTCGGTGTTGTACCTGCCGCCAAGTTCGTTCCTGAACCACGTGAAACAATTGGAATTCGATGTGCTGAACAAACTCTGACAATCTCTTGCACCTCTTCAATCGACGACGGAGATAAAACGATGTCAGGTAACGCTTGGAAATTAGCAGTCGCATCGTAGGAATATGCCAGTAACTGTGCTGTTGACGTCTTTGCATATGCAGAACCTATTATGGCAATTAACTGTTCCTTCACTTGTTTTTCCAATGAACAACCTCCTCAATATTCTTATTAATACAAACAATTACCATTAGTATAACGATAGATTATGTATGTCACAAACAGAAACTAGACAAAGCATGTTTATCATTCATATCTCTACAAGCATACTCCTTCGTATCCGCGGACTACGTTACACCCATCTTTCCACAAAGTGGATTGATCGATCTATCGATCACTTACGCAATACGCCCGTCAATGACGCTTATTTGTCGATTTCTAAGCGACAGCATTCTGAAAATATTCATTCCAATGTCGCGATTTGTCGAATGGTTCATTCAAAACGATTTGTCTGGTAAAAAATAAGAAATGACAAGCATTTTCTTATTTGAATCAATCATCTCTCATTATTTTCAGAAGAATCTTTCGACATTTTTCGCGCACTCACAATCTGTGGATAACTTTGTCCACATACTCCACTTTGAAACACTTGGATTTCCACTGTTACAAACAAGTTAACCACAACTTATCCACGTGTAGTTGTGGATAACGGAACAGTTGTTCTTCCTCCTTTTATTTGGTAATGTATAAGTACAAACTTATAACGTATGCATTGACGAATGAACTTATGCAAAGGAGGTGTGTAAAATTGACAAGATTATCGGACGATTTATTGATGGATTCCTATCAAAAAGCAAAAGCCTTGAAGCTTTGTCCGAAATTCATACAACTATTAGAAACTGAAATTCATCGTCGCTCTTTGCAACCACGCTGTACAAATTCTTGTAACAACAAAAAAAAGACGCCGATGTAAAATGGACAAGCAATGGTTCATTGTCATTCAGATAACTACATGCGTATAGATTGTTGGATCAAGATGAAGGCGACCTAAGACAAACCTTCGTCTTTTTTTATTGCCAACTACTATCGCTTTGCCGTAATAGAAAATAAACCGCGTAAGCCAAGTGCTATGATGCTTGGCTTTACGCGGTTTTTGTTGCTGCCTGAACGTTGAGCAGCAATTATGCATAGTGAATCACACAATTATCCCTAATTGCTGAGACTATACTGCTTGTTGCTCTTTTCTATTTTGCAGATAGTTTTGAGCAAACATTGCGCCGACAATTAGTACCCCTACGATGTCGGTAATGGTTTCTGGAATAATCATCATGAGTGCACCTGCAGCAAGCACAATCCGCCAAATCGGATGATAGGCCGTTTTGAAATATCCTTCAATAGCTGCACTTAATCCAATTACACCGATGATAGCAGTGATGGTGATTATCACAATGTCCACTGTAGATGCTACAGGGAATTCACGTGCATTCATCGCAACCCCGGTTGTATCGATCATGAGCATCGCTGGATTATAAACGAACATGTACGGAATTAGGAACCCTGCAGCTGATAGTTTCAGTGCAGTGAATCCGGTTTTCATCGGATCTCCACCTGAGATGCCCGCACCTGCAAACGCAGCCAGTGCCACTGGAGGCGTAATGTTTGCAAAAATACCGAAATAGAAGACAAACATATGTGCAACGAGAATTGGAATATCAAATTCTGCTAATGCTGGCGCAGCCATTGTAGCGGTAATGATATATGCAGGAATCGACGGAAGGCCCATCCCTAACACCATTGAAGCCAACATTGTAAAGAACAGCGTTAGGAATAAAGAACCTGCACCAAGACTCGCAATGGATGATGTCATCACGTTCCCGAAACTCGTTAAGCTGACCACGCCGATAATAATACCAACGACCGCACACGCTACCATAACGGACAGCGATTGACGTGCACCGCTATCCAATGCTCCTAAAATGTCTTTGAAAGACATTCTCGTCGTTTTTCGAAGCATCGCCACAACGACTGTCGCAACAATTGTGTAAAATGCTGCGTGACCAATCGGAACGTTGCGATACAGAAGGAAAATGAGAAAAATGATAGGCAATAAAAGATGTCCTCGCTCTTTCATCACTTCCTTGACGCGTGGGAGATCCGGTTTTGGTATTCCTTTTAAATTATCTTTTCCTGCACGAAAATGCACTTGCATAATAACAGCAAGGAAATAGAGGACAGCAGGTATTAACGCCGCTAAAGCAATCGTTCCATATTTCACACCTGTTGTTTCTGCCATGATGAAAGCACTTGCCCCCATAATCGGAGGAAGGATTTGCCCACCAACTGACGCACTCGCTTCAACTGCTCCTGCAAAATTTTTCGAATAGCCAACTCGTTTCATCATAGGGATTGTAAATGCACCTGTACCTACTACGTTCGCAACGGCTGCACCGTTAATGCTTCCCATGAATCCACTGGAAATGACCGCAACTTTTGCGGGACCACCTTGTTTGTGCCCTGCTAAAGCAAGGGCTAAATCATTGAAAAATTGGCCCATCCCTGACTTTGCCAAAAAAGCACCGAAGAGGATGAATAAGAAGATAAACGATACGGACGCACCGATTGCTGTCGAGTACAACCCTTCCGTCTTCAAATACATTTGGCCAAAGATGTCGCCTAAATCATATGGACGTGTTGCCATTTTAGTTGGTACCCAACTCATATGACTAAAAAACGGGTACGACAGGAAAACAAGCGCGAGTAACGGTAATATCCACCCTGTCACCCTACGTGCTGCTTCCAGTATTAGAACAACCGTCATAATCGCCATGACGATATCCATCGTATTCGGAATTCCACCTCGTGTCGTGACGATTGCTGTGTATTCCTTAATCAAATACCCTGCTGTCAGTAAACCTAAAATGAACAGCAACCAATCAAAAATCGCCACTTTACTCCGATCTTGACGACTGTATGTTGGATAGATGAGAAAAATGAGGGATATTCCGATGGCCACGTGAACAGCACGTTGTTGCAGTGCAGGCATCGGGTAAAATGTAATGTACAAATGGTAGAGGGAGTAGAGAATAGCGATTGCTGAGACGAAGAACGCCACTTTCTTCCCTGAAAACTTTCGTACCTTGGATTCCGTGTCAAACTTCTCGAGTAACGCGGCTTGCTGCTCCTCTGTCAGAACGTCCATTTCTGCATGCTTCTCTTTCCTATTTTCAAGCTTAGTCAATTTTTTCACCTCTTACTAAATTCCAAATAGAGACTTTCTCGGCATGAATGTTGACCGTTTCATATTCATCGGCGAGTTCATACAATGGAATTTCGTTGTTTTTCGTGTATAAAGTTGTTTGTACATTGCTTGAAACAGCTAAATTAATTTCCTTCATTTGTTCATTAATCGTCATATGAATGAATCCATCATCCGCTTCTATCAATTCAGCTGAAGCTGGAACGCCCGCGCCAAACGTTTTGAATTTTGTCGTCGTTAACGTTAACTGATCGCCATCTCTTTCATACGTTTCAAACCAAGGTTCCTTTTCTACCGAATGAATCCAGCCAATGTCAAATGACGTATCCATCAAATAAAAACGACCATCCGGGTAATCCACTTGTATGGCTGGAATTCGTAGTAAAAATAGAGAAAGCAGGAGCATAACGACTATGCCCCCACTTACAAGAATTTTACTTCTGCTCATCGTAGTACTTTTGTGCACCAGGGTGAACAGGTGCTACCATTCCTTTTTGAGCACCTTCAAGTGAAATATCTGCTGCCGCTTGGTGAGAGTTGCTAAGTTCACCTAAGCTGTTAAAGAATTTCTCAGTTAACTTATACACATCTTCTTCACTTAGTTCACTGCTAACGACAAGTGCATTCATAATTGCCGCTGTCGGTACAGCTTCTGCATTGCCATACGTATCTGCAGGGATGTCCATTGCAACGAAATACGGTTGATCTTTTGCAATTTCTTCGACTTTATCGCGATCTACTGCAACTAGTGCTAAATCGATACTCGCTGCAAGCTCCATTACTGAAGAGTTTGGAAGTCCACTTGTTAGGAATGCTGCATCGACACTACCGGATTTAAGGCCGTCAGCTGCTTCTGCATACCCTAAATAATCGACTTTTAAATCATCATATGTAATGCCAAAACCTGCAAGCAAGTTTCTTGCGTTTACTTCAACGCCAGAGTTTTGATCGCCAACAGCGACACGTTTACCTTTTAAATCTTCAATTGTCTTAATACCAGAATCGGCTGTCGTTACAATTTGAACGAAGTTCGGATAAAGTGCTGCGATTTGTTGTACGTTCTCTACTTTTTCTGAGAAGTTTCCAGTTCCTTCAACAGCCTCTGTCAGAACATCACTCATGACAAACGCCATTTCCACTTTTCCTTCTTTAATTAAGTTAATGTTTTCAACGGAAGCACCCGTCGATTGCGGCTTGGAGTTCACGCCAAATTCTTTTGAAAACTCATTTGCTAATGTCGTTCCGATAATGTTGTATGGGCCAGATGATCCACCCGTTGCGATTGTTACAATCTTTGTTTCAAGGCTGTCAGCGCTTTCATCCCCTTTTGACGAACCCCCGTCCTTGTCAGAGTCCCCACAAGCTGCAAGGATTGAAGCACTCATTAAAGCGCTTGCAAAAAATAGTCCATACTTCTTAAACTTCATACCATTCATCCTTCCTACTATTTATCTAACAACTTTTACAATAATACAGTAATATTTTTCTGAAATCAATACATCGTTAATAATATTCATAGTAAAACAGGAATTCTAACTTTAAGTATATATGTTTTAAGCAGCTAACTTGCACACTTACCCACAATATAGTAGTAGATAGATTTTGATAAAATCGAAAAAATACAGTGAATTCCCTTATACTCCTTCAATTATTGCCGATAAAGAGGATAGGAGAATATCTGTAAATTCATATGGAGGTGGCATATTTTGTATTCGAGAATCTTATCGTTAGCTATCCTTTTTTTACTAGTGAGTAGTACATGGCTGACAAGTCCTGCAGCTGCTGCATCGACAGTGAAAGGAACTTTTGTGAAAGTCCAATTTGAGGATGCAGGAAACAACAAACATACAGTTGAGAAAAAACCGAAATCCATTACGATCAAAACAGAAAAAGGGAAGACAATACATATTGCACTTACTCAACACCCCTCGCTTTCGGTCGATACGCTGCCAGTAAAACTGGATGCTTTTAAGCTAGGAATGGCAGTAGAAGTCTCCATTTCCAATGGGCAAGTGAAGAGCATGAAAGGAAAGACAGGAACCGTTCCCGGGCAATTGGACACACGAGGGCAAATTGTATATGGAACCATTCATTTGGTAAATAAACAAACGATTACGTTAAAAAGAGATGATGGCAACTTAGAGAAGTATCATGTTTCACGCCAAACAAAAATCCTGAAAGATTCCGTTAAGGGAAGTATTAGTAATCTAGTCGAAGGTGATCGAGTAAAAGTTACGGTGAATGTTCCAAACTCATCCTATATGGATGTCATTGAAGTTGTAGGACACGGACGTGAAATAGAAGCGTTCAGAAAAGGCACGATTCAACAGCTTGATGCAGTTACGAATAAACTTCAATTGCGAAACGGTATGAAGTTCTCTCACTATTGGTGGAGTTCCCCTTCCTACTACAGTTCTAATAGTTCGTTACCATTCGCAAAAGATCTAGTCATTCATTATGGAGATGAAGTAGTCGACAGGGAAAGTTTTCGTTCCTACAAAAACAATGAAGTGTATTTCGTAACGTCTTCGCAATTTGGAAACGAAGTGATTGAACGAATCATTATTCAACAATCTACCTCAGGAAGTTTGCAAGAAGACATCACTTCCATTGACTTGAACTATGCATACATTACTTTGCGTACTTCAGGAAAACATTATTTCCATGACGGTACAATTTTCATCCGCAATAATCGAATTGTCGACTCTGCTAGCATTGAAAAAGGCGACAAGGCATATGTCATTACAGATCGGATTGACGGCATCGCTCACGTGAATGTTGTGTACATTAAATAAACTAGAAAAGGTGAGATTCCAATCGAATGATACAATTCATAAAACAGTTCAAATTCATGCTCGTTCTTTGCTTAACACTTCTACTAACAAACTTTTTATCTACACCAGTTGAAGCCGCACCTCCTGATTACAGTGGAGGAGTAGCAAATGAGTATACGTACGAAGAAGCTTTCTTTTTGGATAGCTATCCGATTACGTTCAGCGGAAAGCCGACCATTACGGAACGTAAGACAAAAGACAAAATTACGAAGACGTATCGATTTAATCTCACAAGCAAAAGTGGCGATAAACTGACACGTTCCATCGTCTATGAATCAACGCTTGAAAATCGTGCTGATAAGGGACAGACGACTTCCCAAACGACTATTAAAAGCTACTCGGAAAAAATTACAACAGCAAGCAAGGCGGTTTTCACTTTGGATGATTTCCAATTTTCCCAAGCGGCAGTGAACGATAACCGTCCTGCTTCCGACTTTTATTCGGGAGACCTTGTTGGTCGTAAAATTTATAAAGTAACTCGACCAGGTGCACCAAAAGATTACACAGAACTCATCACTGTCCATATGACTGGCCGAAATATGGGTTATGAAAACTTCTGGGGTGCAACCGAGACACAAATTATTGACTATGAAATTATTACGAATTCCGGGACGACATTTGTGACGAGCAAAGTGTCAGACAGTAAAACAAAAACGTTGAAATACCAGCCTCATGACCCGTCGATTTCCAGTTTCCCTGGCGGTCATATTGTTGTAAGCAATTCAGAGATGGTCGGAAAATACACGTATGCGTATCCTTATTATTCAAGAGCCGGTGTCATCGAGTTGTCGCAAAAGAATGCAACGTCGATTGAGCGCCTCATTGTTCCAAAGTTCAGGGACTTGAATAAGCATTGGGCAAAAGATGCGATTGAAAAACTATATTCAATAGGGGTTTTCGATGAAACTTCTCAATTCTTTTCACCGAACACACCGATGAATCGTTATCAATACACAATCGGCGTTTTAAAAGCGGTCGACATGCGTGTCTACGATACAAAAAGCAAAGTGAATTCCACAAAATCCATTTTTAAAGATATTGATCGACGGGATAAAGGGTACAGCTATATTGAAAGTGCAGTGAATCAAGGAATCATTCACGGTATCACAGCAGATACCTTCAAACCGGATGACCCCATTACCCGTGCACAAGCAGTTGCCGTACTCGTAAGAGCACTTGGAATGGAAGGAAGAGCGCCAAGTCCTGGCTACAAAACAAAATTTTCTGATGATCGACTCATTCCAAATTGGGCAAAAGATAGTGCATACGTCGCTTACGAGCTCGGCTTAGTGCAAGGCGATGCGCATAAACGCTTCAAACCGCAACAACAATTAACAAGAGCTGAAGCGTCTGCAATGATTCAACGTTTCCTAGAATTTCTGGAACACGATTTGCAAGAGAATTACCGTGAGGATATTTTACAGATGAATTAAGATTGCTACATGTATAAAGGCAGTAAGCTCCTTTCAATAGGGGCTTGCTGCCTTTTTGAAACATTCTTTTGATTCACAAGTTAAGTGACCTGTTGAGTAGGTGATCGTAACGTATGCTTCAACACTTTCCCAGAAGCATTTCTCGGTAAAACCTCCATAAACTCCACTTCATCAGGCACTTTGTATTTCGCTAACCGTTCTGTACAAAACGCCACTAATTCCACTTCAGACAATGCCTTTCCTTCTTTTAAAACAACATAAGCTTTCGGTACTTCCCCTAACACTTCATGGGGAATCCCGACAACGGCAGCCTCTAACAATTCGGGAATTTGATAAAGAACTTCTTCGACTTCCACAGGATAGACATTCTCTCCCCCTCGAATGATCATGTCTTTTTTACGATCCACAATATACAGTAATCCATCTTCATCCATTTTTCCTAAATCTCCGGAATAAAGCCAACCATTTCGAATTGCACGCCGCGTTTCTTCTTCATCTTTTAAATACCCTTTCATCACTTGAGGACCGCGCATCACGATTTCACCCACTTGCCCAATCGGTAAAGGTTCCCCGAATTCATCTACCACTTGGATGTCCGTTTGCGGCAATGCTTCTCCGACCGAACCAATTTTACTTAACGCTAAATGATCTTTCAGTGTCGTTGCCGCAGGAGAATTTTCCGTCTGTCCATACAAGTTTTGGACCTTCACATTCGGAAACGATTCTTTCAATCGCTTGACCATTTCGTAAGGCATCGGGGCGGCACCATAGCAAAATAGACGAAGTGATGGGAGATTGATTGTCTTGATTTCCGGCATATTTAATAAGATTGTGTACATCGCCGGAACACCGAAGAAAATGGTCGCATTGGACGTTTGCAGTAAAGCCAATGTCCCCGTAGGTGAAAAAGCTTCCTCGATAATGACGGTCCCCCCTTTGTAGAGGGTAGGGATCATGAAAACGTGACACGCCGCACAATGGAACAATGGCGTGGATATTAACATCCGATCACTTTCTGTCATATCCATTGCTTCAGACCAAATTGCTGCTGTGGAGATGATGTTTTGATGGGTTAACATGACACCTTTTGGCTTACCCGTCGTACCGGACGTATACATAACAACCGCTGTATCTTCCGCGTTCATAACGACTTCATTGAATGAAATGTCCTCAGAAATATTTATACCGTCCTCCATACAAATTGGATACTTCTCTTTGAATGCATATTGAGATCGCTCAATGATGTCTTCCAATCTTTTGTCATACACAACCGCTTTCGCTTCGGAGTGTTCGAAAATATATTCCACTTCCGGAAGTGCTAACTTCGTATTAATTGGCATGACGGTTAGTCCAGCAAGTTGAATGCCGAAATAATAAACAAGAAAAGCATCGGAATTCAAACTATAAAGTGCAATAATATCCCCTTTTTGATAATCGTTTGTCTGAAAAAGTCCCGCCACCTTTCTCACTTGCTCATAGAACTCTCCATAGCTCCATTCCCGTCCATTATACGTAGTACAGACTTTGTCGGGTTGACTCGTTGCATACTGTCGTAAAACATCTGTCATGATCATCGTTTATCTCCCCTTTCTCTAAACTAATATTTCAGACTACAATAATAGTATAAAATATTCAGACTGAAAATGCATGTCTATACTTTTTAAAAGCGTAAACTGCTCATAACTAAACACATTAGGTGGAAGCTATGAGATTTATAGAATAAAGAAGACCGATCACAACGAGGAATTTGTTTGCCTATCTTTGAGAAATTTTCCGTATTCTTCGAAACAATAACAGCGAAAGTTTCGTACAACAGTAGAGAAACAAAATAGCACAACTAGAAAGAAGGGATTTTTTCATGAAGAAGTTAGCGTTCTCGTTTATCTTCCTACTCTTCATCCTTGCGGCTTGTACCGATAAAAACGTAGAAGATGCCGCAGAGAAAGAGGTTCCTATTGATACATCGAGTGAAGACTTAACAAGTGATGCAGACAAACCTGAAAAGACAGACAACTGGGAAGGTGAATACGTTTATCTACATGATACGATTAACGGCCTGCTCACAATTTCCGAGCAGGATCAAAAAGAGTTTACTTATCAACTCGTTCTAAAGCAGACGAATGAGAATAACGAGGTTGTTGCTGAAGAGGACTTAAAAGGCTCCGGTGCAATTACGAATAAAGATGCTCTGTTAGAAATTGCAAACAAAGACTGTCAACTCACGCTTACACACGAAGGAAAATCCCTTCTTGCAAAATCGGAAGGTACGGATTGCAATGAAACACTAGGATTGACCGGGACGTATATCAATCCTGAAAATGGAGAGGCCCCTCCCCTTTTCAAGGTGGATGAAGGACGAATTTATATAAACGGATTGACATTCGGCAATACACCAACCGATGCAAAAGCAATTTGGGGAAATCCAGATCCTGTTGAAAACAATGAAGATGACATTTTAATGGAGCATGAAACTGTTCATCACTATGCTTCGGACAACATGTTCATTACGTATCACAATTACGAACTTTATGCTCTTACGGCAAAAGCCAATGCAGGTGATCTAGCCAACGTCAAAAAATCATTTACAGGAGAGCATTACAAAGATACGAATTCAGATTCGGAGTTCTTTTTAGACCCCGAAGACGGTCAGCTGCTCATTTATCGTTCTTCCTATTTTTTGAATCCAGGAGGGCATGAATTTCTGCTTATTGCTGTTGATGAAAACTTCTTTTACGCTGTTGATTCCGGTGCTTATACGAAAGTGAACTAAATTGCAGGAAGAAATAATTAACCAAGCTCTACTTTATATACGAACTACTAGGTAGTAAAAAAGAATGCCAACGGATTCGCTCCCCGTGGCATTCTTTTTTTCACTTTCCAACTAACTAAATGACAATAAATACAACAAAAGATTCTATCCCAGCTAGTCGCTAGCAATAAGCATGAATAATAGGTGTAAGAAAATGTAAAGATGATTAGATGATCTGCTTTCACTTACTAGTTATTGTTCTCTTTTATATGCACAAAAAAACCAGTAGTAATCGCGCTACTGGTCTTAGTCATATCCTATGATGCTTTTCTTAGATCAGACGATCCTGCCTTCTTCCATATTGACTGCACCCATTCCGGATGGTCGATGAAAGGATTGCGATTCCCTTGCCATTGTTCAATTACATCATTCCGATTCATTTCAAAAGCATCGACTGGATCTTGTTCGTGCCATTCCAATAGCACAGAAAGTTTCCCGTGATACGGATTGTTTCCATTGTTCAGCAGCTCATTCAGCTCCAAGTCTACTCTGTCTCCTGCTTCGTACCGTGTCGCCATGTAAAACAACATGCGAGCGACATCACCTTTAACTCGATCAGGTGGTTCCCAGGAGTTTGCCGTTTTAAAACAACCATCACAGCCGTTCACCGGACTCCCACCATTATCAAAATCCAGGTTGCCGCGTGCACTATTTACTTGTACGTCAGTTGGACGCAAATGATGGATATCCGTTCCAGGGCCTTTGCTTGTTCCAAAGTCCCCATGCGATTTTGCCCATACGTGTTCACGGTTCCAATCACCAACATTTCCACCATTCCGATCTTTTGAACGAGACTTACCGGAATAAAACAAAATAACATTGTCCGGGTTATTCGGATCGCTATCCGTTTCCCTTAGAGCAGCCCACACTTCACTATAAGCCAGTTGACGATGGTCTGAAATAATTTCGTGAAGGGCATCTTTTAATGCTTGCCCCTCTTTGCCTAAAGCATTCCGATAATAATCATCTGTAGGGTTTTCAACTTCTTCAGCTGTTACAATGACCGTGAATGTGATCGTTACAGATTTATCGCCATCTGTTGCTGTAACGCCGACAATGTGATTGCCTTCTTCAAGCTGCAACCTTAATTCACCCGTGAGGAGATTGACGGTCCCTTTTGTTGCGGAAAACGTCAGTGGATCTCCATCCGGATCATTAAAATGCTCTGGTAGAGGAATAGAGATTGAATCCCCAACACGAATCTCTTTGTTAGCAATCGGCTTCACGACAATAGGCGCTCGATTAATGACCGGAACAGAAATCCGTTTGCCTTTTGAATTGTAGAAAACGACTTTCGATGCATCAGCACCTTTTACAAAGTCGATTTTACGGATATTTTCAGCTCCGCGGATTTCAAGCGGATGTGAGCCTTCCACAATGACATGGCCCATTTCGGTCCCTTTCATATTGACAATTAAGCCCTTTTTCTTCGGTTGTAAAAAGACTCTGTTCGTCTTGAAACCGTCTCCAGTCAGTTCTGCATAATCCCCTTTCAGGTAAACACCTTCCTTAAGAGAAGATTGTCCGTCCATGAAGACCGCAACACTTGGTTCTGCAATCATTAGTTTCTTTTTGTGTTCGTTGACTAAGCGATACTCTTTCTGAATCGGAACAGGTTCCCAAATGACCGGTGCTTCAAAACCGATTTGAACCATAACTGGATCATGATCACTTGCACGCCCCGCCATATCTGTATAATCCGCATTTATGTGCAACATGTCCACTTCAGTCTGCTCCACCAAATTATTGGATACTAAAATATGATCGAGCACTTGCGAATTCCCTTGGAAGACGTATGAATAACGATCGCTTTCAGATACGTGATGGACCATGTTTGTCATTAAGTCACCTTCGTGAATCAACAGACTTTCTGCAAATTGGAAGTCATTAAAATCACCTAGTGACACGACATTTGCTTCAGGGTTATCCGTCTTTATAGCTGAAATGAAGTCATACACGATACGGGCAATTTGCTTCCGTTGTACTTCACTGCCATATACAGGAGGCTGTGTTGCACCAAATAACGGTGTGTCTCCCCTCTTCGAATTCCAATGATTCGCGATGACGACCACAGACTCACCTTGGAAGTCGAACTGTGCGGCGAGAGGCTTTCGGCTGTTCGTAAAAGCTCCATTGTTCGGATCAATTCGTCCCGGGTTATGCGTTAACTTGCCGTTTACGTAACCCGCAGCAGTCGTCGCATCTCCATGAGGCATTCCTTCCGTCAACGAAACACGTGCAGGATTATACAAAAATCCAACGCGGATATTCGCATTCGGTTGCCCGCCGTCCTCATTGTAGACAGGGTCAATATTCACGTACGCATAACGAGGACCACCTGCATCGACAATCGCTTGAATAAGTCGTTCATAACTTTCATTTGCCCGCGAATCCCCTGCGTCTGGACCATTGTTGTCTTGTACTTCGGTCACACCAATAATATCAGGGCTTTGCATATCGACCGCAAATGCTCTTGCCAGCTTTCTTGCTTTCTCATCAGTTGTCGTCTTTTTGTTATTGGAGAAGTTCTCCAAGTTATACGATGCGATTGTCAGTTTATCCTCCGCTTTCACAATCGTCGTCTGCTCAGGAACAGCATCCCCTTTTACATGAGCTGCACGCATTTCATCTAACGACGCATAGATTTTATAGTTTTGGAATGAATAGCCGACAACCCCAGTTAACGGTCCAGTAAATCGATCTCCTGTCGCTACTTCAAAATCACGTGCCGGGCCATTCGGTTCCAATCTGAATTGGATTCGCTCCGCATTTTGGTCGTTGGCTTTTAACAAGAGTCCACCGTTTAACGTGTCCGTTGCTACCGATTCAAACACGGTTACAAGATCGCCATGTTGTTGCGGTGAAACCGCTTTTACATCGCCTACTTGCACAAGCATCGCTTCACGGCTTTCCCAGAAATCCGCTGCATATGTCGTAGGATCAAAAGTTGAAAATCCTTCTGACGCAATCTGCTCCTTTGGTAAGTTCTCTTCATTGATCATGAAAGGAGTTGGTAAAGGTACATTTCGTCCTAAAACCTCGACATGTCCACCACGATCATTGCGGACATTGATTTGCGTCGTCTTCAAGTCTGTCTCTTGACGATCCGCATAACCGTCAATCGCATACTCACTTACCGTACCCGTAACCGAAACGAGGTCGCCTACCGCCAAATTCCAGACGTCTCTTCCGCTATATAAGACGATTGCTTCAGACGTATGCAAATTTCCATCGCGTTTCGCATCCGGTGTTTGAATGTGGTAATACGTGGAACCATTCAGCTCATATTTATAGGTAACGATCCCTTCTACACCTTCTACGACTTCATTCACAAAAGGCGACGTATGACCATCTCCTTGAATATCGTGAATAGCAAGTTGCTCCGCAATCGTATAAGTGAACGTTGAAATCTCACTATATCGTCCATCATCTGTTTTCGCGACCACTTTCACTGTCGCATCTTCTTGAATCGTAATCGGTGTTGCATACGTCACGCCATGTTCAATTGGATTTGAACCATCCAACGTATACAAAATTGTTGCATTTGCTGTGCCCGTTGTGAATGAAACATCGACACTTCCAACAAATGTACCACTCCCTGGTTGTGCAACGACAGGTTGTACAATCGTACTGTCAACAATGACATCACCTACGGAACGTGGAATCACTTGATAGTCGTTATCAAATTGTTGGACGATACCCGTTATACTGTCGTACGTCGTCCCTACCGTTAGTCCCAAGGAAGCCGTTTCATCACGAACCATAAACGGATGACCGTCCGTTGCCATGTAATTCGCCCAGTTACTTCCTGATTGAACGTCTGTAAGAACGACGTTATGGACGGTAACGAGTTGGGATTCATTCGCTTCGCCAACAGCATCTCCCGTCACAACTTTTGGCGTGGGCTCACCTACGTTTTCCATTCGGTCAACGAGTTGCGCTCCGTCTAATTGTAATAAGCCTCGGTAATCTGCAAGTGTACCTTGTAGTGTCACTTCATCACCAACAGCGACAGCCAAACTTGTCGGCCTTACCGCTATGCCGCCAGAAGCATCTTGTACCGAAATTGTATTTTTCAATTTCGCTGCGACAATTCCTTTAATGGTGACCGTTTCACCAACAGGCAATGCACGCGCATCTGCGATTGGCAAAATCGATGGATTCCCCGGTTCACCCGGATCAGCTCCATCCATCTCATGCGTCCCTAAATGTTCAAACGTATCTTTCGGATAGACAATCCATTCAGCATCACGAGTAAATGCGTCATCTGCAATTGCATCCCCCGAGACGATTGTCGGCTTGCGAACTAACGTCACATCCGTACCCCAATTGCTTCGTGCACCGACTTGTCCAAATGAATCAATGACGTTGTTCGCTTTCTTTAAAACGAGTGCATCATCCCCATTAAAATTTGTAACCGTACTATTTTCCAGATCTCCTTGCTGCTTTATGGCCGCAGAAGCATCGCGATGGTAGACGACAAACGTTTCTCCCGCCGGCAAAGAACCTGTCAATCCCAGCTTATTCGTAGCGGTCGTTGCTCCATTCGCATACAACTCCAATGCGTAATTTTGCAAATCAATTGACTGTGCGGTGCCGTTATACAACTCAATTGCTTTATTAAAACTACTGCCTTCAACATATTCGGAAATAATCAAGTCTGAAGCTGCCGTCTCTGCCCGTACATCCATTGGCATGACCGGCAAAACCATACTGACAACTAATGACAAAGCCAGTAATCCATTTAATCGCTTTTTCCAACTTTTACTTCGCATCGAACCAATCTCCTCCTAGAGTTTGAAATTTGGTGCTGCGCATTACCGTCGCGAGGAAAAATCGCTCCCCTCTTACTAGATTCATAGTCGTAGAGACTACAACACCATCGTATCACTGCCCTGTCAGCATGACTATGCGACTTTTTGTAATATTTAGCGATTACCGAATAATGCTTTCGTTGTGTTTTTCTGGAGTGTGCGTGTGAGGTTAGTTGGAGAAGATGTAGTGAAGGGGTGGATTGGTTGACGGAAATGATGCGTGGCGAGCGTTGTGATGCGAATGCTTTACATTGAGATACGAACGCGGTACGTTGCGATACGAACACTTTACGTTGTGTTACGATGCGAGCGTTGTGATGCGAACGATTTACGTTGTGATACGAAACAATTACGTTGCGATACGAGCGGGTTACGTTGTGTTACGACGCGAGCGTTGTGTTGCAAACGATTTACGTTGTGATACGAACGCGGTACGTTGCGATACGAGCACGTTACGTTGTGTTACGGCGCGAGCGTTGTGATGCGAACGATTTACGTTGTGATACGAACGGGTTACGTTGCGATACGAGCACTTTACGTTGTGTTACGGCGCGAGCGTTGTGATGCAAACGCTTTACGTTGTGATACGAACGCAGTACGTTGCGATACGAGCACTTTACGTTGTGTTACGGGGCGAGCGTTGTGATGCAAACGCTTTACGTTGTGATACGAACGCGGTACGTTGCGATACGAGCACGTTACGTTGTGTTACGGCGCGTGCGTTGTGTTGCGAACGCGGTACGTTGCGATACGAACACGTTACGTTGTGTTACGACGTGAGCTTTCTAATGCGATTGCTCTACGTTGTGATACACCTTAACCCAAAACCTAAAAAACACTCCCTAGTCAACCAAACTAGGAAGTGCATCATCTAAACTTTATTCATAAATAACAACCAATTCTTCCGTTTTCACACCTTTTCCATCGACAATCTTCTGGACTTCTGTACCATCCAATGTCTCCTTTTGATAGAGGACAGTGACCAACTCTTCGAATTGAGGGGCATATTCACGGATAAGCTCTTCTGTTTTGCGTAGAGTCACTTCAAAAATGGCTTTCATTTTCAATTCCTTTTCGCCTTTATTGAATGTCAACACGAAGCGATCTTGAAGCAATCCTGTATCTACCATCCGTTCAATGATGTCCTTTGCTTGTTGAACATCACCACTCACACCAATGCTGTGCTCGCCGAGATAAAGCCTTTCCGCAACACCACCTGCTAAAATCATGCTCACTTGATCCATTAGTTCGCTTGCAGTTTGTAGATGCAGCTCTTTTTGAATCGGTGCCACATAACCAAGCGCTTGACCGCGCGGTATGATTGTCGCTTTTCGGACAGAACCAGGTTTTGTCAATGCCGCGATGAGCGCGTGGCCTGCTTCATGGATCGCCACTCGTCTTTTCGTTTCAGGATCGTTTAACGCTCGGGAAGTGCTTCCTAGAATTGTACGGTCAATCGCAAAATCTAAGTCGCTCTTTCCAATTTCCTCACGGCCATCACGAATCGCACGTTTACTCGCCGTTTCAAACAATGAACTTAATTCCGCACCGGAAAAGCCTGATGTACTTTCAGCTAACACATCCAACGATGCATATACTTCATCCGCCAACAATCTTCCTTTCGTGTGGATGTCGATGATTTCACGACGCCCATTCGTATCAGGAAGCGGTACGTTAAATGTATAGTCAATCCGTCCAGGACGCAAAAACGCTTCATCAAGCATGTTTTTTCGGTTCGTTGCTGCAATGAATAAAATACCTTCATTGTCATTTCCACCATCCAATTGAACGAGCAACTCCGTTAACGTTTTCTCTGACTCTTCGCCGCCATGCTCTTTCCTTTTGCCAGCAAGCGCATCGACTTCATCAATAAAAATGACAGCGGGCCGTTGCTTGCGTGCATTCTGGAATAAAGTACGGACACGGGATGCCCCGACTCCGACAAATAACTCGGTAAAAGCTGAACCACTCGAAGAATAGAAAGTAGCGCCTATTTCATTCGCAATTGCTTGAGCGAGCAACGTCTTCCCTGTTCCAGGTGGTCCATATAACAAAATTCCTTTTGGCGCTTGAATCCCGACTTGTGAAGCGCGTTTTGGATCTTTAAAAATGGATAATGTTTGGTGGATTTCTTCTTTCATCTCTTCAGGAAGTCCACCAATATCGTCAAGTGTTATATCCGGTAAAGGTGTGGACTTTGAAGCGCTGTTTTTCATGGAAGATACACCGACGCCTAACTTTCCTTTTCGATGTAAAATGAACAACGTGAGAAGTGCTGCGACCAGCAATCCACCGAAGATTACACCACTGAATTGTCCACTATCTGCATATTTATATGAAAGATTATATTCTTCTACTAATTGTTCTGCCAACTGACTTTGCGGACGGACTTGTGTCACATACAATCCTTCAGCAGTCTTAAGGGAAAGCGTGCCATCTGCTGCCTCTTTCAAAGAGACTTGCTGACCTTCTTGTGCCTGTATCGTTTTCTCAAATTCAGAAAACGAGACATTCATTCCTTTATTTGCATTCGAAACATACCATCCAACAGTTGTAGCTACTCCAATGACTAAGGCGACTAGGACGACAATTTTCGTTGCAAATGTAGAATTTGGCTTCAAGCCATCCCCAACTCCTTTAAAAAGATAAAACCATTATATATAATATAAGATAGAAAGAACAGCAATTTACAAGAATTTTCATTGACAAATTTATCACACTAACTCGCTAACTAGAGTGGTATTCCTCTGTTATTACCGAATATACGCAACGTCTCTCAAGCCTATCTAGTTAACCTCATTCATAACTACAATCTCAGCAACTTGCTTTTTTCATAAATTCATGGTACACTATTTTTTCACAACATCGTATAGGTACTTTTACTAGATGGCATTCTACGTACTGTTTTTGAAGACACTTATTCACACTGGCGCGGCTAAAGGGTCGCAAGGACGTAAGAGAAGGTAGGGCTTACGTTGCTTAAGGATAGAAGACACCCAGTGGAACACTACCGCGGCACAACTCATTTTAACAGCATCCAACTTTGGATTTTTTTAGATGAACATAATAAGTTAAAAGTAAATATACAAAAAAACAAAGGGTTGCTCCTCAAAATGGGAGCAACCCTTTTCCAATGTATTCAATAAATCCGTTCTTCTGTTTCCACGTCAAAAAAATGTGCTTTTTCCATATCAAATGCGAGCGTAATCTGATCCATCGGCGAGATTGTCGTGTCTGAGTCAATTCGTGCGATGAAATCCGATCCATTCAAAGAAGAATATAAATACGTTTCTGACCCCATCAGTTCAGCGACTTCAATCGTCGCTTGGAATGTAGCTTGTGCATTGAGCTCCACGTCTGCCGCTTTCGTATAAATATCTTCAGGACGGACACCTAGAATCAGCTCTTTTCCGACGTAACCTTTCTCTTTCAACAAAGCGCTTTTCCCTTCTGGAATGGAAACATGTACATCGCCGATGACAAAACCAGCTTCTGTCATTGTGCCATGGAAAAAGTTCATAGCAGGTGATCCAATGAAACCACCAACAAAAACATTTCTCGGGAAATCATAAACTTCTTTCGGTGTACCTACTTGTTGGATAAAACCATCTTTCATCACAACGAGCCTTGTCGCCATGGTCATCGCTTCGGTTTGGTCATGGGTTACGTATATCGTCGTCGTCTGCAAACGTCTATGCAATTTCTGAATTTCAGCACGCATTTGGACACGTAATTTTGCGTCCAAGTTGGACAACGGTTCATCCATTAAGAAGATTTTCGCATCACGGACAATTGCTCGACCTAACGCTACACGTTGCCGTTGCCCCCCTGATAATGCTTTTGGCTTACGTGATAAGTAGTCCTCTAAGCCAAGTATTTTCGCTGCTTCCTGTACTTTTTCGTCAATCTCTTTCTTCTTCACTTTCCGCAACTTCAAACTGAACGCCATATTTTCGTAGACTGTCATATGAGGATACAACGCATAGTTTTGAAAAACCATCGCAATATCCCGATTTTTCGGCGCTACGTCGTTCATACGCTGACCGTCAATTTCAAAATCACCGTCAGTAATCTCTTCGAGTCCTGCAATCATACGCAATGTTGTCGACTTCCCACAACCTGATGGGCCAACAAAAACGATAAATTCTTTATCTTCAATATGAAGATTGAAGTCTTTTACTGCGATAACGCCTTTATCGTATTCCTTCGTTAAATTCACTAACTTCAGTTCAGCCATGCATGCTCCCCCCAATTGCTACTCATTTTCCTTCCATTGTACTTGCTGTACATGCAACATCTTGTCTGTAGCCTATTGCTCCCCTACAGATCGTCATATGCACCTGTAAATCATGATCTAATAGCACAATGTCTGCATCTTTCCCAACTGCCAAGCTTCCTTTTCGTTCAAACACGCCTAACCGTTTAGCTGCATTGGCAGATGTCATGTTCACCAAATCCTGTACTGAACAACTTGTAACCTCAAACATATTTCGCAAAGCATTATCCATTCGTAACACACTGCCTGCTAATGTACCATCTTTCAACGTTGCTTTAATCCCTTGTACTGCTACTTCTTGACCGCCTAATGTATACTCGCCATCCGTGAGCCCTTTTGCGCGCATGGAGTCTGTAATAAGAACTATTCTTTCTGACCCCATTGTTTTGAACAGGAGCTGTAACATTTCCGTTGATGTATGAACGCCGTCTGCAATTACTTCACACGTTAATTGATCAAACAGAAAGCCTGCCCCAACAACTCCGATTTCACGGTGATGGAGGCCAGTCATCGCGTTGCCAAAATGCGTCAAATGCGTTAAGCCCTTTTGGATTGCCTGTTGAATGTCGCCGCAAGTCGCTTTCGTATGTCCAGCTGAGACAATAACCGCCTTTTCAGCTAAAAAGGAAGTCAATGCGTACTGTTCGTCAAGTTCAGGCGCCAAAGTAACCACTTTCAATATGTCAAAACCATCAGCGAACCATCTTTCGACTAAATCGGTAGACGGTTTACGAATGAATTCACGTGGTTGGGCACCTGCCTGCTCTACGTGGATGAACGGCCCTTCTAAGTGGATGCCAAGCATTTCCGCTTTAGGCATATGCTTTTGCATGAATCGCCGACCCGTAGCAATTGTTTGGACAATGTCATTGTCTGATTGTGTTAATGTAGTTGCCAAAAATGAAGTCGTTCCTTCTTTTGAGAGTGCGCTTGAAATCGTCTCAAAGGCCAAATCTGTCCCGTCCATAAAGTCAGCCCCTTCAGCGCCGTGGACGTGGATATCAATAAAACCTGGTAAGGCAAGACAACCTTGCGCATCAAGACTTTCTCCTTTCACGTCTTTAATAGGACTTCGAGAAATCTTGGTAATGACACCGTTTTCCACTAACATTTCACCCTCGATAATTGTCCCGTCTTCGCATGCAATTTTACTGTTGCGAATATGCAGTTGAGTAGACAGCTTGATCACCCTCTCAATCCGTCATTTTGTTTTTATCGGCCTGCTACTTTGAATTGTTTCAATCGCTTCTCTAGAAGCATCTAAATAATTGATTGTTGTATCGAACTGCTTTGACGCAACTGACATGAAAAGAATATCCATTACATGCAATTGTGCAAGCCTCGAAGAAGTTGCACCACTTCGTAAATTCGCTTCTTTTGTAGGAGAAGTGAAAAGTTGTATGTCAGCGATTTGGGCAATCGGTGTTTGACCGTACTTGGTAAGACTAATCGTCTTTGCTCCGTTTAAATTGGCCAATTCTACGATTTTTTGCACTTCAAACGTTTCTCCAGAGAATGAAATAACGACTACTACGTCTTCTTCTCCTACGTTTGCCATAATGGTAGCTCCCATATGTAAATCCGTACTTGCAGTCGATGCTTTATGGATACGTAAAAATTTCTGTTGCGCATCAATTGCTGGAATTCCGGAAGCTCCTACACCAAAAAAGTGAACATTTTTAGCCTGGACAATGGCGTCCACTGCCAATTCAAGCTGAGTAGCATCCAATAATTCTGCTGTTTCAAGCAATGTGTGGACAGCATGCTCCGTCACCTTTTGTATCGTTGACGAAACGGACTCATTCGGTTGAATGTCCCGGTTTGTAATTTCAAGTTTTTTCCCTAAATCACCATTTATGCGTAATTTCAACTCTTGAAACCCTTTTAACTTCAATGACTTGCAAAGTCTTGTCACGGCCGCTCCACTCGTTTGACTCATTTCGCCAAGCTCAGTAACTGTCATCGTAACAATTGCTTCTGGGTTCCCTAATATATAATCTGCAATTTTCTGTTCTGAAGGAGGGAGCATCTGTTTCATCTCATTGAGTAATATTAACCCACCACTTGCAATAGCCAACTCCATCCCTCCGTTTCAATCTTGTTTACAACTTTTTAACCATTACATGAAATTTACGATAAGTTGAGAATCCATTTTTTGCATATAAATGACCTGCTGCACTTGTTTCGCTCGTCCAGAGGAACCATGCACCTTGAATTGACTGCTGTTTCATTAAAAAAAGCGTATTATGCAATAAGACTTTTCCTAACCCTTTACCTTGTTCACTAGCATCTACGCCGAAAGGGCCAAAACGCTCCAGTATTCCTTCATAGCCTCCATACATCGCAAAACCGACAATACGATCAGCTTTTTTAGCGACTACAATTTGAGCTGGATTCATCCCTTGCAATAATCCGTCTCGTATGGCACGCCCCCAGTCAGGGTTAAATGCATCGTTGGCAAATTGGATTAGTGCATGTAAATCCCCATCCTTTACACTTTCCACGATATACCCTTCTAGTACACGCTCATTTAGGATTTTGTTGACGGATGCAGGATAGTGATAATCGGTTAAAGTTCGGTGCATAGCAACGGGCGAATACAGTCGGGAAAAACCTTCTTTTTGCAAAAATGCGTAGCCGCTCGGGTAAGCTTTTTCATCTAGTCCAGGCAAGAAGTAATTCGGAGCATAAGATGAAAAATACACGTTACTGACCCCTTGTTTTCGAAGATATAAGATCGCTCTGTCCAACAATCCCTTTCCTATGCCTCGATTCTGAACGTCCTGTTGCACCATAAAGAACGTAATCCATCCATTGTCAGTTTCCAAATTGCCTCCAAGCATCGGTACTTTCCGTGTAATTGCTAGCATCGCCCCGATGATTTTTTCACCATCTACTGCGATTATAAGTCCTTCCGGATCAAAGTTTACATCCAATAGTACTTGATTTCGAAAACGCACTTGACTAATTGGATCTGCTGGCATGACATCATTCCACAGCTGAACAATACTTCCTTCATCTCCACTTTGAAACGTACGATACATCTTCATCACACACCTTCACTTGTCGCCAGTTTCAATGCTTTCCCAACAAATCCGTCCGATTCCAGGAGTAATTGGTGGGCTCGTTCCTTTGTCGTTTCTGCCAAAATCATGACAACTGCTACTTTTACATTATAGTCCGTTTCTTCCAATACTGCTTCCGCTTGTTCGTAACCGATGTCCGTCAGTGTACAGACCATTTTTTTTGCACGTTCACGCAATTTGTAATTACTTGCGTGCAAGTCCACCATCAAATTCTTATACACTTTCCCATTCTTAATCATTGCCGTCGTAGAAATCATATTTAGAACCATTTTATGTGCAGTAGCAGCTTTTAGGCGAGTCGATCCTGTCAAAATTTCTGGACCTGTTAACACCTCTATGGGGATATCCGCGCATTCACTTATAATTGCTCGTTCATTACTCGATAAGCTCACTGTAACCGCTCCACATGATTGTGCATAAAGGAGTGCACCTTTTACATAAGGAGTGCGGCCACTCGCAGCGATTCCAAGGATGACATCTTTTTCATTCACTCGAAGGGCTTCTAGATCTTTCGCTCCAAGCATTGC
The DNA here is from genome assembly GCF_041414805.1 of Sporosarcina sp. OR05. NCBI lineage: Bacteria > Bacillati > Bacillota > Bacilli > Caryophanales > Caryophanaceae > Sporosarcina > Sporosarcina sp. OR05. The sequence continues at coordinate 52,488 of NZ_JANKJL010000001.1, read as the reverse complement.
ATCATCTTCTGCTCCTTCAACCGCCACATACATCGCACCTGCACCACCCGCCAAAACCGCTTGCACTTGTTCGGGTGGCGTACTGAATGTCGGCGGGCATTCCACAGCATCCATCACACCTATTCTGCCACTTGTCCCTGCCCCGACATAAATAAGACGTCCACCGACCTTAAAAGCGTTGGCAACTTTCTCGACCGCTTTTTCGATTTGCGGTAATACTTGGCGAACTGCAAGGGCAATCGTTTCATCTTCTTCGTTCATTGTCGTAAGGATTTCACGAATTGACATTTCATCTAATCGCGTCGTCTTTACATTTGATTGTTCTGTGAGTAGAAATGGTAACTTTTCCATCGTCCGCCTTCCTATCTATAGCATAAGTATTTTTCTCTTTTGTCCATGAAAACCGCTGTATCCGATTGGCATTTAGCCTGATAATCTCCTAGACTCCCTCTTAATAGACCATGGCGTAGCTCTGCATTTCCTGCGAGCAAGTCAAACATCGGATGTTTCAACGATCCGTACGTCAAAAAATCCACCTGTTTTGGATACATGTCAATAATTTCAGCAAGCACGGTAACGAACGTATGTAAAGGCTGTATTCGTCTTGGTTCTGTCACGTGCAATTGAATGCCTTCACAGTGTTCTCCTGCGTATTTTTGGTAAGTCGGTGTAAATGCAGTTGCTCGTGCCCGAATGGTTTCTATACCTAGTGAATTCACACGATCTTGCAGTTTTTCACCATCAATGAAAGGTGCGCCGATCACTTCAAAAGGTTGAGTTGTTCCCCTTCCTTCAGAAAGGTTCGTCCCTTCCAACAGACATGTACCAGGGTAGAGGAGCATCATCTGAACGGTTGTTGTATTGGGTGAAGGTGGCACCCATGGAAGACCCGTTTCATGAAAGTATAAATTGCGATTCCAGCCTTTCATGTGAATGACGTCCAATTGACAATGAATACCAAAAACTTCATTAAAATAAGTCGCTAATTCCCCAATCGTCATGCCGTGCCGATTTGGAATCGGGTATAATCCGACAAATGATGTAAAGCCTTCCTCTATGAAATTCCCTTCAACGGCTTCTCCTCCAATCGGATTTGGCCGGTCAAGTACAATCATCCGCTTCCCTTTTCTTGCACACGCTTGCATCATATAAGCCATCGTGTACATGTACGTATAATAGCGGGCACCAATATCTTGCATATCAAAGATGACAATGTCCACTGCATCCATCATTGCATCCGTCGGCTTTTTCGACTTCCCATACAAACTAAATACCGGAAGACCTGTAGAACAATGGACTGCATCTGTGAATTTTTCGCCTTCTCTTGCATTTGTCAATAGCCCATGTTCAGGGGCGAATAATGCCACCAAATGTAAGTCGGGATGATCATGGACTAATCGAATCGTTGAGACAAGTTCTGCATTTACACCCGTTTGATTTGTCAATAAACCAATTCTTTTTCCATTTAGCGATGATAAATCCTGTTCAAAAAACACATCCACACCTAACTGTACTTGTTGTGAACGCATCATTCTTTCACGCCACCTAGTGTTAAACCTTTAACAAAATAGCGTTGGAATAGAATGAATACAATAATCATCGGAATGGCTGCTACGGCTGCTCCACTCATGAGTAGCTTGAAACTTGCCAAGTTGGCATCTTGCAACGTTTTCAAGCCGACAGGTAACGTGTAAAGCTCCGCTGTGTTCAATACGATAATTGGCCATAGGAAGGAGTTCCACACATTCATGAATGTAAAGATTCCAAGTGCTGCCAAGCCCGGTTTTGCAAGAGGTAGGACGACTGTCCAAAATGTTCGCCATTCACTTGCTCCGTCGATTTTAGCCGCTTCAAGCAACTCATCCGGAACGGAATACATGAATTGCCTCATAAGAAATACACCGAAAACCATTGATAGATCTGGTAAGATTAACGCCCAATGGGTATCCATTAACCCAAGATTCCCGACCATGATGAATAACGGCACGAGTGTTACTTGACCAGGGATCATCATTGTTGAAATGATAATCCAGAAGATGAGATTTCGTCCTGGGAACTTCTTTTTCGCCAATACATAACCGGCCATCGAGTCGATGAGCAATATGCCAATCGTTACAACGACGGCGATATAAATACTATTAAAGAACCACTTTCCGACATCATGTTTTTTGAACAATGTTTTAAAACTACCAAACGTATTTGAAACAATATGATCCATCATCTCACGGTGGTATGCTTCTTCTTCCACATCTCCCGCTTTCGCTGCTTCCCTAGCTTCTCCCCAATGCTCTAAGTAGAGCGGAATTCCCATCGGATACATTTTTGGTGGATTCGAATCCACATAAGAGACTGGCCGCTCCATATCTTGAGATTGATAGCTACTTAATTGCAAAGAAGTGGAAAACACCCAATACAACGGTAGCAATGAGACGATTGCAAAGACAAATAGCAAGCCGAATATGATAAATTTATTTATACGATCTAACGGTTTTTTCTTCATTTCCTATCCCCCAATCACTCATCGTGGCGAAGCATCCGGAATTGGATGACGGAAAAGATGAGGATAATGACAAACAATACGACGGACTGTGCCCCAGCCAATCCAAATTCAAAGTCGCGGAAACCGGTTTTATAAATTAAGTGGACAAGCGTTTCCGTTGCACTTCCCGGTCCGCCACCTGTCATCATAATAATTTGTGTAAACACTTGGAAGGAACCGATTGTGCTTAACAAAACAAGGTATAGCGTCGTCGGCTTGAGTAACGGAATCGTAATATGAATCCATTGCTTAAACTTCCCTGCTCCATCCATCCTTGCCGCCTCATACAATGACTGTGAAATCGAGCCCATCGAAGCCAAATACAAAATAATGCCGACACCGAATGGAATGAGACATTGCATAATAATTAATGCCCATAGTGCTGTGCTTGATTGACCGAGCCAATTAATTGGTTCTACGCCGAACCACCCTAGAACATAGTTGAATAATCCGAAGTCATAGTTGTACATCCATCTCCATACCATCGCTATGATGACCATGGATGTAACGGTCGGTAAGTAAAATGCAGATCTGAAAAGGCTTTGCGAGAACTTCCCAAGTTCAAATATGAGTGTCGCGAGTACGAGTGCACTAATGACACCGAATGGAACGGTTACAGCTGTAAATAGCAAAGTGTTTTTTAAAGCGATACGAAATGCTTCACTTTGAAACACTTCTATGTAATTCTCAAAACCGACAAATTCACTACCAAAAATTTTGTATTTTTGAAAGGATAATACGAAGGCCCATACAACTGGGATGGCAACGAACAATGTAAACAATATGAGTTTAGGTAATAGAAAGAGGTAGGCACTATAGTTTTTTTTCATTGCCCGAAACACATGTCTGTTCGGTTTTTTCACGCGCAACTTCTCTTCTTTTTTTGGAACGGCTCCCATTGGCATTTGCGTCATGTTGGACACCCCCTAAAAGTGAAGCAGGCATACGCGATGCATAGCCTGCTTGTGAAATCTTACTCTAGTATTTTATCGACAGCTTTCTTTGCATCAGCCATTGCCTGCTCGGCGGTTTTCTCTCCGTTAAACACGAGCTGTAGCTCTGTTTGGATTGCTTCATCGATTTTTCTCCATTCAGGATGACGTGGAAGCATGATGACTTGGTCAGACATTTCCATCGCGCGTGTCATTTCAGGATTGTCTTTGAATGGATCCATTTCTGCAGCACTGATGCGTGCAGGGAAAATTCCGTAATTTTGAGCCATATGAGATTGCTCTTCTGCAGTTGAGATGAATTTCATGAAGTCTGCAACGGCAGCTTTCTTATTTACATCTTTTTGGTGCATCATGACCCATCCACCAACACCACCGATTGTGACTGGATCCCCTGATTCTCCAGTTGGGTAATCAGCAACCATGAAGTTTGTCGGGTATTTACCTTGTGCTGCACCAATTGCCCATGTTGCCCAAGGTTGCATTGCGACTGTCCGTTGCTCTTCATTCGCCCATGCTTGGAACGTTCCACCAACGTCATTGCCACCGTGTGTTTCAGGCGCAACTTTATGCGTCAATTTTAAATCAGCTAAATCTTGAATCGCTTTCACAGTTTCTGGTGAATCGAAAGTGAACTCCGTCATATCATCATTAAGTGGTGAACCTCCGTTTTTGTAGAAGAACGGCCATGCTTCATAGTAGCCAGGCATAATGTATGTGGAGAAGCCGTGGACATCAATTTTCCCATCCCCATCACGGTCGAAGGTCAGTTTCTCAGCAGCTGCCAAAAACTCATCATATGTCCATTTTCCATCTTTCGGAGGCTCAACGCCTGCTTCTTCAAATAAATCCAAGTTCAAAAGCATGGAGTGTAGCGTAATACTATTTGGAATACCGTACAATTTCCCATCATGGGTGTATGCATCTAACGCGTTTTCGTAGAAATCTTTTTTCGCGTCTTTGTCAAAATACGGATCTAATGATTCGATGACGCCTTGTTCAATATGATCAATACTTACAGCGCTCCCACTAATATCGACTGGCGCGATATCTGGCCAAGCTTTACCTGCAATCGCAACACCTAGTTTATCGCCCATTTCAGCCCAAGGCACTTGGACTAAATCGATTTCAACGCCATCATTCGCTTCTTCGTATTCCTTAATTTTCGCTTCTAACCAATGGAATTTATTGTCGTCTTCATCTGGCCATCTCGGTCCGTCCCAAATCGTTATTTTCCCTTTAAATTCTTCTGCATTTCCTGCATCTTCTTTCTCACTACAAGCCCCAAGTACAGTTGCTGCCAACCCCAATGATAAAACGGCTGCTGCTGACTTCTTCCACAATCTCTTCATCTCTTAACCCCCCAAAGTTTTAAATGATTATATGGTTACAACTTTTTCCCCTTTTGTTTAACAGTTATTTGTTACTCATTTTGAGTGTGTCTTACTTTTTTCAGGAAACGGATAGCTAAGCGCCAGGGTGTCGGCTAGCTTCAGGCGCCAGATGCTAGGGTCATAAGGAAAGCCGTTGCGTGGCAAAGGACGCCACTTCACGTCTTCCTCTTATACCCGTCGCATCTAGAGCGGCGCCTTACGCTTTTGATATCGTCCAGCTGCGAGTGGCAGCTGCTCGGGTCATAAGGAAATCCGCTGTGTGGCAAAGGGCGCCACTTCGCGTCTTTGCCTTATGCCTGTCGCAGCTAAGCGCCACTCTCCGCTTTTGATGATCCCCATGCGATTTTTCCCATTATGGTTTCTTTTCTCGCTCCTGTTGCTTCTGGGAGGGAGTTTGGTGTTTTTTGGATTCCTAAGTAGCCGAGTAGTGCGAAGACGATGGCTTCTTTGGCGTCTGCGTTAATACCTGCTTCGGCTGATGTGATGAGCCGGATGTCGCTTGGTAACAGTTGTTGGATCATTGCCATTAATGTACTGTTGTGGGCGCCACCGCCACTGACAATCACTTCTTGTACGTCATGTGTGTCTCGGTATTTTAGGATTTCAGCTGTGATGGATGATGCGGTGAACATTGTGGCGGTTGCAATTTTGTCGGCGGATGTGCAGTTGTATGCATCCCCTTCATACCAGAATTCTTTCACATATGCCTCTCCGAACAACTCGCGTCCCGTGCTTTTGGGAATAGGTGCTTTGAAATACGAATGCTGTAACAAATCGCTCAGCCATGCATTTTGCACCTTGCCACTTCTAGCGATTTCTCCATTCTCATCAAATGTCACTTGGCCATTTGAATGCCTCAAGATACAAGCGTCAATGATCATATTGCCGGGCCCCGTATCATAGGCAATGATGCTTTCTGTTGAATGAATAGGAGGCAACACTGTCAAATTAGCAATTCCGCCGATGTTAACGAGCACACGACCAGTTGTTGATTGGAATAATAGCTTATCCGCATACGGCACTAAAGGAGCACCTTGCCCTCCAACAGCCATATCTCTCGTTCTGAAATCTCCGATGACAGTCCGACCCGTTCTTTCAGCAATTACTGCAATATCTCCAATTTGTAGCGTATTCGGTCGAGCATATACATCAGCCACATCTACAGACGGTTCGTGCCAAATTGTCTGTCCATGTGAACTGATTACATCAACGGTGTCTATAGGAATCTCTAATTCTTCTAAAGCTTCTATTACGTATGTCGCAAACAGTTCACCCAAATACATATTCATGGATGAAACTTCTTGGACAGATGTCCTTGGATCCATGAGTGCATGAAGCTTTTTGCGTAACACCTCGTCATAGGGCTTTGTCGTAAAACCAATCAATGCATGTTGCAGCGTTGACTGTTCATACGAAAAATCTACAATGGCAATATCAAGCCCATCCAAAGAAGTGCCAGACATCAATCCACAAACGCGCATAGGCTTCAAAGGCATCCCCCATTCTTCATAAGACTTTGTAAACGCTTACCAATAGTTTAGCTGTTGTGAAATTAAATTTCAATACAAATTTATTTTTCTAAAAAGAATTTTCAATCACGTAATCGTTACAGGCAACTTACCACTAACAGGGCATTCCCCTACTAAATACTTGGCCACCACCTCAAAAGCTGTTTCTGTAAATTCATACGTACAAACCATTCGATTGACGTTTACGAAGCAGCCGGCGTCATATGGTGAACGGATTGCCACTACGTCTACAGGTTTTCCACTTGCTACTAACCGCTGTACAAATTGTTGTTGTTCTAGTTGTTGGACTGCATTCAACGTCAGAACAACTATGTGATCAACGTTTTGAGCAACTTCTAACACTTCACGAAGACGGTTTTCATCTTGCATCGATGCAATCTCCATTGCAGTAACATGTCGGTGAACTTTGTTTAATTGCGTCGCCATGGATAACGTAGAATAGCGTTTATCTTCCACTAACGTTGCATAGTTGTTCGTCGGATATACGAGTAAGACATTGTCATCTTGTTGAATGGTTGTACCAGGCCCTACGACTTCTGTAATCCCTTTTGCGTAGACCTCTTGCATCTGCTGTTGGTGGTGAAGGGAACCGACTTCTTCCAAGCCGTTTAGGTTTGTCTCAATTTCCTCCCATGACGAATACAAATTGGCAAGTTTCTCAATTCTAGCGATTGAGGCGTCAATTTGCTCTTCGGCTATTCTTCCCGTTCGTACTGCTTGTTCCAACGCCTTGACTGCTTTCTCTTGCAAGTCATGCAAATGGGAAACCATGACAAAATCAACACCCGCTTCGACTGCTCGGACACATCCCTCCACTGTCCCTACACCTTTCGCAATCGCATCCATTTCCATACAGTCTGTCGTAATGACACCTTCAAATCCTAATTGTTCTCGCAATAGCCCTGTTATGACCGCACGAGATAACGTCGCTGGCACGTTTGCTTCACGTTCTAATGCAGGAAAGTAAACGTGCGCACTCATAATCGCATCTGCCCCAGCACCCATACATGTTTTAAATGGCACTAATTCCACCGCATGTAAACGGTCCAAGTCATGTGCAATGACCGGCAAATCAAGATGAGAATCAACACTCGTATCGCCATGACCCGGAAAATGCTTTAATGTCGTCGCAATCCCTGCTTCTTGCATACCCATCATTGAATGTTTTGCCATTTCTGCGACTTCCATTGGATTTTCACCAAAAGACCGTACACCGATTACCGGATTGGCCGGATTATTATTCACATCCACGACCGGAGCAAGGTTCCAGTTAATGCCGAGCGCTTTCAATTCTTTACCCGTCAAAAAACCTGCTTGCTGTGCTAAAAGAGAATCTTTTGTCGCTCCTAATAGCATCGCTCCCGGTATAATTGTCGTCCCTTCTCCCAAACGTCTCACTACACCGTTTTCCTGATCGATGCATATGAGCAATGGGGACGTATACCCTGCTTTTTTCGCTTCACGTTGCAAACTGTTCGTCAACTTGCGGATTTCCGCAGGCGTACCAATGTTTCTGCCAAATAGTATAATTCCTCCTATGTGATACGTATGGATCAAGTGTTTTATTTCCTCAGACATCGTGATCCCTTTAAATCCGGCTACAAGTAGTCGACCGACCTTTTTATGCAAACTCATTTTGCTCCTCCTCTTTACACTGGAAATCCAGGTATATATCCCTCTCGTCTTACATGTAGACCTCTTGAATTCTTTAATGTTTGGGCATAGGTCGTGCGTGCTAAACAGCCGCGCAACGTCCCGAGTGCTTTGTAGTATTCATAATAGCGAAAACTTGTTGAATTCATGATGAACCAATAGCAATTCAATGCTTGTAAATAGGCATCGAATGAATCAGTTACATCCACATAAATATCCGGTTCATACCCATCCATATCCTCCCAATTCTCACTGTGAAAGACGCGTTTGAGACCATGTGGAGGGTAACCCCCTAATTCAAATCCAGGTAAAGAAGCCTTCAACCAAGCATCTTGTACGATTTTCTGACAAAGCGCATGATCAGGATGCATACTGTTCTCCCAATGAGTAATGACAAATTCAGGCTTCTCTTTACGAAAAATCATCGCTACTTCTTTTACAATTTGATCGTCAAACGACAACTCAGCATCTCGGTAGTCAAGTGTAATACTTGTTCCTCCTAGCACAGCAGCCGCCTGCTCTGCTTCCTGTATTTTCTGTTGTAGATAGTCTCCAACATCCATATGGGGAGGTGCTCCCTTCTCTCCCGCTGTGAGGTGAAGGAACGTCACTCGATATCCAGCTTTCGCGTATTTATGTGCAATTGCACCGGCTTGTAATTCTGCATCACCGCAATGTGCACCGACAATCATTACATGCATTTGAACACCTCCTATTGAAAAAGTTTTGTCATGATGAGGTTATGTAATCGTGGCCGCAAGCGAATCATGGAAGCGGTTCTTCCAAAGTAGACTCGGTTGGTCAACAACATGACAGTCAGTTCATTCACCGGGTCAATGAAAAAACTTGTGCCCGTAAACCCTGTATGACCATATGTTTTTGAAGACATCAGGTCTCCAATTGGACTTGGACCTTCTCCTTTCAACTGCCAGCCAATTCCTCTGCTTTCGGTTGAATACGATGTAAAATTCTTTTTAGAAAGTGCTAACCACTGTGGATGAATAATCGTCCTTCCATTATAGACACCCTCCGTCTCCAACATCGACGTGAAACGTGATAAATCTTCCATTGTTGAAAATAAACCTGCATGCCCACTCACACCGCCCATAAATTCCGTATTATCATCATGGACAATGCCATATTTGCGGCCTTGTAAGTGCTCAACATATTCTGTTGGAGCAAGCTTATCCCGAGCGACTTGCGGTTTAAAGCAAGTAGCCTGCATGGAGAGCGGTTCAAATAGATGTGTCTTTGCATATTCTTCAAGCGGTTGTTGTGTTACTTGTTCAATAATCTCCTTTAGTAAGATGAACCCTAAGTCACTATAGACGACAGCTGTATCTGATTGGTACGTCAACTCATCGCGCTTAATTTCCTCCAATACTGCTTGCGCTGACAGCCTTCGTTCAAAATAAGGCCTATGCGCAATCAAACCGGAAGAATGGGTTAACAATTGTTGAATGGTTATAGCTTCTTTTCCTTTATTGCCAAAACCATCAATGAATGTAGCGACTTTGTCATGTAAGTGGATTTCGCCTGCGGCACAAAGTTGTAAAATTGCCGGCAACGTCACCATCACTTTCGTTAAGGACGCCATATCAAAAACGTGAGCACTCGTCATCGGGACTTTGTCATTTTCTAAGCTATTTGTTCCGAGTGCTTCATCTACAACTATTCTACCTTTATGTCGTATTCGAATGACCGCACCTGGTGTCACTTGCTCATCGATTTCTCGTTGTAAAAACGCTCGTATCGCTTCTCTCAATCACTTCACCCCTATCGTTTTGCGCATTCCTTGATAGCGTTTCCAAGGTATGAAACCAAGTTTCTCATAAAATGAATCCAGTTGCGTCCAGTCAATGACAATTTCATCCACACCTCTTGACGCCAATTCATTGGCTGCCGCCTTTACTAAATCCAAACCAAAGTGCTTCCCCCGTATTGACTTGTCTATTCCTAGCGGGCCAATTCCACCTAATTCACCTTGTACTAATCCCGACCAATAAACGTTTTGCGCAATAACTGGCGACTGTGCATCATTGATTCGGCAAAAACCTTTCAATCTATCCTTCTGATATAAACCTATGAATTCCCGACCTGTCCCTTGCAGTTCTTCGTAATGAACCGCTTCATAATGCCAACGACCAGGAAAAGTGTGTTTTAGGAATTGGACGAGGTTCGGTACGTCCTCATCACTTAGCACGCGAAAATGGTCGGCTGAATTGGTTAATTTGTACAGCTCAGCATTCCTCATATCCTTTTTCAAATCGGTTTCGACAGCAGTCTTTTCATAGCCTTTTTCCTTGAACCATTCAATAGCAGATAGATCTTCTACCGGCACACCTGGAAAGTAATGCCACGGATCACGCCCTAAAAGAATTTCATGCACATTTGCTTCCTTTAATGCCTCTTCCGCATGATAAAGGAGCTTCGACCCGATTCCACGATGACGTGCAGAGGATTTGACGAGTAAGCACTGGAGCCATCCGATTGAAAGGGACATTTGCACATTGAGTTTTTCTTGATAATGTTTCGTGACAACAAAGCCGAGTAGCTCACCATTTTCGACGATCGCTACGGATCCTTTCCAATTTACATTTGAATCACGGGTGGTATTTTGATGCCATAACGCATTTGTCATCGGAAAACGATTTCCGATTGTATCATTCCATAGTTGAACAATTTGTGAATGATCAAGCTTATCCATGTACACTTTTTCCAATGGTACACCCCCCTAAAGCTTTTCATTGAATCGAGCTGAAAAGTCCTCTGCTACTTGTATGCCTTCACTTGCAAAAGCTGCTAAAACAGCTCCTCCGACTGGTGGTACTTTTGTTAATTCAAATGTAACAGACGGCAACGACACTTTTGACAGTGCGCGAAATTTCTCTATAAAAAATGGTCCTTCGGAAAAAACGCCACCTGATAACACGATGTTTGTTGCATGATTGTTAGCAAATAAAGTCCGATGACACGTGTGAATGGCATGCACCATTTCTTTACACGCTTCGTTTGTAATAGCAAGCGCAACCGCATCACCTTGTTGTGCCTCTTCCACAACGATATGTGCAAGGGGCGCAATTACCGATCTCGGATGCTCATTCCCATAGACTTTTGAAATGATTGTAGGAACATGAGCTATTTGGAAGTGCTTGCAAAAACGGTTCGACAATGAAGTCTCTGGACCACGTCCATCGTACGCACGAAAGATCGCTTTTAGCGCATGCTTGCCTAAATAGAAGCCGCTACCTTCATCATCAAACAAATAACCCCAACCACCTACTCGAGCCTCTTTGCCTTCTTCATTCACACCTAATGTGATTGCTCCTGTGCCTGCAATTTGCACAATACCCGGCTTCCCTAATGTGCCTGCGTAAAGTGCATTCCACGCATCATTTTGTACTGTAACAACAGTTTGTGGCGGTAACCCTTTACGCAAAAGGGTTACCACCTCCTCATCACGACCACTTTCGCCAACACCTGCTATGCCTGCATAACATAAGGAAAGTTGTCGAAAAACATCGTCGTTTTGTTTTTTTATGTCCACTAATAGAGAACTTAACACTTCTTCAAATGCTTCTTGCGTGAGGGTGTTCGGGTTACTTCTGCCAGCAACAGCATGCATGTAAACGTTCCCAAATTCATCCGCAACAACTGCAGTTGTTCGCGTCCCCCCACCGTCTATTCCTAAAACATACATGATACGACGACCGCCTTTTTAATATCTAGTTTCCAAATCAATTCCTGTATAAAAGTGCTTTAAGATGACATCGTACGTATAGCCTTTTTCAGCCATGCCGACAGCACCGACTTGTGACATCCCAACTCCATGTCCCCAGCCGCCGCCATCTACTTTGTATCCGATTGTTTCGCCTGTCTCTTGATCTTTCACTGGCTCAATGATGAATAGCGTACTCAGCAATACTGCTGGGCTTCCGTTTGCGTTAATATATTGCAATGCCCACCGAATACGGTCTTTATATTCGTAGAACGTCCCATTTTCCGTAACGAACTCAATCACCGCAGCTCGTCCTGATCGCGAACGTTCCGTCACATTAATTTCAAGGACTCTACCAACATCCGTATTGAAATAACTTCCGATAACGTCACTAATCTCTTCGGCAGTCCACTCGAAATGCCAGCGGTAATACCGTGACCAGTCCGCTTCAAAATCTCCATTCTTCACTTTTCGTAGCGACTCGGAGTTCCCGGTTTTCTTGTAAATTTCCAACGCAGGTACATACTTCAATGAATTCCCTTTCTGCGCTACATGTGTCGCCCGCAAATACGGCGTTGCTTCTGAGTTCCATACATCTTCATTGCTCGCTGTAAAACCTCCACTCGTCGAATGGAATACAGCAGTGATCAACTTTCCGTCATATGTCGCTACAATCCCTTTTGTCCCGTCAACCGCCTCGTTGGATATTGGATGTTCTGCCGTAAATCCTCCATATACTTGGTCAGATGTCGTCGGCAATAAATCATACCCATCCGCACTTCGCTTTCCTAGGTTAGAGAGTGCATACGTACGAGCCGCAATCGCTTGTGCTTTTTGCGCCTCCACTTCTCCATATGGAACTGGTGGAAGTTCTCTTGGCACAACTCCATACAAATATTGTTCGATGCTTAATTCATTAATACCTGCTAACGTACCACTGCTATTGAAGCCTACTTCTGCCACACCTCGATACGCCTTTCCATTGATCGTCACCATTTCGGATGCAGCAATCACTCGTACAGCATTCGTTGTCTCTTTCACAACACCGTCCATTGAAATCGTCAGTCGTTTTTCTCCTTCAGCTGTCGTAACGACTTTCCAAAATGCATCATTTGCTGCTAACCCTTTCGCGACAACTTCATTTTTAAAAGCGACCCGTTCAGCAAACGAAGCATCCGGTGCAAATTCACCGAGGTACAAACGATAGCCATTGTTATAGTTTTCTACATAAGTGGCATAACCCTCCTCGGTTGCACGCCGAACCCAATCTGCAACATACACATCACTTGTCGTGAACGCTACTTGTAAACGAAAAAAACTTTGTACCGTCGACGTACTACTCAACGCCACAACGCTTTGCGCATTTGCGCCTGTGAATAAAACCTCACCTGTCTGCTTATCAATAATGTCAAAATTCCCTTGTCCCCCAATACTTAGAGACTCAACAGCCGGCACGACCCCAATCCGGATGATCGGTTCCTCAGCAGACTCGCCTGCAGACGCCAAAGACGCCCCCCATCCTTGAAGTACCATCGCACATACAAATACACTGACAGTAAGAACTTTCCACAATCTCATTCACTCACCCATCCTCTCAATGTAGACTATTCAAACAGCTTGCTAGTATAAAAAGTTCGACACCTCTATGAAAATACCTTTTAAAAATATAGATTATTTTCGATATTTTTTTTCATCCATTCAAATCGGCATCCTTTTCACACCAGACCCAAATTTGTCAAAACCCATTCAGCGCGTTTAACAGCAACTATGTATAGTCCTCTCCGCGAATTCCCAAAGCACTTTCGTAAAACGTGGCTCTGTAATCGGTACGCGGCATAAACCACTTAATCGCCGCATACTTCGCCGGTTCGCAGCATAATCCTCTCAATCGCCGCATAACTCTTCATAACAACGCAATCCTCTCCGTAACGAGCAAACTACACAAAGGAAACGCTCAGTCATGCATGACCAAAAATAAAAAACGACCTCAAAGACTTATCGTCCTTTCAGTCGTTTTTCCTCCTCTTGCATCGCCTTTACACGGACATCTCCACCCGTTTTTCCTGCACGCATCGTCAGTCGTTCATGTTCAGCTATAGCTGTCAACACATAAATGCTTTGTAGCAATTTTCATCCCTCCATTTCATCACCCTTCTCATACTATGTAGCGTTTTTCAATTGGAGACGACTCCAGTAAAAATACTATTATTCGAAAGCGATCTATAATTCAGACACAATATGATTTATTGAATAAAGTACTGTAGAAACGATCTTCAATCTGTTGCAATATCATTCTACTGCAAGTGCGTTTTATATAGATGGCTCTGTTTTTATTCCAAAATCACATCGTAAACTACGTGTAATCCTTTGTAACATTTCTGTAATTTTACTGCCTCTAAACTGTAATGTTTAACCTGTAGACTGATAAATGTAAAATAATTGATCGGTAAATAGAAAATAATTAAAGCCATATAGATCAGTGGTGGATAGGGGAAATGCATGAAGAAAGTCGCTTTATCATTACTCGTAGCAGGTTCATTGGCATTTGGTATTACAACTGAACATTCACAAGCAAGTGCAAATACAACAGAAGTAGCATCCGTACAAAATAGTACATACTCAACTGCATATAATGTCAATGTCCGTTCTGGAGCAGGAACAGGTCATAAAATTGTTACGTTAGCGAAAAAAGGCACGAAGGTTTCCGTCATTGGAGAGAAAAAAGTTGGAAAACAACTTTGGTTCCAAGTGAAAGTGAACGGTAAAACGGGATGGGCACTTAGTTCTTTATTGACAAAAAAAGCAGTCACAACAAGTAGCGCTGCGCCTTCTTCAAAAGTTGTAGAAACAGCAAAAGGACTGACAGGCATTCCGTATCGTTTTGGCGGTACAACGACGAGAGGATTCGACTGCAGCGGTTTTGTTCAATATGCATTTAAGAAATCCGGTAAATCCGTTGCAAGAGATACACTTGGCCAATATGCACAAACGAAAAAAGTGAGCAATCCTAAACCGGGTGATCTTGTATTTTTCAAAAACACATACCGTCCAGGCATCTCTCACGTCGGCATTTATATTGGAAATAACAAATTTGTCCACGCAGGTGGAAAGAAGTCTCAAGTTGTTAGCTTGGACAATCGCTATTGGAAATCTAAATTCCATAGCTTTAAGCGTTTCTAATTGAATTAGTGTCTCACAAAAACCGTGTAGAGCAAGTTAATCCTTGCTTTACACGGTTTTTGTAATTGACTAGTTTTTCTTCAACACCGTACGATTTTCTTCCGCATGCGGCCAAGTTTGCAGAAATTGTATCGTCTTCAAGCGACCAATCTCCATCATTTCTTCTTTTTTTTCATCTTCAAGATCAAACTGTGTCGCACTATATTGCTCTACCGGTATAAAAATAATATCTTTTTCATGTTTTCTAGAAATATAGCGCTCATCATGTGCATTTTTCATTGTGGAAAATAATCCTTCAAACAAATTCAATGCATTATCAATTTTCCTTCCAGGCATTTTATCTTTTGGGTGACTCAATTTCATGCCAATTAACGGCCTTTTACGAAAACCGTCCGCTTCATCAAAAATCCACATCGGGAAATTGCTTAACACACCCCCATCCACGACAATCGTCTCTCCTGTCGGTGTTTTTAACCGCACCGGTTCAAAGAAAAAAGGAATTGTACAGCTCATCCGCAAAGCACGTGCAATCGGAAACATGCCCGGTTCTATTCCGTAATGGACGAGATCATCTGGCAATACAATCATCTTACCGTTTGTCAAATCAGAGGCAACCAATTTCAATGAACCCGCCGGTAAGTCCGAAAAATTGTACAGCCCTTTTAATGATAGTTTCTCAAAAAACCAATCTTCCAATGCTTGCCCCTGATAAAGTCCCATTCGCCAATAGAGAAACAACCATTTCATGAACGGAAACGGAATTAGCGTTTTACGTGGATCGAGCAAATTTTGCAAATCTTCTTCTTGCATCATGTCCTCGATTTCCTTTGCAGTATATCCCGCAGCTATGAAGCTCGCCACGATCGCACCCGCGCTCGTTCCAGCAACACGTCGAAAACGGTAACCTCTCACTTCCAACGCTTGGTATGCACCGACTAAAGCAAAACCTTTTAATCCACCACCCGCAAACACGCCATCGATATACACAGCATCCCTCCAATTGTTGGTCATAGGAAGAGCGCAATGAAAACAGCATTCATTGCTATTTGACAAGAATCGTTTTTCACCAAAACATAAAGCTTACATGTAGTTTCCATCCTCTGTATAACGGGTAATCATGCAATACATACACCACCTAAAGGAGGAAAATTTCTATGGATAAAAAGGTATTTATCGGCATGTACCACAACGACTCGGAACTGATGAAAAAAATAGATGACTTGAAAGCGCAAGGCATAGATGGTGAAAATATCTACTTAATTGCACAAGATGATTCGGATGTTACGATGTTCCAAGGAATGAAATATGGAGATGTTCAAACGACCCCTGATTCATGGTTTGACCGCTTTTTAGATTTCTTAACTGGAGAAAACCATGTCCGCAGCATGTTGCAAGAAGTCGGTGTGCCTGAAGAAGATATGGACAATTATTATCGTGAAATAGAAAAGGGCGGAAAACTGCTGTATGTGGATCAAGGCGAACTGCACGAGTATCATGCTCAAACGATTAATCAATTCGGTATGATGAACGAAGGTACGGATCCTAACCTAGGAGCAAACCGAGTGACTCCTGAAGATTATGAGTCGCCTTCTTCTACGCATGAAACGAACAGAATGGTTGATCCTCAAGCACCATTAGGACGCGTAGGTGGTGAAGCGATGTCAACATTTAATCCAGCAACAATGTCCATCACACCTGGTGTCCCACAAGCACCTCTAGTGAATCCAGATGCTCTTTTACCGAAAGATCCAGCACAAAAGGAGCTTGAAGAACAGCGTGCCATCAATGAAGAGATTGTGAACAGGCAGCAAGCGCTACACGAAGAAGTCGTTCATCCGTCAGATGCAACAGTTGTTCATAATCAGGGAGCTTTTAGCGAATCTGAACAACTAGCCACTGTCGATCAAGAAGTGAAAATCCAAAAAGATGACGAAACGATCCGTGTTCCACTCGAAGATTTCCACCCTGAAAGCCCGGTCGATGCGTATACGACGGAGCAACTGGCAGAGAGTAAAAGGACCGATTATACTACCAATGAGCAACCACCATCTAATCAGTTGTCTGAAGAACAACAACTTACTGATGAACGAGTTACCAAGCGTCCAAACAATGAATTCCCACACTAACCAGAGAGGAGCAACCCTTGAATGTTTACGTTTAAGGGGTGCTTTTTTCAAGAATTTAAAGCTTGTGAATTCCTAAGTATCCAGTTCGTCAGATACGTTTTGAACGTCTTGTAACGTAAGCTTTTCTAACACTTCATGTTGAAGGTCGCCCATTTTTTTATTGTGCGCATTGATTTTATCCAACATGTCGAGAATATCGTATAAGTCATCATATTGATGAACTGCAAAATCATTCATCGACAATCGGTGATTTTGCAAGCTCCTTCTCAAACGAAATACCGTTTCGGCTTGCTTGCTAATTTCATGATGAATGGCATCTTGCTGGGTAGTCGCTTCTAGTAAAGTGTTGTAAATGCTGCCCATTCGTTCTTCCATTTCGTCATGTCGAAAGCGTTGTACATGTTTTTGTTGCTGGACCGTTTTCAACAACTTTTGCGATAGTGCCTCAACTCTTGCAACGGCATCTTGAAGGTGTACGTTCGTCTGTTGCTGTTCTTGCATAAAAGAAACATGGGGATTCCAAACAAACTGTTTTTGATTTGTCACGCTAGCATCTACCTTTTCGTGCAAATGAACGTTAGGCTTTTTCAAATGCATGAACTCCTCTATTTTTTCTTCCTTCTATCCTATGTTAAACACCCAGTTAGATGTTCTCTTTTACCTGAAATTTGTTTTCTTTATCCAGTTTCAGGGTAATGTAATTGTAAAAACACGAGGAGGTGCATTTGTGAAGAAAACCTTTATCGGCGTTTATCATTTCAGAGATCAGTTATTCTCAAAAATAAAAGAGCTGCAACAGCGAGGCGTTCATGCAGAAGATATATACATTGTCGCTAAAGATCAAGTTGTCGTTGAAGAATTGAAAAGCGTCACATCCCAACACATCCAAGATTCCCCATCCTCTATGGTGAAACGTTTTTTCGGGTTTCTAACAGGAGAAGACAATGTACGTAGCATGCTGGGTGAAGTCGGCTTTTCAAAAGCAGAAGCTGATTTGTATTACAAGCAAGTTATGAACGGAGCAATGCTTATTTACATTGAAGGACCACCGCTAGATGATCCTCCGATGTCAGCACTTGTTGTAGGGGATGATGGGTATCGAGCGTATGAGCCTGTGCAGATTGAAGACTCGAAAGTGTCAGGATTAGAAGGTGAATAGAGAAGCATCCACATTTGTGGGTGTTTTTTTATGGGGTTTGCGGCGAATTGATGGATTATGCGGTGTTCTAGCTGGTTATGCCGTGTTTGAGCAGAGTTTGCGGTGATCTGGCGGGTTATGCCGCGTTTGAGCGGAGTTTGCGGCGTTCTAGCAAAGTATGCGGCGTTTCTCATGCTTATGACGTTATCGCGGGGATTTTTTAGAAAAAACACATCTTATTCGCGCCAAATGATTTTGACAAATTAAAGCTTTTCATTTCGCAAATTAGCTACCTATATTTATATAGATCATTGGCAAATCTATCTACAAACAGTAAAATAGAGCCTGTCGTCGTCACTGTCATCCCTGGGGCGGATACGATTCAGCCTTATACGCATGAAGAGGATGAGTTCATTTTCATCCTGTCCGGAAAAATCAACTTTTCATACGGCGGAAAAACGACTATACTTCAATCTGGAGATAGTGCCTATTTCAAAGGGAAGACTCCACACGTCTTTTTACCAGGAAACGATATGGAAGCGAAAGTATTAACGATATTCATTTCCAACAACTAGGAGGTTCATTATGAAGAATAAAGAAGGCGTTTTCTACGATATTTGGGGAGATAACGTCAATTTGAAGGATCTACTCATATCGATTGTCTTGTCGATTGCGTTGACACTCGGCGGGTATATTATTGCACCGAACGAGCCACCAATGCCGCTTGTTTTCGGACTGACTGGCGGAATTATCGCCTTTATCATTTCGAGTATCCTCATTAAACCGAAGCGAAAAATTACAACAGAAACGGAGGATAACGACTAATGGATTTGACAATCATCTTATTGATGGTACTGGCAAGTGTCGGCGGTGCTGTTCTTTATACAATTATCGGAATCGCGCCTGGTACTGATGAAACAGCAGTCCTTGCGCCTGTGACACTGGCACTTGTATTACTGAACGTCTCACCGTATGTCATACTTTCATTTTTCATCTCTGCAATCGTTGCCAAAAAATTGACGGATTCCATTCCCGTCGCCGTAGCGGGAATTCCGGGTGGCGTCATGGCTGCACCGATGGTTGAGCATGCAATGGTGCTCAAACAACACGGCTTGCCTGACGTCAGTATCCGTAAAATGGCTTCCGGATCGGTCATTGGGACAATCGTATCCATTCCATTAAGCTTACTCATCGCGAGTTTGATCATGCCTTATGCTTCATCCATCAGCAAGCATGCAGGACTGATCTTTTTCTTAGGTGCACTTTTCCTGGCATTACTCTCTGCTAACAAATTGCTATCTATGTTAATGATTGTCCCATTTGCCTTACTCATTCAAGGACTTCGTCATCTCTACTGGGACATCGGCATCGTACCGGAAGGAAAAACTGTCTTCGTCTCGTTCTTCCTCGGCATCACAATTGGACCGATCGTATTCAAACTGTTTGAATTGATGAGCAAAGAGTATCGGGAACGAGAACAGATCATTGGCCTAAAAGAAATCAGCTTTAAAAATCACGGCAAGGAAAAAGGCTTTCCAAATCCTTTTAAAATCCTGACCAAACAAGAAGTGGCAACGTCAGCCCTTGGTAGTTCACTTGGAACACTAACGTTTTTCCTAACTCCTGTCGGCATGACCATTTTCTTGGGCGAATTTTTGACAAGACATATTAAAGACCCCGTCCAACGTGCATCACGTGCTATCTCTACAATGGACGGACTGACTAACGCATCGTACATTTCAGGAACGTTAATTCCGTTAATCGCGATCGGCTTGCCGTTGTCCCCAATGGCAATTGGACCCGCAAACGCACTATTCAATGCGCCGCCTGTTTTCACACCTGAAAACAATATTCACCATATCATGTCAATGAGTGAAATTGTTATCGCAACGGTCATCGGTGCTACGATCGCAATTGTCTTGACATTTTACGCTACGATTAAGTACTCCAATCAAATATGTGCATTTGTTTTCAAATGGGTGCCCCATGAAGCAATGATTGGATTGTTTGCTGGACTTGTTGTCATGCTCGCATTCATGGATGCAGGATGGGCGAACATTTTCGGCGTCATGTTAGTTGCCTTGGTAGCAGGTTTCTTACATCGGCACGGCGTCAACTATGGCGTTATGTTCATGATTCTTTATGCTGCTCCATGGTTGATGGGATTGATTTAAACTATAATTTTTTCTAAGCGTTCACTTTAGCCAGAAATTAACCGCACTGAACTGATTTGTATGGGGTCAGTGCGGTTTTTTAGTAATTTTATTGACAACAGCATCGCTCCAAAAACTTGATCACATTCAAACGTGTATTCGCACGAAAGAAATTTTTTATCATTCGAGTTCACATTCTATTCGATTGTATACGGGAAGTTATCAATCGTATACGAAAAGTTATCACTATTTCGTGACCTTTAGACTATGAAAACCTGAGCCCAAAATCTATTTTGTCAAAGGCATTATGCGCAAATCATTCAATTGCACGCCACACAGCAGCTCGCGGAAATCCAATCGTGTAAAAATGGCCACAGTCGCGCTAGCATGCACTTGACCATCTACAGACTTTCATTTAAAGCGATTATTTGCAAGATAAAAACTTCGTTTAAATACGTCTAGATCTACGATAAAAATAAAGCCGTTCCACCATATGACCGTATCTTCTGTTCATGATTTTGATCCCTTTCCATATACTACGCAAATAACAGTTGGTTTCTCATCACTAAAACAAGGGTATCTTCTTTGGACAAGTACGTTTGAGGAGGTGGAATCATTGCAAAAAACGTTTATCGGCAGTTTTCCAAACCAACAACGATTAGTTGCGAAGATTGTTGATCTAAAAATAGATGGCGTGGCAGAGGAAGATATGTCAATTGTCATGAAAGATGAAAAGGCTGTGGAGCAACTAATTTTGCATGCAGACAAAGACGGTGAAGATTCTCCATACAACCTGTTTAATCGTTTTATGGGGTTCCATGTAGGGGAAAAAAATGTCCGGCAAATGTTGCGTGACTCGGGCTTTACCGACACGGAAGCGAAACATTATTTTGATGCGGTCCAAGAAGGCGCATTGCTCTTGTATATAAATGGGAGGCTGTCTAAAGAATACTCCGCGGACGAGGACCATCCATATGACCAGTATGCCCCGATTCCGTTGGATGAAATCGAAGCTGGTGAGCAATAGGATAAAGAGCCGACGTTTTACTTGGTGTAGCAGACATTCAGCATCCGCTCTGACGATGGGATCAATCCAGCTTAACCGTTTGCATAAAAAGACCGCATGGCATCAAGTACTACAAACTTGATGTCATGCGGTTTATCCATAAACAAATGCGTAAAACATCATTCAGTCAAATAACGTTCGCGCCATTGAGCAAGCTCATGTTCCAGTATTTGCGCTTCCAACTGCTCGTCCCACTGCTCCGTCATTGTATTCCATACGCGTGCATATAAACGTTCATTGCCCAAATTATGCAACTGAAATTCAATGCATGGTACAAATTTCGGTTCCAATTCCGTGACAGTCTTAATGGATTGAATGACTTTTTGAACATGTTCCTTTTCGGATTCCGTAACCCTTACTGTCTCCAATGCATTTCGCCATTCTTCATCTGTAAAAGCGGTTGTCGCACGTGTTTTATTCGCATACCGATACGTTTCTTTCGCGTGATCCACTACATTGCCTACGAAGAATTGAACATGCGAAGCACTATAATAGACAGTTGCATCCTCATTTTCTGGCACGCTGACATATACGCCACTCTCCAGCTGTTGCCTCCCCTTTTCCGTCAATGTATAGGTGCCTGCTGCTTTTTGAATCATCGCCGTTTGCTCAAATTTGTCGATCATGTCTTGTATGAATAAAGGCTCGACGACTAACAGTTTGCTTACTTCCTCTGCCGTTGCAAACGAACCTGTGCGAAAAGCGGTGAGCAACATTTTCATTAAAATATCCATTTTTGTTCGTTCCACTGTTTCAAATGAGACGTCAAATGACTGAACGGGCAATGACCATGTCGCAGTCGCTAGCAATTTCACATTCGTATCATGCAACAACTCATTACGTAGCTTGTTTTCAAGCTCTTTCATTTAGCCATTCCTCTCTACCGAAAGCTCCTTGAAGCCGCCTTTCGTTTTTACGTTTTCAACGAGTCGCGTATACATCTCTCTCGTTTCTGCTTTTTTCGGTCGTTTCATGAACATGTCCGAACTGCCGACAATAATGAGCAGTTCCCGTGCACGCGACAAAGCAACATTCAAGCGTCGATAATCTTCTGCAAAGCCAATCGTTCCACTCGGTTGCTGATGATTCCGGACAAAACTTAAAATGATAATATCCATTTCCATCCCTTGGAATTTATCGACTGACCCCGTTCGGCAATGCAAGTGTTTTGGCATGATTTCCTGTTCAATCAAACGGTCAATCCGCTTTACTTGTTCTCCGTAAAAACTGATGACACCGACACTTTTCTCTTCATCCGCTTGCATGCGGCCGTCACGTTTCGCCTCATCTGTTGCAGACTCGATGTCCACCAGCAATTCACGTATCATTTCCAACTCTGATTCATTATACAAACTCGTGCCGCCTTTTACTTGCGCTTCAAAATAGGGGGGCTCATTCGGCATATCGAACCACAGCAAATGATCGTTTTTTTGAATGAACCGAGATGTCAATCGATGATCGCGAGCCGTATTTGAATCAGCCAAACCACATTGTAATCTGTATTGCCCTTCTGCATAGAACGGGGTAATCGTCTCCATTATGTCTTCATGCATACGGTATTGGATACCGAGCATCGTCTTATTCTGCTTCGGCAAACTGCGGAACAACCGTTCAAACAACGATTCCTTCAGCATGCCACGTAACACGTTCTTCTCTTTCTCATCTTGTATTTCCTCGATGAATTCTTCCATTGTTTCGCGTCCGACGAGAGGCGGCAACTGATGATGATCGCCGACAAGGATGATTTTCTTGCCTTTCAACATAGGCAACAACAATTCAGGCGGCGTCGCTTTAGATACTTCATCGATGATGACAACGTCAAATGTCGGATAATCGTCCATAAAGTCTTTGCGTGCAGAAGCGACACAAGTGGTGCCGATGACATTTGCGTGTTTCACATACAATTTACGGATTTCATCCAAGTCATAATCACTTGCGGTTGCAAGCATTTCACGCCATTCATCTTGCAACGCTTTTGTGAGCGGCATTTGCTCGATTTCCTGTTGTAGCTTCACCACTTCTTCTGCTTGCACATCAATCTCTTCTCGGATTTCTTCTTTCCGTTGTTCAGGTTCTGTTCGTAGAATCCCTTCCAACACGTGTAGCTGGTGTTCCAATGAGCGGATTTCCTCTTTCAACTGTGTTTGTTCATCCGTTTGCGCGGTTAGTGCTGCCTGATTCTTCTCCAACTGTTGTTGTGTTTCCTTCTGTCGTTCCATACATTCATCAAGGGCTCGTTCTGCTTGTTCGAACGTTGCCTTGCGCGTTTCAAATTTAAGCATTTCCTTTTCTAACTCGATGAGTTGGTGTTCTACGTCATTGCGTGTCGTCTGCTCATCCACAACATGCACGAGCTCCACGCTTTCTTCCTGTAAATGACGCAGTTGCTTTTGATGTTCTGTAATCGCCTGTTCTGACGCAGTCATTTGATTTTTCAATTCATCCGCAGCTAGTTGCATTTCTTCCTTGATTTCTTGAATTAAAGCCGCAAATCTCCCAGCGGACTCTTTATCCGATGCGGTTTTTATTATCGACATATTCTTTCGTACTTCACTTTGCTTTCCAAGAAGATACGAAAGGTTGTCAGCTAGTCTTTGCAGCAAAACGGTCTTTTGCGGGCTCCCCACCATCAACAACGTCTTTT
Organism: Sporosarcina sp. OR05; assembly: GCF_041414805.1. Lineage (NCBI taxonomy): Bacteria > Bacillati > Bacillota > Bacilli > Caryophanales > Caryophanaceae > Sporosarcina > Sporosarcina sp. OR05. The sequence continues at coordinate 28,398 of NZ_JANKJL010000001.1, read as the reverse complement.
TCGTAGCCGGTAACACGAAAAATCGACTCATCTTGTCGAGCATTTCATGCATTTCTTCAGGTGTTGTATAGTTGTGGTTCTCTTTGCTCGTAACAGTGTCGAGCGGAAAATGATGTTTTTGCAGCAATTCCTTTGCATACGTGATCCCTGCTGCCAGTCGTTCAGCCACTTCTTTCCATTCCAATAATTCATATGGATACGTACCGTTCACGATTTCTACACGTAAACGCCGTAGTGCATTCATTTCCAGAGTTGCAGACAGTGAAGGCTTGAGCCCATGTACAGTAAACACTTCGTCAAGCTCCTGCAATTTCCGTACAGTCACGAGTTTATCTACAAAAGATGGATACGGCTTCAATTGTTCAGCGAACCTGCTCAGTTGCGCTTCTTGTTTACGAATCTCCATCTCTGCAAAGGCAATTGCTTCTACCGTCTGAAAATACCGCAACCGTTTTTGTTGCAAACTCATTTCAGATGCTTTCTTTGCCATTTCTTCGATTGCAGTTTCATCGAGTGCTGTTTGCTGATGCAGTTCCTCACATTGTTTCTTTTGTGTTAAAAGCTGTTCGTCCAACGCTTTTAGCTGTTGCTGCTGCATTTGGAGCTCCGCCAATGTAGCCTGCACTGCCGCTATACGCTGCTCCCTATCAGCTAATGTCACTTTTTGTTTCTTGTATTCCTCTTTTGCCGTCTGCTTTTGTACAATTTGCTCTGCAACCATTTCAAGTTCCACTTCTAATTGGTGGATTTGGTCTTTCAACTCAGTCAGTTGCTGTTTCAATCGTTGTTCCCGTTCCGAATGCTCAATCCGTTGCGCATCTACAGCAGCTAGCGTCTCATCCCGCCAATGAAGCGCAACGTTCTCTTCGATGAACCGTTTGCCTTCCTCTTCAATACTTTCCGTTCGTCCATAACGCAAAATCCGGATGCCTGGATCTGACAGCAAGCGACCGAGCGCATTATCGACCGCCAAGTTGGATTGAGAGGCAACGAGTGTCCTTTTCCCTGCCTTCATCAGTTGGTGGCACAGCTCTGAAATAACCGTCGTTTTTCCAGTACCAGGCGGCCCTTGAATAACAAATAAGTCGTTCGCTGATAGAGCACCTATGACTGCTTCCTGTTGGAATTCGTTTAATGAATGGTGAAAATCGAGAGCGAGCCGTTTATTCGTAATTTGTACAACGGGACGTTCTTCAAATAGTACCTTTTCCAAGTTCGCATTTGCAGCGAAGCCATCTTGCAAGTCTTTAAAACCTTTGCGTAAACGTCGGATTTGACTCAGTTCTGCAAAATTGCTGAACGTTAGTTCCCGAACGCCTTTTGGCAATAAACCACCACGCCTCGCAACCGCTTGTTGTTTTTTATTCAACTCGATTTTGACAATTCGCTTGCCTCGCTGGACGTCAATCACGGTTCCTAAATCACTTGTCGCCCCTTGTAATTTTGCACTGAAACCTGTTATTGCTTGCCAATCTTTCGCGTCGAGTCCACTACACGTAACCGATAGCTCGGTGAAGGATTCATTGACAATTGGATTGGAGAATTGGGCAGTCACATCGGCAACGTCCGCATTTTTCTCTTCGATTTTCAAGTACCCTTCCCAACTTGCAATTCGTTTTTCGACATATTCTGAACGCTCTTGTGCAATCGGCAGTTCACGTAAGCGGGTATAGAGCCCAATCGGCACGGGACTGCCCGTACGCCGGTTTAGATCGAATGTTAAACGGACACCAATTCGGCGATTCGTCCGAACAGGTTCTTTCCTTCCTTTCACTCGAAAGCTTGTTGCGAGAAACCCCTCATTCTTATAGACACATTCGAGTACAGCAACGCGTTCATTCAAGAAGTTCGATAGCTGCGTGTTCGTTTGTGGGTCAAAATAGAAGGAGAATGTCATGTTGTCCTGTTTGGCCGGTTGTTTTTCAATGTGCACTGTAAAGTGATCTTGTATGCCAAATAGCGCGTGTTCATCAATCGCCCAGTTGCCAATTTCTTTTTTTGCTCGGTTTGTCATTTCCAGCCTGCAACTGATAATTTCCATGTTGTCCATGATGACATCCTCCTTCCCTTGTTGTCGTTTTGAATTTGAAAGCCATACGTTCTATCATACAATAAAATGCGGTTCGGATTAATTAGAAATGTTGTAGAGTAGTTTCTGTTTGTGCATTTTCGGGTATTGTTTTTAGTAAGATTTGTTAAACAGATAGGAGTGATAGCCTTGCAAGAAAAGACCTTTGTTGGGTTATTTGGCACAGAAGAAACCCTTATTGCAGCTCTTGAAGACTTACGAAAAAAAGGGATTCGGCCTGAAGATATGTATATTATTGCGCAACGTGAAGAGGATGTAGAGGTGTTCAGGCAACGAACGTATGACGAGATCCATTCTACCCCCTCGAATTGGTTGGATCGGTTTATTGGTTTTATTTCCGGAGAGAACCATGTACGGAGCATGCTCGTGGAAGTCGGTTTTGACGAAGCAAATTTGAGGAAATACGAAGCTGAAATCAGACAAGGGAAGTGGCTACTCTATGTGGAGGGTGAACCGAAAAAAACCGTCTATGAAATTCATGCGGAACGCTATTCAAATGAGAAAAACCCTTTGAACCGATCTGTAGCAGAAGGTGAAAGCCTCAATAGGATGGATAATGATTCGGTCGGAGTAAGCAAGGGTGGTTTACCTAAAAATGAGTATCGCGATAGTGTCATCTTTGAAGATCGGGCGTACACGACGAGCATGTCTGAAAGGATGACGAGTAGGGATGGAGATAACAATGATTCAATAAGAAGAAAGGAACAAGGTCACATTGGGAGAGCTGGCGGAGAATCTGTAGGCACGCCAACCCCTACCCCCTCTCATTTACATCAGCAACGACAAGTGATCGCGCAAGATAACCAACCCCTTCAATCGTTTACCCGTCACGAAACCGAACTCCGAAATACTGATGCTTCAATCCTGAATATTACAAACGATGACGTCATTTCATTGCAACCGTCAGCTACAGTTTCATCCATTTCCAAAAAAGCGGAGAAAAGCTCTGCTACATCCACTCATTACACTGCGATGCAACAAACGCCAAACGAGCCAATTATTATTGATTTGAGAGGTGTGAATAAAGATAAAAGCGAAGTTGAAAACTGGTTAATTCAAGATGAAGAAGATTTGACGTAAGTGTATTCGACCACCACTACTCGTATAGTGAGTGGTTTTTTTGGATGAAAGATACCCTTTTAATGGAATATCTCGCATGTTGAGCATTTTTTTGCTATAGTAATTGAGGCTCAAATATTAAAGTACATAGAATAGGTAATAATAGAGTTCAGCGACTCTGTTCCTCCTTGAATTTGAAGGGAAGAAAGCATGTGAATGGTGTATTGATTGTTATTATTGCATTAATGTTTTTGTTGTTAATGATTAAATTGCCGGTATTTATTATCGGTTTAGTCCTTGTCTATTGGGGGGTTACAAGTATGAAAAAGTTAAAGAGACAAAAGAAGACTTCAAAAGTGGCACCTGCCCTGTTGACAATCGGGCTTTTGCTCGCTTTAACAGGCTGTGTCAGTTCATTTAGCGACGATGAATCGAAGGAACCGACCTCTTCAGCGAACGAAAAAGAAGACGTTCACAAAGAATCAGCTATCGTCGACCAGCAATCTGAAAAAGGTGACAAGCTGCCGAATGGTGTACCTCCTGTTGCTACAGAAACGGACAAATCAACGAGTGACGATAACCCAACAACTGTTGATGGACAAGACAAAAACGGAACTGTCAATCAACAGAAACCTGCGAAAATGACTGAAACAAGTGGTACCACTGCGCAAGTTCCCGTCAAATTGGTGAAGACGATTGATGGCGATACGATAAAAGTTCTTTACAATGGCGAAGAGCGGAATGTTCGCTATCTACTAATTGACACACCTGAAACGAATCATCCCCGTTTAGGGAAGCAACCTTTCGGTGAGGAAGCAAAGGAACGTAATCGCCAATTGGTGAATAGTGGCGCTTTGACCTTGGAGTTTGACGTCGGTGAACGTTTTGACAAATACGATCGATTACTTGCCTATGTATATGTCGACGGTAAAAGTGTGCAAGAGACTTTGTTAGCTGAAGGGTTGGCACGTGTCGCTTATGTGTATCCACCGAACACACGTCATTTGACACCTTTTGAAGAAGTGCAAACGGTTGCCAAGCAAAAAGGGATAGGCATTTGGTCGGTTGAAAACTATGCAACGGATTCTGGATTTGCTAGCGACGTTGTCCCTACAAAGCCTGCAACAGGATCAAGCGGAGCAAGTACACAACCTGTCACACCACCGAAAACGAATGCTACTCCACCACCTTCAAATACGGCAGGCGGCCAAGAGTGGTTCAAAAATTGCACAGAGCTCCGTGTGAAGTATCCAAATGGTGTTCCTGAAGGCCACGCAGCATACCAATCGAAAATGGACCGTGACAAAGACGGCTATGCTTGTGAAAGATAATGAACTCACCGAGAGAAATCGCTCTTTCGGTGAGTTTTTTTGATTTCTCACAACATGTAGCTAACTCCTCATAACACTCGCAAACACCTCATATTTTACAATATCACGGCATTCCTATCACCTATTGCCGCATAAGGTAAGCATTTGGCGCATATTCTCCTCAAACAGAGCATACTTCGTTTAAAGTAATCCTGTTTTCTCGTTATCAATTTGATTTGATAAGATTTATTTTTGGCGCGACTTGGAGGTTTCTTTTTACATAGCTTCGTTTCGCGGTATTTTGGTGGAATATGCGGTGTTTTGGTGAAGTATGCGGCGTTCTTGCCTAATATGCGGCGTTTGGCGGAAATATGCGGCGTTCTTGCCTAGTATGCGGCGTTTGGCGAAAGTATGCGGCGTTCTCACCTAGTATGCGGCGTTTGCTGAAAGTATGCCGCGTTCTACTTAAATATGCGGTGTAATGGAAAATGAAATTCTAACTAGCGTGGACCAATCATGTATAGATTGGATATTTGTCGCGCCAAATGGGTTTTAACCAACTAACGGTTTATTTACAGGTGATTCTACGTTGTAAACAGTCTTACAATTACAGCTACCACTTATTTTTTTGTCCTTTTCTGTCGAATAAGCTCTCGACTTTCATTTCCCGAGAAATAATTCGACAAAAAACAAGGAAACTGCCCCTCCTTCAAGGGCAGTTTCCACTTATTAAACAAAGAAATTAACGATTAATCCTGCTAATAGTATTATTAAAGCTCCGCCTAGTCTGGATGAAATTTGAGCAAAAGGCATTAATTCCATTCTTCGTGCAGCTGATAGAACTGCAACATCTCCAGTACCACCCATGTTCGCCATGCAAAGTCCTGCTGTAATTGCTGCTTCAATAGGATAAAAACCAACTAGCTTGCCAACAATAGCCGAACCAATGATTGCTCCTAGTACTACAGCCATAACTATAATGACATATTGGAAACTCATTGCAGCGATAATTGCTTCTAAGTCTGTATAAACAACGCCTACACCAATTAATAGGGCTAGTGTAAAGTTTTTGGCAACGAACTGATACCATTGACTTGCTCCTTCTTCTATTATTGCCGGCATAACATTTAATCCTTTAACCAATGCAACGAGAATGATCATGAGTGCATATGGATGAATTGGAATGAATTGACCAAGAATTTGTCCTACCATATAGAACGTTACTGCGGCAAGTAATCCAACACCCATTTTCCCATAGTCTAAAACACTTTCTTTTTGTACATAAGTAAATCCTTTTATTAATTGTCCATTACCCGTAAGACTAGGAAACTTCTTACCTAATTGATTTAATCCTGCAGCAAAAATAATCGCGAAAACATTTCCCAAAGCCAATGCTGGAATCAAGAGCGACATGTAATAGCTCGTATCTTTGCCTAATAGTTCTGAGTATACTTGGGCCATCGGTACAGCCCCAGCACCTAATCCCCCACCCATGATAGGCAATGTCATAACTAATATTGAGTCTTGCAAAGAGAAACCAACTAGTAGGCCGATAATTCCTGCTAGTGTGATAGCCCCAAGAATACCTGCTAGTAGAGGAAATGCATACTTTAATCCTGCTTGAACTAATACTTTGGAATTCATTCCCAAAATACTACCTGTAATTAGAGCCGCAATGTAAAAATTTAAAAAGTCACCATCTTTCATAAACACAGTAATGTTCTCTATTGTCCCTTCAGGCATAAGTCCTGCATATGCCAAGTAAGAAGAACCAAAGATTGCTATAATCGCTCCCCCACCTAATAAACTCTTTACAATAGGCGTATGGTCCCCAATCCAACCCAACAATTCACCAAGAACCACCATTATCAAAAGCGCACCAATTAAACCATTAGGTAATAGATCCATATACATAGTATAAATTGCAATAATTGATATTCCAACAAACCACAATATAGGTAAATTAAATATTTTGACCTCTTTGTTTAATAGATTGTTTTGTTTGGAACCTGTCATCGTTTCTCCCCCTCGTATCCCTATTTAAAATTATTGTAGTTTGTTCAATATTCTTTTGGCTTTTTTAATAATTGGTTCATCAATCATTTTCCCGTCTAATTGAAAAACAGCTGTACCGTTGTTCTTTACTATTTCCATAATACGTTTAGCCTCTTCTATTTCTTCTTGGCTTGGCGAAAATGTTTCGTTAATAATCTCAATTTGCTCTGGATGTATTGCAAGCTTGCTTCCAAATCCAAGATTTTTAACCATTTGAGATTCACTTAACAATCCATCAGTATCTTTAAAATCAATAAACACCGTGTCAATTGGTGGCTGTAAGTTTTGTACTCTTGAAGCCATGACGATTTGGGATCGCGCATAAAGAAGTTCTGTTCCTTCTTTTGTTAACGTTGCTTGAATATCTAACGCAAAATCAACAGATCCGAATGCTAGTCGTTGTACACGCTCAAAAGTGCCCCCAATTTCGACTGCATTATGCACACCTAAAGCAGATTCTAATAATGGAATAATTTCGATTGACTGAGGTGCTTCAAGCTTATGTAATAGTATTTCCAATGTCTCAACATCTGCACTTCTATTTGACTTGGGTAATACTATTCCTTTTAAAGCACTAGTTTTCACTTGAGTGATGGCATGTACATCTTCCTCAAAATAGTCCGTTCCAATTGCATTGATTCGAACGAAAATTGATTTACTAGTATTAGTCAGTGCTTGTTTCACAAGATTTCTAGCTGTTTCTTTTTCTTCAAGAGAAACAGCATCTTCCAAGTCATAAATAATAATATCTGCCGATAAATTTTCTGCTTTAGCAATTAACTTCTCATTGTTTCCAGGTACGAATAGCAATGATCTTAAAAGCATAATAGTTACACCTTCTTTTAAATGATATTTAGCGCTTTGCATTGGTTAACAAATTCCTTTGAATAACCAATCTCTTTAAGTATTAATTCCGTATCCTGACCAACGGAAGGTATTCCACCCATTACCGGCTCAAAATTATTAAATGTTGCTGGTGGTAGTAATGCTTTAATTGGACCATTAGGTGTTTGAACCTCGCGGAAACGATTTCTAGCTTCCAATTGGGGATGTCGGTAAAATTCTTCAATTGAATTCAACCTTGCATTTGCAATTTTTGCTGACTCCAAACGATCAACGAGTTCATTGGCTGTGAAATTCATAAAAGCGCTTTCAATTAACCCTCTGAGTAAGTTCTTATTATTTACACGTGAAGAATTAGAGTTAAATCTTGAGTCCTCTACGTACTCGGGTTTCTCCATCACTTCTTCACAAAGTCGTTTCCATTCTCTTTCATTTTGGATAGAAAAGAACACGAATTTACCATCATTCGCTGGGAATGGCCCGTAAGGAAAGATTGTTGCGTGACTTGCACCTGTACGTGACGGTTCACGCCCACCATAGTGTGAATAATACATCGGATAGCCCATCCATTCACCTAATGCTTCTAACATAGAGACTTCAAAATAGGAGCCCTTCGCTGTTTTACTTCGTTGAATCAATGCTGTAAGTATACCGGAATATGCATACATTCCAGCTGCTATATCTGCAACAGAGATGCCCGCTTTTGATGGTGTATCATCTGTACCAGTAATTGATACTAAACCTGCTTCACATTGAATTAATAAATCATAAGCCTTTTTATCAACATAAGGACCATACGTTCCATAACCTGAAATACCGCAAACAATCAACTTTTCAAACTTCTCATTTAGCACCTCAGGACTGAATCCTAATCGATCAATAGCACCAGGCGCTAGGTTTTGAATAAAGATATCTGCTTCACTTAAAAGTTTCTCTAGAATCTCCTTTCCTTCCTTACTCTTCAAATCAAGGGTCAATGACTCTTTAGAACGATTTATCCAAACAAAATGACTTGACATTCCATTCACAGTCGTATCGTAATGCCTTGCAAAATCACCATCAATTGGCCTTTCAATTTTTATTACTCTTGCTCCTAAGTCAGCAAGTTGTCTTGTAGCAAAAGGAGCTGCAACGGCCTGTTCCAGTGAAACAACCGTAATTCCTTCAAGTGGCAACATACTAATTCCTCCTTTAATTACAATATGGATATTGGATACAGAATACATTATAAGTATTCTATGTGTTATTATTGAAGTTGTCAATTAATTATTGCAAATCTTTCTAACCTAAACACTTAACATTCATATATAATGGGGAAAGAAGAGTTAAGGAGTGTCAATAATATGAAACCTATAGCAAAACAATCAACCCGTGATCAAGTAATAGCTTCCCTACGAAAAGCTATTTTTAATGGAGACTTAAAAGATGGTGAAGAATTAATTCAAGAAGAAATCGCAAAAAAACTAAACGTTTCTAGGATGCCTGTCCGTGAAGCTTTTTATGCGTTAGAACGTGAAGGGTTACTTATTACGAATCAAAATCGGAGAGTGACTGTAAAAGAATTTACTGTAGATGATATTAATGATCACTATGACATTCGAGCAATGATGGAAGGAGAAGCCGCTGCTAGAGCAAGCCAGACTGAGATAGATGTACAAGAATTAAAAGAAATTCAACAGGACATTGAGATAGCAGTTGCCGAAAAGAATGTTAACGATTATATCATTACAAATGAACACTTCCACCGAGTTATATGGAAAAGTGCTAAAAGTGCTAGATTATTGTCTTTTCTTGATCAAATGTGGAATGGGCTTCCGCCACATTTAGCTGAAATGGTAGAAGATCAAATGTCTAAATCTGTAGCTGAACACAATGAAATCATAAAAGCGATTATTAGTAAAAATGAGGAACAAGCTAGAATTGCAATGGTCAATCATGTAAGACGCAGTAAGAAGGATTTTCTTGAAAATTATTGATTAGTTTTCGTAAATACAAAAAGTCTTCTTAAAAGGAAATCCACCTAAAACCAGAAGGTGATAGGTGGATTTATAACAGGATTATTTTTCAATATGCATAGATACTTTATTATCTTTGAGAATAGCAGTCACTGTTATCGTTAGAACATATTTACTTAATGAATACCTAGTTACACACGTCCCTTCTCCCCTACTCCCCCTTCACTTCCGAAGACACGCATAGCAATTTCACTTCTTCTTCCGAGTAGTTGTACCAATAATGAGGTTTCGTTGAGTCGATCATGATGGACTCTGTAGGCCCGAGTTCATATAATGTATCTTCCAACTGTACGGTGACAGTGCCTTTTATGACGTATAGGAATTCTTGTCCATTATGTGTAATAAGATTTCCTTCTGTCTGGCCAGGTTGTAACGTGACGAGTAATGGGGCAAAGTCGCGCTCCGTCACCATCGTTCCTAAATCTTCGTAGAAAATACTGTGGGCATCCATTCGTTTATCCAATTGAAACGATGTAGGGTCTTCCTTCTTATCGTCCTCAAAAAAGACGCTTGGGTTTACACCGAAAGCAACTGAAATCTTTTTCAGTGATTCCAACGTTGTCGACGATTTCCCCCGCTCTAGCTGTGATAAAAAACTGATGGAAAACCCTGTTTTTTCCGCAAGGGTTTTTAGTGTCATCTTTTTATTCATTCGTATCTGTTTTATTTTTCCACCTAGGGAATTCAATTGCATTTTTATAATCTCCTAAAAATTATTGTTGACAGAATTTTATCGTATCTCTATGATAATTAGTATAATACAATTGAAGTACCACTTCAATTTTTCCTATTGATAACGTTTACATCCGTGAGAGGTTCTTCAGGTTTATCTATAAACAGGAACCGCTTTTCTACTTTGTATAGTAAGCGTTTTCAATTAAGGGAGTCAATATGCAGTTCATTACAAATTACAGCACTTAAGGGGGAATGGGAATTGGAAAAGAAACAGTTAAACAGAGTACTTATTGCAAGTCTTGTCGGAAGTTCAATCGAATGGTTTGACTACTTCCTCTATGGTACAGTTGCAGCGCTTGTATTCAATCAAATGTTTTTTGTGAATGAAGATCCGACTGTTGGTTTATTGTTAGCGTATGCATCATTTGCACTCGCTTTCTTCATCAGACCGTTTGGAGGCATTATCTTCAGTCATATTGGGGACCGTATTGGGCGTAAAAAAACGCTGATCTTAACGCTAAGTTTAATGGGGATTGCCACTTTCGGTATGGGACTTTTACCTACATATCAAGCAATCGGAATTTGGGCTCCAATTCTTTTAATTACATTGCGACTCATACAAGGCTTAGGTATAGGAGGAGAATGGGGCGGTGCGCTTCTATTAGCCGTTGAATATGCGCCACCAGAAAAACGAGGCTTCTTCGGATCCGTTCCACAAATGGGAATTACGATTGGTATGATGCTCGGAACGCTCGCATTATCCATTATGACAATGCTACCTGAAGGTTCATTCATGACGTGGGGCTGGCGCGTGCCTTTCATTTTAAGTGCTTTACTCGTCGTATTTGGACTATGGATTCGTAAAGGTATTGATGAAACTCCTTCCTTCAAGGAAGTTCAACAACGTGGGGAAATCGCTAAACTGCCTATCGTCACAACGTTAAAAACACATTGGCGTGAAGTGCTTATTGCAATTGGTGCAAAAGTGGTTGAGACGGCTCCGTTTTATATTTTCAGTACATTTGTCGTGTCGTATGCCACTAGCTATTTGGATTATTCAAGAACTGCCACTTTAAATGCAGTCATGGTGGCAACGATTGTCACAACAATTCTTATACCAATTATGGGGAAACTGTCTGACAAAGTCGGCCGTAAACCGTTATATGTATTTGGAACAATTGCGATGTTATTGTTTGCATTCCCGTACTTCTGGATGATTCAACAAGGATCTGTCGCTTTATTAGTCATTGCTACAGTCATTGGCCTTGGGGTCATCTGGGCACCCATTACAGCTGTACTCGGTACGATGTTTTCCGAGATTTTCTCAGCAGAAGTGCGTTATACAGGCATTTCTCTCGGTTATCAAATTGGAGCGGCTGTTGCTGGCGGTACAGCACCACTCGTTGCCACGGCTTTGCTAGCTGAATTCAATAACTCTTATATTCCGGTTGCGCTTTACATTATGTTCACCGCGGTCGTATCACTTATCGCCATTTGGGCTGTAAAAGACCGAAAAAACCAAGCGCTCGATCAATAATTTTGAAGGAGCGATGTATGTGTTACTCATTAATGAGCAAGAAATTCAGTCGATCTATAAAATGCAAGATGCGCTAGCCGATGTTGAACAAATTCTAAAGGCAAAAGAAGAAAAGCAAATTGAAAATCCACATCGTACAGTTATCGAATTCCCCAAACACGGTGCATCGGTTTTATACATGCCGAGTTCTGATTTGGTGAATGAAATGTCAACGATTAAGACGGTATCGATTTTTCCAGAAAATCCAACTGTCGGTAAACCGACGACTCAAGGTGTTATTCTCGTAACAGACGCACAAAATGGCGAACACCTGGCGATGATGAATGCCTCCTATTTAACACGCTTACGAACTGGTGCATTAAGTGGGCTTGCTACGGATCGCCTAGCACGCAACGATGCGACAACACTTACAGTTATTGGAACGGGTGCAATGGCTTTCGAGCAAGTGATTGGTGTACTGGCCGTTCGTTCCATTAAAAAAATGATGCTTGTGAATCCAACAACGTCAAAAGCAGAAGCATTTAAAGAACGGTTATTGGAATTTGGTATCGATCCTACGATTCAAATAGAAATTGTAGAGGATGTTGCAACTGCAGTTCGTCAAGCGGATATCATTTGTTGCAGTACTCGCTCTACAACACCTGTCTTTGACGGAAATGATGTGCGTCCAGGTACGCATGTGAATGGCGTTGGTTCGTATTTGCCACATATGCGTGAAATGGATCATACTTTCATTACCCGATGTGCGAAAATCGTGACAGATGATGAAGCAGGCGTAAAAGAAGAAGCCGGTGAAATCATTTTTGCAAATGAACAAGATGATTGGTCTTACGAAGACTTGCATGGTGAACTGATGGATGTAGTGATTGGCAACGTGCCAGGTCGGGAGCATGCTGATGAAATTACTTTTTTCAAGTCAGTCGGAGCAGCCTATTTTGATTTGGCAGTAGCCCAAGGGGTTTACCGCAAAGCAGTCGAGCAACAAGTCGGTGTCGAGGTACTATTATAATAGAAGAAAGACCAGTGCATCCATTGACGATGCACTGGTCTCTTGAATTAATTCACTTGCCTATCCATTATGCTTTTCACTAACGTTTCCAATAACACCGGCATTTCTTTGAATGCACTGTCGACATGAAGCCTTTCCGTCTTTTGATGAGCATCCTTTCCGAAGGGTCCTACGTTCAAGACCGGTGCATCGAGTGCTTGCATGTCTTCAAACGGAATCCAATACGTGTCCCCGTATACTGGCGTGTTCCGTTCAAACGCTGTCCAACTATTTGTATAGTCGCTATACTTCACATAACTTAAGTCGCAAATGCCGTTAAAGTAATGGATTTGGTCAAGCGTGACGTCAAACTGTTTGGCTGTCTTTTGCATGAGCGCAATCGATTCGACAACTAACGGATCATCAGACGAATTGACAGCTGGATAATAAGGCGGTGCAAACAACAAGACAGTGGCCGGCGCAAGTTCTTGGCATTGGATGAGCAAATTATCAACAATCCGCAAAGATTTTTCACGGTCATCCCAACTGTCATTCAAGAGAACTTCTTGTTTCAGTCGCCACACTTCATTTTTCCCGAGCTTTTGGATAGCGTACGTCAATAGCTCGTCATATAATAACACCCGCACGTCCTCTACACCGTCAATTTGTTCACGGTCACATATCGCCTTGTACGTTTCATTGCATCGATCTATAGCTTGTTGAGCGACTTGAACAAACAACTCCATCACTTCTTCGGCTGTCCGTTTGAATAGGAAGACATTGTATAATGCAGCCGCCCTGTAAGGCGTTTGGGTGGAATAGTGCATCTTCAAATCCTTTTGTTGCAAAGAGACTGGAAGTGGCGTAGATTCCCCTCTGTCCTTCTCACAGAAAAGTGGATTCCATTCCATCTCTTGTGTTACAAATGATGCGATGAAATTAGCAGTCATCCCTTTCAACGGTTCACCGACATGCGTCTCTTTCCCGTAAAACAACGCTGCAGGCATAATTTTGCCAATCGTCCCTGAGTATATATACTCTTTATTGTCTGTAGGTCCTTGCGAAAATGATGGTTCACTATTTAAAAATAATGTATAGTCAAGGCCAAATTCTTCACGTAAATGCACAAGTTCAGTCACAGCCGTACGCATACCAGCAGAGTTGACTTCTTCATCTGGAACGGTAGTGAGCAACAAGTTAATCGGCCATTGCTCTACACTCGCCTTTTCAATAAGTTGCATATGTAAGGCCAATCCCATTTTCATGTCCATTGTGCCTCTGCCAAACAAATAGTTGCCAGATTCCAAGTCGTTCCGTACTTCCTCCGTTAATTCATCCTTATATTCATGCAATTTTTTCGTTAATTCCTCAGGATGAAATGCAAGGGGCTCAAGCATGCCATATTCTTCTGTATATACCGTGTCAAAGTGGCTGATGAGCACAATTGTTTTCGTCGCTTGCGGATGCTTGTACAACGCCGTTACAACATTTCTTCCTAATCCCGCGTCATATAAATTCAAATGCTCCGGATGATTCCTAAAATAGGGGAGTTCCTCGAGCTTCGCCGCCAGCTTTGAAGAAAAGAACCGTTCCCCTTCCGTCAGTGTCCGACTATCCCAACTGACCAATTCACACAATAAGTTCCGCATTTTTTCCGGCGTATCCCATTGATACACGTTCATATCATCCACTCCCCCTTCTTCTGTTCATTGTACAAGAAAATGACGAATACTTACATTTTTCCACTCTTGTATCAATCGAAAAGGCTCGGAAAAAAACTTTAAATAGACCATTCCTACGCGCTCTACTCACGAATAGAAAAAAGAAACATAGTGAAAGTAGAAAAAAAGCATGGCGGCAGATTTGCCTACATGCATTTTAATATTATATCTCGTTCAATTTCACTAATGAATAAAGGAGAATTCTCTACCTCTATCAATTCATCACATAGATTTGATTTTTCCCATTCTGTTTCGCTTCATACAGCGCCATATCCGCATCGTGGAATAATGCTTCAAAGGACTTTATCTCGCCGTTTCGATTCGAAGCTACACTCATTGAGAGCGGAATTAGTGCACCATCTTTTTCCACCTTCAAATCACGTACGGTTTGAACAAGTTCAGCTATTTCAGGTTCTACTATTTATTTTCCATTTACCAGCTCCCCTCCCACATTATCTGCTACAGTCGTGCTAAAATGCCGGGTAAATTCATATTCACTTTCAAACATAGCAAGTAATTCAACAATCGGTGTAACCGCCCACACAATTGACAAACTCAACCCAACAGCCATCAACCCCAGAATGATTGCTAACACCTTTCTCATCCAATCCCCCACTCCATCAAATCGTTGTATTCCAACTATACAAGCTATTAACCTATTATGTAATCAAATTATTTCGTCTTTTTACGCTACATTCCTCAACTAATTTGCACGAAATGGAATAAATCACTTCACATCGACAGCTTTTCTTGTCAAATGCTGCTATCCTCTAGCGAAAACTTTTTTATTAGAAAAGGCATTCTTGCACGGTATCTCAACTTTCCGTTCGTATCGCAATAATTACAACCAAAAAACCCACAAAGTATCTCTACCTTGTGGGCTCACTTTACTTGATATTATTGTGAATTAAACCTGTTGCGATTTCTGGGAAGAACGAGAGAATGACGATGAAAACAACCATGATGACGGCGTATGGAACAACACCTTTAACGATTTCACTAATTGTATTTTCTTTGTTCAAACCTTTCAACACAAACAAATTCAATCCGACAGGTGGCGAGATGAGTGCCAATTCCATGTTGATCACCATGATGATCGCGAACCAAATTGGGTCAAACCCTAATGCCATGATAATCGGATAAAGAATGGGAAGTGTAATCACGAGTATCGAAACGGTTTCTAAGAACATTCCTAGAATTAACAGGACAACATTTATTAAAATAAAGATAACCCACGGCGAAATATCTTGAGCTGTTGCAAAGTTTACAATGCTTTGTGGGATTTGTAGGATGGTCAGAATATAACCGAGCAGCATAGCACCTACAATGATGAATAAAATCATCGCGTTTGTTTTTACGGTTCCAATTAAAATCTGTTTCATCGTCGTTAGCGTCAAATTTCGGTACACAAAAATTGCGATGAGAAAGCTAAGGACAACCCCTACTGCAGCGGCTTCCGTCGGTGTAAATTGACCGGAATAAATGCCTCCAATAATAATGATGGGTAACAATAATCCCCAAATCGCTTTTTTCGACGCTTCAAACCGTTCTCCCCAAGTTGCCGGCAAATCTTTAATATGGCGCGTTTGATAAGAAGAGAAAATCATGAATGCTAACGTCAGTATAATTCCAGGTACAATACCAGCAACGAAAAGTTTTCCGACCGATTCACCTGTGACTGATCCGTATATAATCATTGGAATACTGGGTGGAATAAGAATTCCTAACGTTCCTCCTGCGGCTAGCAGCCCTAATACATGGCGCTTATCATAGCCTCTCTTCACCATTTCAGGTAGTGCGATCGCTCCGACGGTTACTGCGGTGGCGACACTTGACCCGGAAATCGCGGAGAATATCGTACAGCAAAACAGTGTCGCGATAGCCAGACCTCCTGGCAAATGACGGAACCAACGGCTCGCCATTTCATACAAATCACGCCCAACTCCACTGATGACGAGCACTTGACTCATCAAAACGTACATCGGTAATGCCGTCAGAGAGAAATCATCTAACGACTTGTAGGAAATAATCGGAATTTGCATGAAAGCA
This sequence comes from Sporosarcina sp. OR05, assembly GCF_041414805.1. Lineage (NCBI taxonomy): Bacteria > Bacillati > Bacillota > Bacilli > Caryophanales > Caryophanaceae > Sporosarcina > Sporosarcina sp. OR05. Next base: position 12,057 of record NZ_JANKJL010000001.1, on the reverse strand, counting down.
AACGTTCCACCATTAAAGAAATACATTCCCGCAATCGCGAGTAAACTTAACGTAAAAGCGACTGGCAAGCCAATTAAGAGAAGAACCCCTAACCCACCGGTGAAAAATAAATTCATAGGTGCTCCCCTCCTTTATGGACTCCACCATCGATAATTTGTAAAACAAAGGCGATACAAAGCAGCACCCCACCGATCACTAAGAGAGATTCTGGAATATACATCGGAATCCTCAACAATGATGCAGATGTCACTTGCAAATTAAATGTCTTCACGACATGCATATAGCTATAAATTGTGAATATGACACTGAATACTAAGCCTAGCGTATTCGTTAAATAGGCAAATATCGTTTTCATCTTGTCATTCACATTATTAATTAAAATATCAACCGTAATATGCGAATAGGTCCGAACCGCATAGGCACTGCCTAGAAAGCAGCTACCGATGATTGCATAGATGGATAACTCAGTCGCCCATGTAGTAGGTGCATCGAAAAACGACCTAGAAACCACTTCGTAGAACGTCATGACAGTCGTTAGTAAAATGAGTATCCCTGCCACATAAGCACCCCATCGTATGAGTAGATCCATAAACTGATAGACCTTTTTCATGTGCGGTCCCCCCTGTCTCTAATTATTTCTTATCAATCAAATCCAACAACTCTTTGCCTAAATCGCCAGCATTTTCAATGAACACATCACGGACAGGAGCAGCAGCCTCTTTCCAAACGTCGAGTTCTTCTTCAGGAACATAGTATACATCCATACCTTTTTCTTCTAATGCTTTTGCAGATTCCGTATCTTCTTTTTCTGCCTGTTCACGAATCCATGTTTCCGTTTCAGCAGCAACTTCCGTCAATAAATCTTGTGTCTTTGCAGGAAGTTTATCCCAGTAATCTTTATTCACAGCTAAAAGGAACTCAAGATACGCATAGTTATTAACAGTCAAATATTTTGTAACTTCATCATATTTACGTTGAAGCATCGCCGTTGTACCGGACGTTGCACCGTCAACTGTGTTTCGTTGTAAAGCCATATATACTTCACCGCCACCCATAAATACAGGGGAAGCGCCATATGCTTGAATTAATTCAGATGGTAAATCACCAATGCTACGAATCTTTAACCCTTTGAAGTCTTCGGGTTTCGTCAACTTACGCTTGTTGTTTGCAAATTGAACATAACCATAATCGGCAAACATGAGCACCTTTGCACCTTTTTCTTCCATTGCGCCACGCAGTTTGTCACCGAATTCACCGTTTACCGCTTCTCCAACAGCCGAATAATCATTAAACATGTATGGAACATCGAACACACCCATTGCAGGCACAGTTGACGACCATAATGTAGATGAATTCACACCCATTTCGACTCCACCGGATAAAATCGATTGGTTCATGTCCTTATCGCTCAATAACTGTCCAGCTGGGTAAACTTGTACATTTACTTTTCCATCAGATCTTTTTACAACTTCTTTTGCAAAGTTTTCAATTCCAACTGCAATGTGGTGATCTTGCGGTAAATTGTAAGCCAAACGAATTGTCGTACTTTCATAACCGTCTTCACTTCCAGACGTATTCGCATCTGCTTTCTTATCCCCTTCGTCGCCGCAAGCGGACAATGCAAAGATACTTACGACTGTTAACAATAAACCGAGCATCCATTTTTTCATCCTAATTCCCCTTTTCCTTTTTTCTTTCCACGTGACGGATTCTTCCGAGTGGATTTTTAGATGATAAAATTGCAGCGTAATCCGCAGCATCCAACAGTTTTTCAAAATCAATTCCTGTCGAAATGTTCATTCTTTCAAACAGATATACTAAGTCCTCTGTAGCCAAGTTACCAGCTGCCCCTGGAGCAAATGGACAACCTCCTATTCCACTGGCAGATGTTTCAAAAATCCGGACACCTGCACGATACGCCATATAAGCATTCGCCAAGCCAAGTCCTCTCGTATCATGCAAATGAATCGTAACAGGTGTCGTTCCTGCAATTTCTAACACTTTGCCCATTAACCTTTCAACGTGGTCGGGAGTTGCAATGCCAATCGTGTCAGCAATTCCGATTCGGTCAACCCCTGCCTCCTTGACCCGTCGAACGATACGTAACACTTGCTCCTCATCGACATCTCCTTCATATGGACAGCCGAAGCTAACTGCTACGGAAAAGCAGGTTTTTATCCCATCTTGTTTTGCCTCTTCCAACACCTTTAGAAATTGCTCCATATTTTCATCAATCGACATGCCAATATTTTTCGCATTGAATGTTTCGGTAGCTGCACTTACCCAGTTTATTTCACTGACGCTCAGTTCCTTCGTGCGTTCATATCCTTTTAAATTTGGAATAAGCACAATAGGTTCCAAGTCTTCCATGTGAGCTAACGAATGAACTAATTCCTTTGCATCCGCCATCTGTGGCACCTTTTTCGGGTGAACAAATGAGGTCACTTCCACTTTTTCAACACCCGCATCCACTAACATCCGTACCAATTGTTGCTTTTCTTCTGTAGACACAGGTTTTGGATCGTTTTGTAAGCCATCACGAGGACTGACGTCAATGATCGTCACATCCGGCATTCAAACTACCCCCTTCTCTTTCAACTCCTTAAATTCTTCCTCCGTCAAACCAAGTAAATCCGCATATACCTCTTTGTTATGGGCACCAAGTTCTGGCCCGTTCCATTCAATTGAGCCAGGCGTTCTTAATAGTTTCGGGACTATCCCTGGTACAAGCAATTTTTCACCATCTGGCAACAAGACCTCTTTTAACATGTCACGTGCTTGGTAATGTTCATCTGCGACAATATCATGAATGCCATAAATAGGGCCTACTGGAACTGAAGCTTCATCTAGTATTCGTTGTGCTTCTTTCAAAGAATGTTGCATCGTCCAATGCTCAATCGCCTCGTCAATGAACGCTACATGATCTGCCCTGCCTTGATTGGTCGCATAAAGAGGATTCTTCGCTAAATCTTCCCTTCCAATCGCACGCATTAATCGTTGGAAAATGCGATCGCCATTACCGCCAATAACAATATGTTTTCCATCTGCACATTTGTACGTATTTGAAGGTGCAATACCAGGCAAAGTACTACCCGTTCGCTCCCTCACTTGTCCCGTCAAATCATATTCAGGCAAGATCCCCTCTAGCAAACTAAAAACAGCTTCATAGAGAGCCACATCGACAACTTGTCCTTCTTTATTCGCATCGATATCACGCGCGCGTATTGCTAGTAACGTTCCGATGACACCGTAAAGTCCAGCAATCATATCTCCAATTGCAATGCCGACCCGGACAGGTGGACGATCCGGATAACCGGTCAAATAACGAAGTCCTCCTATCGCCTCAGCAACACTTCCGAAACCTGGTTTTTCTTTATAAGGCCCTGTTTGTCCATATCCAGAAATTCTCGTCAAAATGATAGAGGCATTCACCTTTTTCATTTCTTCATAACCAAGCCCCCATCGCTCCAACGTACCTGGCTTAAAATTCTCAAGAACGACATCGACTTCACCGATTAATTTCTTAACAATTTCCTGTCCTTCCGGCTCCCGCAAATTGATTGTAATTGACTTCTTGTTGCGACTTTGCACATACCACCAAACTGAAGTATCTTCGTGCATAACACGCCAATTACGCAGCGGGTCTCCATTTTTCGGTTCTTCAACTTTAATTACTTCAGCGCCAAATTCCGAGAAAAGTTTTCCTGCAAAAGGCGCTGCCACCAAGTTCCCCAGTTCTAATATTTTCACACCCGCTAACGGTTTTTTCTTATTTCCCAATGCTTTCCCTCCTACTTTGATGCCACTTTCATGAATGATTGAAAGTCACGCTCAATATGACGTCGCATCGATTCACGTGCCTCGTCCTGTTGCTGTCGATCAATCGCCTGAAATATATCTAGATGATCTTGCAATGCTTCTCGCATATGAGACGGATTGCCTTCAAGGATTGCCTTTCGATAGAAACTATTCACCCCACGCAATTGTAAGGTCATTGAAATCAAAAACGGGTTTTGGCTGGCTCTTACAATTGCTTCATGAAAGCTAAAATTGACTTGAAGCATTCCTTTGACATTGTGGTTATCCGTCACATTTTTTTGCATTTCTACAATAAATTCCTGCATTTCTGCTAACTCTTTATCTGTCCGCCTCTGCGCTGCATAATACGCTGCCAAAGACTCCATTTCTACTCGCGTTTCATATAAGTTCCGATAATCCTCAACTGTCGGATTCACAACCGTCACGCCGCCTGAACCATGAACATTCAGCAATCCATCCTTCTCCAACATCCGAACCGCTTCGCGGATGGGACTGCGGCTCACTTGCAACGTCTCAGAAACTTTTTCCTCAATTAAGCGATCCCCTGGCCCTATCTCTCCTGTTGTAATCGCATTTTTCAGATATTCATACACCTGTTCCTTCAACGTCGTTTTTTTCACGATGAAATTCGACAATTGCCAAACACCTCACTTGTTGTCGACTGTATACAGTACACTTTATTCAGAATATAATAATGAATTTTACTTGTCAATATTATTTTTGCATATTGAATTGCTTGATAATGATGACTTGTCATAGATAGGTTTCGGGGGATGATTGCAATATACCCCGGCGCATCACAACGTAAATGCTTCGTATCACAACGTAAACTCTTCGTATCACAACGTAACCCTTCGCATCGCAACGTAAACTCTTCGTATCACAACGTAAACCCTTCGTATCACAATGCTCGGTCCGCATCACAACGTTAATGCTTCGTATCACAACGTTAGCTCCTCGTATCACAACGCTAACTCTTCGCATCGCAATGCTAGATCCGCATCACAACGTAAACTCTTCGTATCACAACGCTAACCCCTCGCATCGCAATGCTCGGTCCGTATCACAACGTTAATGCTTCGTATCACAACGTTAACCCTTCGTATCGCAATGCTCGGTCCGCATCACAACGTTAATGCTTCGTATCGCAACATAAACTCCTCGTATCACAACGCTAACCCGTCGCATCGCAATACTACAACTTTACCTTCAATTATGTTCGTCTCTTTAACGACAATCCCCCTGCTATTGAATCCGATATAGAAGGCCATCCCTTCAATAATTTTGGGAGAAGGTATTCTGCTCATTATTCCCGCCTGATTCAATTTATTGAACACCAGCGCGCCGTTTTATACGAACTAAAGATGCATCTACAGAAAACTTTTCCTTATATGTTTCCTTGTAAGTGCTATTTTGATCAGATTTATCATTGACCCTTTCTCGACAATTATTTGCATGCAAATAGGCCAGTAACGTTGGACAAGCCTTTGCCTCTCATCAAAAAAATAAACCGTTTGAAGCCATAATAAGATGGCGTCAAGCGGTTTATCATTTTATATAATCAAGTATTCATTACGATCTTCTGAAATCACTCAGCGGCAGCGCAGCTGAGTGTTCGTAAGAATGCATTTCGCCTTTACAGCGAACTGTTAGTCATCCTCACCTTCGTCTTCCTCGTCATTTCGCTGCTCTTTTTCAGCCGCCTTCTCTTGTTCTTTCTTTGCTTTCTCTGCAGCCTTTTCCTGTTCTTTCTTCGCCTTCTCCGCAGCCTTCTCCTGTTCTTTTTTCGCTTTCTCTGCTGCTTTTTCCTGCTCTTCTTTTGCTTTCTCCGCAGCCTTTTCCTGCTCTTTCTTCGCCTTCTCTTCGGCCTTTTCTTGCTCTTCTTTTGCTTTCTCAGCTACTTTTTCAGCTTGTTCTTCTTCCTTTTGCTGCAATTTCTTTTCTTTTTCTTGCTGTTTAGTTTGTTCTTTTTCCAGTTTCTCTTGCGCTTTCTTTTCTGCTTTTTCAGCCTTTTTAGCTTGCTCTTGCTGTTCTTCCAGCGCTTCTTCCTTGCTCTCTTCTAACGCTTCCGCAATTTCATCTGCGTCCTCTTTTGCTTCTTTGTGGAACTTATCCATTTTCTTTTCTGCTTGTTGTTGAATTTGCTTTATTTTACGGTCAGCTACTTCTTGGCTCATTTGGCCGGCAGCTACTTTTTCTTTAATTCGTTGCAGTTTTTTATTTACTCGTTGTTCAACATCGCCAAACTCTTTTGCCATCGACAGCGCAATTTGCTCTTTCTGAATACGCTCCAACGATTTAGCAAGTTCATTTACCGCTTCAACATTTCCGCTCTCTTCTGCCTCTTCAATCGCTTTCTCAACGAACTTTTCTTTCTCCCGCATAATGTTCTTTAAGAGATCGGCGGGGTTGATCTGTAGCTCATTTGCAATTTCACCAAATCCTTTGTTCTCTTCTTTTAACATCGCCACAATTTCGGCTTCTGTCTTATTCCCTTCTTTCGCAAAGACCACCACTTTGACGATTTCACCAAAACCGAATCCTTGTTCACGCAACATTTTTACTTGTTCCTGATCGAGATCACGTAAACTATTTGCTAAGAGGTACGCATCTTGTTTTTTCTCAACAAGTTCTTGTTTCTTTGCTTCATCGATTACGTCATCTACTTTAGATGATGTCTCCATCGTAATCACTTTTTCCAAAGTATCCGTCAATTGCTCTTTACTCACTTGATCTTTCGCATCATCCATGACAACAAGCGCGACATGTTCTTCTGCTGCCTCTAAATTTGCCACATAAGCATCTATCAAGTCCGTTATGTACTGATCTTTCTCTGCATCCGCCATCTTGTCAGACTCTGCCAATCGTTCTTTTGCAAAATCCATCAATAATTTCGCTTCTTTTTCGTCGTCACGGGTGAACGCTAACTGCACTTTTTCCGTAAACCGATCTAAGAAATACAAAAAATGATCGGGTGCCATCCCTGGTTCAACTGCGTTTTCATCTCCAAACTTCTGTTCATCCTCATTAATTATTTCGGCTTCCACTTTCGACTTTTCCGCTGCTTCGACTTTTGCACCGAACAGAATTGTAGCAGCAAGAGCACTCTTCATTAGTAATTTCATAAAATATTCTCCTTCACTCTCAATTTTTCACTAGACTCGACAAGATGTAGAATTCTCGACCTATTCTTACTGCTAACTAATCCATTCTTAGTATAGACCTTCTACCCACATTCGTCATTAAATTTTTTAAAATAATCCTTATGAATTAATACCTATATCCTCAAATTGTCCTTGATGATAGAAACCAGCACGAGTATTCTTCCATTCATCACTACGCTCCATTATTCCTACACGCATTAAAAAAACGCCTTTCGCTCTGTACCACACGAGCAAAAAACGTTTTTCGTTTACTTGATTTCACCACAAACAATTCTCTCTCCAGAATCGCCTGACGGCTGGCTTTTCCCGTCATCCTCTCCTGCATGGATGACAAGCGCTGTTCCGCCTTCTTGGAGCAATGAATTATCATCACCTAATGTTAACGTAACATTCTTCGCAAGAAATTCCGTGTCAATTGTGCCATCCTCACTTACTTCGATATTTGGCAAATCGCCTGCGTGTGGCCCCTCGTCATGCTCCAATCCATGGCTAGCATCTGTTGGGTTAAAATGTCCGCCTGCAGATTCAAAATCTGGCGTTTCACACGTACCTTTTTCGTGAAAATGAATGCCATGGGGACCTGGAGGCAATCCTTCTGCCTGTAGCTTTACCATCACACCATTTTCTTTTTGAATTAATTCTACTGCACCAACAGACTCTCCTTCATTCCCGATCAACTCAACGGAAGTGCTATATTCACCTTCCATCGGTTCCGTTTCAGTCAAGCCGGTCTCAGCATTTTCATCCACTTTTGGTTTTTCATCCCCACATGCAGCAAGCCCTAATGCTAGAATCACAGTCGGGACAACTCGTGCATAGTTTCTCAAATGACTCAACTCCCTTTATCTATTCCACTTCCTCCTTCTATTTCACCTCCTGCCCTGCGTTAAACATGTAAATCTGTGCACGCCGTTATGACCCTTTTCCCCCAAGCATGTTGAAACCTTTGTTTTGTCAATGCTGATCTCCCAACTTCGTATCCGTTTTTCAAACACGATTCGCCAACTTTTCACAAGAGGAAAAGAAGCCGACTCGTCATCATGACGGCCGACTTCTTTTCTATTTATCCATTACTTTAAGTCTTCAATGGAATCGATGTCCATATATTGTGGGACAACAAGACCGATTTTAACGCCTTCCATGTTCGTGCCTAACACTTCAAACTGTCCATCGAATTTATCAGCATAGGTTTTGTGTGTTACTGGCAACCATGCTGCAAGAGATGCATCCGCACTACCATCTGCAACCGCTGTCCAAAGTGGTCCTGCTTCCACTTGAGTTAACGTCACGTCATAGCCAACACTCTCAAGGACAAGTTTTGCAACGTTATGACTTGCAATTTCACTGTCCCATGCCACATAGGCAAGTTTAAATGGTACACCATCTACGGATGCAACACCGTCTGTCCACTCTGCAACTTTCTCGGGATTTGCATCAATCCAATTTTGCGCTGCAACTGCTTCTTTTTCACCTTCTTGAATGGCTACCATTACTTCACCCATATCTTCTTCAGTCCAATGGAACTTTGAAAGGACTTCGTATGCTTCCGGTAAATCTTCCGCAAGACCCGTGCGTGCGATCGTTTTGATTTGTTCTTCCCCACCGTACACACCTTTAGGATCTTCTAAGTATTTTAGATCGAATTTCGCAAATTTCCAGTGAGGCGTCCAGCCTGTCACGATGATGGGCTCCTCTTTGTCATACGCTTTTTTCAACGCTGCTGTCATCGCAGCACCTGATCCAGTCGTAACGTCCCAGCCTTCAAGTTCATATTCTTTAATGGCTTTATCCGTCGCTTCCATAATGCCAGCGCCCGGATCAACGCCTGTAATTTTGTAGTCGACAGCTTCACCGACGGATTTTGTATCTGCATCGCCACTTGAAGTAGAATCTCCTTCATCATTTCCACATGCTGCTAAACCAACTGCGAGTAACGCTGCTGTTCCTAGCCCAAATAATTTCTTTTTCAATTTCATGATGATACTCCCCCTTGTTTTTTCTTTCCTGCATGTTGCGTAATTCGATCAAGAATAATCGCTACAATAACAATTGACAAACCGGTTTCGAAACCGACACCTGTCTTCAACTGTGTAACTGCTCGATACACTTCTTCACCGAGTCCTGGTGCACCGACCATGGACGCAATCACGACCATCGACAGGGATAACATAATGCTTTGGTTGACTCCTGCCATAATCGTCGGCTTCGCCAATGGAATTTGAACTTTCAACAATCGCTGCCATGAAGTAGACCCGAATGCTTCCGTCGCTTCAATCAAATCTTTCGGCACTTGTTCAATACCAAGCATCGTTAAACGGATTGTCGGAGGCATCGAGAAAATAACCGATGCAACAACACCTGGTACGACACCGATATTAAAGAAAAAGATGGCTGGCAATAGGTAGACGAATGCCGGCATCGTTTGCATCAAGTCCAATACTGGATTGATGACTTTTTTCACTGTCGCTTTCTGAGACCCCAAAATGCCAAGCGGAATCCCGATGACGAGTGAAATGATGACGGATGTTAGGACAAGTGATAACATTTGCAACATTGAATACCAATAGCCTAGATAGTCAATAAATAGCAAACCAACTAACGTAAAAATAGCAATCCGCCGGGTCGATATGAACCAAGCAAGTAAAGCGAATAGAACGGACATTACAATAGAAGGAACGAGTGCCATCACATCTACAGCACCATCTACAATCCCCTTCAGGAATTCGGAAATACCGTCAAACACTGTCCCAAAATTCGATACAAGCCAATCAATTCCCGTATCAATCCAATCAGCAAATGGCAATCGAGGAATTAATTCATTCATGTACAGTCACCTCGATTTCTTTTACTTCTGTCTCCTGCGTATCCAATTCACTATTAATAAACTGGCCGTCGCCTGCCAAAGCGCCGATTAGTGCACCACGAATAATAATCCCTTCCAACTGGTTCGTTTCATTTACAACAGCAACCGGAATAGATGCGGTTGAAACTGTATCGAACAATTCCGTTAAAATTGTGTCACGTGAAGTGACAAGAACATCTTTAACCAAAACGTCATCTAAGGATTTTCCTGTGTCCGTTGCTTGTACAGCATCTTGTGCCGTTACAGCACCAAGCAACCGATTGCCTTTATCGACTACATAGATAGAAGAAATGCTGAGCCGTTCCATTAGACGTAATGCCACTCTTGGCCCACGATCTAGTTGTACTGAATCCGCTTTCTTCATAATGTGTCCAGCTGTCAATACTTTGGACAAATCGACATCCTCAACAAATCGTTCCACGTACTGATTGGAAGGATTCATAAGAATTTCTTCCGGTGTTCCAATTTGAACAATATCCCCGTCTTTCATCAATGCGATTCGATCGCCTATTCGCAATGCTTCATCCAAATCATGGGTAATGAAGATAATCGTTTTCCCCATATCATGATGCAACTGAAGAAGCTCATCTTGCATATCTTTTCGAATGAGAGGATCCAATGCACTGAATGCTTCATCCATCAGTAACACATCCGGATCGTTGGCAAGTGCTCGCGCCAAGCCGACACGTTGTTGCATACCACCACTTAGTTGGCTCGGGAATTGATCTTCATACCCTGCAAGTCCTACAAGCTGGAGAGATTCACGCGCTTTCGTTGCGCGGTCTGCTTTTGCTATACCTTGGATTTCGAGTCCGTATTCCGTGTTTTCCTGAATGGTCTTATGCGGAAAGAGCGCGAAGTTTTGAAAAACCATTCCAATCTTCTTTCTTCTCACCTCACGCAATTGCTCTTTGTTCATACCGACAATATTTTGCCCATCGATTCGTATCTCGCCCATTGTCGGGTCAATTAACCGGTTTAACATCCGAACTAACGTGGACTTACCGCTTCCTGATAGTCCCATAATGACAAAAATCTCACCATCAAGCACATCAAAATTTGCGTTGTTGACACCAACCGTAGCCCCCGTCATCTGAAGAATTTCTTTTTTCGTCTTGCCTTCGTTCAACAACTGCGCAGCGCGCTTACTATGTTTCCCGAAGATTTTCGTTGTATGCCTTACTTCAATTTTCTTCAACTGGTCATTCATGCGCACACTCCCTAATCTCTGTGAATCAATATGTATAAGTATATGCATAACATTTATGCATTTTCAACCGTTTTTTCTAAATTAATTGTTTGTACAGTAAAAACTGTACAAACTTATTCTTTCCATTGCAATTTGGAAGTAGTTATAATACGCTTAGGAAAGTGACAGGAATTTCTCGTGAAGGATTGAGAAGGAGTTGTATTATGGAAGGTAAAGAGACAGTTGAAAAAGCACGCGAGCGGATTATTGAAACGATCGCACAAAATATACATCTATATGGCCTCACACCTTCTGCCGGTAGACAGTTCGGTATGATGTATTTTCATAACGAACCTCTGACGCTGGATGATATGACGGAAGAATTAGGAATGAGTAAAACAAGTATGAGCACTTCTGTTAGAGCGTTGGCAGACTTGAAGTTAGTGGAACGTGCTTGGAAACGCGGAGTGCGGAAAGACTTATATCAAGTAAAAGACGATTGGTATCAAAGCTTTATTGATCTTTTTTCAATAAAATGGAGACGCTCGATCTCCCTCCATTTAGTCGCAGTCCGAAAATCGTTAAGCGAATTGGAAAAATTACAAGCAGAAGAAGGTCTTGATGAACAATTAAAAGAAACGCTCGCCATCGATATTGAGAAACTCGAATATATGCGTGATTACTTTGAATGGCTCGACCGCTTAGTGGATGCGTTTGAAGACCATGATATTTTTAACCTTGTGCCACCAAAAAACTATTTAAAACAAAAGTAAGTTGCTTGAACTAACAGTGAGAAAGTAGCGTGTTAACGTAATGAAAATGCCAATGATCATCTCTATGCTCGTCATCGGTTCAATTGCACTTGTCCTTTCCATCACACTCCCGGTACCTAAGACAATTCAATGGATATTGTTAATCATCGCTGTCCTATTGAACGTAACGAGCGCGGTCACTCTCATGGTGATTGGTGTGAAACGAACGAGAGGGACTGCTTGAAGGGTAAACGAAAAGGATGATAAAGA